>NZ_LAPT01000044.1 GCF_003194385.1 Pokkaliibacter plantistimulans
CACATAACGAGCTGCTTTCTCGCAAAGGACGCTATGCGGGGCTGTGGCAGGCTCAGCAGGAGAACAACAGAGAAAGTGCACCGCAGGTTGAGACTATCCATTAGCAGGCTGTTGAAAAACGTTATCGAGGCAGCCGAGACAAGGAAAAAACAGGCGAAAAAGCGGAGTTTAGTGAACTAAATGAGCATTTTGAGCCTGTTTTTGACGCGGTATTCGGCAACGCAGATAGATTTTCAACGACCTGTTAAGATAATTCCAGATGAAGCACTGCTGCTGGTAGCGCCCCAGCAGCGGGCATCGATCATCAGCTAAATACGCGCTCGCCCTGCTCGTCGATGGTCCGTTTTGCTTTGCTTATGCTCAATTCGATGCAGTCATCGCGACTGCTCATCTGATCTGAGCGCAACAGCTGATATTGTCTGGACTCACCATCGACTTCCTTACAAATCAGCGCGCCCACACCATATTGGCCACCGATCTTGCGGGGCTGAGGGATAATTTGAAACCCTTTGTATTCCACTGCATCAGCTGTGCTTTCCTGCTCAGCTTCCGCACTGCCACCGCCTTGAAATAATTTACCAATTAGCGAAAACAATCCCATTACAGCTCTCCACCTAGCGACAAAAACACATCAGCGTGCACTCTAGCACAATTACTGTCTGATCAAGCAAAACGCACATTTTCAGCAATGACTTATGTAAATCAGCCACTTGATCGCCAAGAATATGCCTGCCTGGATGATTTATCCCGGCACAAGCTCCCGCCGCGACCAATCGCTAATGATCTTCGCTCGCATAGATGACTTTTCACTTCGAACAACGTGCATGATTGCCCTCGCATCCCGTGAAAAAACAGTTCTTCGAGTTAAGCCGGTGGTTTACCTATGTTGCCCTCATCGAGAGGTACGGCATAATACGCGCTGCGGTCGGTAAAAGTGTGATAATCCAAGCAGTAGAGGGAGACAACATGAACACTGGAATGAAAAAGCAGATTACCGCATTGGTTCTCGCCAGTTTTGTCAGTGGTGGCTTTATTGCGCCAACATTAGCGCATGCCGGGATGGTAAGCCCCGGTCAGATGTATTCTGAACAGCAAGCGAATCCTAAAGCTCGCCTGGAGTCACTGCTCGCGCGTCAGGATGTGCGTCAGCAACTGATCAAACAAGGGGCCAATCCAGCCGATGTCGAACAGCGTGTCGCTAGCCTGAGCGATGAGGAGGCAAGGCTGGTGGCGGATAGAATGGACCAACAGCCTGCTGGGCAAGGGATCGTAGCCGCTGCAGTATTTATTTTCCTGGTACTGCTTGCCACCGATATTCTCGGTCTGACCGACGTATTCACCTTCGTGAAAAAATAGATTGGATTTTGACAGTAATGTCATCCCAACTAGACAGTTCCAAGCGCCAATACAATATCACCGTTCCGGTGCGATTGATGTTGGTGTGCTTGTGCGCAGCGCTGCTCTCAGCCTGCGCTATCACACCCCCACAGACATCCAGTTTTCTTGCGCAACCCGCATCCCAAAAGAGCATCCTGTTGAAAGATGTTCCTTTCTACGCACAGAAAGAATATCAATGTGGCCCTGCTGCCCTAGCCATGGCACTGAATGCAGCCGGGGCTTCGACCAGCCCTGACCAACTGGTGAGCGAGGTATATCTGCCTGACCGGAAAGGTAGTATTCAGGTGGAAATGCTCGGAGCTAGCCGACGGCAGGGCTTTATACCCTTCAAGGTAGAAGGGACAATTGCAGGGCTGATTAAAGAGCTGCAAGCACATCACTCAGTACTGGTATTTCAGAACCTGGCACTGCCCTGGTATCCGCAATGGCATTATGCTGTTGTCGTCGGTTATGACGCCGCTTCCAAGGAGCTGATTCTGCACTCTGCAGAAGATGAGTGGCATCGAACCAACATTGGTACTTTTGAGAGAACCTGGGCTCGCACTGGCTACTGGGGATTCGTTCCACTCAAACCAGGATTACTACCTGCCAATCAAAACCCGGATCAGCTAGCAGACTCCATTGCGCAAAGCGAACAGAGTTTCTCCCCACCACAGTTGCAAAAGGCTTATGCAAGCGTGTTAAAGCAATGGCCTGACAATCTGCAATCCTCTATAGGATTGAGCGTTGCACTCTATTTGCAGAAAAAATATGTCGCGTCAGAGCGTGTACTGCGTAATGCGCTCAAGCATCACCCTGCCTCTGGAGTGCTCTACAACAATCTTGCCGTTGTACTCAAAGCCCTGAATCGCAAAAAAGAAGCAAAGCAAGCAGCCAAGAAAGCGATTCGTCTTGAGCCGAATAATCAAAACTTCGCCGCAACCTTATCCGAGGTGTCATAGGCATACATCCTGCGACACTCCCCCAGGTCTGCTACACTGGCACGGCCTTCGATAGCACCAAAAAATGGCCAGTCCCGGAATTAGTTACAATGCTTGATGCCTCACCTTTGATCTGCCCAATTGATGGCCAGTCACTGCATCTCGATGGGCAGCGCTTATGCTGCCCCTCCAACCACAGTTTTGATATTGCCCGGCAGGGCTATGCGAACTTGCTTCCCGTGCACAAGAAACACTCCAGAGATCCTGGTGACAGCAAGAATATGGTGGAAGCCAGGCAGCGCTTTCTTGATAGCGGCATCTACAACGGAATTAGTGACCAGCTAAACACCCTGGTGCAATCTGTCTGTGGCGCCTACAACAACCTGACAGTTCTGGATGCGGGTTGTGGGGAAGGGTTCTATCTCGATCGCCTTGCAAAGACAGTCAGTAATGGACAGACATCTCTTAAGGCGTATGGCTTGGATATTTCCAAATGGGCAGTACAAGCGGCCTGTCGAAGAAACAAACAAATTAGCTGGCTGGTGGCCAGTAATGCTGCGATCCCCTTCCAACCTCATACATTCGATTTAATTGTCTGCGCTTTTGGCTATCACAAGCTGGAATGGTTTAATCACTTGCTAAAACCAAATGGCCATATTTTGCTGGTTGATGCAGGTCCAGAGCATCTATTGGAACTAAGGGAAGTAATTTACCCCGAGGTAAGGAAAAGTGAGCTTAGCCCCTTTGACCATTCTGGTTTTACTCTGCTTGAACACAGATTACAGATAAAGGATCTGACACTGAACAAGCAGCAGCTTAGCGACTTGCTCCTGATGACACCCCACCTCTATCGTGCGAGCCATGAAGGTAAAGAAAAGGCTGCAAATCTTGAAAGTTTGAATGTTCAGATTGACGTTCAGTTCAGATTGCTGAGCAAAATGCACTAAGCACGCAAGAGCTATTAGGCGCTTCCCTGAGAGCCGGACTCATTCATCCCGCTCTCAGGAGGTACGACACTATAAAGCGAGGCTGGCATCAACCAAGACTAAGATTAATGTCTTTCAGGACAGAAATCGGGTCAGCTGCCCTTGTAATAGGGCGCCCTATCACAAGATAGTCACTACCGGCTGATATAGCCTCAGCTGGCGTCATGATTCGACGCTGATCTCCTTGATCACTACCAGCTGGACGGATACCAGGAGTCACAAGTTTAAACTCGCGATTGATCTGAGCTCTGAGCACAGACACTTCCTGAGCAGAACACACAACCCCGTCCATGCCACTAGCAGCTGCCAGCGATGCCAATCGTAATACCTGTTGCTGCGGATCAAGATCAATACCGATCTCTCTCAAGTCTGCAGACTCCATACTGGTCAGTACAGTCACCGCGATCAATAACGGTTTTGGACCTGCTACCGTTTCCAGCACCTCGCGGGTTGCTTCCATCATCCTACGCCCACCACTGGCATGAACGTTGACCATCCAAACCCCTTGTTGTGCAGCAGCTTTGACAGCCATCGCAGTGGTATTCGGAATATCGTGGAACTTGAGGTCCAGGAATACCTCAAACCCCAGCTCATGCAACTTTTCCAGAATCGCAGGCCCAGCAAGAGTAAATAGCTCCTTGCCTATCTTTACCCTACATTGTTGAGGATCCAAACGTTTGGCCATATCCAGTGCCAAAGATTGATCGGCATAGTCAAGTGCAACAATGATAGGTTTTGAATTCATATAGCTAATACTCATCTACTAACACAACTCTTCAAGGGCAGGCACAGTGCGCTTCACACTGATCTAGTCACCTTCAATTCCTCGAATGGGTTTAATCGCTCCCCACTCCTTACAACGAGGGCATTGCCAATACATCTGACGGCCATGAAACCCACAATGACCACACTGGTAGCATGCCTTGGTATCCAATACCATCTGCAAAGCATTAGCAACCAACCTTGTACTTTGGGGCTGTAACGCACTGTTCTGCTCGAGCTCAAGCTCCGTCAGGTAACGTATCCCTCTTAGGGTCATTCTTTTATTCAGTTGCTCGATCATAAATGCATGTGCTTGCTCGTACCCTTCCTCTGCTTTTATATATCGTGCAATAGCAATTAATAGAGTTGCCGAAGGATTTGTCGAATGCCAATGTACTAACACTTTTACCAGCGCTTTCGGTCGCTCAAGCGCCCGGTATACTTCAACGATAGAAGCCAAGCCTTCACTGAGCATATCTGGATTACTCTTCTGAAAGCGCTTCAGATACCTCAACGCAGGGCGCCATTGACTGTCCTCAATAGCAAGCGTTGTCAGTTTCAACAGGGCGCGCCCACAGCCTGCATCAAAACTCAGTGACTGTTTCAGATAGTCATAAGCCATTTGACGCTGACCACCGCTAAGCGCTTGCTCTGCCAGTTCACAGGCATAGTGTGATAAATGACTACGCAATCTGGGATTCTCTGGCTGCAAGTAGAGTCGCTGCTGTCCAACATACAGCGCATTTTGCCAGTCACGCTCCTGCTGATAGACCTCCATCAGCAATACCAAGGCATCTATCCGCTGCTGAGCACTGCTCTTGGATAGGATGTCCCTTAACAAGGTCTCCGCACGATCTAACAGCCCACTGGAGAGATAGTCTTTAGCTAACCCTGTCTGTACCAGATGCACTTGGGCAGCGCTAAGATCATTTCTATTCAGAAGGCCTTGATGGACTTTGACCGCCCGACCCACATCTCCCTTGCGGCGGAAAAGTTCAGCAAGAGCCAAATGCGTGTCTACTGCATCACTATCGATCTCTAACGCCCGTAGAAAAGTTTCAACAGCCTCGTCAGAATGCTCACTTAATAGATGATTGAGACCGAGGAAGTATTCTCGACGTAATTTTGCAGCGAGATGAGACAGACGTCTCTCTCGCCTTGCCTGAAACCCCAGTAGCCAGCCAATGCCTACTGCAACTACTAATAGCAATAGCAAGAACAAGTCAGACATTTAATAGGCATTAGACACTGGTGCTTGCCTGGCGCAATTTCGTTAACTCTGAATCTAATTGGTTGAGCTTGCGCTTAAGTTGCAATGCACGTGCCTTCATCTGCAACAGCATGACCACACTTAACGCTACGCCAATTACACCACCGAAGAAGAAGCTGAGAATAAGCCAGAAAGACACACTAAATTCAGGAAGGGAGAAAAATACAAAGTTTAAAGCCACTGGCTGCGTATTATGGATAGCAAACATAATGCCGATAAGCAGCAAAACAAGAGTCAGAACTCCGAGCAACAACCCTTTTAGCAATCTCACAACGTCCCCCTGTCAATAATTCAATGCGGTTGGACATTGTAGAGTCTTTAAACCACAGGGCCAATAGACATTATGCTCAAGTGGCGCTCATCCCTTCTAGAGAAGCTGGAGAGCACTAACTTAGATCAATCACAGAAATCCGGATTGGATATTAGTCAATCAACGTTGACCTGATCTCTCAGCTCTTTGCCAGGCTTGAAATGGGGAACAAACTTGGGCCCTAAAGGTACAGACTCGCCGGTTTTGGGATTACGCCCGACACGTGGAGCACGGAAGTGAAGAGAAAAACTACCAAAACCACGGATTTCAATTCGATCACCACGAGCCAGCGCTTCTGACATATGGTCAAGAATGGTTTTTACAGCTGCTTCGACATCTTTAATGGGCATATCCGGATGCCTGGCTACCAGACGCTCAATCAATTCAGACTTAGTCATGACACTCTCCTTTTGCAAAGCGTGCAACCGCTTAGCTGTTTCAGACCTTATCCCATTTCGGGATGGGAAGCTGCTGAGGTCTGCCATTACTGAAGGTCCGCTATCTAGCATGGCGCCAGCATCAGCATTGATCAAAAAACAAACTACACTGTTTTTATATAAAAAAAAAGAGTGAGCAAAATCAATCACTCACTCTTTTTTATCAACAAGTTAGATGCAGGATCTATTGCTTGCCTTTGAGCTGCTCTTTGATCAGATCGCCGATAGTGGTTGGACCTGATGCTTCAGATTGCGCCTGACGCATCTGCTGCATCGCAGCCTTTTCCTCAGCAACATCTTTCGCTTTTACGGACAGCATAATGACGCGATTTTTGCGATCAATATTCTGAATGCGAGCCTCAACCACATCTCCAACATTCAGAACCTGGCGGGGATCGTCAACACTGTCACGGCTTAATTCACTGGCTTTGATTTGCCCCTCGACGCCCTCGATCAACTCCACTGTCGCCCCCTTGGCATCCAGTGCAGTTACTTTGGCGCTAACGACGGCACCTTTATCATTGCTAGCCACGAAGCTCTGGAAAGGATCTTCATCCAGTTGCTTAATGCCCAGAGAGATACGCTCACGCTCAGGATCAACCGCCAGTACGACAGTTTCGATCTCATCACCTTTCTTGAACTGTTTAACGGCCTCTTCACTAGGCTCATTCCACGAAATATCAGAGAGATGAACCAAACCGTCGATGCCACCATCCAGACCAACGAAGATACCAAAGTCAGTGATTGACTTGATCTTGCCGCTGATGCGATCGCCCTTGTTGAATTTAGAGGAGAATGCCTCCCATGGATTCGCAACACATTGCTTCATACCCAAGGAAATACGACGACGCTCTTCATCAATATCCAGGATCATTACATCGACTTCATCACCCACCTGAACAACCTTGGACGGATGAATGTTCTTGTTGGTCCAGTCCATTTCAGACACGTGAACCAAGCCTTCAATACCATCTTCAATCTCTGCAAAGCAGCCATAATCTGTCAGATTGGTGACACGCGCCTTGGTGATACTGTTTTCAGGGAAACGTATTTTGATGTTAACCCAAGGATCTTCACCCAGTTGCTTGATGCCCAGAGAAACACGCTGACGATCACGATCAAACTTCAATACAACGACTCTGATTTCGTCACCGACATTCAGCATTTCACTAGGATGACGAATGCGTTTCCACGCCATGTCGGTAATGTGCAACAAGCCATCTACACCACCCAGGTCAACGAATGCGCCGTAGTCAGTAAGGTTTTTAACAATACCCTTCAGCTCCTGCCCTTCCTGAAGATTTGCAAGAAGAGTTTCACGCTCTGCACTATTCTCAGCCTCAAGGACTGCACGGCGACTAACAACAACGTTGTTTCGCTTCTGGTCCAGTTTGATCAGCTTGAACTCAAGCTCTTTACCTTCAAGATGAGTCGTATCCCGCAACGGACGAACATCAATCAGTGAGCCCGGAAGAAACGCACGAACAGTGTCGATTTCAACGGTAAAACCGCCTTTCACACGGCCAGAAATAACGCCTTTAATAACAGCGTTATCTGCAAAAGCTTTCTCTAGCTCAACCCAGGCCTCAGCACGCTTCGCTTTTTCGCGCGACAGACGAGTAGCACCATAACCATCTTCAAGAGCTTCGACAGCGACTTTAACCACCGCGCCGACCTGCAGGGAGTGTTCGCCGTTCTCATTCAGAAACTGATTGAGCGGGATAACCCCTTCCGATTTCAGCCCTGCGTTAACAGTCACCCATTCTTTATCAATGGCAACAACTGTTCCCTCTATAATGGCACCAACCTGAAGGTCCATTTCCTTCAGGCTTTCTTCAAACAGCTCAGCAAAACTCTCGCTCATCTTCTTTCCTGTGACCTGGGGATATGCAGTGCATATCAGTTTGCCGTATACCAGTCCATACGGGTCAGTTGAGTCTTCCTGCACAACATGACTAACTGGGTCATGCAGCGCACCCCACCATGGGATTGAACATAAACCTCACACCAACTCACGCTCGCGTAAGAGTTGCTCTACCTCATACATTACGGCGTCTATATCCAGCTCACTTGAATCGATCGTTACTGCATCAGCGGCTGGCTTGAGTGGTGCCACACTGCGATTCATATCCTGGGCATCACGCGCCTGAATATCTTGCAAAATCTTAGCAAAACTAGCATCGGCCCCACGCTTTTGCAACTGGAGGAACCGGCGGCGAGCACGCTCTTCAGCACTGGCTACCAAGTATATTTTAAGCGGTGCATCGGGAAATACGACGGTACCCATGTCACGCCCATCCGCAATCAATCCAGGCAGAGCAGCGAAGATACGCTGTCTTTCCAACAGGGCCTGGCGAACGCCAGGGTAGGTCGCGACTTTGGATGCCAGTTTGCCTACTTCTTCCTGACGAATGGTACTGGTTACATCTTCGCCCTCAAGTACGACATGGACTCCATCAGTCTCAGCTGCAGTCTTAAACTGCACATCAAGATGAGCACTCAGTACAGTCAAGGAATCCTCATCATCAACAGCAATCTGGTGACGCATACTGGCCAAAGCCACTAAACGATACAATGCACCGCTATCCAACAAGTGCCATCCCAGCCTTGTTGCAAGCAACTTGCAAATGGTTCCCTTCCCTGAACCGCTTGGACCATCAACGGTAACAACGGGTACGGATTTCAATGCCATGACTTATCCAATTGATTGAAGTTCAAAACCCAATGACTGGGCAATGCTAACAAACTCAGGGAAGTAAGGAATGTCTCCCAAACAATCCTGGATAATTACCGAATTACCTGTTCGCAGTGCCGCCACTGCAAGCGCCATAGATGCAACAGAATTACCTTTGCCATCAAGCTCATGTCCAGCCAATAAAACCTCAGAGCCAACGCCCTTGATCAGCAAACAGTCACCTTGCGACTCAATTTGAATACCAAGTTTTTGCAAACCATTGACAGTGATCTTCAAGGCATCCAATTGAGCAACCCGGTTCCAGTCCAAAAGGACAGACTCCCCCTCTGCAAAGCTCAGTGCAATCAATAATACTGCCAGCTCTTCAACGGAACAGTGTATCTTTGACAAGTCAACACGACATGGTTTGAGCCTTGAGTAGCGAATATGCAAGCACGCATCTGGCTCGTCATTCGACTCTTGCTTAGCACTTTGCTCAATCAATCCTCCCATACCAATCAACAGGTCAAGGAGACTAGTACGAGAAGGGTTAGCCCCCACCCTCTCCAGTCGAAGGTCACTATCTCGCGTAATCAACGCTGCCACCATAAAATAGGCCGCAAGCGATATATCACCGGGGATAATCACACTTACAGGCAACAGTTGCCCCTTGCCAGAAGAACAAACCACGTTATCATCCGCTCGAATCGGCCACCCGAAAGCCGCCATCATTCGTTCTGTGTGATCACGCGTTCTCACACGCTCGGTCAGTCTAGTTTCACCTTCTGCATACATGGATGCTAACAGCAGTGCTGACTTAACTTGCGCACTGGGAGTTTCAATCTGGTGTGTAATAGCCTTCAGCCCATCTATCCCTGAGATTCTGACAGGAAGAAAGGACTCTCTTACCGCATCAATCCTCGCGCCCATCTGCTGCAAAGGCTGAATGATGGTGCTCAGATCACACCCCTCAAGCACTTCATTGCCTGTCAGCTCTGAAGGAAACGACTGCGCAGCCAGCAGACCCGTCAGCAGGCGCAGAGATGTTGAGGATCGTCCGAGATATAACGCTCCAGGCGCCTGACGCAACCCCTGCAAACCAACACCATGAATGGTCACCAGCCCTTCTGCTGGCCCTTCGATGACCACCCCCATGTCACGAAATGCCTGCAGAGTCGCCAGGGTATCCTCATCCTCGTGCATACCCGATACCACCGTCTGACCTTCAGATAATGCACCCAGGATTAATGCACGATGTGATATTGACTTATCTCCCGGCAAACTGGCACGGCCGACACAGCGGGATTTGGCGCCTATTTTAAACGCCTTTTTTGACAGTTTATGCGCAGGGCTAGCATAGGCAGTGCCAGCCAGAATACGAGAGAAATGTTCTCGCGCTGCCTTAGCCCGCGTAAACACACCCAACATCGTTACACCATCACCCTGGTCTACCGCCGTACGCAACTGACTTAGTCCGTCGGTAAATCGATCCAGTACCTCCAGCACAGCATCCCGGTTGGCCAGAAAGACGTCATGCCACATTGTCGGATCACTGGCTGCGATGCGAGTAAAGTCGCGAAAACCGCCAGCAGCATATCGAAAAATATCCCGGTTCTCATGATCCTGGGCCAGGGTATCGACTAAAGAAAACGCCAACAAATGAGGTAGATGGCTGGTGGCTGCCAGCACCTCGTCATGATGATTGACATCCATTGTCAGTACCTCAGCACCTGTAGCGCGCCACATAGAAGAAATAATATCGACGGCTGCCGCAGAGGACTCAGGCAACGGGGTTAGGATTATTTTATGTCTCGCAAACAGTTCTTGCCTGGCAGCGGCCATACCACTGTTTTCAGCACCTGCAATAGGATGCCCAGGCACCCAGCCAGACAGCATGGGATTAAATATTCGGCGAGAAGCCGCAACGACATTGCCTTTCGTCGAACCCACATCAGTCAGTAGGGTATTGGTGCGCAAGTACGGAGCAATTCGTGCGAGCACCCCCTCCATTGCCTTAACTGGCACAGATAAAACCACAATATCGGCTTCGGCAACGGCCAACCCGAGATCGGTTTCCACTCGATCAACAGCATCCAGCGCCAAAGCCAGCTCGCAGTTCTCACCTTTTAAATCGAATCCGATCAACTCGCGGGCAAAGCCGGCTTTACGCAGTGCCAATGCCAATGAGCCACCGATCAGCCCGAGACCAACAATCAGAATTCGATCCGATTTAAAACCATCAATCATCACAGTACTGCCTGCGGGTAAGAGCCAAGCACCTTGAGCTCAACAACCTTACTCGACACTTCACTCAAAGCCTGATTTACAGGCTCTTCATCCTGATGGCCTGCAAGGTCAATATAGAATACGTAACCCCAGGCACCCGCATTGGCAGGACGAGTTTCGATACGAGTTAAGTCCACACCAGCACGATGGAACGGCTCAAGAATGTGATACAACGCACCTGGCTGGTTACGTGCATTCACCAGAATAGAGGTCTTGTCACGCTGACTACTGCCAACAGATTCATGGCCGATGATCAGGAAACGCGTACTGTTGTCTGGATGATCTTCGATATTGTTGAAGGCATGCTCCAGACCATAGAGCTTGGCCGCCATTTCACCTGCGATGGCAGCAACATGCTCACCTTCGGCAGCTGCTCTGCGTGCTGCTTCTGCATTGGAACTGACGGCAATACGCTCAACATTGGGAAAACGTGAATCCAGCCACAGGCGGCACTGAGCCAAGGATTGTTGGTGTGAGTAGATCCGCGTAATGCGCGACGGCTCGGTATCTGGCTTCACCAGCAAATGCTGATGAATACGCAGCTCCACTTCTCCGCTGATCTTTAGCTCAGAGCTGCGGAAGTTATCCAGGGTATGATGCACGACGCCTTCTGTGGAGTTTTCAATAGGCACTACACCGTACTTGACGGCCTTGGCTTCCACTTCACGAAAAACATCATCAATGGTAGGCATCGGTACACACACCGCTGAGTGCCCAAAATGCTTCAATGCAGCCTGCTGGGTAAACGTCCCTTCAGGGCCGAGGAAAGCGACTCGCGTAGGTCTTTCCAGCGCCAGGCATGCAGACATGATCTCCCTGAACAGACGGGCAACTTCTTCACTATCAAGCGGACCCTTGTTGCGCTCCATGACTTTGCGCAAAACCTGCGCCTCACGTTCAGGACGATAAAACACAGGCTCTTCGGTCACATCAGTACGATGGGCCATTTTTACCTCAGCTACTCGCTGAGCACACTGGGCACGCTGATTGATCAGCTCGTGAATATGGCGATCGATCTCATCAATCTCATCACGCAACTTTGCCAGCTGCTCTTGCTCAGTGGCCATGGTTCTCTCCCGTTACAGAATACGTGGAATTATCGAGACATTATCCTGGAAGGAGGGAGGCATCCGCCTCCCTGTATAGCATCAGGCTGGATAATACTTTTTCTCAAAGGCATGCATAAAGTCGATCAGCGCATCGACAGCCGCTTCGGGTACTGCGTTGTAGATACTTGCACGCATGCCGCCTACTGAGCGGTGCCCCTTGAGATTGAGCAGGCCGGCTGCATCGGCCTCTTTGAGGAACGCCTTCTCCAGACCAGTATCAGCCAGAGTGAAAGGCACATTCATCCAGGACCTGTTAGCAACGGCAATGGGGTTTGCATACAGTCGGCTTTCGTCGATGGCCGCGTACAACTTGCTTGCCTTACGCGCGTTAACTTCGCCTATGGCTGCAACACCTCCCTGACGCTTCAACCATTGGAACACCAGTCCAGACAGGTACCAGGCGAAGGTCGGAGGCGTGTTATACATGGAGTCATTTTCCGCTGCGACGCGATAGCTCATCATGGTCGGGATACTGGATACCTCGCGATCCAGCAGCGATTCCTTGATGATTACCAGGCACAGACCGGCAGGGCCAATATTTTTTTGGGCACCGGCATAAATCATGTCGTATTGGGCAACATCAATGGGGCGAGACAGAATAGTTGAGGACATGTCGCAGACCAGCGGCACGCCATTTTCCGTCACAGGTACGTAGTCAAACTCCAATCCACCGATGGTTTCGTTACTGCAATAGTGCACATAGGCCGCATCTTTATTGAACTTCAATTCCTGCTGCTGAGGAACACGGTGGTAGTGCTGATCAGCCGTGCTGGCAATCACATCGATCTTGCCATAGCGGGCGGCTTCTTTCACAGCCTTGTTAGACCAGATACCGGTATCAATATAGTCAGCAGAAGAGTGCGAGCCCAGCAGGTTCAGTGGCACTGAACTGAACTGTAAATTCGCCCCACCTTGCAGAAACAGCACTTTATAGTCCTGAGGTACCGACAGCAGTTCACGAAGCAGCGACTCTGCTTCCTGAGCGATACCCACAAACTCGTCACTACGATGACTCATCTCCATGACAGACAGGCCCTTTCCATGCCAGTCCAGCATTTCTTCACGAGCCTGCAACAATACTTCTTCCGGCAATGCAGCCGGTCCAGCGCAAAAGTTATACGCGCGCGTCATGATATGGATATCCCCGAGATCTACTTGCTTCGTCTTCACATAAGGCCAGGGGCAGGAGAATGCACAGTACCCACCCCCGGTTAGTATCCTGCGATGTTCATGATGTTCTGTCAGGTCAACCGGAAATCACAAACACCTAATAAGCAACAATGCGGCCTTAGCCGCATTGTTGGTGGTATTACTCTTCTTCGCCAGCTCCGTCTGCGGTATCAGCAGCATCTGTAGCCGTATCACCTTCCACAGCGTCTTCAATAGCCTCCGGCTCGTTGATTGGCGCTAGCCCAACCAGCTTTTCGTCTTCAGCCAGTCGAATCAAGGTCACCCCCTGAGTATTACGTCCCAGGCAGGAGATTTCATCAACTCGGGTGCGCACTAACGTACCACGATCACTGATCAGCATGACCTCTTCCCCTGGCAGTACCTGGATAGCAGCAACCAGCTCACCATTGCGCTCAGAAGTCTGTATGGCAATAACACCCTGACCACCGCGACCGTATACAGGGAACTCAGAAACTTCAGTACGTTTACCATAACCGCGCGCACTGGCTGTGAGAATAGACGCCTGATCATCCGGGATCACGAGACTTATCACCACTGCGTCGTCCTGCAGACGCATACCACGAACACCTGTGGCAGTTCGTCCCATGGCGCGCACATCTTCTTCGCTGAAGCGAATAGCCTTGCCATGTGAGTTGAACAGCATCACATCCTGTTTACCGTTGGTGATAGATGCACCTATCAGGGTGTCACCTTCATCAAGGCTCAGCGCTATCAGACCAGTGGAGCGCTGACGCGCGAACTGATCCAGAGGTGTCTTTTTCACCGTTCCATTACGAGTAGCCATGAAGACATAGTGGTCTTCCAGGTACTCAGAAACAGGCAGAATGGTGGTAATGCGCTCATCGGCATCCAGCGACAGCAGGTTAACGATGGGGCGGCCGCGTGCACCGCGGCTTGCCTGCGGAATCTCGAACACGCGCAACCAGTAGACCTTACCCTTGTCGGAAAACAGCATGATGGTCGAGTGACTGTTGGCTACCAGCAAGTGTTCGATGAAGTCTTCATCTTTCACCGCTGTCGCAGCCTTACCACGCCCACCACGACGCTGTGCCTGATAGTCAGAGACAGGCTGGGTCTTGGCATAGCCAGTATGAGAAATGGTGACGACCAGATCTTCTTCGGTGATCAGGTCTGCGATAGTCAGATCTTGCTGGCTTGACTGGATTTCAGTTCGACGAGTGTCGGCATACTGCTCACGAACAGCAACCAGCTCTTCCCGGATGACTTCCATCAAACGCTCAGCGCTGCCCAGAATTTTTAGCAGTTCAGCGATATTGACGATCAGTTCTTCGTACTCATTGAGCAGTTTCTCATGCTCAAGGCCTGTCAAACGGTGTAGACGCAGGTCCAGAATAGCCTGCGCCTGTACAGGCGACAGATAGTAGTGACCATCGCGCAGCCCCATCTCAGCGGGCAGATCATCAGGACGGCATGCATCCTCACCTGCTCGCTCCAGCATCGACAGAACATTGCCCGGCTCCCAGGAGCGGGCCAACAGGCGCTCTTTCGCTTCACTGGCGTTGGCTGACGTACGGATCAGCTCAATGACGGGATCAATATTGGCCAATGCAACAGCCAGACCTTCCAGAATATGACCCCGCTCACGCGCTTTACGCAGCTCATACAATGTACGGCGGGTCACTACTTCACGACGATGACGGATAAAGGCTTCGAGCAGTTCTTTCAGGTTCAGAGTGCGAGGCTGCCCATCCACCAGGGCAACGATATTGATACCGAAGACGCTTTGCATCTGGGTGTTGGCATACAGATTATTCATCACCACTTCAGGCATTTCGCCACGACGCAGTTCGATAACAATACGCATACCTTCTTTGTTCGACTCATCACGCAGCTCGGTGATGCCTTCGACTTTTTTCTCCTTCACCAGATCGGCGATTTTTTCAATCAGGCGGGCCTTGTTGACCTGGTAGGGAATTTCGGTGACGACAATAGCCTGCTTGCCACCACGATCCATGTCTTCAACATGGTAGCGGGCACGCATATAAATACGCCCACGGCCAGTGCGGTAGGCTTCAATGATGCCAGCACGACCATTGATGATACCCGCGGTAGGGAAGTCCGGACCGGGGATATACTCCATCAGCTGATCGACACCCAGCTGGCTGTCATCAATCAGTGCCAAACAGCCATCGACAACTTCGCCCAGATTATGCGGCGGAATGTTAGTCGCCATACCCACAGCAATTCCCGATGAGCCATTAACCAGCAGGTTTGGCACCTTGGTGGGCAACACAACCGGAATCTGCTCGGTGCCGTCGTAGTTGGGGATGTAGTCGACGGTTTCCTTTTCGAGGTCCGCCAACAGCTCATGGGCAATGCGCGCCATGCGGATTTCGGTATAACGCATCGCCGCCGCAGAGTCGCCATCGATGGAGCCGAAGTTACCCTGACCGTCCACCAGCATGTATCGTAGTGAGAAGTCCTGCGCCATACGGACGATGGTGTCATAGACTGCACTGTCACCATGTGGGTGATATTTACCGATGACGTCACCGACCACACGGGCCGACTTTTTGTAGGCTTTGTTCCAGTCGTTACCCAACTCGTGCATGGCAAACAGTACACGCCGATGCACAGGCTTGAGCCCGTCCCTCACATCTGGCAGTGCACGGCCAACGATGACGCTCATCGCATAGTCCAGATAGGACTGCTTCAGCTCGTCTTCGATATTGACGTGCACAATCTCTTTGGCCAGCTCACCCATGGTTTTCTGCTTTCCTTTTTAAACAAGATTGCTATCACCATTTCCGCCCTTTATCTCGACTCAGAGAACAACAGTTACTCGGTCGATATCGGACCTGAAATGGTGGCGTCGGCAAATTGCGCGAGTATACCACAAAAGTCACTCAAGCCATTGATTCGTCTTCACTTAGAGGCTGACCGTCTTTGACAGTAATGTCACAGCCAGTATCATGACTGCTACATCCCTAGCCCCTATTATCTTGCCGCAGACATGGTCAGTCGCAGAACGACTTCCACGTCACCTGCGCAGCACTTAAATCACTAACAGGTACGACAATGCGACACGATTCCGCGCACACAGGTCAGCCAGGCAGCAGCAACCACAGCAATGTTGACCAGGAAGAAGTGGCCAAGTTCGAAGCCCTCGCCTCCCGCTGGTGGGACAAGGAAAGTGAGTTCAAACCCCTGCATGACATTAACCCTCTGCGCGTCAATTACATCGACGAGCGGGTTGGCCTCGCAGGCAAGGTCGTGCTGGATGTCGGCTGTGGCGGTGGCATTCTCAGCGAATCCATGGCCGTGCGTGGCGCGCAGGTGACAGGCATCGACATGGGCGAAGCTCCGCTTAATACAGCTCGTTTACACGCACTGGAGTCAGGAGTGCCGGTCACCTACCATCAAACGACTGCAGAAGATTTCGCAGCCAGATACCCAGCACATTTTGATGTAGTGACCTGTTTGGAGATGCTGGAACACGTTCCCGATCCGGGCTCGGTCATCAGAGCATGTGCAACGATGGTCAAACCGGGTGGCCATGTCGTATTTTCGACCCTCAATCGCAATCCCAAATCCTGGCTGTTTGCTATTGCCGGTGCAGAGTACGTGCTGAACCTGGTACCCAGAGGCACCCATGACTTCAAGAAGTTTATCCAGCCAGCAGAGTTAAGCCGCTGGGTTCGTCAGGCAGGTCTGGAGTCAAAACACATGACAGGCATGACCTACAACCCGGTTACCAAAACCTATCGTCTGGTCGACGGAGATGTAGACGTCAATTACATCATGCACTGCCAAAAGCCCCTTTGTTAAAAGCTGAAGCACTTCCTCAACACCGCCTGAATCGGGACTTATCATGCTTGCTGACGCCATTGCCAAACCTTCTGCCTTGCTGTTTGATCTGGACGGCACGCTGCTGGACACGGCTCCTGACTTCCATGTCGTGGTCAACCGGTTGCTGGCTGAAGAAGGCCGCGATGAACGTGACTACGCCTTCGTCAGAGCACAGGTCTCCAATGGATCACAGGCATTGGTATGCAGTGCGTTCGACATCACTCCCGATGCAGCAGACTTCAGTCGACTGCGTGCACGTCTGCTGGATCTTTATCTGCAACACGTCAGTGTCTACACGTGCCTGTTTGATGGGTTGGAGGACGTACTGGGTCTCGCACGTGCAGCCAGTATTCCCTGGGGAATAGTGACCAACAAGCCACGGCTTTACAGCGAAGCTTTACTTGCTCGTCAGCCAGACCTTCAGGACTGTGCGGTACTGGTTTGCCCTGATGACGTGAGTCGCCGCAAACCTCATCCCGAACCCTTGTACAAGGCCTGTGAAACACTGGCTATTGATCCATCCACAGCAATCTATGTGGGAGACCACCTTCGGGATATTGAATCTGGCAAAGCTGCCGGTATGTTTACCATAGGTGTGGAATACGGCTATCTGGAGGAGACTAGCCCTGCCACTAGCTGGGGCGCTGATCTGGTGGTTGCAACAGGGCCCGAGCTGGCCAGCTGGTTTAGGCATCAACCCTGGACTTGATTGACCATCTGTCATTGCCTGCAAGCATGAATAGTGTAGAAAGAAGCGGTACTCATCAACTCTTCCTCTGCTGATCGTTAATACGCCCCTGAGGAATAGCCATCAGATCATAGGACGGATACAGGAAGATCATATGAACTGTTACTTTGACTACTCAGCCCCAAAGGACCTGTTGAAAGGCCGTGTAATAGTGGTAACCGGCGCGGGGGATGGTATTGGCCGCAGTGCGGCACTCAGCTTCGCCGCGCACGGTGCAACGGTTGTCCTGATGGGAAGAACAACCTCAAAGCTGGAAAAAGTGTACGACGACATCGAACAGGCAGGCCATCCACAACCAGCGATCATCCCTATTCATTTCGAAGGCGCCACCCCTCACGATTACGAGATGATCGCAGGCAAGCTGGAAGAAGAATTTGGCAGACTGGACGGTGTCTTGTTCAATGCCTCCATTCTGGGTTTACGGACACCCATCAGCCAGTATGACACTGACATCTGGGCTCAGGTCATCCAGGTCAACCTGAACAGCCAGTTCTACATGACACGGGCCCTGCTTCCACTGCTGGAAAAGTCGACGGATGCCTCCATCGTCTATACCTCCTCCTCGGTCGGACGCAAAGGCCGTGCGTATTGGGGAGCATATGCCGTGTCCAAATTTGCGACCGAAGGCCTGATGCAAACCCTGGCAGATGAACTGGAAAACACCTCCAGCATCAGAGTAAACAGCATCAACCCAGGCGCTACCCGCACCAGTATGCGAGCCTATGCCTACCCTGCCGAGAACCCGGCTGAAGTAAGAACGCCAGAAGAAATCATGCCTACGTATCTGTATCTTATGGGTGCAGACAGCAAGGGCACCACCGGACAGGCGTTTGATGCCCAACCCCCTAAAATCTAGCACTTAACCAACCGAGCCAAGCAGCTCTGAGATACGCGACTGACTGCTCAGTCAGTCGCGTATCGGGCAATAAGCCAACTATCAATTTCGTAGCCGCTTTCAATTTCATAAACGCTTTATTCAATTTCAAAGCCGTTTCAAATAGTCGTAACCAAGGTTGTTCATCTGTCCCTCGATCCATCGTTGTCGCTGCCTGACATAGCTGGATGGACGGTCTGCAATGAACCGCTTGGGATTAGGCAGCACTGCAGCCAGTCTAGCGGCCTCTGACATGGATAGCTGTGTAGCATGCTTGCGGAAATAGCTTAACGACGCTGCCTCTACGCCATACACCCCATCTCCAAACTCAACAACGTTCAGATAAACTTCGAGAATACGCTGCTTAGACCAGAACGCTTCCAAAGCAAACGTCAAAGGGACTTCCAGACCTTTTCGCAGCCAGTTCTGCCCTGCCCAGAGGAACAGATTCTTGGCCAGTTGCTGACTGATCGTACTTGCACCACGCAAGCGGTCTCCATCCTGCCAGTCCTCGACCGCTTTTTGCATTTGCACCCAGTCAAAACCATGATGATCAGGGAAGCGCTGGTCCTCCGACGCCATAACAGCTAATGGCATGTTACGGCTGATATTACGCCAGTCTACCCAGTCATGATCTTGCGTATAACGCCAGTCCCCTTCCATCCAGGCCTGCACATAGCGCTCAACCATGAATGCCGTGACGGGCGGGTCTAGCCACCGTCCGAGGATAATGAGAGCTAACGGAGAGACGACAACGGTAAGTACAACAACAGCAGCAATGCGCCGAAACTTACCTGAAAACACGTTGAGTTTACCCACAGAATTCCTTGTTCAGTCGAAAATGGTCGCGTAATGCACCCCGTTTCTCTTCACGCCCGTTTTTATTCACGCAAATTATTGACTCATACGTCGCTGATGACGCTCCAGTGTCTCCATACGCTTGCGTTCACTTTTCTGCAGGATCACATACACCGCCCCAAGCCCACCGTGGTGTTTCAATGCAGAGTGATAGCCCTGTACGCTCTCATTTTCTTTCAGCCACTTGGCCACGTAGCTTTTCAGCCATGCCGCATGACTGCCTCGCTCTTTGGCACGCCCGAAAGAAATGGCTACTGTACGAATTTCCAGTTTCAGGCACTCTTTGATAAAGCGGGACACCTCTTTACGAGCATCAGCGACACGCATGCCGAATATCTCCAGCCGCGCCTCATAAGGATATTTCCCGAGACGAAGATTCCTGAATACGCCGGACTGAATACCTGGTCGCTTGAAACTCAGTTCATCGAGAGGTTCCAGTAGCTCCACATACTCGTCATCCCGCCCTAACGCGTCATCTGCTGAGGAAAGCACTTCACGCCGATGCTGTAATCCAGGCGTATCCTTGCTGCCTGTCTGAGTGTCCACCTTGGCCGCTTTCTGCGTCAGGGGAGTCACATCCTGCATTGCCTTCAAAAAGGCAGTGTCATCTCTGGCACCCTGTTCAATCACGCAACTTCTCCACTACCACGACAAACATCTGTGCAGAACGCCTACTCGGGCTTTTCTGCCAGTTTTTGTACTACGCTCTCAATTTTGTCAGCCATCGATTGCTGACGATCTGTACGTGTACCTACCCTCAAAGTCGAGGATATGCGCGGCGCGCCCATGCGATGAACGACCTCATGGCAACGTTTCACAGCCGCCATCACCTCATCCCACTCCCCTTCTATGTTGGTGCCATACGCATGCATCTGATGCGCAAGCCCCGCCTGTTCCAGCACCTGCTGGCACGCAGCCACGTGTTCAGACACCGACACACCCACCCCGAGTGGAATGACACACAGATCAACAATGACTTGCACCTTTTCGCCCTCAACTGACGGTAGAAATGCTTTGTAAGGCAATCCAGCCTTCTATACAAGCATTCGCACCAGGCATTCGAGCACTTCAGCCGTGCGTGAATCGCCGCCGCACTACTGTCTTTGGTCGCAAGGAAAGCGCTGCAGGTAGTATGGAGCTACTACCCCATCACGAAGATTCACGACTACAGTTCACAGAGGGTGCGCAGAAACGCCTGCCATCTGATCTTTTTCCACCCGTCTGTGAGAGGTATCGCTATGTCACACAACAAGAAAATCCTGATCATCTGCGGAGACTTCGTCGAAGACTATGAACTGATGGTGCCTTTCCAGGCGCTACAAGCCATGGGCTATACGGTGGACGCCATTTGCCCGGATAAAAAGGCCGGTGATCAGATAAAAACCGCTATTCACGACTTTGAAGGAGATCAGACTTACTCCGAGAAGCCTGGTCATAACTTCACCCTTAACGCCTCATTCGCCGATATCGATCCAGCCAGTTATGATGCACTGCTGATACCTGGAGGTCGCGCCCCCGAATACTTACGCATGAATAGCCAGGTTCTCGAAATGGTGGACCACTTCGTAAGTAGCGATAAACCTATTGCGGCTATTTGCCATGGCGCTCAACTGCTGGCCCCGACCGGTGCACTCGAAGGCAAGCATGTGTCCGCCTATCCGGCCTGCGCGGCTGAAGTGACCCTCGCTGGGGGTAAATATGCTGACATCGCCGTCACTGATGCCATCACCGACGGCAAGTTGGTTACCGCACCTGCATGGCCTGCACACCCCGCATGGCTGGCACAATTTCACGCGCTTCTGACTGTTTAAGAACATATTCATGAGTTAGGCCCTCTCAATGTCCTGTCCATAGAGAGTAATGCTGTTCGATTAAGGATTGTCACCTTCCTGGAGGTTTAAGAACATCCGGTATTCTTCACTGGATACCGGATTCTCTGTGCCTATTCTGCAGACCTTGCTCAACATGAAAGAGCGGCACTCGTTCACCGATCTCCGCACCTTTACCCGGCATGTCCGCGTCGAGTGCATCGAGTCGGCCCTCCACCTTTTCTGCCAGACCGCCCTTCGGCGCCGCCGACTGCCCAGTGAGCAAGTACTCTGGCTGGTGCTGGGTATGGCGCTGTTCCGGAATGGAGGCAGTTAACACTGGGGCCTTGAACGTTACCCCGAGGATAACCGGCACAGTTTGCAGGTACTGGCCGTCGATGGGTCCTTGCTGCAGCCCCCGATACGTCAGCGCTGCGCGAGCATTTCCGTTCCGGGAATACCTCGACCAACCGCCAGATGCCTCTCTCAATGCAGCGGCTCATTGCGCTGATGTATGTGCGCTCACATGTCATTCTGGATGCGCAACTCAGTCCCCGGCCAAGATGCCCAGAACCTGCTATCCGATGAACCGTAAGGCTGCTTCACTTAAGCGAACAGCATTTTGTTTTGAGGCAGCTTTACGCTCTATTGAGGCGAATAATGGTTCTTTTTAACGTCATAAAGGGTAGAAAATGACCAAAATCGGCCTCACCACAGCAGATCAGAGTTAAGTCCAACAGGCTGCTGGCATCAAGCAATGCTCAGGCGGCCTGCATACAAGCTTGTAACAGCTCAACCTCAACTTCATCTGCTTTGACATTCGCAATCTGGCAGGTGGCCATATAGGCATGGCCGCCTCCACCAAACCCTAAACAAAGCCGACCAAGATCCAGCTCGACCTCAGGTCGAAATACCGACCGGGTGAGCGTAAATACCGTATTTCGCTGACGCAGCCCCCAGATGCGGTGCATACAGATCCTGGCTTGCGGGAACAACAGAAAGACCATGTAGCGGTTGACGGGGTAGATAACCTCTTCATGCTGTAGATCGAGTACCACCACGTGATCTTCAAGCCGGGCACAACGCTGCAGTTGATGGATGGCCTGTTGGTGATACTGATGATAAAGCTGCACTCGCTCCTGCACGTCGGGTAACTGTACTAGCCGATTGATAGGGTAGTAGCGACAACAGTGCACCAGATCCAGCATAAACCGGTAATTCGATACCCTGAACTGTTTGAAACGCCCCATCCCTGTACGGGGATCCACCAAAAAATTCAGTAACATCCAGCCTTCGGGATGCAAAATGTCATCCTGCGTGTACTGCCCCAGCGCACACTGGTCGACAGCCGCGAGCAACTCATCAAAACTGCGCCCAAAACGGCTGGTACCACCAAAATGATTAAAAATAAGACGAGCACAGGAGACAGCCTGAGTATCGAGTATCAGATTGTCAGGGTTGAGCCCCTGATAACGCGTTACCTCACTTGCATGATGATCAAAGGCAATATGGCAGCCAGGCACATAGGGCAGGTTAGCCGTAATATCCTGATCGTTGACAGCGACCTCACCCTCTTGCATGTCTTTGGGATGGACGAACAGGATATCGTCGATGAGATTTAGCTCACGCAGTAACACCGCGCAGGCGAGTCCATCAAAATCACTGCGAGTAATTAATCGGTAGTACCCATAAAACTGCATAGAACGGGCTCTCTTAGTGAGCGTTATTATTGTTTTTCTGCCAATAGAGCGTAGTCAACCTTACGCCCGACTGCCACTACCGCGCTGAGCGGGTAAGGGGTTACCCCCTACCCTCATCAGTCGTAACCAGATTAGTTGTAAAAAGATCAGTGGTAACAATGAACATGCACACGCAACAACAGTCTTCAGTTAAACGCCGCTTAACCTGTTCAGTGCGTCTGCCAGTCGGCGTATTCCTACATCGATGGTTGCTTCATCAACACAGCTGAAACTTAGCCGCAAGGTATGGCTGTCATCACGATCAGTGTAGAAAGGATGCCCAGGTACGAAACAGACATTGTCTTTGATAGCCTCGTTAAACAGTGCCATCGCTGAGACCTGCTCTGGCAGAGTCAGCCACAGGAACATCCCTCCTTCCGGCTGAGTGTAATGCACGTCAGCAGGGAAATAGTTCTGCAGCGCCCTGATCATTGCCGCACGCTGGCGTCCATACACCTCACATATTCGTGCCACATGGGCATCAAGATCATTCTGCTGCAGGTACTCGCACAACACGCGCTGAACGAAACTGTTGGTGTGTAAGTCTGCGGCCTGCTTGGCAACGACCACTTTTGACAGCAACCACTCAGGCAACACCATCCATCCCAAACGGAATGCGGGTACTACTGTTTTCGAGAAGGAACCCAGCAAAACCGTATTCTCTGGCACCAAACTGGCAATCAGCTTTTTATTCTCACCGGTAAAACGCAGATCACCATAAGGATTGTCCTCGACCAGCAACAGATTACGGCTGCGAACCAGTTCAGCCAGACCATGCCGATTGGCCTCTGAATAGCTGATACCTGACGGGTTCTGAAAGTTGGGGATGGTATAGAGCACCCGAGCCTGGCCATCATCGGTGGCCTCTGCCAGCTGTTGCAAATCCAGACCATCTTCATTCAGCCGAATGGCTCGGAACCCCGTTTTGTAAACGGAGAAAGCCTGCAGTGCGCCGAGATAACTGGGGTCTTCTACCAGCACCTCATCACCTTCGTTTAACAACACCTTGCCAATCAGATCCAGCGCCTGTTGCGAGCCGTTGGTGATAATGATCTGTTCTGGCCTGACGACCAGTCCATTCTTTTGCAGGTAACGCTGAGCGATAAACTGCCGCAGCGGCAAATAACCCTCAGTTGCGGCATATTGCAACGCATCACCACCATCACGCATCAACACGGTCTGGCATGCCTGATTGATTGCCTCAACCGGAAAGAAGTCCTTGTTTGGCAGGCCGCCAGCAAAGGAAATCATCTGCGGATCATTGGCCACCTTCAGGATTTCACGGATAAAAGAGGGTTTAACACTACTGATACGGTCTGAGAAAAACGCTTCCATGGACGATTACCCGAAATAAGCAGGAGTTTGTCAGGGCAAACTCGTTAACAAGATCTTTGAGGGAATCTGTTGCAACAAAAAGCGTCGATCAGGCGCTCCTTCAAACCAGTCAGGCTTATGGCGGGGACAGGCGAAACACAACTAACAACAGAGTAAGAGACATTCTGTCGGCACAATGCGCGTTTGTTAAGAGAAGATATTGCGTTGTCGTGAAAAAGCAGGTGTGGTGCTACAAGATAGCTATCCAGCTACAACGTATGACGTCTAGAACGTACAGCAGTAGTAGCAGTAAATGAGCATTCCGAAGGTCGCGTCAGCACCGAGTGACCAACGTGCAGCCGATCATGAACGCACTCTCACAAAACGACATCGGAAGCACAGCTACAATCTGTGCTTCCACGTTATGAGCTGAATACATCAGTTGCACTGATAGCCCTCAGGCATTTCAACACTGAAATCATTTTCGCTGCTTTGCATCTGGGTAAAGCGCAAGGCAGCCTGGGTAATCAGGAAGCGATAAACCTTGTCATCGCTGCACCCTTCCTTGCGACTACTGGTGACCACCTTGAGGATGGGCTCACCGGTACGATTATCAGGCTCGTGCCATGCCAGCGTGACCGTATAGAGCGTGGCGTTACGCAACTCATTGGAGTAACCGACGACATCCCAGGCCATACGCGGACGGCTGACACAACGCTCCTTGTTATCCACTGTTGTACAGGTACGTTCCCAGGTACCCGTATTGACGTAGCCATACTGCGGCTCGCGTACAGTATAGGGCTCACTGCGTTTGCCCAGACCGAGCCGCACATAATAGTCTGGCTTCGCCTTGGCAGGCAGCTCTTCTACCGGGTATACAGCACTGAAACCACGCCCCAGCAGCGTCAGTGACAGGGATTGCAGATAGCCTTTCCCTTCAAGATCAGCATCCAGCGCCAGCACCGTGCCATTGGTGTTCACAGGCTTGTATGGATTGACGTAGGTATTGATCTTGCCATCCATGACGGTGGCGCATCCGGTCAGCAACAGGCTCAGTGCCATCCCCAGAATACGCTTCATAGCTTGCACCTCGGAATTGTTATAAGTGGCAAATGGAAGACTGCAACATAGCGCCAGCCTGAGAGAATGGCCAGCACGCAACACTTACGTCCATGATCAGACAGGCAGAGATTTGAACTGTTTTCGCAGATCGCAAAAAGGGCAGATCACTCTGCCCTTTCCTCTTACTCTTTGAAGCTGTTAGCCCTGACGCTGCCAGGTGGTGCCTTCACGGCTGTCATTGAGGATAATGCCCTGATCCTTCAGGTAGTCACGGATACGATCAGACTCTGCAAAGTTCCTGGCTTTCTTCGCTTCAGCCCGCTGCACGATCAAATCTTCGATTTGTTCGGCGCTGATTCCCGCCTCTTCCATACCACTCTGCAGAAAGGCCTCGGCTGACTGCTGCAGCAAGCCTAGCACACTCCCCAACGCAACCAGCTGACCTGCCAGTTGCTGTGCACGGTCGATATCCTCTTCCTTGCGTGCACGATTGATCTCGCGAACGATATCAAACATCACAGACAGTGCTTCCCGGGTATTGAAGTCGTCATCCATCGACTCGTTGAAACGCTGTAGATAGGCCGCTTCAACTTCAACGCCGCTGCTGGCGTAGTCAAGACCACGCAATGCGTTGTAGAAACGCTCAAGCCCCTGTCGCGCTTCCTGCAGCGAGGCTTCACTGTAGTCAATCTGACTACGATAGTGCGTAGACGTCAGCAGATAACGGATGATCTCCGGGTTATACCGCTCCAGCACATCGCGAATGGTGAAGAAGTTACCCAGTGACTTGGACATCTTCTCGTTATCCACTCGCACAGCACCGGCATGCAGCCAGTAGTTGACGTACTTCTGCCCGGTTGCCGCTTCAGACTGGGCAATTTCGTTCTCATGGTGAGGGAAAGGCAAGTCCGGGCCGCCACCATGGATATCAAAGGTGTTGCCCAGGCAGCAAGTAGACATAGCTGAGCACTCAATATGCCAGCCAGGGCGACCTTGCCCCCAGGGAGAAGACCAACTGACTTCACCGTCTTTGGCCATCTTCCACAGCACGAAGTCCAGTGGGCTTTCCTTGTCTTCCGCCACTTCAACACGCGCACCAGCGCGCATGTCTTCCAGATTGCGGTTAGTCAGCTTGCCGTAGTCAGCAAAACGGTCAACCCGATAGTACACGTCACCTGAGCTGCCCTGATAAGCAAAGCCTTTGTCGATCAGCGTCTGCACCATGTCGACAATGTCATGAATATGACCGGTAGCACGGGGCTCCTGATCAGGACGAAGCACCCACAGAGCATCCTCATCTTCATGCATGGCATGGATAAAGCGCTCGGTCAGACTATCTACACTTTCACCGTTCTCTGCTGCCCGACGAATGATCTTGTCATCGACATCGGTGATGTTACGCACGTAGGTCACATCAAAGCCACGGAAACGCAGGTAACGGGTGATAACGTCGAAAGACACCATGACCCGGGCGTGACCGATATGACAGTAGTCATAGACCGTGATGCCGCATACATACATGCGGATCTTGCCAGGCTCGATGGGTTGGAACTCTTCCTTACGTTTCGTGAGGGTGTTGTATACCTGCAGCACCTTCGTCTCCCCGTGGGATTAAATAAAACCGGGCAGACGCTCATCACCTCTGCCCGCAGGAGGGGTGATAAAACCAGAGCTTCATCACCCAAGATAGATCAGTGGAATGCGATACTTCCCACCTTGTTTACTGGTTTCAGCCTTTCTGCTGAATCTTGGCCCAGGAGTCACGCAGGCCAACAGTGCGGTTGAATACCAGCTTATCAGTGCTGTGATCATAGCGATCACAGACGAAATACCCCAGACGCTCGAACTGGAAACGATCCTCCGAGCTTGCCTGGGTCAGGCTGGGCTCAGCCCAGGCAGTGGTCGTAACGACCAGCGACTCAGGGTTGATCACTTCCAGGAAGGATTTGTCCTTGTCGCCTTCAGGATCTGCCTCGGTGAACAGACGATCATACAGACGTACTTCACACTGCACGCCCTTGCTCGCCGACACCCAGTGAATCACGCCGTTGACCTTGTATTCAGTGCTTGCACCGGCAGATGCTGGATCGTAGCTGCAACGCAGCTCAACCACATTACCCTGCTCGTCTTTGATGACCTCGTCACAACGCACCACATAGCTGCCACGCAGACGTACATATTGCTCTGGCGCCATGCGCTTCCACTTTTTCGGGGCGACTTCGGCAAAATCTTCACGCTCGATGTAGACCTCGCGGGTCAAGGGCGCAACGCGGGTGCCCATACTTTCATCCTTGGGATGATTCGACAGCACCACATCCTCGACCTTATCAGCGTCGAAGTTGGTAATAACCACTTTGACCGGGTCCAGCACACACATGGCACGTGGTGCTTTGGCATCCAGATCCTCACGAATACTGAATTCCAGCGTACCTACATCCACGACGCCATCACTACGGGTGACGCCAATGCGTTCACAGAAGTCACGCAGGGCAGCGGCGGTGTAACCACGACGACGCAGACCGGAAATGGTCGGCATACGAGGATCATCCCAGCCGTTGACGTGCTGCTCATCCACCAGCTGCTTCAGCTTGCGCTTGGAGGTCACGGTGTAGTTCAGGTTCAGGCGGGCGAACTCGTACTGACGTGGTTTGCAGGGTGCGCTGATATTGTCCAGATACCATTCGTACAGGGGGCGATGGTCCTCAAACTCCAGGGTACAGATGGAGTGAGTAATACCCTCAATAGCGTCCGACTGACCGTGAGTGAAGTCGTACGTGGGATAGATGCACCATTTGTCGCCTGTCTGGTGATGATGCACGTGGCGCACACGGTAAATGATCGGATCACGCAGATTGATATTCGGCGATGCCATATCGATCTTGGCGCGCAATACCGCTTCGCCTTCCTTATATTCGCCTGCCCGCATTTTCTCGAATTCAGCAAGGCTTTCTGCGACAGGGCGATCGCGATAAGGACTATGCTTGCCAGGCTCAGTCAGGGAGCCACGATACTCACGCATCTGCTCCGGCGTCAGATGGCAAACGAATGCCTTGC
This sequence comes from Pokkaliibacter plantistimulans, assembly GCF_003194385.1. Classification (GTDB taxonomy): domain Bacteria; phylum Pseudomonadota; class Gammaproteobacteria; order Pseudomonadales; family Balneatricaceae; genus Pokkaliibacter; species Pokkaliibacter plantistimulans. The sequence goes on from NZ_LAPT01000044.1 coordinate 28,611, forward strand.
CATTTTCGATCAGCTCAACCGCCCAAGTGTAGAGCTGGTCAAAGTAATCAGAGGCATAACGCACCTCTCCCGCCCAGTTGAAGCCAAGCCAGTGAATATCTTCCTTGATGGAATCAATAAACTCCTGGCTTTCTTTCTCAGGGTTGGTGTCATCAAAACGCAGATTGCATTCGCCCTGAAAGTGTTGTGCCAGACCAAAGTTAAGGCAGATGGACTTGGCATGGCCGATATGCAGATAGCCATTGGGTTCCGGCGGGAATCGGGTAACGATCTTAGTGTGTTTGCCAGAGGCCAGATCGGCATCAATAATCTGACGCAGGAAATGGTTGGGCGCGTTATTGTCGTTGCTGCTCATAGCACCAGAGAATGTGTCCTTTAGGGCGCGGGCGCCTGTCGCCAGCGCTTAGAAAAAGTAGTCGCCTAGTGTACGGTTTCAATCCGCCCTAGACAACACAGGCACCTTCACCGGCAACCCGCAAACTGCGCGCAAACCCACCAACCATGCGCCCTGCGGCGAATTCCACGGATCAGTACCGTTTGCACAAGCCTGAGCCTTGGGCTAAAGTGCCGCACAGATTGTCCCCTGGACATCCTTTTCAGTGCCCTGTTTGGGGCCGTTTCAGGCGTTATCCGCAGAGGTCGTTCGTGCTCTGCCACAGTCCAGACCTGTGTGTCTGAGTAAGTGGAGGCTTGAACAGGTACCTGGCGGAGTAACTTAGGCATTGTCATACAGGACTGCAGCATGAGCATGGTTATTCTGAACACCAACTTCGGTGCCATCAAAATCGAACTGAATCATGAAAAGGCCCCCAAAACCGCGGCCAATTTTGAACAGTACGTGAAAGACGGCTTTTACAACGGCGTCATCTTCCATCGCGTTATCGATGGATTCATGATTCAGGGCGGCGGCTTTGAGCCAGGCATGACCCAGAAATCAACCAATGCTCCGATTGAAAACGAAGCCGACAATGGCCTGTCAAACGACGCTGGCACCATCGCCATGGCGCGTACCATGGACCCACACTCTGCTTCCGCCCAGTTCTTTATCAACGTCAGCAACAACACCTTCCTGAACCACCGTGCCAAGACCATGGATGCATGGGGCTACTGCGTATTTGGTCAGGTAGTGGAAGGCATGGACGTGGTCAACAAAATCAAGGCCGTTGCCACCACTTATAAAGGCGGCCATCAGGACGTACCTGTAGAAGATGTAATTATCGAGAGCGCCGAGATCGCCTGATGAGTATCCTGTTCATTTCCGATTTGCACCTGCAACCGAATCGTCCTGATATCACTCAGGGTCTGCTTGACCTGCTGGAGCAGGAAAAAGCCGCCCTTAAGCAGCTGTATATTCTGGGTGACCTGTTCGAGTACTGGATCGGCGATGACGGGATACAACCCTGGCAGGCACCCGTGCTTCAGGCATTGAAAAGCCTTAGCGACGGTGGCTGCCAGGTATTCTTCCAGCACGGCAACCGTGATTTTCTGATTGGTGAACGCTTTGCTGACTTGACCGGAGTCACGCTACTTCCGGAAGAGTTTCTTACCACGCTGTATGGCGTCCCGACGCTTCTGCTGCACGGCGACAGCCTCTGTACTCGCGATGCGGCCTACATGGCCTTCCGCCAGCAGACGCGGTCACCGGCCTGGATCGGTCAGGTACTGGCTATGCCACTGGCCGACAGGGTCAAACTGGCGCAGTCTCTGCGTGACCAGAGCAAGATGGCCGGACAGAGCAAAAGCGAAAGCATCATGGATGTCACGCCTGAAGAAGTGGACAACGCACTACTTCGCCATCAGGCAACAGTGATGATTCACGGCCATACCCACCGCCCAGACCGCCACCCGATTATTCTTGAGCACCGTCCGCATGAACGCATTGTGCTGGGTGACTGGGACAGCCGCGGCTGGGGGTTGTGGATCGACAGCAGCAACCCCGCTGACTGGCAATTACGTTCATTCCAGCTGCCAGCCCAAACAGCCTGAGCCCTGCTCGTCTGCTGAATCCGACACCATGATTAAATACCCTGTTCGCCTTGATAAGCTGATTGCCCACCTGACCGGAATCACCCGCTCTCAGTGCAAACAGCTGCTCAGGGCAGGCGCAGCCACCATCAATGGTGAACCCTGCCGTGATGGTGCGCACCATGTGAAGGAACAGGACAGCGTTCTCTGGCAAGGAGAGGCACTGCGCAGTTCTTCTCCCCTTTACCTGCTACTGCACAAGCCAGCAGGCTACGTCAGTTCCACGACAGACAGCGAACACCTGTCGGCACTGCACCTCGTTGACGCGTCACTTCGCTCGCGCCTGCATATCGCCGGTCGGCTTGACGTGGATACCACTGGTGCGCTGCTGCTGACTGATGATGGTGACTGGTCCCATCGAGTCACCTCTCCACGCCATCAGAAATCCAAGACCTATCTGGTCACACTGGCCCGCCCGATCCGAGAAGAAGAGCTACTACCTCTGCGACAGGGCATCATGCTCCATGGTGAAGAGAACGCTACCCTGCCTGCTGAGGCCGTGTGGTTGTCAGATCATCAGGTCAGGCTGACTATCTGCGAAGGTCGCTACCACCAGGTCAAGCGCATGTTCGCTGCTATCGGCAACCACGTCTCAGCGCTGCATCGGGAGCAGGTGGGCTCCCTGACACTGGAAGGTTTGCAGGCAGGACAATGGCGACACTTGACGCCGGCAGAGGTTGCCACGTTCTGACAGGTCTGCCGTTTTAACTCCCCTTTACTTTGCCCCCTCACATCTTGCTAACGCATCAGGTACACTGGTTGCCGCTGCTTAGCAGCCTCTCGCCTCTGTGTCTGCATATATCATGCTGACTGGAAAACGAGTGACCTACTTATCTTTGTGGATGGACTAGAAAGACATGAGCCAGTTCTGGAGCGAGGTTGTAAACCGACTGACCCCCTACGTGCCCGGTGAACAGCCCAAGATCACCAATCTTGTCAAACTGAACACCAACGAGAACCCCTACCCGCCGTCACCGGCTGTGCTCGAAGCCATCCATCACGAAACTCATGCCAATCTGCGCCTCTATCCCGACCCCAACAGCAGCCGTCTGAAACAGGCGATTGCCGACTATCACCAGCTGAATCTGGACCAGGTGTTTGTCGGCAACGGCTCTGATGAGGTACTCGCTCTGGTGTTTCAGGCTTTGCTGAAGCATGACAAGCCACTGCTCTACCCTGATATCACCTACAGTTTCTACCCGGTGTACTGTGGGCTGTACGATATCGAGGCTGAGCTGATCCCTCTGGCAGAAGACTTCAGCATTCGTATAGAGGACTATCGGCGCCCCAACGGCGGCATTATTTTCCCTAACCCCAATGCACCCACTGGCTGCTTGTTGCCACTGACGGCGGTGGAACAACTGCTGCAGATGCACCCTGAGTCGGTGGTCGTGGTAGACGAAGCCTACATCGACTTTGGCGGCGAATCTGCGATCAGTCTGGTCAGTCAGTACCCCAACCTGCTGGTCATCCAGACACTGTCCAAGTCTCGGTCACTGGCAGGCTTGCGTGTTGGCTTCGCTGTAGGCCAGGCCGATCTGATTGATGCGCTTGAACGAGTCAAAAACAGCTTCAACTCCTATCCTCTGGATCGACTGGCTGTGGCTGGCGCTACAGCGGCCTTTGCAGATGACGCATACTTCCGTGACACCTGCAGCAAGGTCATTGCCAGCCGTGAATCACTGGCGTCTTCGCTGACCCAGCTAGGTTTTGAAGTACTGCCATCGGCGGCCAACTTCATCTTCGCCCGCCATCCCCAGCGCGATGCGGTGCAGCTGGCAGCCTCGCTGCGCGAGAAAGGCATTATCGTGCGTCATTTCAAACTGCCGCGTATCGATCAGTTCCTGCGTATCTCTATTGGTACCGAAGAGGAATGCAGTGCGCTGGTAACCGAGCTGACCCGTATCCTGCATTCATAACTGGCTAGACCTGCCCTGATGCTGAGACGCCATCGGGAACGTACAACGTTCCCGAGCACTGAAATCTGGCAAGTGAGGAATACCGCGATATGTTCACGAACAGTCCGAAGGTATTTCCCACACTGTACCGGACAGCCAGTGACATGCTCCAGGGTTGGGAACCAGCATCAGGCGGGTTAAATACAAAGAAGCGATCCGGGAAATCACTCCCTCAATTCATAGCCAAATCCGCAGATCATGAAGCTGACCGATCTTACCTCTATTCCCGTTCCGATGATTGCTGTGGCCATCGCAGCCCTGATTGTCATCGCCCTGCTGTGGCGTCTGCTCACTCGTCGCCATCGGCACGCACCGCAGGCACTGGCGCTGAATACCCACCCGCTTGATGCGGAGCATCTGTTCATGCTGCAGGCATTGCAGCAGGCTGTCCCCGATACCTTACTCGTGCTGGCAGATATTCCGGTGGGTCGCGTCGTGGAAGCAGACCAGCGCAGTGCTGTTCAACGCCATACCGCATCGGACATGGAATCGACCCTGTTCGACTTTCTGCTGATCGAAAAAGACAGTGGCAAAGTACGTGCTGCGGTCGAATATCAGGATCAGGACAGTAACCCGGCGCAACTCAGCTGGCTTGAAGAACTCTGCCATCTGGTAGACCTCCCCCTGCTGACGCTGATCAAAGGGGCCAATGACAGTCCACGAGGGCTGAAAGACAAACTGAACGAGGTACTGCAACGGCAGCGTTTCCAGCTTAAGCCGGATGATGTGCCACAGGACGACGTGCTTGCCAGCCTGGCGCAGCTGGAACGTAAAAAGCCCGACAATGATCCTCTGGCAGGCCTGTCTGCCAGCCGAGAAGCAGAGCCAGCTCCTGTGCCTGAGCGTCGTGCGGCAATGCCTCAGCAACCTGTGCGTGTGGTCGCCCCGCGTGAACCGACGTTCAGTGAAGCACGACATTTTGCTCCTGTACCGGCGTCCCGTTTCAAGACACCTCCACCCGACGATATCGAGTGGGATGAACGCAACACCAATCCAGAAGTGCCCATTCTCGAGCAAATGGCTGAGCCACCCGTGCCTCAGGCCGCGCAGATGCCTCGGCACAGACTGCCGCTGGACGAGCTGCAGCTTAACCCGCTGGCGCCTGCTTCAATGGCTGACACCACGACCAGAATGACCACAACCAGAATCGAAGTACCTGTTGCACCAGCGCCCACACGAGCAGTCCCGCAACCCGTCAGCCCGCGCGCCAACGCACCACGCCGAAGCACCAATGCCATCAATGATCTGATTGATGATGACGACCCGCCCATAAGCCTCTGACGGCATACAGCGACTGTCCACCGTGGTTTAAAGCTTCATAAATGACTGTCCCGGCTCAAGGCCGGGACAGTCATTTAATTACGTCAGGTTGCTATTAACGCAGGCGCCGCACCCTGAATGAACGCCCCTTGATCTTGCCTTCACTCAGGCCATCCAGAGCCCGGCGAGACGCATCAAACTCCACCGCCACCAAAGCGTGGAAATCAAAGATGGCAATTTTACCCACCTGACTTCCCTGCAGACCTATCGCCCCCGTCAGCGCTCCCAGAATGTCGCCGGGTCGAACTTTGTTTTTACGACCGCCGTCCAGCTGCAGGCTGACCATCGGTGCCTTGTAGGGCGCCAGTGGAATGGACAGCCATTTGGCACAGGGCTCAACGGTCAGTTCCACGTTCAGCTCTTTCTGAATTCCATCCAGTTTGTGGGCTTCACTGGCAGTCAGCAGGTTAATGACCAGACCTTCACGACCAGCTCGTCCGGTACGGCCACTACGGTGGACATGAACCTCGGCATCACGGGTCATTTCATAGTTGATTACGGCCTCGACATCATCCACATCCAGACCACGGGCAGCTACATCGGTCGCCACCAGAATGGAACAGCTGCGATTGGCAAAGCGGGCAAGTATCAGGTCCCGCTCCTTTTGCTCCTTGTCACCATGCAAGGCCAGCGCTGAAAAACCATAGGCACGCAGAATATCGGTGACCGCCTCACTGCTCTGACGGGTGTTACAGAACACCACGCAGGAGGCTGGCTGATAATGACTCAGCAGCCCCACCAGCACCTCATCACGCTGATCCTTTTCGACCTGGATGACACGTTGCCGTATGACCGTCTGCGTATGCTGGGTATCAATTTCCACCGTCACCGGCTCACGCATGAAGTCATAGCTCAGAGTGGCGATGGAGTCTGGGTAGGTGGCAGAGAACAGCAGGCTTTGGCGACTGCCCGGCGTCTTACTGATGATATTGCTGATACTGTCAAAGAAGCCCATGTCCAGCATACGGTCAGCTTCATCCAGCACCAGAGTATTGACCCGGCTAAGATCCAGCGTCTGTTTACGCAAATGGTCTTCGATACGTCCCGGAGTACCGACCACTATATGCGCACCGTGCTCCAGTGAGCCGATCTGTGGGCCGATAGGCATACCACCACACAGTGTCAGTACTTTGATATTGGGCAGAAAACGCGCCAGTTTGCGCACTTCTTTTGCGACCTGATCGGCCAGCTCGCGCGTTGGACACAACACCAGCCCCTGTACCGCGTACATTGCAGGGTCAAGGCGAGTCAGCATAGGCAGAGCAAACGCCAGGGTCTTACCACTACCGGTTTTCGCCTTGGCAATCACATCCTTGCCGTCCAGCGAGGCTGGCAGGCTGGCTGCCTGCACCGGCGTCATCTGCTCAAAGCCAAGATTGGCCAGGTTATCGAGCATTGAATCCGGCAACGACAGTGAAGCGAATGCCTGGCTTTCGGTCGGTGGCGTAGAGGAAGTCATGGAGAAAAACCTTAAATTGATTGGCCGTGCTGGCCGGGCCGCACAGTTTAGCAGAGATTGCAGCTATCCGCTGTTTGAAGCAGTCAGCAATTTATTTGGCCAGGCCCACAGACGTGGAGTGCGCTATTCAGTGACCTCAGCCCTCAACATTTGCTGAATGAGCTTTTCCAGCTCCAGCAGACGTTTCTGGTGGGTCACTTCTGCCTTCAGATAGGCTTTTCCCAGCTGCCTCAGCTCACTCAGGTTAGTGCAATGAACGCTGAGCAACTCGGCCAGAGAGTCTGAATGATTCTGGTTGGAATCAAACATATGTTTGAGAGCGGTCTCCGCCTGCCCCAGCTGACTGTTCAGATTGAGCAGCTGCTGATCCAGACTGATCAGATGAGTGCTGATATCAGGCAAGTCCTGCCCCAGTGAATAGCTGATGCCCTGCAATGTCTGCTCAAGACGGGTCGCAGCCTCGCGAAAGCGCGACAGAAACAACTCGCCCTCACGATCCATAAACAGATTCAGTAACTCGTCGGGGTAGAGCGCACGGGTTCGCGCATCAGTTCGCGTGGTGTACTCACCTTTCTGGGTGCAGTAAGGCTTGTGCTTGCCGGAGGGAATTTCAATACGCAGGAAGGGCCTGGTTGACAGGTTTTCAACATAAATTTGAATGTCGATGTTAGGTATGCAGTCGGAAGCCTTGTTCAGGATCAGCAGCCGTGCATCATCATCAACCGGGCAGCCAACCACCCGGCCGCGTTGCACACCGCTGGTAGTGGTGTACTCTTCCACGCCCACCAGCAATGCACCACCCTCCGCTGAATTGGCGAATGCCACCAGCAAATGGCTTTTAATTCCACTCAGGTCACGCTTGAAGTCCACACCGCTACCTTCCGGCATGGACAACAGGTGCCTGGCTCTTCGGCTGATGCCGCGAAACTCTTGCCGCGACAGCGGGCGAAGACTGACTTGGTTGCTATCAGGCGCTGTAGTGGACATCGTTGAAGGGGTCCAGCGGGGTACTGCGACGGGCATCTCGCTCGCTGAACAATTGCTGTCCCACTAAATTCAGCCCTTTGCGGTGAAACCACCAGTCAATCTCGGTCTTCCGCTCACGAAGGCGCCCCAGTGCCATCTTTTCGCGGAACAACACAAAGAAATGTACGAAGAAGAAAGCCAGGCTCATTCCCAGAAACACATCAGAATGAAATGCGAACAGCACAGCAATGAAACCCATAATCCACCAGCGCCCTTCGCTGGCATGCTTGTGCGCCGCTTCGGCTTCAGCCAGCCGGTCATTGAACGACACAGCGCGGCGATATTGCTGCTGTAACGCATACTTGTCTTCAGGATTAAGCATAAATTCCATAAAAGGTCCTTATCTACATGGACAGACTTTTTTGCACAGAGCGAGCCGCTCAATTCAGGCTCACCTTACAAACATAGTCCAAGATGAAACCAAAGGAGCACGCTGAAAAGCCTGCTCCTTTACTCATCTCAGGCCAGACTCTTACTTACGATTTCGTATACATCCTTGGATAACGGCTGTGCCGCAATACGCTCCAGCGCTGCACGCATCTGCGCCTGACGTGCAGCCGGATACCGGCGCCAGCGGGTCAATGGCGTCACCATACGTGATGCCAGTTGTGGATTCATCGGGTCAAGATGGATCACCTGATCCGCCAGGAACTCATAGCCAGCACCGTCAGCGCGGTGGAAACCGACCGAACTCTGGCCGTAAGCCCCAAGCACCGAGCGGACCTTGTTAGGGTTACGCCAGTCGAAGGCTGCATGCTGTAACAGACTCTGTACCTTGGCCAGCGTTCCCTCCCCCGCTACCGACGCCTGGAGTGACAACCACTGGTTGACGACCAGCGCATCCTCACTCCAGCGCCCGTAGAACTGCTCCAGCAGTTCATCAGCCACTGTGGTGAACGGACTGTGCACCACAGCGGCCAGGGCTCCCATGCTGTCAGTCATGTTATCAGCTTCAGCGTATTGCTGCCGCACCAGCTCCAGCGCCTCTTCACGCTCGGTCGCCAGCAGGTAACCGAGACACAGATTGTTCAACGCACGCTGACCGATAGACGATCCGTGGAAGGCATAGACACCATCCGGTTCGGTAGCATGGTAACGCTCACGGAAACGCGCACAGAGTGCATCGGCAAGTACTTTCCGTACCCGGCGACGGGCCTGATGAATGGCCTCCACGTCGATAACCTGGGCATTCTCAGCCAGATAAGCCTCGCTAGGCAGTGTCAGCACCTTGGCGGCCACGGCATAGTCCAGATCGGTATCGTCCAGCACCCGCTCAAACGCTGCGATCAGCGCCGGATCAACCTCTAACTCTTCGCCTGCCTGAATCGCGCCAATCTGCTCCTGCAGGATAGCCATAGCCAGACGCTGACCCGCTTCCCAGCGATTGAAGCCATCGGTATCGTGGCTCATCAGGAAGCTCAACTCCTCGCGACTATAGGGATAGTCCAGTTTCACTGGTGCAGAGAATCCGCGCAGCAGGCTGGGAATCGGTCGCTGGGTGATACCTTTGAACATGAAGCGCTGTTCCGCTTCGGTGACATCCAGCACCAGGGTAGAGTCCCCCTGCAGGTGATGCTCGGTGCCATCGGGGTACAGCAGGCCAACAGCCAGTGGAATATGGAATGGCAATTTCTGCTCCTGACCGGGAGTGGCCGGGCAGCTCTGGCGGACATCCAGATAGTAGGTCCCTGTCGCGGCATCATACTCATCAGTCACCTGCAGGCGCGGTGTGCCCGCCTGCGTGTACCAGCGCATGAACTGGGTCAGGTCACGACCACTGACTTCTTCCATGCAGCGCACGAAGTCATCACAGGTAACGGCCTGGCCATCAAAGCGCTCAAAGTACAGATCACTGCCCTGACGGAACAGCTCCGCACCCAGCAGCGTGTGGATCATGCGTACCACTTCTGCGCCTTTCTCATAGATGGTCAGGGTGTAGAAGTTGGAAATTTCCATGTAGTTATCAGGGCGTACAGGATGGGAGGTCGGGCCTGCATCCTCGGCAAACTGTGCCGTACGCAACAGGGTCACATCCTCAATACGTTTGACGGCTGCTGAGCCCATATCGGAAGAAAACTGACTGTCACGGAATACCGTGAAGCCCTCTTTCAGACTGAGCTGGAACCAGTCTCGGCAAGTCACACGGTTGCCGGACCAGTTGTGGAAGTATTCGTGGGCGACGATGGCTTCAATACGCTGAAAACCGGCATCAGTCGTGGTATCGGCACGGGCCAGCACACAGGAAGAGTTGAAGATATTGAGACTTTTGTTCTCCATCGCACCCATGTTGAAGTCATCAACCGCGACGATATTGAACAGGTCCAGATCGTACTCACGACCGTAGGCTTCCTCGTCCCACTTCATTGAGCGCTGCAGCGCGCCCATGGCAAATTCTGTCTTGCTGATGTTCCTGGCTTCGGTGTACAGACGCAGTGTCACCGCACGCCCGCTCATGGTGGTGAAGCTGTCTTCGATGTGTTGCAGATCTCCAGCCACAAGGGCAAACAGATAGCTCGGCTTGCGGAAAGGGTCATGCCATACAGCAAAGTGACGGCCATTTTCCAGCTCACCCTGCTCCACCAGATTACCGTTGGACAGCAACACCGGATACAGCGCCTTGTCGGCCTCGATACGCGTGGTGAACACACTCATGACATCGGGACGGTCGGGATAGAGCGTAATCTGACGGAAGCCTTCCGCCTCACACTGAGTGCAATACATGCTGCTGGATTTGTACAAGCCTTCGAGCGTGGTGTTGTTCTGCGGCTGCAACTGGGTCAGGACAGTCAGGGTCGCTTCATCGGGCACCGCTTCGATAACCCAGTCTTCACCACTCACCCGATAGCCAGACTCATGCAACAGCTCTCCGTTGACCTCAACACGCAACACCTCGGCATGCTGCCCACCATTGAGTACCAGTTGCCCGGGGTGCTGACGTTTTATATGCAGATTGCTGCGAACCTGACACTGCTCCTCGAACAGGGAGAACGTCAGCTCGACACTTTCCACACTGAATGCAGGCGGCTGGTAATCCTTCAGATAAACTGTTTTGGCGTTATCCTGACTCATTATTTACCTCTCCGTAATCCTGATTCTTATTGAATTCGGTATCTTGCAAAAATCGCTCACGCACTGCGTTGCTTGTAACGACATGGCATCTGACTACATAGCAGCACAGCATGTCAGGCCGTTTACCGCCTGATGACCTGAGCAGAAAATGCCCGCGTTATCTGACCGCGATCTGCACCTCGTAGGCAGTGAACTTGCGGATATTGATGACACCGGTATCCAGCAGCCAGTACTGGCCTTTAATGCCCAGCAGGGTGCCGCTGATTTCAGCTGTCTTATCCAGATTCAGCGCTTTGATCTTGTCGGGATACCTTAACACCGGATAGCGAATATGGGCTGTCTGCACATCTGTTACAGGTTGTAAGGACTGCAGCCCGAAACGCTGACTCAGGCCATTCAACTCGGTAGCAAAGCGCTCGAACAGCTCATCTCGCAACACCTGCAGATCAACCTCTTCTGGCTCGCCTTTGAGCATGCGTTGCCAGGCAGTGCGGTCACTCATACAGGTACGCAGCAGTGCCTCTACACATCCGGCCTGATGACGAGTGCGTGTTCGCATGATCGGCAAGGCCCAGGAGGCCCCCTGATCCAGCCATCGGGTAGGCAGCTGACTGTAGCGGGTGATGCCCACTTTGGTGGCTGAGGTATTGGAAAGGTAAACGAAGTGGTCATTCATGCAGACCGACTCCGCCCACTCCGGCTCCCGACAGGTTCCCTGATCGTAGTGACAGGTCACCGGATCCATCATGCAGGTATCACAACTGGCCAGACGGCTAAAACAGGGATAGCAGTACCCCTGATTAAAGCTTTTGCGGGTCAGCCGTCCGCACTCTACGCAGTGAATCGCCCCCGTAAAACGCAGCTTTACTTCGCGGCCCAGCAACGACGACATCAACAGCGGCGTTGCACTGGCATCACCCTGATTGCGCAGATGCAGGCTGTAGGTCACTGCGCCACTGCCGTCTGCTGCCAGCTCGGCAGCCATCTTGCGCAGATTGCCCTGTGCCAGAATAGACCACTCTGGCGATATGGAAACGGCGCTGTGCCCGATGCCATTAGCCTCAGCACCCGCTGGTGCTGCAATAAACAGATCCCCGGTCATCAGTGTTTGATGATTAGGCTAGGATCTTTCTTGCCCAATGCGGCGAGCGGGTCTGAACCATGCTGGGTGCCATCGGCACGAGTGCGGTCGATAAAACCGATACGCTCGCTTTCTGGCAGGTTCACTTCACTCCAGGTAATGATGGCCTCCAGGCACAGGCTGCGCTGCTCTTCAGTAAGGCGCTGACCATTAGGCCACTTGCCCAGTTCAACAGCACGCTTGAGGTTTTCATAGATTTCGGGGGTCATCGACCGCACCAGCGATTCATAATCCATCGATATTACCTTTATTACTCTGGCCAGATCGCCACGAGTTTTGACTACTTTCAAGTAGGTTTGGAACAATACTTCCTCAGCCATACCGGCAAAGGTGGTCAGGCTGTCGTTATCGCACGCTCTGTGGACGGAGCAAGTGAGTGCCGAAGGCTAGTAGCAAGCCACTGCACAGACCTGCCAGATGAGCCTCGTTCCCCACTTGCCCCATCCCCAGTGAAGCGGGAACATCCAGATAGCCTAATACCAGCCAGAAAATCATGAAGCCAAAAAGAGCTGGAGGCATATTCAATGACTGCACAGGGCGCAGACGATCCCACAACCAGATAAAACCCAGCAAGCCATACACGACACCAGACAAACCACCAAACATCACCACACCAGCCCAGTACTGTGCCAGATTCGAGATAACGCCAACGCCAGCTATCGCCAGTAACAGCCAGATACGACCAAAAGCAGGCTCCAGGCGTTTACCCGACTCCCAAATCCACAGACTATTGAAAACGATATGCAGCAAGCTGAAGTGCAGAAACATTGGCGTCAGCAGACGCCACCACTGGCCTGACTCCAGCGTCAGCTGCAACGTCCCTGCGAAAGCCTGATTACCCAAGATGTGAACCGGCACAATGGTGAACCAGAAAAAAGTCTCGGTATAGTCACCCATCCCTGTCAGCAAAGTGATCGCCAGAGCCAGCAACAGCACACTGATGGTAACGGGCAACTGTCTCCACAGACGCAGAAAGCCATTCATAAACTAATGGGAACCTCTTGCAGCTCAGTATCGTTGGGTTTGACATCAACCCAGACAAATTTACCAGGATGAATGCGATGCTCGGTGTCCATACGATACGCCACCAGCTTGCCGTATTTGACGGCACTGTAGTCCAGGCAGGCGATATTGTTGGTCAGCGGTGCAGGGTGCCCTTCCCGCCAGTAGTGGCCGATAAACAGCGGCGGATGTTCTGCTCCGTAATAGAGCAGTCTGGCACGGTCATGACTGCTTATTGGCATGACGGCGATGTCTTCTGGCAGGGGGTCCGGCTGAAACAGCACCTCGCCGTATGTCTGCGGGTTGTCCAGCCAGTAGCTGGTACGAAAGAAGCGGCGATGCACACCGTCGCGGCTGGAGATAAAGCGCCCGTCCGGCAAGCGCAGATCGGTACCACGCATCAGGCGCTCTGCCACGTCAAACTCGAAACTGCCCGGCGTCACTGAGCGCAGCAGAAACTCATGATCCATCACGCCGTTCGGGCAGCGCTCTGCAAAACGTCGTATCAGCGCTTCGTCCCAACAGGCATGCACCACCCGAAAGTGGGTTTCCTCAATGAACAGCGGCAAGGTCATAAACCACTGCAGGAACGTATCCCACTCATGCTGATACAGCGCGAACTGCGCCAGGGTTTCACGAATCATTCGCTCGTGACGAGCATTATGCTCGCGCAGCGGCTGCTTTCCCGGCCCCTTATCAGTATGAGTGCAATAACAGATGGCGTTGTATTCATGGTTACCCATGACCATCCGCGCCTCGCCTGCGTCGACCATATTCTTGACGATATGCAGCGCCTCACGGATACGCGGACCACGGTCAACAATATCACCGAGGAAAATCGCTTTGCGCTGGGGATGCCTGAACACACCGTCACACTGACGGTAGCCCAGTTTTTTTAACAGCCGCACCAGGGTATTGGCACAACCATGTACATCACCGATCAGATCGAAGCCTGAGGAATCCTGCTGTAGCCCCACATCACCCTCCCTGATCGGCAGTCCATCCAAGTTTGTTCCGACAGGTATCATAGAAGTTGTAGTTGACCGGATGAATCAGACGCAGTTTGTGCGGCCGCTTGTGGATACGAATCACGTCGCCCGGTGCACAGTTGATATGAATCTGACCGTCGCAGCTTATATGGGGATAGGTCGCGTTCTTTTCACTGACGACAATTTTCAGCTCGGCGTTACCGTCTACCACGATAGGGCGACTGCTCAGGGTGTGGGGGAACATGGGCACGATGACAATGGCATCCAGCTTGGGATGCATGATGGGCCCACCACCGGAAAGGGAATACGCTGTCGAGCCAGTGGGCGTTGAGATAATCAGGCCATCGGAGCGCTGGTGATAGACAAACTGGCCATCGATATAGAGGTCGAAGGCAATCATACGCGTTGACTTGCCGGGATGCAGAATGACATCGTTCAGGCCAATACCCTCGCCGATGACTTCGTCTTTACGTCGTACCTGCGCACCGATAAGAAAGCGGCTTTCCGAGGTATAGCGACCCGCCAGCACATCCATCATTTTCTCTTCGACTTCATCCGGCGAAATGTCCGTCAGAAAGCCCAGACGCCCGCGGTTGACACCCACTACTGGCACACCGTGTTTGGCCAGCGCACGCGCGGCGCCGAGCAGCGAACCATCACCGCCGACAACGACGACCAGATCAGTGATCTCACCCATGATTTTCATACCCGCCACCTGTTGATTGTGACCGGGCATGACCGAGGCAATACTCTCTTCCAGTATCGGGTTTAATCCCTGCTGCTGCAGAAAGCGCGATAAGCGTCTGACGGTGTCGATCACCTGAGGGCTTCCCAGGCGGCCGATCAGACCTACATTGTGAAACTGTTCCATACCTGCCTCTTACCTGTGCCTGAGGGCATCCACCCTGCCGCGATGAAGCATCAACCCCAGAAAAACCGCCACACACTACTGCCTAAGCGGGTGTTCAGCAACCCCAAAGCCCCCTGCTGCCTGCCCGTAACCAGCAACACTTAATTTAGCAGCCATCCTGCTCATGCTCACGGTTTCCGCAGAGGGATACTGGCTCATATAAGCAAGGTAAAAAGACGTTCGTGACCAATACAGGCTTTATTGATCTGTATCACAGAGGCACTACCCGCTCTGGAGTATCGTCACTTTCGTGCTGAAGATACTTCACCAAAGAGCAATCAGGGACGCATTGCCTGAAGTTCAAGCAGACACCTCTTGCAATCACAGCCTCTTCCTCCCCTGGCAGAGGCTTTTCTTTTTCTCGCCTCGCTCTCCAAACCAACGCAAGCATCATGGTGAATGTAACACGTACTCTCGTCTGCAGAACCTGTACCAACATGGTTGAACCTTCGCTTTGACAGGCACATAGAACACCTGACCAGCAGGTCTATTTTTTGTGCATGTATCAGAATTTTGGCATCATGCGGCCTGCATCCGCCCTAGTCAGTGAGGCTTATACCATGTCGTCCAAAGTTGTTGTGCTGGATATCGATGACGTCCTTACCATCACCCGCGAAAAGGTTTATGAAGCCATGCGTGCTGCGTCAGGCAAAGATATCCACTGGCAGCACTGGAGCGAATACGACCTGCGTCTACGCTTTGAGATGACTCACGAAGACATCATGGATGTGTTCAACAGCCACGACATCATCAATCAGGTCGACCCCGAGCCCGATGCGGCCCCCTTTATCAATCTCTGCCGGGATGCAGGCTACCGCGTTGTCGCCTTGACAGCACGCGGCTGGCACCCTGATGCGGATCTGCATACCTGGGCCTACTTCGAGCGTTATCAATTAAAGGTGGATGAACTGCACATCTGCACGCCTGTGGAATGCAAATCTGACTACATTCGCCAGCTGGGGAATGTTCACCTCTATGTGGATGACCATCTGCGCCACATCATGAATGTCCGTGAGAAAACCGATAACGTGCGCCATCTGGTGCTAATGGACCGTCCCTGGAACCAGACTGAGGAACCCATTGAGCGGGTATTCCAGTTGTCAGAATGCCAACGCTTCCTGTAGTCCGCGTTTAACGATGAAACCGACCCAACATGGCGTCTTTCAGCAGGGTGCGACATTTTGTCTCATCCCGCTGTCTTGCCTTACCACGTACACTGCGGGTCGTTTTACCCATGAGATCATCCAGCGTGATGTCAGGCATGACAGCTGAGAGCAAGGCGCCACTGCCTCGTGCGCTGATCGGTATTACTGGTGCAGCTTTCTTGTTGCTGGTAACGCTGTTTGGCTCACGCTGGCTGTCAACACACAATGGCGACACCACGCTGAATGCACCGGTTTGTCAGCTAGCTGCGGGCGAACAGGAATGTTCATTCCAGCTGAAAGACAGCGCGAAGACGATGAGTTTCAGGCTGGCCTCCTCACATATTGCGCTGACTGAACCGGTTCCCTTTGTCATCCGTGTATCTTCCGGCTGGCCAGTCGACAGGGTTGAAATGGATCTGCAGGGGCGCGATATGTATATGGGCCTCAATCACTCCGAGGCGGTTAGACAAGCAGCGGATGACGAACGGTCCAGTACATCAGGTGGCAGTCTGTTTAGCGGAAATATTGTCGTCCCAGCCTGCACAACAGGCACCATGGTATGGCAGGCACTGATTACCGCCACCAGCGGCAATCAAACGTTCAAGGCAGCAGTTGAATTCAAGGCTCCTCAATGACAGCAAATAACCAGGCACCAGGCAAAATCAACGGATTCTGGGTCGTTTTTCTCATTCTTCTGTGTATAGTTTCTGCCGCCATTGGCTATGAAGCCTATGTCATGAGCCGACCCAAAGGTGAATACGGCAACCTTGGCGGAGATTTCACCTTGCAAGGCATCGATGGCCCAGTATCGTTATCCAACTTCAAAGGTAAGGTCGTTGTGCTTTACTTCGGCTACACCTCCTGCCCTGATGTATGCCCCACCTCTCTGGCAACACTGGGTCAGGCCATCCGCCTTTTGCCCAAGGATGAACAGAACGATGTTCAAGGCATTTTCGTCAGTGTCGATCCTGAACGCGATAACCTGCAGAAACTGGCGGATTACTCACGCTTCTTTTACCCCACCATGATCGGCATTACCGGCCAGGATAATCAGTTACAAGCCCTGGCGCGTCAGTACGGTGCCTTCTATCGCCGGGTTGAGCTGAAAGACTCCGCTATGGGCTACGCCATGGACCACACCTCCAGTCTGTATCTGATCAACAAGGACGGAGTACTCAGCAAGGCCATACACCACGGCAGTACGCCCGACCAGATCAAGAACAGTATTCAGGCATTGTTGTAATGCACCGCCACCCCGGCGCATGACCACACACATTTCACCTCAACGAGAGCACCCCATGAAAGCAAGCACGATCATCTCCCGCCTGTCAGGTATGGCTCTGTTGCTGAGTCTCAGCTCCCTTGCTATGGCAGACGTCACCGTGACGGATGGCTATGCTCGCGCTACGCCGCCCGGCGCCAGTAACAGTGCGGCCTTCATGACGCTGCACAACAGCGCCGATCAGCCGGTCACTGTGACGTCAGTCTCCAGCTCATCGGCAGGGGTAGCGGAGCTGCACAACCACACCAATAACAACGGCATGATGGAAATGCGCCATGTGGAAGGCATCACCATTCCGGCGAAGGGTGAAATACAGCTTAAACCCGGTGGTTATCACGTGATGCTGATGCAGTTGAAACACCCTTTGCAAGAAGGTCAGCAGGTCGAGCTGGAACTGACCATTGAAGGTCAGACACAACCGGTGAAAGTGGAAGTTCCGGTCAAGATGGTGATGGAAGGCATGAACATGGGTGGCTGATCGCCAGCCTGTATTACGCACACTCTGGCAACGTCGCCCAGCGCTTGTGGCGGCGTCTCCCCGACGGCCAATGCACTGCTTCTGACCCTACACTGCTTTTCGCTTCCCCTCTGCCAACGCCCCTGCAATGCTTTCCATAGCCGCTGGTTCCAGCTGTCAGCTACGCCTCTGCCCTCATGCCTTATGAGTGGCATTAAAAACCCTAATCAAGGTTGCGCAATTCTGGTGCATCTAACTGCAGTGCGTAGCAGCTGAGTTAGCTATACTGTGGTCCGCTTGTTTATCCGTGCCTATCCAACCGAGAATGCTTATGGCGTCGTCTGTCACCATTGCTCCTGCTACACCTCCCCTGTCTCGACGAAGCGAACTGAAGGCGCTGATGGTCCTGGCTCTGCCCATTATTGGCGGCCAGCTGGCACAGACCGGCATGTCCTTCGTTGATACGCTGATGGCGGGTGCCGTCAGCCCGCAGGATCTGGCAGCCGTGGCAGTTGGCTCCAGCGTATGGGTACCGATGTTCCTGTTTATTATCGGCACGCTGCTGGCTACTACCGCCAATGTCTCCCATCTGTTCGGCGCAGAACGTCATGACGACATTGCCCCGATGGTCCGGCAGGCACTGTGGTTATCGGTATTGATCGGGGCGTTGGCGATGCTGCTGTTGCTGAATGCCAGCCCCCTGCTTGGTTATTTTATGGAGGGCGATACCGATCTGCAGTACCAGACGCAGGTCTATCTCAATGGTGTAGCCGTCGGAGTACCGGCCATTGCCATGTATCAGGTGCTGCGTTATCTCTGCGAAGGCATGGGCCACACTCGCCCCGCCATGCTTATTGCCATTATCGGGCTGATCTGTAACGCACCACTGAACTACCTGTTTATCTACGGTGGTTTCGGTATTCCAGCCATGGGCGGCGCTGGCTGTGGATGGGCCACGGGTATCGTGATGTGGATCATGCTACTGACAATGCTTGGCTACATCAGTCGCTCGCCACGCTATGGCTACTTCAAACTGCTCAACCATTTCGAGTGGCCCAGAATGCGTACCATTGCTGATCTGATGAAGCTGGGCGTGCCCATCGGGCTGGCCATCTTCATGGAATCCAGCATGTTTGCCACTATCGCCCTGTTGCTGACCCCGCTGGGAGCCACTGTGGTATCTGGCCATCAGATAACGCTCAACTTTACCTCTATGAGCTTTATGTTCCCCCTCAGCATCGCCATGGCCATCACTATTCGGGTGGGGCAGGCTCTGGGTGCTGGTCAGCCGGAGGTGGCCCGTTTTCGCGCCTTCACCGGGCTGATTCTGACACTCAGCTGTGCCCTGATCAGCTGCTTGCTGATGCGCTATTGCGGGGAACAGATTGCCTCGCTGTACAGCAATGATGGTGGTGTTATTCGGGTTGCGACCGAGCTTATGCTGCTTGCTGCACTGTTCCAGTTCTCTGATGCCACTCAGGTCAGCGTGGCCGGGGCTCTGCGTGGGTACAAGGACACACGCATGCCCATGCTACTGACGTGTGTGGCGTACTGGTGCATCGGTTTGCCCCTGGGGTGGCAGCTGGCATTGGGTGACCTCCTGCCACACGCCCCGATGGGTGCTCCCGGTTTCTGGTGGGCGCTGATTGCCGGTCTGACGGTTGCGGCACTACTGCTGTTGCTACGCCTGCAGAAGGTAAGCCATGCGGCGATTCAACGGTCGTTGTCTTAGGCTCCTACCACTGATCAGCATTGCCTTGCTGGGCGGCTGTATTGAGCAGTCGGCCAGCGACCTGTTGACCGACTTCCAGCAGCGCATAGAGCGACCGCTGGAGGTTGACATCGATGACATCACCCCATCATCCGTTACCTTACCCAGCTATCCCCCTCGCCGGGAGCGCCTGCAAACTCACCCTGATATACGTGAAGGCGTGATCGACGTACTCGCCTTCCGACACTGCAATATGCTCGACCTGATTGCCGAGCGAAACTCGATTCTGGGGAAAGTGGCCCCTTTCAGCCAGCGCTATCTGTACGAGTTGCATTTTATCGCCATGGCCAGCCAGTGCCTGCCGTCACTGGACGATACCAACCCTGACCTCACGGACTTCCGCCAGCAGTTGCAGCAGGTGCTCAATACCAAACGGCAAGATCTGCGGCACGGGCTGATTGACCTGATCTACAACAGCGAAGAGACCGAAAAGCAGTTCTCCCGTTCGGCCCTACCTCTGCAGCCCATGGCAAGGACCGGCCAGGACGATGGCAGCGATCAAGGCTTTCAGGCCAGTCTGACGGCACTCGATACCCTGATTTATGCGGCCAGACAGACACAACTAGCTGAAAAAGAAGGGATCTATCTCATGATGCTCAACTCTGCTGAGCTGGAAGAGGCGCTGGCAACCTTACATCACAGCGACTTTGGCGCTCGCCTGCTGCAAAGCCTGCAACTGATCACTAACCAGCTGAATGACAATGCCAGCCTGATTAAAACACGGCTGAATAACCGACCCGTATGCTATCGGCAACAGCCCGGCGAAACCGGCAAGATTGCCCAGAACGTCTTCAACCGCTACTACGCCAGCGGTGTGCAGCCTTATCTGGCACAGGTGTATCAGCAGGCACAAGCATGGCGCCAGCGCTGGATGACGCTTAACCAGCTGGCAGCACCATTACCTGCAGCACTGCAACGCTATCAGGTTCAACTGTGGGAGGGAGCACGAGGTGTGGCAGAGCTGGGACAGGGTGAGATGAGGAGCAACAGGCCCACCAGTCTCTGGCAGGCCTATTTGCTGGCTCAGCAGCGTCATACCAACGCCTGGCAGACATTGCTGAGCCAATGTGGGCTGATGCCCGGTCAGAAGCACTGAGGCAGTAGTTGTGGCAACAGTTGCTCAGGCTCAGCAGCATTGAGACAGTGGGCTGCGGCTTCGGATCGGGTCAAACCCACATCGACGGTGTGCTGCATAAACCCGATCAGACCATCATAGTAGCCCGCAGCATTAAGCAGACCGATTGGCTTCCTGTGCAAATCCAGCTGCCGCCATGACCACACTTCAAACAGCTCTTCCAGCGTGCCCAGACCGCCGGGCAACGCCAGACAGGCATCGCCCAGTGCCAGCATGCGTCGCTTGCGCTCAGTCATGTCGGCCACTTCCTCAAAGGTCGTCAGGCCAGGATGGTTAACTTCCGCATTGAGCAGATGTGTCGGCATGATGCCGTGCACGCTGCCACCCCCCTCGATCAGGGTATCGGCAATCAGCCCCATCAGGCCGATGCGTGAACCGCCGTAGACCAGACCAATGTTGCGCTCCAACATTAGCGTTGCCAAACGTCGAGTGGCTTCGGCATAGGCCTCATGCTTACCCAGACGAGAAGCACAATAGACCGTCAGCCAGGCCGTGGGGGCAGCGTTTTCCCTCATGAGAGATGTTTCCCAACCAGTTGATGAAGTTTCTCTTCCAGTCGCGCGGCTGAACGGTTTTGAGCCACCTCATCAGCATTGCGATTTACTCTGGCAGGCTTTCGCCCCTGATCCTGCCTGTTATTCCGGCGCTCATTCTGGCCTTCAGGACGGCGATTGCCATAGAGACTGTTGTATTGTTCACGCGCGTGCTGAGCATCACGCTCTTCAACAATGCCAGCTTCCTTACCATCGATATCCACCCGTGACTTGCCCGCCTGCACGCAGCGCAAATAAGCCGGTGAACGCGTGTAAGATGCCAGACCACGCTTGATCTTGCCTTCCATGCCAGGCATCCGCTCCATCATCGACTGCTGTATACCAATTTGCAGAGGCTTGGGATGCTGGCGACTGAACGCCAGAGGGAAGGAATCCATCAACCATTGCACTGCCGCCCGGTTGGCGGCCTTGTTCTTGCGCTGGTTACGGCTGTTACCAGAAGTGGCATCCTGAGCAGGCGCCGGCTCTGCAGGGGCCGCCTTTTCAATATCACTGGCTGACGACGCTTCCGATAACGACTCTTCTTCCTCTTCTGGGAGTGCAGCGGCCTGATCATCGATAGAGAAATGCGAGTCCGCCTCGGGTAACTCAACCATCTCATCCTGAGCGACTAAAGACTCCTCAGCCTGATTCTCATCCGCAGATGCCACATCACTTTCTTCACTCAGCTCCCATGTGGCAGCCACAGACTGAGAGGGTTCACTGAGAGGTTCTGACGGGGGCACTGCTACCTTTTCTGCTTTCGCACTACTGGCAACCTCTAACGCTGCCTGCAACCGCTGATTTTCAGCCTCTAACTCGCGAATACGTTCTCTTGCCTGCTCCAGGCTGGCCAGTTGCCTTTCAAACTTGGCCTCCAACGAGGTGAGCAGTTGCACTAGGTTGGTGGGGGCTGTATCCAATCCAGCCATGGGAAAATTCTCCTGGTCAGAACTTATGCCTGCATCCAGTTATGTGGACCCAGGAACTACATCTAGCAAGCGTATTACTGCAACCGGTCAACACTCAGACCCAGCGGGTTGTGAAAATTGATCCGTGTTGCGGTTCCGCTGTCAGCCTTTGCGAATCACATAGCAGTACAGATCATCCTGCTGCGACTGATCAATCAACTCATGACCTAAAAACTGGCAGAACTTGGGAATATCACGCGTCGTAGAGGGATCAGTGGCCTCGACCTTTACCAGCTGGCCAGCCTCCATGCCCCGTACCGTCTTGTGCAACAACATCACCGGCTCTGGACAATTAAGGCCTTTGGTATCCAAAAAGTGATCGTAATCAGACACGGACTTCACAACTCCTGGTGCCAAGTGCACCCACTTCGATAACACTACAACAACGCCGGCAGACGTTAAAAACTGTTCGGGCCCGGCTCGCTGACACTCTGCAAGGTATAAAGAACGAAGGTAGCAGTGTTTACCTCAGGTAAACACATAAACCAAACGATCTTTTCACTCCAGAGTGTCCAATGCGCAGCAAATCAGGAGCCCCATATCAGGCCGGGCATTCTAGCATGACTGACCGGATGGCACAGTGTACAAGCCACCGCTGTCGTCAGCTGAGGCCATTCACACGCCGCCAGTCTTCGTCACGACAGACGAACAACGTGATTTCTTCACGATCATGATAAAGATGGCGAGCCTCGATATGCACATTCAGCTCAGCCTCCGCACACCCGGTCTGCAACACTTCCAGGCACTGCTGGTAGGTAGTGTAGCGTTTCTGCATAGGCAGCTTGAGGTTGAATACGGTGTAGCGACACCAGCCACGGGTGATCCATTTAGTCATCAGATCGATGACCCGGGCAGGCTTGTCGGCGATATCACAGACCATCCAGTCAACCGGGCGCTCAGGCACATAGGTGAAGCCATCCCCTTCAACGTGGGTAACCATGCCACCTGCCATCAAAGCGTCATCCATAGGGCCGTTATCGACCGACGTGGTTTTCATATATCGATTGGCCAGCTGCCATGTCCAGCCACCCGGAGAAGCCCCCAGATCGACGGCTTTCATACCCGGTTTTAGCATGGCCGTTCTGGCCTCCTCTGAGAGGAAGAACAGCCAGGCTTCTTCAAGCTTCAAAGTTGAACGACTCGGCGCAGCAGGAGGAAACTTCAGACGCATGACTCCCTGAGGCCAGGGTGAAGCCAGATGGGGATCAGCCAGACCGATGAACACCTGGCTCTCATTCATCCAGCCGATATACAGCCGCTCAAGCTGTGTGTCGCGCTTTGCAGTCAACACACCCGCCTTGCGCAAAGCGGCTGCCAGCGGCGGCACCAGTTTGCGGCACAGCCCCTGCAGACCGGAACCCACTTCACTGTCAGCAGCCTCTATCCACACTTCACCACACTGCGGGAAGCCATCCAGATGCTGCAGGAAAAAACCGACCCGGTCGTTGCGTGGAATATCGGTCAACGGCGCAATGCAGGCTGCCCACTGGCGAGTGAAAACCAGCGAGCGCCAGTCAATGCGCTGCATGATTTGCACGGCACCATTGGCTTGCTGACAGACGAACTCGACATAGCCGCTTTCGCCTTTGAAGCGGGGAAAACCGTAGACACCAACAACGGCTGCACGTTCCTGTATTTCCACAGCACATTCGCGCTCGAAACCAGCACGACAAAGCAGCAGTAAATGATTCAATTCCAAAGCCATTCAACCAGCCTGACAGTCATTAATAACAAAAAGGTTTATTTCAGTGTTGCCATCCATTGCAGCATTGCACTGGTGGCTGTCTCCAGCACCTGATGCTGTGACTGACCAAACGACTTGAGGGTCGTGAAATCATGATCCGCCCCTGCCAGCCATTGCACGCTTACCCACGAAGGCATGGTGTACGCCTGCACTTCGGCTACTTTACCGAAAGGGTCACGCTCGCCCTGCAGGATCAAACCCGGTGCGCTGCATTCTACCAGCGGAGCCATACGAACCTGCAAGGGTTTGGCGGGTGGATGGAAGGGATAGCCAAAAGCAACGGCCCCTTTTACCCTTGCCAGATCACGACAGGCCATGGCGACACGCCCACCAAGCGACTTCCCCGCCAGCAGCAGAGGCTCATTGGCATTAGCCAGCTCATGAATATGCTCTTCGACAACGTCACACAGGACATTGAACCGCTCTGGTGGCCGTTTACGACCACTGCGCTCAATCGCCTGCATATAAGGGAAGGTCACCCGATGGACTTTCACGCCAGCCGCTTCCAGTAACTGCGCCCAATCACTCATAAAACGGCTACTGTGGCCGGCACCAGAGCCATGCATTAACAAAATTGAATACTGCATTGCCAATTCTTTGTGTCCGCGAATGGAAAACCTGATTGATTTTCAAAAAAATTTCAGCGTAGAAACAAAATTGACCCAAATCAAAT
Organism: Pokkaliibacter plantistimulans; assembly: GCF_003194385.1. Lineage (GTDB taxonomy): Bacteria > Pseudomonadota > Gammaproteobacteria > Pseudomonadales > Balneatricaceae > Pokkaliibacter > Pokkaliibacter plantistimulans. The sequence goes on from NZ_LAPT01000044.1 coordinate 53,221, forward strand.
AGATAGCAAATCCATCCTCACCCCGAAAGAAGCCAAGGTGCACATTTTAGCCATGCTGATGGCAAAACGCCCTGTAAAAAAGCCCAAGAAAATAACAAATAATTCTTTAATATCAATCGATTACAATCTTTAAAGCTTATTATCAGCATCTCAACTGCAATCAAGTCCGGTCCTTCATATAAATACTTAAATGCGCCTTATTTGATCTGTGTCGGTTTGAAAAAACCCATTTCCTTTCTAATAATTACCGACAATTTCTATCAATTCCTTTCCATTAATTAGCAAGCTGCTGATGAGAGTCTGACATGAACACAGCAACTGAACACACTACTTATAACTATAAGGTAGTGCGCCAGTTCGCCATTATGACGGTGGTGTGGGGTATCGTCGGTATGGCAATCGGGGTGCTGATCGCATCCCAACTGGTCTGGCCACAATTGAACTTCAACCTGCCCTGGACCAGTTTTGGTCGCTTACGACCGTTACACACAAACGCTGTGATCTTCGCCTTCGGTGGCTCCGCCCTCTTTGCCACGTCCTACTATGTTGTTCAGCGTACCTGCCAGACTCGCCTGTTCTCTGACACGCTGGCCACTTTCACCTTCTGGGGCTGGCAGGCCATTATCGTCGCTGCTGCCATCACCCTGCCGCTCGGGCTGACCAGCTCCAAGGAATACGCTGAGCTGGAGTGGCCCATCGATATTGCCATCACCATCGTCTGGGTCTGCTATGCCATCGTTTTCCTCGGCACTGTCGCCACCCGCAAAACCAGCCACATTTATGTAGGTAACTGGTTTTTTATGGCCTTTATCATCACCGTAGCCGTGCTGCATATCGTCAACAGCATGGAAATCCCCGTCACCATGTGGAAGTCCTACTCCCTCTACGCCGGTACCATTGATGCCATGGTGCAGTGGTGGTATGGCCACAACGCCGTAGGCTTCTTCCTGACAGCCGGCTTCCTCGGCATGATGTATTACTTCGTCCCCAAACAGGCGGGGCGACCCATCTACTCCTACCGCCTGTCCATCGTTCACTTCTGGGCACTGATCGCCACCTACATCTGGGCGGGTGGCCACCATCTGCACTACACCGCCTTACCAGACTGGACACAGTCAGTCGCAATGATCATGTCACTGATTCTGATCGCGCCCTCCTGGGGAGGCATGATCAACGGCATGATGACGCTCTCCGGTGCCTGGCACAAACTGCGCACAGACCCGATTCTGCGCTTCCTGGTGGTGTCACTGTCCTTCTATGGCATGTCCACCTTCGAAGGACCGATGATGTCAATCAAGACCGTCAACGCCCTGTCTCACTACACTGACTGGACCATCGGCCACGTACATGCAGGCGCCCTAGGCTGGGTCGCCATGATCTCCATCGGTTCGCTCTACCACCTGATTCCCAAGGTATTTGGTCGCGCCCAGATGTGGAGCACCAACCTGATCAATACCCACTTCTGGCTGGCAACAATAGGCACCGTGCTCTACATCTGCGCCATGTGGGTGAACGGCATCATGCAGGGGTTGATGTGGCGTGCAGTCAATGAAGACGGCACCCTCACCTACAGTTTTGTGGAAGCCGTCAGCGCCAGCCATGGGGGTTACATGGTACGTGCACTGGGCGGAGCTTTCTTCCTCGCTGGTATGTTGCTGATGGCCTACAACGTCTGGCAAACCGCACGACGCAACAGCACCGTACCGCTGGCCACCGCCGCGCAGATCGCCTAAGGAGCCGGCATCATGATCAAGCACGATACGATAGAACGTAATATTGGCCTGATGGCGCTGCTCATCATTCTGGTCATCAGCGGCGGCACCCTGGTAGAGAACGTACCGCTGTTCTTCCTCAAGGAAACCACCCAGCCCGGCCCAGGTATCAAGCCACTGCCACCGCTGGCATTGGAAGGTCGTGACATTTATATCCGTGAAGGCTGCAACAACTGCCATTCACAGATGATCCGCCCGCTGCGTGCAGAGACTGAACGCTATGGCGCTTTCAGTGAAGCCAATGAGTTTGTCTACGACCACCCTTTCCTATGGGGTTCAAAACGCACCGGCCCGGACCTCGCCCGGGTTGGTAAGCGCTACAGTGATGACTGGCACCGCGCGCACCTGTACAACCCGCGTGACGTCGTGCCTGAGTCAGTCATGCCGGCCTACCCCTGGCTGTTTGAGAATGAGCTGACTGGCCGTGATACCGAAGCCAAGATGGACGCTCTGCGCAAACTCGGCGTGCCTTACACCGATGACCAGATTGCAACCGCCCGTGATGAAGTCAAAGGTCACAAGGAAATCGACGCCGTCGTCGCTTATCTGCAGCAGTTGGGCACCACCAAGTCCAACAAGCGATAGCACCATGGAATATTTACTAGCGTTTCGGCCCTGGGTATCCGTGATCATGCTGATCACCTTTATCGGCCTCTTCATCTGGGTAGCCAATCCCAAGCGCAGCAAGGGCTTCAATGAAGCTGCCAACCTGCCTTTTGCTGAGGATGATGAAGAGCAGCCTTCATCACAGGTCGATACTGCACAACCCCACAAGCGGGAGAACAAACAATGAATCTGGTACTGAGCGTAGGGGTCACGTTAATTACCCTGGCGGTCATCCTCGGCTGTTTCGCCCTGGTGATCCAAACCCGCAAGAGTGAGAAGTACAAGGAAGCCACCGAGCAAACGCTGGGGCACGAATTTGATGGCATCGAAGAGTATGACAACCCCCTGCCGCGCTGGTGGTTCAACCTGTTCGTCATCACCATCGTGTTCGGTCTGGTGTATCTGATGCTCTACCCCGGTCTGGGTAACTTTCAGGGTTTGCTGGGCTGGTCTTCCAAAGGCCAGTACAACACCGAAATGGCCTATGCCGATGAGCACTACAAGCCTGTCTTTGAAAAATATGCAGCGCTTCCCATAGAGGAAGCGGCAAAGAATCCGGTCGCTGTACAAATGGGACAGCGGCTGTTTCTCAACAACTGCGCCGTCTGCCATGGCTCACAGGCACAGGGTGGCCATGGCTTCCCGAACCTGGGTGACAATGACTGGCTGTATGGTGGCGCCCCTGACACTATTCTGGCGACCATCACCAACGGTCGTACCGGTGGTATGCCCGCCTGGGGAGATGCACTGGGTGAAGACGGTATTGAGGATGTGGCCAACTATGTGCTGAGTCTCTCTGGCCAGCCACACAATACCGATGCGGCCGCACGTGGTCAGGCTAATTTCCAGGCGCTCTGTACAGCCTGTCATGGACCAGATGGTAAAGGCCAGCAGGCGCTGGGAGCACCAAACCTGACCGACAACATCTGGCTGTATGGCGGCAGCTTTGCCGATATTACGCAAACGCTGCGTAACGGTCGTGCAGGTGCCATGCCTGCACACAAAGACCTGCTGTCAGCCGACAAGATCAAACTGCTGACCGCCTACGTGTACAGCCTGTCGCACAAATGACATCTGGTACATAGCCTGAGCCCAGATGTAAAGGCGGCATGACGCAGATCATGCCGCCTTTACTTTATGCTCTGGAGACAGCCAACTCCCCCGCCAGATCAAGGCTTTACCACTATAATTCACGCATCATTCCAAGATGACCGCAGACGCCCAACAAACCGCAACACCATCGGGCGCACTGTGCACACACTGTCAATGGTGAGCAGCTGATGAGCAAGATCCCCGTCAAAGACATCTCTCCCCAGCCCGACGTCGAGATCGTCGACCTGTACGCCAAACGCACGCATATCTACACCAAAGCTTTTACCGGGTTGTTCCGTAATTTGCGTATGGTAGCAGGATGGGCACTGCTGATCGGTTTTTTCGGGGTATCGTGGCTGACCTGGGACGGACAGCAGGCTGTCCACTTTGATCTGCCCAATCGCCAGTTTCATATTTTTGGCGTCACCCTGTTTCCACAGGACTTTATTCTGCTGTCGTGGCTACTGATCATCCTCGCCTTCACCCTGTTCTTCGTCACCGTCTTTGCCGGCCGTCTCTGGTGTGGCTACTCCTGCCCTCAGAGCGTCTGGACGTGGATGTTCATGTGGGTGGAGAAAGTCACTGAAGGCGATCGCAATCAGCGCATGAAGCTGGATAAGCAGCATTGGTCACTCAACAAGTTCCGCAAAAAACTGGCCAAGCATGTACTTTGGCTGCTGATTTCCCTGGGTACGGCTTTTGCTTTTCTTGGTTACTTCACCCCTGTTCGCGAACTGTTACCCAATATCCTGCATTTTCACCTCGGCCCCTGGGAAAGCTGGTGGCTGCTGTTTTTCACCCTCGCTACCTACGGCAATGCTGGCTGGCTCCGTGAGCAGGTATGCATCTACATGTGCCCCTATGCCCGCTTCCAGAGTGTGATGTTTGACCGTGACACGCTGATCGTTTCCTATGATGCAGCCCGCGGAGAGCCGCGAGGTAGCCGCAAGCGTAATATTGACCCCAAAAGCGTCAACCTTGGTGACTGTATCGACTGCGACAGCTGCGTTCATGTCTGCCCCACCGGTATCGATATTCGCAACGGTCTGCAGTACGAATGCATTGGTTGTGCCGCCTGCGTTGATGTCTGTGACGACATCATGAGCCGCATGGGCTATGCCAAGGGCTTGATCCGCTATACTACGGAACACCAGCTTGAGGGCGGCCAGACTCATATACTGCGACCTCGTCTGATCGGTTATGGCGTCGCGCTGCTGGTGATGACAGGGGCATTTCTTTACACCATCGGTACGCGTGTGCCACTGGAGCTGGACATCATGCGTGACCGTCAGCAGCTCTATACCCTGACGCCGGACCAGCGCATCCAGAACTTGTATGAGCTGCGCATAGCCAATAAGTCACAGCAGACGCATAGCTATACCATCAGCATCACGGCACCGGCGAGACTCGAACTGCTGGGTGGTAACCGCGTTACACTGCAGCCCAGCGAGGTGCTGACTCACAACGTTCAGCTGGTGGCGGCAGAGAAGAAACTGTCACCCGCCAGCTTTGATGTTCAGTTCATCATTAAAGCCGACGATGCGGATGATCATATTGAGGTCACCAACCGTTTTATCGGGCCGGTGCAATAACCTAACAGGCTGTTGAAAAACGTTATCGAGGCAGCAGAGACAAGGAAATACCCCGAGGGCACAAGAAACAGGCGAAAAAGCGGAGTTTAGTGGACTAAATGAGCATTTGACTCGCTTTGCTCGCCCCTTCGGGGCCGTACTAAAGCACGTTCAGCCTTGGGCTGTGCGCTTGTTTTTTGGACGTTCATCGGCAACGCAGATAGATTTTCAACAACTTGTTAGCGTAGGGCGTCGTA
>NZ_LAPT01000045.1 GCF_003194385.1 Pokkaliibacter plantistimulans
ATGCGTGATCTATCCCTTTAACAGGCTGTTGAAAAACGTCATCGAGGCAGCCGAGACAAGGAAATACCCCGAGGGCACAAGAAACAGGCGAAAAAGCGGAGTTTAGTGAACTAAATGAGCATTTGACTCGCTCCGCTCGCCCCTTCGGGGCCGTGCTAAAGCACGTTCAGCCTTTGGCTGTGAGCCTGTTTTTGACGCGGTATTCGGCAACGCAGATAGATTTTCAACGACCTGTTAACTGGCTGCATGGCTGTTCAGTGTTCTGTTCATCCGCCGCATGGATAGCGGTGCTGCGGATGCCGTCAGTACTGAAACGAATAGTAAAATCCTGGCCAATCGCGCTGTAGTGTCACTGTGACGGGGCTGCTAGACTCTGCGCCAATCTTTTTTGGACGGACAAAGGCCGTATCATGCTCAAGCTGACCGTTTCCCGCCGCAGGCAGAGAGTTTCTCTGGTGACCTCTGGTCTGATACTAACTGGCAGTGCGCTGCTCACAGGTTGCAGCAAGCCGCCCGAGATACAGAAGATTGAAGGCTATGCGCAGGGCACGACCTACCATATCAGCTGGTGGAGTGATAAGGCGGTAGCCAACGATGAAGTACAGCGCGACTTCAATACCACGCTGGCACAGATCGACGAGGAGTTGTCCACCTATCGCGATGACTCCTATATTTCCCACTTCAACCACAGCAGCTCCACTGACTGGCAACCCGCCTCCGTAGACTTTATTGAACTGGTCAACATCGCTAAGGACATCAGTCAGAAAACCCAGGGGTGCTATGACCCGACGATTGGCCCGTTGTTTGATCTGTGGGGCTTCAAGAAGGATGTTCTGAACGTACCCACTGCCGAGCAGATTGCTGCTGTCAAAGCCGAAATGGGCATGGACAAGATTGAGGTTGATGAGGCTGGTAAGCGCGTACGCAAGACGTTGCCACAGCTACAGGTCAACTTTTCCTCAATGGGGGAGGGCTACACCATCGGCAAACTCTCGGCGGTGCTGGAATCCAAAGGGGTCAGCAACTACCTGGTGGAGTTTGGTGGCGATATGAAGATTCGTGGTCATAAACCCGATGGGAAAAAGTGGCGTGTGGCTATCGAGCGGCCGGTGCCCGGTGAAGGCGGACGTACGGTACATCGGATTGTCACTATCGACGATGAGAGCGGTGTGACGCTGGATACCTCGGGTACCTACCGTCACCACTTCGACGCTGCCGGCAAGATGTATTCTCATATTCTCGATCCACGCTCAGGCGCACCGGTCACCCATGATCTGGTCTCTGCCTCGGTGTTTGGTACAGATCCGCGTGTTAGTGATGCCTGGGCGACCGCCATGCTGTGCATGGGGCAGGAAGAGGGCATGCAAGTGGCCAAAAGCGAGAACCTGCAGGTGTTCTTTATCCAGCTCAAACAGAGCAATCTGATTGACTCAAAAAGTGATGCGTTGGCAGCGACCAAAGGCCTGACATTCGAACAGCCCTGAGTTCCGCAGAGCAGAGAGATGCCAGCGCGGCAGACGGTCACTGTCATCGGCAGTCTGCCACTGAAAAGCAGGGCGATGGCTATGGTGTCCAATAGCCTGTCTCAATCGCGCCCGTTTGCAGGATTCATCGTTGTCAGGACCATCAGCTGATTGGGAAAAGCAAGGCTTGGTGTATACTCTCAGCCTCTCTCCAGACGTCACAGACCTGCCGATCTGCGACGTCATAAGCAAAACTAGAGGACACCCCGAGCATGACCGTGATTCGCCAGGACGACCTCATCGCCAGTGTCGCTGACGCCCTGCAGTTCATTTCCTACTACCACCCGACCGATTTTATTCAGGCCATGCATAAGGCCTATGAGCGTGAGCAGAACAAAGCTGCCAAAGACTCAATTGCACAAATTCTGATCAACTCCCGTATGTGTGCCGAAGGCCATCGCCCGATCTGTCAGGATACCGGTATCGTTACCGTATTCATCAGGATTGGTATGGATGTGCGCTGGGATGGGGCCACCATGGGTGTGGATGACATGATCAATGAAGGTGTTCGCCGCGCCTACATGAATCCAGACAACGTGTTGCGTGCCTCCATCCTGGCTGATCCCGCCGGTGCACGGAAGAACACCAAGGACAACACACCTGCCGTTATTCACATGCAGGTTGTCCCCGGTAACACCGTAGAAGTGGAAGTGGCTGCCAAAGGTGGCGGTTCCGAAAACAAATCCAAGCTGGCCATGCTGAACCCGTCCGACTCCATCGTTGACTGGATTCTGAAAACCGTACCGACCATGGGTGCAGGCTGGTGTCCTCCCGGCATGCTGGGTATCGGTATCGGCGGTACTGCCGAGAAGGCAACCCTGTTGGCCAAAGAAGCGCTGATGGAGCCTATCGATATCCACGATCTGATCGAGCGTGGTCCTCAGAACCGTGTTGAAGAGCTGCGTCTGGAGCTGTTCGAGAAGGTGAATCAGTTGGGTATTGGTGCTCAGGGTCTGGGTGGTCTGACGACCGTGCTGGATATCAAGATCAAAGACTACCCCACCCATGCCGCTTCACTGCCTGTGGCAATGATCCCCAACTGCGCGGCTACCCGTCACGCTCATTTCGTGCTGGACGGTTCTGGTCCTGCACTGCAGACGCCACCAAGCCTTGAAGACTGGCCGGAAATCACCTGGGAAGTGGGTGATAACGTGCGTCGTGTGAACCTGGATTCCATCAAGCCTGAAGATGTACAGGACTGGCAGCCAGGTGAAACCATTCTGTTGTCCGGCAAGATGCTCACCGGCCGTGATGCAGCACACAAGCGCATCGTAGACATGATCAACAAGGGCGAAGAGCTGCCGGTTGATCTGAAGAACCGCTTTATCTACTACGTTGGCCCTGTCGACCCTGTGGGTGATGAAGTAGTAGGACCTGCTGGTCCAACAACGGCGACCCGTATGGACAAGTTCACCCGTCTGGTGTTGGAGAAGACTGGCCTGCTGGGTATGATCGGCAAGTCCGAGCGTGGTCCTGTCGCCATTGAAGCCATCAAGGACAACAAAGCCGTCTATCTGATGGCAGTAGGCGGTGCGGCTTATCTGGTCTCCAAGGCTATTGTTGGTTCCAAAACACTGGCGTTCCCTGAGCTGGGGATGGAAGCAATCTATGAGTTTGAAGTAAAAGATATGCCTGTCACTGTGGCGGTGGACGTGAACGGTACTTCCGTTCATAACACTGGCCCGGAAGAATGGAAGCGTCGTATCGAAGAGCAGGCTATCAAGATCATCTGATCTTTTGGCAACAGGCCTCCCTTGCGGGTGGTCTGTTCTCCTTGGATGCTGCCAAACACAGTTGCCAAAGGGGCATAGCCTGAACAGCAATAGCCTGAACAGTAAAAAGGGGCTGCAGTTGATACTGCAGCCCCTTTTTTATCTTCCCTTGCACCCGTTAAGGCATGTGAGGAAAGGTACTGATTGTCAGTTTTTGCGCAGTATGGCCACAAACAACCCGTCACAGCCGTGCTGGCTTGGCAGCAGCTGCAGCCAGGGGCTGGTTGTCTTCAGCTTGATACCCAGTTGCTGCAGACGGGACTGGACAGGTACCAGACTGAACTCGGGATGAGCATCCATAAACGCTTGTACTTGTTGTTGGTTTTCACTGGCCAGCAAACTACAGGTGGCATAAACCATTTCACCACCGCTTTTCACTAACTGGCTGGCCGCTGCCAGAATGCGTTGCTGGGTAGCCTGCAGGCGTTCCAGGCTCTCTGGTGTCAGTCGCCATTTCAGATCTGGATTGCGGCGCAGGGTGCCCGTTCCAGAACAGGGGGCGTCGATCAGCAACAGATCTGCTTTTGCCTGCCAGCGAGACAGGTAAGGATCCTGCTCATCTTTCAGCAGCACAGTTTGCACGTTGTCCAGACCTGCGCGCTTGAGGCGAGGACGCAGATTGTTAAGACGTCGTTCGTTCACATCCATGGCAACCAGTCGGCCACGTGACTGCATCTGGCTACCCAGCACCAGTGTCTTGCCACCGGCGCCCGCGCAGAAATCAATCACTGTCTGGCCACTCTGAGCGTTGGCGAGCAAGGCGACGACCTGACTGCCTTCGTCCTGCACTTCCAGCGTGCCGTTCTCGAACAGCGCATTGCGGTTGATCGGCAGATGCTTGTTCAGCCGGATGCCCCATGGTGACCAGGGGGTCGGTGCGGCCAGAATATGTTGCAGCTCCAGCTGTTTGAGCACGGCTTCACGGCTGACGCCTTTGGCTGCATTGACGCGCAGATCCATCTCGGCAGCACGGGTAGAGGCTTTGATCAGGTTCTCGGCGCCATCGTCATACTGCTCTTCCACCTGCATCTCCAGCCAGGCTGGCAGGCTGCCTGCGGGAATAAGCGTGTCCTTGAACTCTTCGTCAACCTGATGGCGATGCAGGCCTTCGCTAATCTGCTGATGACGCAGCAGGTAATGGACCCACAGTGTTTTCAGGAGGGTAGGGTGGCGTTGTAACAGGTCGATGCCCTGGCCTTCGCGCAAAAAGCCGTAGATGTGCTCAATGCACCAGTTACGGCTATGAGCGTCGCTCTGTTCCTTGTGGAAGTGCTGGCTCAATGCCGCGTCGGCAGGCACCTGATGGTGGAGTATCTGGCTCAGTACCCGCAGGCCTTGTTGCAGCTGACGGGCAGCAGGTGAGACAGCGGAGGGGCGGGAACGACGCGGACGTGATTTCATCATGTATTTAGTATCAGGGCACGGTATTGAGGATTGTGAGTCAGCCAACGCTGAATACGGCCCAACAGTATGCCATAAAGCGGCAGAGTAAAGACCAGACTCATCAGTAGTTTAAAACTGTAGTCGACCCAGGCGATTTCGACCCAATGACTGGCCATGAATTCATCACTTGAGTGGTAGAAGGCCAGAGAGAAGAAGCTGATGGTATCAAGCAGGTTACCGATGACGGTTGAGGCTAGAGGGGCTGCCCACCAGATGGAAAGCTTGCGCAGACGATTGAAGACCTGAATATCGAGCAGCTGCCCCAGCAGATAGGCCATAAAGCTGGCCATGGCGATGCGGGCAACAAAGCTGTTGAAGGTAAAGAGACTATCCAGTGGCTGTATCTGCCCCTGATAGAACGCTACCGAAATCAGGTATGACAGCAGCAGTGCGGGAAACATCACCAGGAAGATGACTCTTCGTGCTCGCTCAGCACCCAGAATGCGCACCGTCAGGTCGGTGGCAACAAAAATCAGGGGGAATGTAAAAGCGCCCCAGGTCGTATGAAAACCAAACAGGCTCACCGGTAGCTGAACCAGATAGTTGGACGCAGCGATCACTGCGATATGAAACAGGGTCAGCCAGGCCAGAGTACGGCTGGCAATACGCGCAATAGCAGGTGTCGCCACATTGAGCGTGGAAGAGGTCATGCTTGTCTCCTTTTTGGTACCGGGGTGAGGGAACCCGGAGGCGCGTAATATAAAGAACTCGGTCGCAATTGACCAGCGCAATAGTAAACCGCTTGGTCAACGTTTTACCGGGTTACGCAGTTGCCCCGGCTTCTGATACGTTCTGCTTCATGTCTGAGTAAAGGTTACAGATTGACAAAGTATTGAATAGAAATAACTATCAATTGCGGTTTTAGCGCCTGGCTGATGTCAGGCTGGCAAAGGTTGGGTATGCAGATGCAATGGCGCTGGGTTGTTCTGGCTGGTGTGTGGTTTTCCATGGTGTATGGCGTGAGTCAGGCAGATTCGCTGTCGTCTGCTGCGCAACCGTTCTCATCTGCATCGCCTCAGCGTTCAGCCGCCGAGCAGCTGGAACTGGAAAAGTTCGGCCGGATGCTGTTCTTTGATCCCAGCCTGTCCCTTACCCGTGGCATGGCCTGTTCTGGCTGTCACAACCCGGCGCAGGCCTTTATTGACCATGTTGATAACGGTACCCATCGCGCGGTGTCGTTAGGCGATGACAAGCATTCTCTGGGGGATCGTAATGCCCCGACCGTGACGTATGCCAGCTTCAGCCCTCCCTTCCACAAGGATGAGCAGGGGCGTTATGTAGGCGGGCAGTTCTGGGATGGACGTGCTGCCACCCTAGCAGAGCAGGCGGGCGGTCCTCCCCTCAACCCGATTGAAATGGCCATGCCTGACAAGGCCAGTGTCTGGCAACGGCTGTTGGAGAACCCCATCTACGCCCGCAAACTGGAAAGTCTCTTTGGCAAGCAGGCCGCATCCGACGCGGAGGCCGGTTATCAGGCCATGACGCAAAGCATCGAAGCTTTTGAGCAGAGCGCCTTTATGGCGCCATTTGACTCTAAATACGACCGCTATCTGCGTGGTGAATATCAGATGACCGCGCAGGAAGAGCTGGGCCGTACTTTGTTTTTCTCCCAGCAGTTCACCAACTGCGATCAGTGTCACCAGCTGCGCAGCTCGGCGCTGGCAGAGCAGGAGACCTTCAGCAACTACCAGTACCACAACATTGGCGTGCCTAAAAATGAGCGGGTCCGTGCCATGAATGGTCTGGGTAATCAGTTTGTCGATCAGGGGCTGCTCGACAATCCTCAGGTTGATGATCCGGCGCAACGTGGCAAGTTCAAAGTGCCAACCCTGCGTAATGTCGCGGTGACGGGCCCCTATATGCATAACGGGGTTTTTCAGGATCTGCGCACGGTGATCCTGTTCTACAACAAATACAACAGCAAAAGTGCCAGGAGTCAGATCAACCCCGAAACCGGTCTGCCCTGGGGGCCACCGGAAGTAACGGAGAATCTCTCGCTCAAAGAGCTGGAAAGTGGACCTGCGCTGGATAACCGGCGGGTGGATGCGCTGGTCGCCTTCCTGAAAACCTTGACTGACAAACGCTACGAGGCATTGCTGGAGCAGCAGGACAGCACGCAGAAAAAGATCGTCGGCCAATAGCTATTCACGCATTCCTGCCCGCAGGGTTGGACTGCGTTCTCGAACTAATGCCAGACAGGGCCAAACCTTCCGGCTTTATAAGGTGAAACTACGTTCTCGTCATATGATTGTCCCAGCGCTGACGGCGGACAAAGCTGTCTGGCATCGGTTGCCAGTCACCATCCATCGGGCTGTAACTGATGATGCCGCCCGAGCCTGAGCTGATGATAAAACTGCCAGCGGCACTGTCCTGAGTGATCCCACAGGTATCGGAATAAGTGATGCTAGCTCCCCAGCGGCCTGCTGAATTCTCGTCCTGCGGCAGCGCATTGAAAAAGTAGGCCCGGCTTCCCTGTGGCGCCGTCAGTGCCAGCCAGTGACCATCGATGTCCCAGCAGACGCTACCAATATAGTTGCGATGAAACTCCGGCCCTTCGGGTAAGTGAACAAGCTGCAAGTGATTGTCATGGGGACGCAGTAATGCCAGTAATGGCACCACTTTGCTGGCGCTGTCGGGTAAGGCAACGCCACCGGCATACTGCAATGCACAGGCAATCACACCCGATGAGCTGACTGACAGATGGCGAATACTGAGGCGATGCAGTGCTGAGGGCAGGTCCAGCTGGCGGCTGACCTGGCCGGTCTGGATATCAATAAAACTGAGGTTGGGATGCATGGTGTCGAGGTTGAGCATATCGCGGCCTGTGTCAGGGTGGGTAATTACCCCACCATTGGCAACCAGTAGCTGGCTGTCAGGATGCATGATCACCTCATGAGGGCCTTCGCCACCGGACAACCACTCATCAGTGCGTCGCAGTTGCTGACCATCCCACTGCCAGACGCCTATCACTCCCCGCTGATGTTCGTAGTCATTTTCACTGGTGAACAGGCGCTGGCCGTCGGGGCTAAAGGCAGCATGACCATAAAAGCGCCTTTGTGCAGGATTGTTCAGAGTCTGCAGATGTCTGCCCTCCGGCAGGCTCACTATAGATAAGAAGGTGCCCGCACGACGGGCGATGACGGCGCACACGCTGTCTGAAGGATGGATGGCGATACCATGAGCACGCCCGGGCAGAGGGACCGCAAAGCGCTGGCTGCCCAGCTCATCAAAGCCGCCAAAAAAATGTTGGCCATGCTGATCATCAAAGGCTGACAGAATCAGGTCTTGGCCATCCGCGGTATCCGCCAGCACTTTAGCGGGGCCGGATAACGCGGCTGTCAGGGCCAGTGAACGCTGCAGTAACTGGCGGCGGGAAACACAATAGTCAGGCATCGTTTTATCTCCGGTGGCCAGTCAGTCGCCATCTCGGCTGTTGAAGCCAAGAGTGATACCCAGCGTGCCACTGACATCAGCGGATAACAGGCTTTGCATAGTGTCGATATTGGCCTGCAGCATCATCAGCTTGCCGCGCTGCTCAGGGTCGCTGATGGCGTGTTCCAGCGTGAAGTCCATGGCCTTAAGCAGATGGTCAGTGGTAAAGATTAGCCCGCGCAGGGTTTCTGCCAGCTCATCATTTTCTCTGCTGATCAGTTTGAGTAATCCGGGCTGATCACTGTTGCCTTGTAACAGGCTGGTGATAAAGGCCCAGTTGGCGCGGATGTTGGCAAGCGAGCTGGCACTGCGGTAAGACTCTGCACGGCTGATGCGGGCTTTGCTCAGCTCACTGCCCATGGGCATGGCAAGTTTTTGCTGGCTGATGATCTGGGCGATTTCATCCATGCTTTTAAGCAGCAGGCGTATGCCCTTTAAAGGGTCGCTGTCGGCTTGCCATTGCTGCATATAGGCGGGCCATTCTGCTGCCAGCAGCTGACTGATACGCGCCGTATTGGCAGAGATCGCGCTGAGTAACTGACAGCGATAGCTGTTGGGTTGTGGAGGCGGCGCGTCAAACAGCAGGCGTTCTATGGCACTCAGACCACTGACAGCAATACTGGCCTGGCTGAAGGCAGCCGGATCCAGCACTGCAGGATCAGCATTGTTGATCAGGGTGTTGAGCTGGCGTGAGCTGATATTCTTTTTGTCCGGCCAGAAGTACATGGAGGGATTGCGGTTGTACTTTTCCGCGGGTCCCCAGTTGATAGCCTGCACCCGCATCCAGGCATTCAGACTGTCTCGATAGCTTCGTTGCACCGCCTCAAGGGAGCTGCCTGCCATCTGGCAGTAAGCTTCTGTGTCATGGCTCAAGTGGTCAGTGATTTCAGCCAGCCGCTGATACGCAGGCTGGATCAGCTTGTGGCCGATATCCATCGCCAGTTGTCGCTCCAGTTCAGGTGCCGGGGCTGCCCAGGTGATATTCGCCAGTGCCAGCAGGCATAAGCCCGTCAGGGCGTGGCGAGGTCTTTTCAGGGTAGGCGTCTGGCCTGAATGAAGGGCTGATAGAAGAGACGTCATCAGAGCGATTCCAGAAAGGTCAGTAACTGTTGTCTTTGTGTCGGCGTCATACGCTGAGCCACATGGTTTCTGGCGGCTTCGGCTTCACCACCGTGCCAGAGAATGGCTTCCAGCACGGTGCGAGCACGGCCATCATGCAGGTAGCCTGCCTTGGGGTTGATGCGGCGGGTATGGCCCAGCCCCCATAGCGGTGCTGTGCGCCACTCATGACCTGCTGCGCGATATTCCTGGTGCTCATCGGCCAGTCCCGGTCCCATATCGTGCAATAGCAGGTCGCTGTAAGGCCAGATGGTTTGCTGGGCGAGGGCTGGCGTTGTGTCAGTCGAGGTGGTGTACGTCGGGGTATGGCATTGGGCGCATCCTGCCTGATGGAATTGTTGCTTGCCTGCCAGTACTTCTTCATCACGCGCATCCTGCCGTGCCGGGACGCCAAGGTGTCTGGCATAGAACAGGAGCAAATCCGTCATGGTTGAAGCGGCTTCGAGGTTTTCCTGTGCGGGGGTATTGCCGTTGTGTGCCGTCAGACACGCTTGCTGGGCAACAGTGCAGTCACCATAAGCGCTGGGGAATAGCGGGTTGCCAATGCCGATATCATTGGCCAGGGCGCTGTTGTTCTGATCTGCCAGGGTGGCATTGCCTGCTTTCCAGCCAAAGCGGCCGAGCATCAGACGTTGTTCTGCACTGCTCCATACCCACTGGGCTCGCCCTGAAATTCCGTCGTTATTGCTGTCTTCAGGATCTTCTCGGGCCAGGATCTGCTCAGCAGGGATGGCTTCCAGCAATCCCAGACCGAGCATCGGCGGTGCCACCCTTGGTGACAGACGCAACTGCGGATGCATGGGGCCATAACCCAGTGCATCGATGTGGTAGACAGGCTTGAGCAACACCCCCTGCTCATTGCCCGTCATGGTGACGGTTATCTCCTCATGCTGAATGCGCACCTTGCCCTCGGCAGGTACGTTCTGCACGCTGAAATTCTGCAGCTGGCTACCGTAAACAGGGTCAGGAACACTGGCCAGATGGCCGGAGTACATCTGTTGTTGTTGAGGCCGAGCGGGGGGAATGCTCAGGCGCAGGAACAGGGCCGTGGGCTGCTCGTTTGCTACGGGGGGATGGCCACGGCCATCTCGCACATGGCAGCTCTGGCAGAAGCGGGCATTGAACAAAGGCCCTAAGCCATCACTGGCCGTAGTCGACGAGGGGGCAGCAACCCACAGTTTGCGGAACAACGCATCGCCGAGGCGAAAGTCGAGTCGCTGCGCCAGTGTGAGTGTTGTCACTGGGTGGGAAAAGCTATCGCGACTCAGTGCGTTCTGGTGGCTGGCAGTGCCGCCGGGCATTTCTTCGCCCTGCTGATAAAGCGAATGGTCAGGCAGTGGCGCATCCACAGGGGCGGCACGTCCTGAGCTGGGTTGTACTGCAATACACAGTAAAGCAAGACTGGCTCTACCAATGTTCTGAACCAGCACAGAAACCCCGAACAGAGGGGTGAGAAAGGAAAAGCTCATGTCGTTGGCGTCCGGCACACAGCAAGTGGCCCTATCGCTGGGGCCAAGTGGTATGGTGGGTTACTGCACGGCGCTGGGGTTATCCAGGCTGTCGGAACCTTCAATGCTGATATCACCGGAGCCAACGATTTTTACTGCTTTCTCCAGAGACTGGGTTTGCGCTACCAGTCCGTCAACGAATGTCTGTACCAGTTTATTACCGCTGTCATTGTTGGCCGCGATCAGTACGTCAAAGGTGTGACCCTTGGCTGCCGCATCCACCATGGCCTGTGCTGCGTTCTGGGTGGTGTCAAGCTTGCCGCGCAGTTCAGTATCCAACGCGGGATCAGCTGCTTTGATCAGATCAGACAAGCTGGGGCCCTTGACGGTGTTGCCGTCCACGCGGGTGTACTCGCCCAGATAAACGTTCTGAATGCCTTTGGCATCATAGAAATGTGACCAGTGGGTGTTGTCGGAGAAGCAATCATGCTCTTCTTCAGGATCATGCAGCATCAGGCCCAGCTTGGTGCGTTCTCCCGCCAGTTCGCCGTAAGACAGGGAACCCATGCCGGTCAGAATGGTTGCCAGACCGTCTTTGTCACCTTTGGCCAGTAGTGCCTTACGTGCATCGCCTTCCGCTTTCCAGCTATTGGCCATGTCCTGCAGATCATCAATCAGCAGCTCTGTTGCCGCCTGCAGATACTGCGCACGGCGGTCACAATGGCCTCCGGTGCAGTTCTTGGTGTCAAAGTCGGTGGCAGGGCGGTTTCCTGCACCGGGATGGGTGCCGTTGAGGTCTTGCCCCCACAGCAGGAATTCAATGGCGTGGTAACCGGTTGCGACGTTAGCTTCTACTTCTTCTGCTTCATGCAGCTTCTGTAGCAGTGCCTTATCGATAGTTGTGGCATCCAGTTCTTCACCGTTGAGTTGCAGTTTCGCATTGGCGATAACATTGGCCGTGTAGAGCGGGTTTTCATCGGACTCGGCACCGTAACTGTCCGTGGCAACATAGTCGATCAAGCCTTCATCCAATGGCCAGGCGTTGACCTTGCCTTCCCAGTCATCCACGAGCGAGTTACCGAAACGGTATACCTCTGTCTGTTGATAGGGTACCCGTGCGGCAATCCAGGCGTCGCGTGCAGCTTTGAGATTGGTGTCGGTTGGTTCGCTAATCAGCTTGCTGATGCTGACCTGCAGGGCCTGAGCGGTGTGGAGGCTGTCTTCGTAACCTGCCTGAGCAATATCTGCGTAGGTTTTTAATACGTCATTGGCCTGTGGGGCTGCGAATCCATGGACAGGCATCAGTGCCGTGATGCCTGCTGCCAGTACAGCAAGGGTTGGCTTAAACATGGGTGACTCTCTTCTTCACTGTCCAAATGTGAGAGCAGAGTCTATTGGCAATGCAAATCGTTATCAATCAATTTGTGTCATGATTATTGCTGTATTTGCACTTTATTTATCATATTTGTGCAATCTGATTGAGGCGTCATTTACGCTGCAATGACTGCCTGAGGCGCAGATAGCTGGGCATCGGGCCAATGTCTTCATAGATTGGCTCACCTTCTTCCTCACGAATAACGCGCGGGCCGGGAATATAGGGCATGCTGGCTTCCAGTGCCTGCAGGGCCGAGTGCATCAGGTCACGGGCAATTTGCTCCCCTGGCAGGCCATAGAGTTTGGCGAGGGCATCAATACGTTCCAGATCATCCTGATAGACGGAAAACGAAAATGGGGTTTGTCTGATATGTTGATCGGCTTGTTCTTGCCACTGTTGCAGTAACTGGCTGAAGTCCTGTTTCGACATGATGTGCTCCTGGCCTGAGTGACGTTGAATGGCTTACCTCTCTGGATGTAGGTGCCTGTGCAGGTGAAATCAAGCGCATTGAGCCAATGTGATTTTGCTATATTGGCGGGCAGATATTGATGTCGAGAGGTTAAAGCAATGGCAGTAGTGCGGATATTTGTAGGTACGGTATTTGGAAACGCCCAGCAGGTGGCAGAGCAGGCCATGAAGTTGTTTGCTCAAGCGGGTCATGATGCGCAGATTGCCATTCCTGAACAGGCTGAGTTCATCGCAGAGGGTGTAGACCTGTTGCTGATCTGTACCTCGACCACAGGGCAAGGGGATATTCCCGATGATCTTGTGCCGCTATTTGTTAGTCTGCGCGATACGTTGCCGCAGCTGCCTGGCCGCAAAGCTGCAGTCGTTGGCCTGGGCGATAGCTCCTATGACAACTTTGCTGGCGGTGGTCGTCAATTTATTGCTCTGTTTGAAGAGATGGGGCTACCACTGGCACAGGAACCGCTGATCATTGATGCCTGTGAAGACAGTGATCCCGTCGCAGCCAGTCGGGACTGGCTGACAGAGTTGGCAGGGAAACTCTGACCTTATCCGCTTTGTTGCCCGCTGCCATGCAACGGTGGGTGAATCATCCTGAAGGTGAGGTTGATCCGCGATTGCTGGTGGCGTGCGCTCCTGGGTACAGCATGCTGCCAGTCTCTCTGGCTGTTGCCATACATGATCAACAGACTGCCGTGTGACAGTTCCCATGTGTGGGCCATTCTGCTATCCCCCTTACGGCGTAAAGCAAAACGCCGTGGTTCTCCAAGACTGATGCTGGCTATGACTGGAGTTGGCCCCAGTTCTGCTTCGTCATCACTGTGCCAGCCCATAGTGTCCTTACCGTCACGATAGCAATTCAGCAGCACCGAGTTGAATCTCAATGGCGGCAATTCCGCCCCGATATCCAGAGGTGTGTCGTTCAATGCAGCGTTAAGCTGAGCGACAGCGGGATGCCAGGGCAAAGGAGCCTGTACCAGACCGGAATAAGTGTAGCTACTGTCCGGGTCTCCCATCCACGCCTGTAATCGCGGGATGGGGTGCCATTGGCCGTATACCCTTACACTTGGCTGACTCCAGAACGTCTCCTGCAACAGTTGAACTAGCAGTTCATCAGCACACTGACGAGACAAAAAGTCAGGTATGTAGAGGAATCCTTCTGGCAGTGCAGGGGGGATGCCTGTTTCAAGCAAGGGCAGCTGCAAGTTCGGGGATGACATTGATGTGATTGCTAGGGTGCGGAACAGTGTTGGCCGTGATGACGGTGGCTCTCTGCTGCAGTTGCTCAAATGCATCATCAGCAAAGACGCCATGGATACCCAGGCAGTAGGGGTGTCGTTCCAGAGGAATCTGCACCAGCGTTTGCATCATGGTCTGGCCACTGGAAATGATATCGTCGATAACCACAGGGGTGTATCCAGGATAGTCATCAAGATTCAGGTCTGAAATGCGCACATCACGATCACCAAAACGCTCTTTCAGCAACACCACATGAGGCGCCTGAAGTGCCTCTGCGACGGGGGCTACCCACTGAAGGCTCTCCGCGTCAGGGCCAACGATTAAAGGCTGACTGACGTGTTCCATGATCCAGCGGACAATGGCCGGAGCAGCCGGAACGACCTGAGTCTGGCAACGATAGATCTGATCGAGGCTGTCATAGCGATGCAAGTGAGGATCTATGGTTACCAGACGATCAATAAAAGCAGACAGAAGGTCAGCGAATATATCAGCAGTGACAGCTTCACCCGGTTTAAAGCAGTGATCCTGGCGCATATAGCACAAATAAGGTGTCGCCAGAATAACTTCACTGGCCCCCAGCAACTTGCAGGTACGGGCTACAAATAACAGGGGGAGGAGTTTTTGCTCTGGCTCGAACAGATTACAGAACAGGATGACCCGGCGCGCAGTGACATCGGTCAGCAGGCGTAAATAGTGCTCCTGGTCGGGAAACTGCCGTTGGTCAATCTGACCGGTTTCGGCATTCAGCAGCGTTGCCAGTTGGTCTGCCTGAGCGCTGTCGCTATATAGGTTGAAGAGGACTGGCTGCATAGGGCCTGAGCTCCTTGTACCGAAAAGAGCATGTTGAACCTTGGGCTGGGAGGGACGGCAGCGAACTTGACGTAAAAGACTGATCTGCTTTGGCGTTCAATTAAAAAACATCAAATTCGTTTGTTCGGTGTCCACTTGCGCAGATGGCAACACGATCCTGAGGGTGTCTGAGTTGTTGTTGCTTGATAAGGCACGTATTAGGCGGCCTCCATAGTGCAGTAACCATACAACAGTTCTGGTTTTATACAACTTTCACTTTGTCACCCGTTTTCTGCAGAGTGCTTACATTGATACTGCACATAGTGGGCGGATCTGCAGTACTGGCAACGCTGAGATAGAGCGAGAGCGGAAAGAGGAATCATGATGAGTACACAACAACAAGACACGAGAGAAGATCAGCCTGTGCTGTGTGATATCAGTTGTGAGGCATGCCGGGCAGATGCACCTCAGGCAACAACAGAAGAGCGTGTTCAGTTTATGACTGAGTTACCCAACTGGCAGATACGAACGGAACGGGGCGTCGATCAGCTGGCGCGTAGCTACTCTTTCAAGAACTTTCGTACCGCACTGGCCTTTACCAATGCGGTAGGGGAGCTGGCGGAAGGTGAAGGGCATCATCCGGCCATTTTGACCGAATGGGGCCGGGTGGAGGTATGCTGGTGGACGCACAAAATTAAGGGTTTACATCGCAATGATTTCATCTGTGCGGCCAAGACAGATGCGATCTGGAAAGGGCTTCAATAAGGTCAGATATGGCCGCACCTAGTGTGAGCGACTGTTATCGTCTTGTCCGACGGGAGCTGTAAAAAACATATCTTCTTCATATTCCAGAGCGGTCAGATCAGGCTCAGCTGGTACAGCATAGGACTCATCTGCCCAGGCACCCAGGTCAATGAGTTTGCAGCGTTCGGAACAGAAAGGGCGAAACGGGTTTTCGTTGCTCCACTCGATGTCTTTTTTGCAGGTAGGGCAAGAGTACTTCATTGTAATTTCCTGATGACGGCAGCTCCTTCTTTGGGGAAGCAAGCTGACCACCGTAAGTTTTAAGCGGTTGCTCTGAAGCGTTTCATGCTAGCAAAGATAGCCGGGAGGAAAAACAGTGCTTCGTGGCTCAACGCATCAAGGGCTAATACTGGCCATCAGCAACGCATGGACCCTTGCAACCTCAAGTTGCAACTGCTGCAGATCGCCCGTGTTATCAATAACGTAATCGGCATGCTCCAAACGGCGATGCCGTGGCCACTGTTTTGACATCACCGCTTTAATCTGGTCGTGCGTATTGATGTCTCGCTGGCCGGCACGCTGAACCTGGGTCTCTTCGGGCACATCCACTACGATGCTCTGCTTTACCAGCTGTGCCTGT
This sequence comes from Pokkaliibacter plantistimulans, assembly GCF_003194385.1. GTDB lineage: Bacteria > Pseudomonadota > Gammaproteobacteria > Pseudomonadales > Balneatricaceae > Pokkaliibacter > Pokkaliibacter plantistimulans. The sequence continues at coordinate 15,990 of NZ_LAPT01000045.1, forward strand.
CCTGATTCAAACAGTAACGGGCTTACCAGCAGGACATAGGGAGACTGAGCTTGTGCAAGGCGTTCAACGGTGAGCTGGCGAATCAGTGGGTGAAGCAAGCCTTCGAGCCACAGTCTCTCCTGATCATCTGTAAAGATATGCTGGCGCAGCCAGGTTCGGTTGAGTGAACCATCGCTGTTCAGTACTGTCGGGCCAAAATGCTCTGCTATGCGCTTCAATGCAGGTTGGCCAGGCATGACAACCTCTCGTGCGAGCACATCTGCGTCTACAGTCTCAATACCCCGTTGCTCAAACAGGGTTGCAGCCGCACTTTTTCCGCTGCCGATACCCCCTGTGAGCCCGATAGCTATGCTTGTAGGTTGAGCAGTATTGATAGCCACTTAGATACTCATCCAGACTGGAAGCCAGGGCTGGAGCACAATCATGATCCAGCCTGCAATGACTAAAGCGGGGCCAAAGGGGAACTGATCACCCGCCTTAATGCGGCCGGTCAGGCGCAGAAACAGCGCAATCAATAACCCGGTACATGCGGAAATCAGTAGCAGCCAAGGCAAGCACAGCGCACCGCCCCAGGCACCAAGTGCTGCCAGCAGCTTGAAATCGCCATAGCCGAAGCCTTCCTTCCCGGTGAGTAGCTTGAATATCCAGAACAGTATCCAAAGCACCAGATAGCCCCAGACGGCTCCCCAAATTGCCTGTTCAATGCTTGTGTGTTGGGTGAACAGGTTGAATAGCAACCCTGCCCATAGCAGCGGTAGGGTAATGTCATCCGGCAATAACTTATGTTCAGCATCAATAAAGAAAAGCACCAGCAGGGCAGAAGAGAACAGCATCAGCCCTAGCGCAATAGGAGTAGGGCCATAAAGCCAGTAAACCAGAACCCAGACGAGAGCATGAAATGCTTCAACAAGGGGATAACGAATAGAGATAGCAGTGCTGCAAGAGGCACACTTTCCTTTGAGTAAAAAAAATCCTACTAAAGGAATGTTATGCCACCATTTGATGGGTGCTTTGCAGCTGGGGCAAGTTGATGCTGGAAGTAATAAATTAAACCTCGGTTTTTCATCTTGGGGAAGATCGAGAAAAGACTGGCATTGTAGCCGCCAGTCGTTATTCAGCATTATTGGTAGTCGGTAAATTACGACATTTAGAAAGCTACCAGATACGGAGCCAGCAATTAAAACCAATATAGTCTGAACGATGATAGGTAATTCTATAAGTAGAGTTAGCATTATTAGGCTGCCTTAGCCGACAACAGAACCCATTTTAAAGATGGGGAGGTACATGGCAATGATTAAGCCACCGACAAGTATTCCTAGGACGCACATAATAAATGGTTCAAGAAGTGCTGTCAGAGAGTCAACTGCATTGTCCACCGCAGCTTCATAAAAGGTGGCAAGCTTGTCTAGCATGGTTTCCAGCGAGCCTGCATCCTCGCCAATACCAATCATTTGTATAACCATATTTGGAAAAATGCCAGTGATTGACAACGATGTCCGAAGATTTTGTCCTCCAGAGACAGAACGTTTTGCTTGAAGTATGGCCTTTTCATAGTAAATGTTTCCTGAAGCACCCGCTGCTGAGCCCATTGCTTCAACTAAAGGCACTCCCGATGCATAGGTTGTACACAATGTCCGAGCGAACCGTGCAAGTGCTGCTTGGTGCAGGATATTTCCAACTACAGGGATTTTTAAACTTAATAGCTGGAGTTTGTGTCTGAATTGTTCGCTATTTTGATGGGCCCTTTTAAGCATGAATCCAGTTGCAAAAAATATAGCTAGAATTATCCACCACCACTCTTGGAGTGATCTAGATAGATTTACAACGAATTGAGTAAATACAGGGAGATCGGCACCAAAGCCTTTAAATAAACTTTCAAACTGCGGTACAACTTTTATTAAAAGGATTGCGGTGACAATAATGGCAACTACAATAACTGCTGTGGGGTAGGTAAGCGCTTTTTTTATTTTTGCCTTTAAGGCCTCAGTTTTCTCTTTGTATGTGGCTAGGCGGTCCAGCATATGATCTAAAGTACCTGATTGTTCTCCCACCATTACTAATTGACAAAATAGTGAATCAAAGTACTTTGGATGGTTTTTTAACGCTATGGAAAGAAGGTTTCCCCCAGCAACCTCGTCTCGTATCTCTTCAACGAGGTTTTTCATTTTTGTTTTTTCCATTCCTTGAGCAGATATATCAAAAGACTGCACTAAGGGAACCCCTGATTGCATCATGGTAGCCATTTGTCGGGTGAAAAAAGTAAGATCCTGAGAGTCTATGGAGGCGTTCTTTTTGAAATTGCCTATCTCAAGTTTTTTACCAACTTTTTTTACCTTAACTTGTTGCTCGGTAAGAAGCTGCTTGGCGTGCTGTGGTGAGTCAGCAACAATTTCGCCTTTTACTTTCTCGTTGTAGCGATCAATGCCACTCCAACTGTAGGTAAATTGCTTTTTTTCTACCACTTTTTTGCGCCTTTGTGTCGCTACCGCCATAGGTTATTCCTTGATTACTCGGTTTAGCTCTTCCAGGCTGGTCATACCCGACAGCACTTTCTTGATACCTGACTGGCGAAGATCACTCATTCCTTCTGCTTTGGCAACTGCGGCGATATCTAATGAGTTGCCATTATGCATGATCACTTCCTGTATGCGGGGAGATACCTTTAATACTTCATATATCCCGACACGGCCTTTATAGCCCTGATGGCAGCGCGTACAGCCTACCGGTTTAAATATGGTTGCGGTTGATATTTGTTCTTCAGAAAAACCCGCATCTCTGAGAATTTCAGCCGGTACCTCTTCTATAACCTTGCAGCTGGTGCATAAACGGCGTGCGAGGCGCTGAGCGATAATCAGGCTAACAGAGGTGGCAATGTTATAGACGGGCACGCCCATATTTTGCATACGAGTTAGCGTCTCTGGAGCGCTATTAGTGTGTAGTGTAGAGAGTACCAAGTGGCCTGTCTGTGCGGCCTTGATGGCAATCTCGGCAGTTTCCAGGTCTCGAATTTCACCTACCATCACCACATCAGGGTCCTGACGTAAGAAGGATCTCAGCGCTTCAGCGAAGTTAAGGCCTACCTTAGTGTTAATGTGAACTTGGTTAATACCCTCAATATTTATTTCTACCGGGTCTTCTGCAGTAGAAATATTACGCTCAGTAGTATTGAGAATATTAAGGCCAGTATACAGCGATACGGTTTTGCCGCTGCCAGTTGGGCCTGTGACCAGAATCATACCCTGAGGCTGGTTGAGTGCCTCCAGGTACATGGCTTTTTGGTCTGGGTCATACCCCAGCGCATCAATACCCATCTGTGCACTGGAGGGGTCCAGAATACGTAACACAACCTTTTCGCCCCAAAGGGTAGGTAAGGTATTCACCCTGAAGTCGATGGCTCGAGTACGGGATATCTTGAGTTTGATACGTCCGTCCTGAGGTAAACGTCGTTCTGATATGTCAAGGTGTGACATAACTTTAAGACGGGCAGAGATTCGATTGCCAAGCGATGCTGGAGGGCGACTTACTTCGTGCAACACTCCATCGGTACGGCAACGTACTCGGTAGATTTTTTCGTAAGGCTCAAAGTGGATATCTGAAGAGCCACGTTTAATGGCATCCAGCAGTATTTTGTTGACGAACTTGACCACTGGAGCGTCGTCAGACGTCATCGCTGTCAGGTCAAGCATATTGAGCTGAGGCAGCTCATCAATAACTTCCAGCTTTTCCAGCTGCGAGTCATCAAAACCGGCAAGCGCATCACTTGCTGAGTCAAACAGGGTTTCAATGGCGTGAGCGAGCTTACCTGCCTCAACAAGTATTGGCTCAACGCTCATATTGCTGGAGAACTTGAACTCACTGATAGCCTGAGCCTGGGTGGGGTCACAAAAGCCAACAAACAGCTTTTTACCGCGAACAAATAACGGTAGCCCATAATGTTTCTGGATCACCTTGTCTTTGACCAAGTCTTTCGGCCAAACCTCGCGATCCATCTTACTCAAATCAAGTACGGGTACACTGAAGGCTTGCGATATCACCTCTGCCAAGGCGCGCTCATCTACTCCTAGTTTTTCGACCAAATAGAGTGGCAGTGGCTGCTGCTGCTGGTTCGCACCCTTGGCAGCTTCTTTGGCTTGTGCTTCTGTAATTAATCCAGCTTTAACCAGCTGGCCAACCAAGCCTACTGGCTGAAAGGGGATTCCCATCATTCCCTGCATGTCATCTTGACCTGTACTGCATTTCGCTATGTAAGGTTTATAACCTGAGAGTCAAGTATAGCCTAGAGGCCTGTGCTATATTTGCTCACCCTTGACTTACAAAATTTGATATTCTTGTGACTTTAATGTCATTTATCTCTTTGTTTTTTTGGTTGAGGCTAATGTTAACGAGACTAAAAGTGGCATGTCGGTAAAGTGTGTGAAAGGTGCTTGAACATGGTAGTTTTTTTGATAAAGATGTCTCGCACAGTCTGAATTGTTAGATTTAGAATGATGCAGACTGACACAAACTCTCCGGGAGAATATGGATATGAAAATGGGTAACAAAGCTCAGGCGGGCTTTACGCTTATAGAGTTGATGATTGTTGTAGCAATCATCGGTATTTTGGCAGCTATTGCTATCCCTCAGTACCAAGATTATGTAAGTCGTGCCAAATGGCAGGAAAACGTGGTTACCATTGAGCCTGTTAAGCTGGCGATTGCTCAGTGTCTTCAGGAGAATTCAGGAACTATCGCTAGTTGTGATACTGCGGCTGAGATTGGAATTACCAATTTGCCCACTCCTAAGTATGCGACAGGAGCGGTCACAATAACTGCCGCTACAGGAGTAATTTCTATGACTGGTACTGCTGAAGTTGGTGGCTACACATTGACAGCGACTCCAACTGTCAATGAGACAAACGTTTCTTGGGCGTGGGGTGGAACCTGTACCAAGACCAAGTGCGGTGTCAACTAAGCTCTGGTTGCAGCACAGGCTAAGGATGGCTATCTGATGCATGTGAGCCAAAATCCTCATACTGTGAGGATTTTGGCTGTATTAGCTAGATTGTCATGGTTTTTCGCATCCACATTAAGTATGTGCAAGGTACTTTCAGCTTTTACATCATTCTGCTGTTTACTAGATTGATAACTATCGACCTCCACTCCCACACGACCCGCTCAGATGGCCACCTTTCCCCCGAAGCTTTGCTTTCGGTTGCGGCGGACCGCGGTGTTTCTGCTTTGGCTATCACCGATCACGATATGCCCTTTTTTCCTTCGATGGTAATTCATCCCACGGTGCAGGTGATTGCTGGTACTGAGTTGTCTTGTGTCTGGAGCAGGCAGACCATTCATGTCGTTGGCCTCAATATGACGGTGCCTGAGCCCATCTCGGACCACTGTGCTGAGATTCAGCAAGCGCGTGTGCGACGCGCGGAGGAAATTGCCCGACGCCTCGAGAAACTAGGCATGGCTGGTGCTCTGGCAGGTGCTCTTGAAGAGAGTGGTAATGAACAGATAGGCCGCCCTCATTTTGCGCGTTGGATGGTGAGGCAGGGGCATGTGAAGGATATGCGTGCTGCTTTTAAACGTTATCTGGGGGCGGGGAAGATAGGTGATATCAAGTCCGAGTGGCCCGTGTTAGCCAAAGCGATTGAAGTGATTGTGCAGTCTGGTGGTATTCCTGTGCTGGCACACCCTAAGCAATATCAAATGACCAATACCAAGTTAAAGGCGCTGATTACTGACTTTGCTGCTGCTGGTGGGAAAGCTTTGGAAGTATGTAATGGCTTTCAGCCGCGTGATCAGGTGGAGTATTTAACCAGGTTGACACAGGATGCTGATTTACTTGCATCGGCAGGAAGTGACTTTCATGGCCCGGAAGCGCCGTACCATTTTCCTGGGGGATATACCGCATTGCCAGGCAATGTGCGTCCTGTATGGAGCCTCTGGGAATAGCTTTGTCTGGTTGTGCTATGCTTTAAGGCACTTGTCGCAGCGGACTTTGTTATGAGCCAGTTTTTTCAGATTCACCCGGAGAACCCACAGGTTCGTCTTATTCGCCAGGCTGTTGAAATCATAAAGGCAGGCGGTGTTGTCGCTTATCCCACTGATTGTGCTTATGCTTTGGGATGCCACATTGGTGATAAGGATGCAGTTGAGCGAATCAGACGTATCCGTCAGCTGGATGAAAAACATAACTTTACTCTCATTTGTCGTGACTTATCCGAATTGGCGACCTATGCCAAAGTGGATAACCATCATTTTCGCTTGCTGAAAGCACATACCCCAGGGGCTTATACCTTTATTCTTGATGCCACCCGAGAGGTGCCAAAGCGTCTGATTCATCCCAAACGGAAAACAATCGGGATTCGAGTGCCGAACAACCCGATAACCTTGGCATTGCTGGCTGAGCTGAATGAGCCTTTGATGAGTGTATCGTTAATATTGCCCGGCGATGATCAGCCTATGACGGACCCTTACGATATACGTCAGACCCTGGAGCATCAGCTGGATCTGGTAATAGATGGCGGGTATGCCGGCATGGAAGCCAGTACCGTAGTGGCTTTGACCGATGAGGGAGTGGAAGTCATCCGCGTAGGTGCAGGAGACCCTTCACCGTTTATGGGCAGTTAAGCACGCTACTGGAGAATACACCTCAGCAAGTGAAGGCTTGCTGAGGTAAATAATGACAAAGCCTAAGAATGATTAGCCGTTGTCGACTCGACCAGAACGTTTGCCAGTACGAGCTCCAGGGCGCTTCACTTGCTTGCGTTGCTGACGCTCGTAGGCAACCTGTTGCTGAGCTGTTTTCTGTGGCACTCGTTTCACCGGCAGGCCAGCCATTTCATAGACTACATTGGCGTCTTTCTGCCCTAGTTCTTCCCACGATCCCGCTTTCAGGCGGCTGGGCAGGAAGATATGACCGTAGCGGACGCGTTTCAGGCGACTGACTTTTACACCCTGTGACTCCCACAGGCGGCGAACTTCCCGGTTACGACCTTCCATCAGTACGCAATGGTACCAGCGGTTGATACCCTGGCCGTCGAAGAATCTCACGTCGGTAAAGCGTGCTGGGCCATCTTCAAGCATTACTCCGTCTTTGAGACGTTTAATCATGTCATCGTCAACTTCACCCATAATGCGTACCGCGTATTCGCGATCCAGCTCAGTTGACGGGTGCATCAACTTGTTTGCCAGTTCCCCGTCGGTGGTGAATAACAGCAGTCCAGAGGTGTTTAAATCCAGACGACCGACGGCGATCCAGCGTTCACTTTTTACTCGAGGCAAGCGGGTAAATACGGTAGGGCGTCCTTCAGGATCAACTCGGCTAACCAGCTCGCCTTCAGGCTTGTTGTAAATCAGAACGCGAGTGCTGCGCTCATCAAGCTGATCCAGACGTACCACCTGACCGTCGAAGGCAATAACTTCCGCACCGGTAACGCGGTCACCTAAGGTGGCAATTTGACCATTGACCGTCACACGGCCTTCTACAATGGCCTTTTCAAGCTCGCGGCGAGAGCCCAGGCCTGCGCGGGCCAATACTTTCTGTAGTTTTTCGTCTTGCATGATGTACTCCGATGGTAGCGCCTCACGGCGGGGAAAGGCCTTTGCCCTTGGGCAAGGGCGCGAGAGTATAGTCTAGCCCAGAGACAGGATAAAGAGGTGATGCTGGCTGGTGGTGCCAGCATCAAGGTGCTTTAAGGATGTGAGCGGGTTATTGTCCGCTGGTGATGCCAGTCCATACGCGGGTCATTACACGCTGGAGTTTGGCATCCTTGGTTTTGTATACGTAAAGGTTTTTCTTAACTTCTGCTGGTGGGTAGATACTTGGGTCATCCAGAATGTCTTTATTGACATACTGGTCTGCCGCCGCATTCGGGTTGGCATACCAGACGTAGTTGGTGACGTCTGCAATCACTTTGGGTTCCATCAGGTAATTCAGGAACTTGTGTGCCAGTTCAGGGTGGGCAGAGTCTTTGGGAATGGCGAAGGAGTCGATCCAGAGCTGGGCGCCTTCCTTTGGAATACTGTAGGCAATCTTGACGCCATTTTTGGCTTCTTCGGCGCGTGAAGCCGCCTGCAGAATGTCACCCGAGTAGCCAATCGCAGCACAGATATCACCGTTGGCAAGGTCGTTAATGTACTGGGACGAGTGGAAATAGCGGATATAAGGACGGATCGACTCCAGCAGCGGTTTAGCCGCCTTCTCATAGTCGTCCGCATTAGTGCTGTTCGGGGGCTTGCCGAGATAGGCAAGTACAGATGGGATAATGTCGGTTGGTGAGTCGAGGAAGGCTACGCCACAATCTGCCAGCTTGCTGATGTATTCGGGTTTGAATAGCAAGTCCCACGAGCCTACCGGTGCATCGTCACCAAGGCGTTTTTTGATGGCGTCGACGTTATAGCCTATGCCAGTAGTGCCCCACATGTAGGGGACGCCGTATTTGTTACCCGGGTCAAAGGACGCCATTTCCTTCAGCAGAGAAGGGTCGAGATTTTTCCAGTTGGGGAGTTTTGATTTGTCCAGAGGCTGAAATGCCCCAACACTGATCTGACGCGACAGGAATGCACCGGTTGGTACCACCAGATCGTAGCCTGTTTTACCAGAGAGTACTTTGGCTTCCAGCATTTCGTTACTGTCAAACACATCATATACAACCTTGATGCCGGTCTCTTTCTCGAAGTTACTCAGCGTGTCTTCTGCAATATAGTCAGACCAGTTGTAAATATGCAGGGTTTTGGCGTCATCCGCATGAGCTGTGGCTGCGGTTACAAGCGCCAGAGCGGCAAGTGTCAATCTCGGAAATTTTGTCATCTTGTATCGTATCCAGAGGTTAGAAAACTTAAGCCGATACAGGCTCCATCAAGAGTGCGCTGTACGGCATGCAATGATGCATTGCTGGAGCGTTTCGATAACTCGTGCTTCTTTGATAACTAAGCTTCTACAAAGCTTACCCATGAATCCTAAGCAGAAATCGGGCCATGGTGAGTAGAGGGCTTATATATTTACGCTGGTCTATGTCACTGATAAAAGAGAAAGTGATCAGACCTGATAGAAAGGTAGCAGTGGTTACCTTTGGTGCCAAATACTTTCACCACGATGCATTATCTATCCTTGATGTGCAAATAGGTAGTGTATGAATTCGGATGCTCCCTGCCAAAGGGGCATCCGACTCATGGTGGATAGGGGTCAAAAGGTAGCGTTTTAATTGGTGGGATGACTGTGGGTCTGGATGAACTGTTTGATGCGAGGACCGACTTCTGAGCGGAAGCGACGGCCATTGAATATTCCATAATGGCCGACATCTTTCTGTATGTAGTGAAGTTTTTTGTCAGCACTTAATCCCGAGCACAGTTCCTGTGCCGCTTTGGTCTGGCCCTGGCCCGTGATGTCATCGAGTTCCCCTTCAATGGTCATCAAGGCCGTTTTCTTGATTGCAGACAGATCAATACGTTCGCCACGATAGTCAATCAATTTGCGTGGCATCTGATGTTCAATAAAGACCTTGTGTAGGGTTTCCAGGTAGAAGTCGGCGGGTAAGTCCATCACAGCGAGATATTCGTTGTAGAACTTGCGGTGTGCTTCGGCGCTGTCACCGTCACCCTGGATCAGGTCGTTAAAGAACTTGAAATGCTTCTGCACATGCAGATCAGGGTTCATCATCATAAAGCCAGACAGCTGGATGAAACCCGGATATACCCGTTGGCCCGCGCCTGCATACATTTCAGGGACGGTACAGATGACTTTGTTTTCAAACCACTCTACATCTTTGTTCGAGGCATAATCGTTTACCTCTGTGGGGCTGATGCGAGTATCAACAGGACCCCCCATCAGGGTGAGTGTCAGGGGTTGGTAGCTGGACTGGCTCATAGCTAGCCATCCGCAGGCGACCAGTACGGGGACGCTGGGCTGGCAAACGGCGATGACGTTGACATCCGGCCCCAGATATTTAATGAACTCGATGACATAGCTGACGTAGTCATCGAAGCTGAAGCCACCTTCCGACAAGGGGACATCTCTGGCATTGATCCAGTCGGTGATATACACCTCATGATCAGGCAGGAAATGCTCAACTGTGCCACGCAGTAGTGTGGAGTAGTGCCCGGACATGGGCGCAACCAGCAGCACCTTGGGATGGTTGAAGTGTCCGAAGCGACGGAAGTGAATCAGATCGCAGAAGGGTTTGGCCAGCGTCACTTCTTCTCTGACAAGGACCGGCTGACCATCAATTTCAGTACTTACCAGTTCAAACTCTGGCTTTTCATAGTTGTTAGTGCATCGCTCGATAAGTTCCATGCTGGCAAGCATAGTGCGCCCGGCAGGATGCATGGGGAGTGTGCTCCAGGGCAATGAAAGTTGTTTGCGAATTGCCTGGGCCCAAAGGTGCAAGGGTTGCAGAGCTTGTTGAGTGTGGGCGTGCATTTCATAAAGCATAGATTGGCTCCGCTGGTATGCATCCCTGAATAAATCTACTGGGCAACCGTGCCCAGATCTCAGTTCCACTTGTTGACTATGACAGCATGGGAGCCCTTTTGATGGCAAAAGGCTGTAGATCAGTAGAGGCTTCCATTGTGACTTCGTTTTACGCAAATCTGGCCAATAATGAAGCAGCAGAAGTGCGAGGTACTACATCTCTATACGCTGCTTGTCTTTGACCGGCAACACTACATTAGTGGCGTCTTGAGCTCAGGCGTTGCTGAGCATCAAGCAATCCGGGCTAAGTGTCTTTGGAAAGTGGCTGGTCTCAGTTATCTGGCGTGTGATCAGCCGTGGTTGTGCGATGCACAAAGAAAAAGAATAAGTGTAGTCGGTCAGGAAGGCAATTGCTGTTCAAATTTGCGCCAGTTTTGTGAGTGATCTGGCTTGAAAGTGTCAGTGGGGAGTATCGGTTCGAAACCGCCTGAAGTTCGATTTTGTGTCGTCAAATCGTCATCGATGCTTCTTAAGGTGTTGCTATCTGAGCATAGCAGGAGCCGTTCGCCATGCTGAACATTGAGCAGGTCATCACCAACAAATATCCCGCATTCCAGCAACGTGCGCCGTTGGTTAGGCATTCGACTTTAAGCCTGCTGCGTGGACTGATCCATGAGAACGAGATCAATCGTTTTCTCGATCAGTATCAGGGGCTTCAGGGGTTCGAGTTTCTCGACAAGGTGCTGGAGTATTTCAACTTCAGTTACCGCATCAGTCATCAGGATCGTAGCAACATACCGGCCACAGGGCGTGTCGTAATCGTTTCCAACCATCCGCTTGGCTCTCTTGATGGCCTGGCATTGCTGCAGATGGTGGGCAGTGTACGTCGTGACGTGCGCATTGTAGCGAATGACTTGCTTGGGCATTTGACACCACTTCAGTCGCTGTTCCTGCCCATCGACAATATGGCGAACCAGGGTCATAAGCGAAGCATTCAGCGTATAGTCCAGTCGCTGATGCGCGATGAGGCCGTCATTGTATTTCCTGCCGGAGAAGTCTCCAGAGCAAGTTTTACCGGAATCAAAGACGGTAAATGGCAGTCGGGGTTTTTGCTGTTTGCCAGGAAGGCTAATGCGCCAATCCTGCCTGTGCACGTGCAGGGTAAAAACTCGATGCTGTTTTACGGGCTATCGATGGCGTACAAGCCTTTCTCCACCTTGATGCTTGCTAATGAGATGTTCAAGCAGCGTAACAAGGTGCTGTCGGTGAAAGTAGGTAAGCCGATCCCCTTTCAGCAGATAGATCAACTACCCGTCAACAACAACACCAAGGCGAAGATGTTGAAGAAACACATCTATCGCCTGGGCCGCAACGGCAAGCCGTTATTCGTCACGGAAAACACCATTGCTCATCCTCAGGATCGTCAGGCTCTGAAAAAGGAACTGGTTGAGGCTGAGTGTCTGGGAAGTACGCAGGACGGCAAGCGGATCTATCTGTTCAGCTATCGCCCTGACTCAATTGTGATGAAAGAGATTGGTCGCTTGCGTGAGCTGGCATTCCGTCAGGTGGGGGAGGGGACAGGGCAGCGCCTGGATATTGATAAGTATGATCGCTATTACCGGCATCTCATTCTATGGGATGAAGAAGCCTTGGAGATCGCCGGAGCGTATCGTCTGGGAGAAGTCGCCCAGATTGCGGAGCAAGGGCAGGAAATTTATTCAGCTGAATTATTCCGCTACCGGCCGGATATGCAGCCATTTTTCGAGCAGGGGATAGAGTTAGGCCGTAGTTTTGTGCAGCCGCGCTATTGGGGGCGTCGCAGCCTGGATTACTTATGGCAGGGGATTGGTGCGTATCTCAAATGTCACCCTGAAATCCGTTATCTGTTTGGTCCGGTGAGCTTGAGTAACAGTTATCCAGCCGCTGCCAAGTATTTGCTGGTTACATTTTATCGGTTGTACTTCCCTGATCGCGATCATCTTGCAATAGCCAATGCTCCCTTTGTTATTCCTGAGGCAGATCAACGGCTGCTGGATACGGTGTTTGTGGGTAATGACTACGACACGGATTTCGCTGAGTTAAAAGAGCGTCTGGCTCACTATGCTGTGACGGTGCCCACTTTATACAAGCAGTATTCGGAGGTGTGTGAGCCCGGAGGCGTGCGCTTTCTGGACTTCGGAGTGGACCCAGACTTTGGCTACTGCGTTGATGGCTTGGTGCTGGTGGACTTGCATCGATTGACGGCCAAAAAACGCGAACGGTACCTGGGCTAAGTTACCTTATGACGGTACTGGCTATCGGTCAGTGTGAGTCATAAGGTCGAATTCTGCTCGGGAACATGACGGTGGCCTCTGTGAGAGGCCACCGTTTTTTGGGGCACAATCAGATGTTGTGAGTAGCTCAATATTCTGTAGGGCTTTAGTTAGTCTTCATAATCTTGCTTGATACGCCACTTGTTCTCTTCATCCGCTATCCGTTTTAGTTGGTCTTCCAGCTGCTCTTTTTGCTCCAGAATGACTTTCTCCTGCACAGCCTTCAATTGCTCCAGGCGCTGAGTGATAGCCCGAATGCGTTCGTCCATATTGCAATATTTACTTAGCTGCTGATAGCCACTGAGGCATTGGGCTAGCGCTGTTTTGGCCGCCTTCCAGTTTCCGCGCTGGTCATACTGTTGAGCTGTAAGCCAGGCGATATCCAGAGATATTTGTCGGGAGAGCAGTTTCAGGTGCTGGATGTAATGCTGTGCTTGCTGATGGTTGAACAGGCGTTGCTCATACAGCGACTTGACCAGCTGGCTGAGATGACTCAGTTGACGTTTGATAAGTACTGCCTGCTTCTCTGAGTAGAGAATCGGAGCCGGCTGGTCACCAGCACTTTGTTGTTTCGATTCCTCTAGTTCTGCACGTAACTCTCCTAGTAAGGAGTCTGGTAGCGGATCTTTGGTATCGAGTGATTTGAGCTCATGCAGTCTTGCTATTAACAGCTGTAATAAGGCATTGCGAAGTGGAGTGGGCACATATCCTTCGGGTGTCTGTTGCAGGTTGGTATGGATATGGCGAACCTGATCTTTGATGGCGATAATGCGCTGACGCTTTTTTGCTCGATTGTTTTCAACAGACTGCCCAATCATGGCCATGATGATCAAGGCAACTACTCCAAGCACAATGATGATGGCGATTTGTGTTGCGGTCATTGCAATCTCTGGCCCTTTATAACAATTCGGTCAGGTATCGGCAGATTTGACATCTATATAGAGGTTATACAGAGGTAATGGCTCATTCTGAACGTTACTTCTATCTATATAGTGCGTTATAAGGGCAGGGTTCCAGTACGTCTGCCGCCGCGCCGTGTTCAGTCTACTCACAGGCTGACGTGCATTTGCGTCGGCCAATCACATACCTAGGCAAAACTTACATTAATAGGATGACAGATAACAGTCTTCACCTTTATTTAATAAGTGGTGGTGAGCATGGTTGTAACGGCGCAGTGCTTCGCTTGGGATCACTGCGCTCTATTTATAGAGCCATGAATTGCTTAGTAAAAATGCAGCAGTAAAAGCTTGACCGAAATGAGGGAGGTGAGTAGTATACGCGCCCGCAGCAGTCGTACGATACATACGGTTAGAGTGTGAAGTATGAGTTGATGCAGGCCGCGTCCCATTCGTCTAGTGGCCTAGGACACCGCCCTTTCACGGCGGTAACAGGGGTTCGAACCCCCTATGGGACGCCACGCGGGAATAGCTCAGTTGGTAGAGCACGACCTTGCCAAGGTCGGGGTCGCGAGTTCGAGTCTCGTTTCCCGCTCCACTTACCACTCTAAGGAGTGAAGTGGCTAAAGAATGTTATGTGTCCCATTCGTCTAGTGGCCTAGGACACCGCCCTTTCACGGCGGTAACAGGGGTTCGAACCCCCTATGGGACGCCACGCGGGAATAGCTCAGTTGCTCGCTCTGATACA
>NZ_LAPT01000046.1 GCF_003194385.1 Pokkaliibacter plantistimulans
CCCAGAACGGCAAGAGCAAAATGCAGGCGCTAGGCGCGGCGATGCGCAAGCTGGTACAGATTTGTTTTGGTGTGGTGAAACATCAAAACGAATATTGCCCTCAAGTCGCGTGATGCGATTTGAGGGCAGTTAGGAGAGATGGTATCTACCGATACACCTGTATCAAGTACCTGCCCGACAAGTAGGGTGTGATGAACGCAGTGAATCGCACCGGCTTTTGTGCGGTAAATCGCACCGGAAGTCCCCGTGACTACCCTTCAACGCAGGTTGTAGAGACCGAGCACATCCCTGACCAGCTGGCCGCCGTCGGCGAAGAAGTAATCCAGCACGCCAAAGTGATCGACCTCTGGCAACGGCAGATAATCGGCGTCGATACCACGTTCCAGCAGCAGGGTCAGATAGTCTTTCGACTGGCGGTGAAACTCGCTGCTTTCCAGAGCGCCTACCCGCAGCCTGACCGGAGCCCGGTTCAGTACCGGCAGGAACTGCGGACTGTAGCGGTCGACATCCCGACTGGTCAGGTACAGCGACGGCTGCAGCCAGGAATGCGGGAACGGGCGCAGATCAAACAGCCCGCTGATCGCTACGATGCCTTTGACCAGATCAGCAGGCAGACCATAGTCACCGGCCCAGTCAGTGGTCAGCATCATGGCGCTGAGATGGCCACCGGCGGAATGCCCCGATACCGTGATGCGCTCAGGGTCGCCGCCAAAGCTGTCTGCCTGCTTGTACACCCAGGCCAGTGCCGCGCGACACTGGCGGACGATTTCCCCCAGCGCCACCACCGGACACAGGGCATAGTTGACCACCACCACAGTGATGCCGTGCCCGACCAGCTGCCGCGCCACCAGCGCATAGTCAGCACTGGACCCCGCGCGCCAGTAGCCGCCATGCAGGAACACATGCACCGGCGCCTGTGGCTGCGCCGCCGGGAAGATATCCAGATATTCCGCCCGGGTGGGGCCATAGCTCACACTGCGTGACTGCCCCAGCGCCGCCAGAGTGGCGGCACTCTGTTCGGCGTAACGGCTCATGATGGCCTGACGGTCCAGACCAATGGTGGGGTCATACTGGGCGTTGATTTCCACCTCGGTGCGGAAGGTACGATACAAACTCATAGGTAGCGTTGCTCTCGACGGTACGAAGAATCAGATGCCCAGATAACGGTGCTGCACCTGGGGGTCCTGCTGCAGCTGGGCCGAATTACCCTGCCATACCACCCTGCCCTTCTCCAAGACAAAATGGTGATCGGCAATGCGCAACAGTGCGTCCAGATTTTTATCGATGACCAGAATCGACTGTCCCTGAGATTTGAGGTACGTCAGGCAGGCCCAGATTTCATCGCGGATAATCGGTGCCAGCCCTTCGGTGGCTTCATCCAGAATCAGCAGACGCGGGTTGATCATCAGCGCCCGGCCAATGGCCAGCATCTGCTGCTCACCGCCGGACAGCTGATTGCCCATGTTGAGCTGTCGCTCCTGCAGACGCGGGAACAGTTCATACACCCGTTGCAGCGTCCACGGTGAGGCATTGCCCTGACGCTGACTGGCCGCCGCCAGCAGGTTCTCGCGGACATTGAGGTTGGGGAAGACCCGGCGCCCCTCCGGCACCAGACCGATCCCCAGCCGCGCCACCTTGTAGGACTCCAGATGCGAGACCTTGCGCCCGTCCAGAGTGACTTCCCCGCGTTTGGGTGAACGCATGCCCATGATCGAGCTGACGGTGGTGGTCTTGCCCATGCCGTTGCGGCCGAGCATGGTCACTACCTGCCCCTCTTCCACCTGCAGGTCTACCCCGAACAGGGCCTGACTGCTGCCGTAGTAGGTTTCAATCGCTTTGACTTGCAGCATCAGGCCGCCTCCTCGCCCAGATAGGCTTCACGTACCCGTTGATCGTTGCGGATTTCCGCCGCCGTACCGGTCACCAGCGGCTTGCCGTAGACCAGTACCGTCAGCCGGTCGGACAGCGAGAACACCGCATCCATATCGTGCTCCACCAGCAGGATGCTGTGCTCGCCCTTCAGTGCCTGCAGCAACTCCACCATCTGCCCCGATTCTTCCGGGCTCATCCCCGCCATCGGCTCATCCAGCAGCAGCATGCTGGGCTCAGCGGCGAGAGTCATGGCGATTTCCAGCTGGCGCTTCTCGCCGTGAGCTAGATTGCCTGCCAGTACCGAGGCACGATGGGCCAGTCTCACCCGCTCTAAACAGCGGAACGCCGGCTCACGCAGCCGCGCGTCACTGGCCGCCGGACGCCAGAAGCGGAAGCTGTGGCCTTGCAGCGCCTGCACTGCCAGCGCCACGTTGTCGATGACGCTCATTTCCTCAAAGATCGAGGTGATCTGGTAGGAACGCACCAGTCCGCGGTGGGCACGCTGATGAATCGGCATCCGGGTAATGTCGGCGCCATGAAAGCGAATCTGCCCCTGATCGGAGAAAATCTCCCCTGACAGCTGTTTGATCAGTGTGGTCTTACCGGCGCCATTGGGGCCGATCAGCGCATGCAGCTCACCTTTGGCGACACAAATATCGGCATGATCGGTGGCGACCAGCTGGCCATAACGTTTGACCAGCCCGCGGGCTTCCAGCGCCCAGGGCGTATCGGTTGTGCTCATGGCTGCTCCTTGCGAATCAGATAGCCATAGATGCCGCCCTTGGCGAACAGCACCACCAGAATCAGGAAGGGGCCGAAGAACAGCATCCAGTGTTCGGTAATACCGGACAGCACATCCTCCACCAGCAGGAATGCAAAGGCACCCCACAAGGGCCCGAGCAGGGTGCCGAGGCCGCCCAGCAATACCATCACCATCAGCTCGCCGGACATTTTCCAGTGCAGCAGGTTGGGGCTAACGTATTCCATCTGGTTGCCAATCAGCGCACCCGCCAGACCGGCACCGGCACCGGCCAGTGCAAAGGCCATCAGCCGGTAGCGATAGGTGGGGAAGCCCATGGCCTGCATGCGCTGCTCATTCTGTTTGCAGCCACGCAGCACCATGCCAAAACGGGCGGCAATCAGGCGTTGTACCAGCAGATAAATCAGCAGCAGGCAGCCGAAGCAGACGTAATAGAAGGTCAGGTCGTTATCCAGATCGAGCCCCAGCAGAGTGTTACGGCTCATCAGGTTCATGCCGTCATCGCCACCGTACTGATCCAGCGACACGAAGATGAAGTAAATCATCTGCGCAAAGGCCAGGGTCAGCATCAGGAAGTACACCCCGCTGGTACGCAGGCTGATGGCACCGATCAGCAGTGCCGCCAGCGCTGACAGCAGGATCGCCACAGGCCACACGACAATGGCATCGTTACTGGCTGCCAGCTCGAAGGGCCATTCCATCAGCGCCGTACCGTACATGAAGTTCTGCGCGGTGATGCCGACCACGTAGGCACCGATGCCGAAGAAGGCGGCATGACCGAGGCTGAGCATGCCGCCGTAGCCGAGAATCAGATTGAGGCTGATGGCCGCAATGCCGTAGATCATGCAGCGGCTGACCAGCGTCAGCAGGAAGCTGTTGTCCAACACGGCGAGCAGTACCGGCAGCGCCAGCAGCACGGCAAAGGTCAGCAGAGTCAGCCAGCGCGACAACGGCCAGCGACGGCCTGTGCCGTGACTGACCTGCACTTTGCCGTGCTGCTGGCTGCTGGCCGGTGCCAGCGGCTCATTGAGGGCCACCGTTTCACCGAGGGTTGTGGTTTTAGTGACTTGCATTGAACAGCCCTCTTGGTCGGAAAATCAGCACAACGGCCATCAGCAGATAGATCAGGATCGACGACAGCGCCGCGCCCATGCTGTCGGCGGCACCGCCGGACAGTGCCATCCGCATCAGCTCCGGCATGAAGGCACGGCCCAGCGTATCGACCACCCCGACCAGCACCGCCCCGGCCAGCGCGCCTTTGATGGAGCCGATGCCGCCGATGACGATCACCACAAAGGTCAGAATCAGAATGCTCTCGCCCATGCCGCTCTCGACCGACAGAATCGGCCCGGCCATCACCCCTGCCAGCGCAGCCAGCAGCGCCCCCAGCCCGAACACCAGGGAATACAGCAGTTTGATGTTGACGCCGAGGGCAGCAATCATCTCGCGGTCGGAGGAACCGGCACGAATAGCCATGCCCAGCCGGGTACGGTTGATCAGCAGATAGAGGAAGATCGCCACGACGATACCGACGCCAATCACACCAATACGGAACAGCGGATAATTCAGCCCCGGCAGCAGCTCTACCGAGCCGGACAGCGCGGCGGGAATATCGAAGAATAGCGGGGTCTTGCCCCAGATCACCTGCACCGCCTCATTGCAGAACAGGATGATGCCGAAGGTGGCGAGAATCTGTTCGAGGTGATCACGCTTGTACAGCACGCGGAAAATCAGCATCTCCACGGCGATACCGAGAATCGCCGTGGCCAGCAGCGCGCCCAGCAGCCCCAGCACAAAGCTGCCACTGCTGGCGACGATAGCGGCCGCCACGAAGGCGCCGATCATGTAGAAGGAACCGTGGGCCAGGTTGACCAGGTTCATGATGCCGAACACCAGTGTCAACCCGGACGCCATCAAAAACAGCATGACGCCGAACTGCAGGCCGTTCAGCAGTTGTTCGAGAAACAGAATCATAATGCGCAATCTCCACCCTGCGACGGCAGCGCCTGACGCCAACAGCCGCTCAGGCATTGCCTGCTGCGGGCATCACCCGCAGCACTACTTTCAGAACGTGCTCATAACAGCGGATAACCGGCGCGTGTCAGCGCCGGTCGTGGCACGTTCTCAGAGCTTGCATTCGCTGACGTAGGCATCCTGATGCTGCTCAAATACCTTGCTGACGGTCTTGTTGGCATAGCTGCCATCGTCCAGCTTGATAACCTGACGCACGTAGATGTCTTGAATCGGGTGGTGATTGGTATTGAAGCGGAAGCTGCCCCGCACCGAACTGAAGTCAGCGGCCATCAGCGCCTTGCGCACCGCATCCTTGTCATCCAGCTTGCCATCGACCTGCTTCAGCGCGCTGCCGATCAGGTTGGCTGCATCGTAGGCCTGAGCGGCATACAGCGTGGGGTAACGGCCATAGGCGGTGTGGAATGCCTGCACGAACTCGGCATTACCCGCCGCAGGCAGATCATCATTCCATTCGGAACTGTTCATCACCCCTTCGGCAGCCGCACCGACCGCGCCGAGCAGACGGCGGTCAAAGGAGAAGCCGGGGCCAAAGATCTTCACTTCGCTCTTCATGCCGGCCTGATCGTACTGCTTGAGGAAGTTGACCCCGAGGCCGCCGGGCAGGAAGTAGAACACCGCATCCGGCTTGTCGGCACGAATCTGCGAAATCAGCGCGGCATAGTCAGACTGATCCAGCTTGGTATAGACCTCCTGTTTGACCTCACCCTTGTAGAACCGCTTGAAGCCGGTCAGTGCATCCTTACCTGCCGGATAGTTGGGCGCAATCAGGAACACGCTCTTGTAGCCCTGCTGGGTCAGGTATTCGCCCATGGCTTCGTGCATGTTGTCGTTCTGATAGGCGACGTTGAAATAGTTGGGGTTGCACATCTTGCCCGCGAAGGGCGCCGGGGCCGCGTTGGCGCCGACGAAGAACAGGCCGTCCTTGAGCACGCTCGGCACCACGGCCATGGCCACGTTGGAGAACATAATGCCGGTCATCATGTCGATCTTGTCACTCTTGATCATGCGCTCGGCAATCTGCTTACCCTTCTGCGGATCACCGGCATCGTCATCCACCAGCAGCTCCACCGGTATTCCACCGAGGCTGCCCTTGCCCTGCTCGACGGCCAGCTTGAAGCCGTCACGCATGTCTTCACCAAGATAACCGCCCTTGGTCGACAGGGTGGTAATCATCCCCAGCTTGACGGGTTCAGCCGCCACAGCGGTGCTCAGCAGGCTGCTGCCTGCCAGTACCAGTGCGGCACCACAGAGGCCCGGCAACAGGCGCTGAGATACGGCGGAGAAACGCGAAGGATTGGAAACATAAGACTGTTTTGGCATTCAAATCACCCTGGCTCTTTGCAATCAAGATCTCGCTATCTGCCCCGCCGCACTCGGGCCTACGGTGACAGACAACAGCGCTCTGCCGACAGCTCGCACAGGCGGCGCCGGTCGTTGTGTTGAAACTCAATTGTGACTACTGCGGGTACTGCATACTGCTCAGTTGCGGGTACTGCGTGGTGCGAATGTGAAGCCTGCTTGTGCACGGGCATGATCACCGGCCTTCTCCCCACAAGCCGGGTAGAGGCGGTCTGTTGCGTCAGGTTGCGGCCTGCTGGATGTCCATTTGTAACCCAGCTAATGCACTGCGGCTATCCTGAAATTGCACTTTTGTTATCCGTTTTATTGCGCAGTGCGTGCACTTTTTATTCGCGCCCGGCGAGGGCAATGGACGGCCATCGCCGGGCGCTTCCGTGACTATTCAGCCGTAAAGGCGTGCTCAGTCCTTGCTGTTGCTTTCGACAAACTTCTCGAAGTACAGCTGGCCGCCGGTGATCTCCTGCTGGCTCAGCCACTGGCGTACCGCTTCCACCATCGGTGGCGGGCCGCACATATACATGTCGAACGGCTGCCCCTGCAGCAGCGACACATCCAGATGGTCAGGGATGACACCGCATTTGCCCTGCCACGTCTCCGCCGGTTTCATCACCACCGCATGCCAGCTGAAGCCGGGGATGCGCGTCACATAGCTCTGCAGCCGTTCCAGTTCACACAGGTCAGCCTCGGTGGTGACACCGTAATACAGCGTCACCGGCTGGCCGCAGCCGCCCTGTTCGGCCAGTTCATCGAGCATGCCGAGAAAGGCCGACAAACCGGTGCCGCCTGCCAGCATGTACAGCGGCTTGCTGACATGGCGGCGATAGAAAGCGCCGAACGGGGCTTCCAGTGTCAGCGGCTGACCGGGCTGGCAACGATGGCGAATGTAGTCACTCATGGCGCCGCTTGGCAGCAGGCGGATCAGAAACTGCAGCTGATTGCTGTCATTGGGACAGGTGGCAAAGGAATAGGAGCGCCACACCTCGCCTTCCAGATCTGGAATGCGGATACGGGCATACTGACCGGGCAGATAATCCAGCCTGCTGCTGGCGCTGGCATCCAGATGCAGAATGGCGGTCGTCGGTGACACCTGCTGCACCGAGGTCACCGTGGCCTGCAGGGTCTGGGTGCCGTCCTGACTGCACAGGCTGGAGTCAAAGTCGTAGTAGAACGACGCCGCCGAGTGCACCCGGGTCTGACAGGTCAGAATGGCACGCTCGGCCAGCTCCTGTTCGGTCAGGGCTTCTTCATCCACATAGTCCTGCTCATAACGGCCCGATTCACAGCGGCCCTTGCAGGTGCCGCATACCCCTTCACGGCAATCCAGCGGAATGGTGATGCCATTGCGCAAAGCCGCATCCAGCAGCAGCTCATTGTGCTTGGCCTTGAAGAACAGGGTTTTGCCGTCGGCAAAACTGAACGCCACGTTATGTTGCATAGGACTGTCTCTGTGCTGCGCCACGCCGGGCTGAACGCCCGGTGCGGATTGATCTTGTTGGAATAGATGGAGCGTCGTGCCGCCTGTCTGGCGGTCAGCCCGGTGCGGTTCGTACCTCACCGACACCCTACCTCCTGCACTATCGCCGGAGTTGGGAAATGGCGGCTGAGCATCGTGCCGCCCGTCTGGCTGTCAGCCCGGTGCGGTTCGTACCTCACCGGCATCCTACCTCCTGCACTATTGCCGAAGGCGGAAAGCTGTGGCTGAACGCCGTGACCGCGTACTACAGGTGATAGAAGTCCAGCACGGAGTTGATCACATCGTTGAACAGCACCACGTGCTTGCGGCTGATCTTCCAGCTGTCACCGGCGGGCACCAGGGTGTAGGTCACCTGACCATAGAACTGCTCCGACAGGCCAAGACGGGTATACAGCGTGTGCCAGCCTGCTTTCACTTCCAGCGTGCCTTGTTGCGCCTGCTCACTGATGCGCACGTTGCTGACCTGATGCAGGGTGCGTGGCAGCGGGTTGGACGCGGCTGACTTGCCAGTACGCAGGCGGAACACCCGGTCTTCCAGCCCTGAACGGTTGCTGTAATAAATCAGTGACATGCCGCGCCTGGGATCGGTGGTGTACTCGTATTCCGAATCCCACTGCGGTACATGGAATTCGCTGTCTTCGGTAAACAGCTCCAGATAGGCGTCCCAGTCACGGGCGTCGCACAGTGCGGCCTTGTGGTAGAGAAACTGTTCAATATCGTGCTGCAACTGACTCATTTCACACCTCCTTCAGGCTCAGTGACTTGCGCTCCAGACCTTTCAGCAGCAGTTGCTGCCAGGCGCCGTGCTGGTTGACGTACAGACCCTCGTGGGTGAACTCGGTACCGGTAATGGTGGGCTGAATCCCCAGCACATCGGCGTTGAAGGTCGGGCCATACTGCCAGCGGTCATTGCCGCGGCTGATGTCGTTCCACCGCTCCAGACGTGCCTGAAAACCACGCTGGGCCTCGCGGAACTCCACCAGATCATCGGGCGTACCGAGACCGGATACGTTGAAGAAGTCTTCGAACTGACGGATGCGGCTTTCGCGATCCTTGTCCGACTCGCCCTTGACGCCGATGCACTGGCTGATGATTTCGGTCTTGTTCCACGCCACCGGGCGGACAATACGCAGCTGCGAGCTGATCTGATCCATAAAGAACAGGCTGGGATAAATATTGAGGTTACGCAGGCGGTGCATCATCCACTCCGCCTTCTGCTGGCCATACTCCTCCACCAGACGCGGCATCACCGTGACATAACCGGGACGTACAGCCGGGTTGGGCATATCGCTGAACAGCACGGTGTGGCCATTGCGGAAACCAAACCAGCCATCGTCGGTTTCGCTGTCACCGGCGCCCAGTTTGGAGTAGTCGAGGGTGCTGCTGGCACCGCCCTTCTCGGCATTGACCTGCTGACGGTGCTGCACGGTGGCCACGTAGTTGTAGTGCACGGTACTGACGTGATAACCGTCGAGGCCGTTCTCGTTCTGCAGTTTCCAGTTGCCATCGAAGGTATAGGTAGACTTGCCGGGCAGCACTTCCAGCTCACCCGTGGGCGACTGCGCCACCATCATGTCGAAGAAGATGCGGGCATCACCCAGATAATCTTCGAGGCTGTCGCTGCCTTCGGTATCCAGACTGATAAAGACAAAGCCTTTGTAGGAGGCGATACGGCCTTTTTTCAGACCACGGGTGGCCTTGTCGAAACCATCGGGGTATTCACCGGGGGCCTTGACCTTGACCAGACGGCCATCGCTCTTGTAGCACCAGGCGTGGAACGGGCAGGTAAAGGTCGACTGGTTACCGCGCCCCATGCGGGTCAGGGTGGTGCCACGGTGCTGGCAGGCGTTGACCAGCGCATGCAGCTCACCGCTGCCATCACGGGTGATGATCATCGGCTGGCGACCAGCACGCATAGTCAGGTAATCGTTGGGGTTGGGAATCTCGCTTTCGTGGCAGGCGTAGATCCAGGTCTTCTCGAAGATGAGTTCCATCTCCAGATCAAACAGCTCAGGCTCGGTAAACATGTCGCGGGCAATGCGATACACCCCTTCGGCGGGGCGAAAATCGAGGCAGCCCTGAATATAGTCCTGCCACTGTGGGACAGATTTGGAAGTCGTCATCGGTCATCCCCTTGCAGAGTCATTGGACGAAGCAGATGACATTGATTAGACGAGGTTCTGTGCAGGCGGACTATCCGCTTAGTGGACGAAGGCTATCCGGAAAGTTGGGGAAGTGTGTCAGGCAGGCTAAATCGCGGTCAGTGCAGGTCGTCGGCAGGCCGCAACCAACAGCGGCATTTGTTGCAGCAATGCCGACATTCGCCCCAAGTGGCAACCGTGGTGAGCCATACTAGACTCTACTAACGGCCAGACGGTGAAGCTCACTCCTGATATTCACCCTGGCTGTTAATTATGGACATCGCTGCGCCTTTGGCAGTGACGCAAAACTCATACAAGGATTCCCGTATATAAACCACTGCTTACGATGAATAGTCGTAGTAAAGACTGGACGCAAAACAATGAAAACAATAGCGCGTTACTATCCGGTTCTATTACTTGCTGCAACTCTGCTGAGCGGCTGTGCCGTTCAGGTAGGCAAAGAGCCTGGCGTCAACCCGCCCAAACTGATGCCTGATCCGAAAGACAGTACCAGCCAGATCTGGGACCACCCGGGAGCTTTTGGACCTGTTCCCGAGCACCTGATGGCCAAGGCCAAAGAAGAATGCTCATCTCTCGATACCGACAAGGTGCATTACAAAGCCATTGGCTACCACCCACGGGCGATGGATGACAAAGGCGTGCCCTATCCCGATGGGGGTTACCTTTGTGTTCGTAAGTAACCACCGGCGCAATATCAAGCGGGCATGACAGACAGGAGCAAACCGGGCAGCGTGCTGCCCGGTTTGTCAGCCCGTCAGGCGCGATAGACCAGCATTACACCCAGCAGAATAGCGACCATACCCGCCATCGCACTCCAGGGCAGCAGATTGCCAAGGAAGAGATAGTCCATCAGCGCCGTAATCACCGGCACCAGATAGAACAGGCTGGTGACATTGACCAGATTGCCCTGCCGGATCAGCCGATACAGCAACAGCTGCGCGCAGACAGAAATCACCAGCCCCAGCCAGACCCAGGGAATGACGAAGCCCCAGTCCCACTGCAGGGTCAGTGGTTGCAGGGGGCTGATCAGCAGGCACAGCAGCAGGCTGAGGCCATATTGCAGCGGCAGCACCTGCAGCGGTGACTGACTGATCCCTTTCTGCAGAATGGCACCGGCCGTCATGCTGAGCAGCGCACCCAGCGCAAACAGGATCCCCGCCAGTGAGAAATGAGCCTGTGTGATGCTTTGCCAGACCACCAGCACCAGCCCGGCAATGGCCAGCAGCAGCCCGAGCAGACGCACTGGCTGGAAGCGACGCTCCAGCAAGGCCAGCGTCAGCACCGGCTGGGCACCCAGCACCGTGGCCAGCACGCCGGGGGTAATCCCCTGATCCAGCGCCAGAAAATAGCAGACCGAGTAACTGCCGATCAGCAGTGCTCCGGCCATCGCCACCCGTCCGCGGGTACCCGGTTGTGGTCGCCACTGCCGCGCACGCCAGCCCAGTAGTAGCAGCACCGAAGCCGCCAGCGCAAAACGCAGCATCAGAAAGGCAAAGGGGGAGGCGTAATGCAGCCCCCACTTGGAGAAAATGGCGCCACTGCTCCACAGCAGCACAAATAACGTGGTCGAGCCGAGGGCGGCCCAATTGATGGAAAGCAAAGACATGATGTATCGCCTGTAAAAAAAGCCGTACAGATCTCCAGCCAGCGGACACACGCAACTAATGCGAACGATCAGCCGTCACGCTGTTTGAAGAGAACCAGTAAAAACAGGGGCTTAGTGAGCTACTACTACGATCAACACAGGAGGAGCCACACTATGAGGTGCGCCGGGGGGCGGCGCGACAGACGACACAACAGAGTCACGGGTAACAGGCAGGGTCACGCCAGCAGGCTGGGCAGCGCAGGCGGCTTTCGCAATCAGGCGTGATTGGCTGAACATGGTATGGACTCTGCTGGATTAGAGGTGAGGGGTAATGTAGATGAGATAACGCGCTTATGCAAAACTGAATTGGCTGCTGCACAGAACAGGGAGTCTATTTTGACCAGTGATGCTCGCTCCAATCTGGAAACGGATCTGAAAACCTTCATCCATGATCTCTTCATAGACAAAGCTTTCCGCCCCTGGCTGCTGGAACTGCCACAGAAAAGGCCCAGCCACTGGTACTCACTGATCGCCGATCTGGACCGCTCAGGCTGCACGGTCAGTACACTGCAACAGCTGGGGGAAGAAGTGTACAAACCACTGGTCTATCAATGCATCAAATCACCCGCTTTCAACGCTAATGGTCAGTATCTGGTGCTGTTTCATCTGTCGGACAGCATGTATAGCCAGATCGTATTCATGACACCGGCGCCCTCGGCATGATGACAGGCCGGACCTGGCTGCCGCACTGGCAGCAGGTTCCGTTCTGGCAACGCCATGACCTCGATGAGCTGCGACCCCACTTATCGGGTGCAGCTTTTTTCCTTACCGTCAGACTCATCTATATAGGTGAACTCATGCTCGTTCAGGGCCACCACTTTCAACGAACTGGATATGCCTGCGGGAAACATCTCATTGAGTTTCAGCTTTTTCTCGACATCAGGATGAGTCACGTTAACCAGCTTCATATCCACTGATTTGGTTAACACATACTGACCTTTTACCTCCCAGGTAAAGGTTGCTGCCAGTGAATAGATCATTTCCGGAATACCGGCCAGATTTTTTATTTTCATCGTCCCTGTAGCGTTCCCCGTACCTCCCCGCACATACATGTCCTGCGTATCAAACGAGCTAGTAACGCCTCTGGAAGTTACTGACGACTTACAATTCCAGAACTGACCGATCAGCGCGGAAGCGATGTCATCACTGTCCAGCGGCTGTGCTGACTGCGGCTTTTCTGACTGGCTGACGCACCCTGCCAACACCAGTGGCAATATGTAGCACAGCCGCGATCCCATTTTTCTCATTGGTATTCCCTGTTTGCAGAAAACATTCACCTGACACGCTCTCGCCACCCGCAACTCAGGCGCCAGACGGGCGTATCAGCCACTATGGCTTTCCCTCTGTATCAATGTAAAGACAGCCATTGAAATGACACCTGACAGGCATAAGCCGATATTCAAAAGACAATAAATATCCTGCTCCCATATCAGACAGATGAATGAAAAAGGGGCCGCAGCCCCTTATCTCATCCCCTCAGCCATCTATATCACTCAATCACTACCAGCACCTGTCCGGCATTAACCCTCCCTGCGGGTTTGACCAGCAGCTGCGTGACGGTTCCAGCACAGGTGGCGAACACCGGGATTTCCATTTTCATCGACTCCAGAATCAGCAATGGCTGGCCCAACGTCACCTTGTCGCCCACTGCCACATCCGCCTGCCAGACACTGCCGGAGACCGGGCTGTCGACCACGGTGGCATGCTCCGGCCAGCTGGCCTGCTCTGCTTCGGCCTCGACCGACTCTGCTTCGTAATTGAACTGACCACTGGCATGCCAGCGCTGCAGCTCTTCGGCGAAAGCCGCCTCGCGCTGCCGGGTGAAACGGGTGATGGATGGCTGCTGCTCATCGATAAACGCCTGATAGCTGGCCAGACTGAACTGCCCGTCCTCGATGCGCAGCGGATAATTGCCACGGGGGAAGTCTTCACGAATGCGCAGCAGCTCATCGGCGCTGACTTCATAGAAGCGAATCTGATCGAAAAAGCGCAGCAGCCAGGGTCTGGCAAACTCACGGGTCTGGCGGTAACGGTTCCACATCTGCAGGGTACGGCCGACAAACTGGTAACCGCCCGGCCCTTCCATGCCATAGACGCAGAGGTAGGAGCCGCCAATACCCACCGAGTTTTCGGCGGTCCAGGTACGGGCCGGATTGTATTTGGTGGTGACCAGCCGGTGACGGGGATCGACCGGGGTGGCCACCGGCGCACCGAGATACACATCCCCCAGCCCCATCACCAGATAGGAGGCCTCGAACACGATACGCTTGACCTCCTCAATGCTGTCGAGGCCATTGATACGGCGGATAAACTCCAGATTACTCGGGCACCAGGGGGCGTTGGCACGCACCGACTGCATGTATTTCTCGATTGCCTGCTGGCAGGCGGCGTCGTTCCAGCTCAGCGGCAGGTAGACAATGCGCGAGGGCACGGTCAGCGCATCCAGCTGGCTGGCCAGTGTCTGTTCGGCCAGCTGCAGATGAGTCAGCAGCTGCTGACGGCTGAGCTGCTGGCTGTCGTAATGCACCTGCAGCGAGCGAATGCCGGGGGTCAGCTCACGCAGACCGGGCAGCGGATGAGCCTGCAGCCACTGCATCAGCGCATGGGCGCGAAAACGCAGACGAATATCCAGCTGCAAAGGGCCGTATTCCACCAGCAGGAAATGGTCACCGGCCGCCCGATACACCACCTCCTCGCCGTACTGACTGGCAGGCAGCGTCTGCAGAATGGGGCTGACGGGCGGGCACGGCTGCCCGTCGCTGTCACTGCCCGGTTGTGCCTCCAGCGTGGCCAGACTCTGCAACTGCTGGCGCTCCAGTGTCACCGCGCTGTCCAGACTGACGGGCACAAAGCGCAGGCGGTCACCGGCACGCAGCTGGCCCAGCTTCCACAGGTCAGCCTGAATGACCGTTGCCGGACAGACAAAGCCGCCGAGCGACGGGCCATCAGGACCAAGAATCACTGGCATGTCGCCGGTGAAATCGACCGTGCCCCAGGCGTAGGCGTTGTCATGAATGTTCGACGGGTGCATCCCGGCCTCACCGCCATCCGGCCGTGCCCATTGGGGTTTCGGGCCAATCAGGCGTACACCGGTGCGGCTGGAGTTGTAATGCACTTCCCAGTCCGTGCTGAAAAAGCTGTCGATATCCGCGTCAGTGAAAAAGTCCGGCGCGCCATGGGGGCCATAAATCACCCGCAGTTGCCAGTCACGCCCCATGGCCGGGAGCAGAGCGGCGGGCAGGCAGGCACCACTGAGCGCGGCCTGCGGCACGGCAGACGGCAACGCCAGAGTATCGCCGGTACGCAACGCACGGCCGTTATGGCCGCCGAACTGCCCCAGAGTGAAGGTCGAACGCGACCCCAGATAGGCAGGGCACTGAATACCGCCAGCCACCGCCAGATAAGCCCGGGCACCGGCATCGCTGATGCGCCCCAGTTGCAGCTGCTGACCGGCAGCGACTTCCAGCACCTGCCACATGGGTACGGTGCTGCCGTCCAGACTGGCAGTCATGGCAGCGCCACCAATCACGATCCGGGTGGTGGTGGTGAATTTCAGGGTCGGCCCCTGCAGGGTGATCTCCAGCCCGGCGGCATCCTCAGCATTGCCGAGCAAACGGTTGGCAAGGCGGAATGACAGGGAGTCGAACGGCCCGGACGGGGG
Organism: Pokkaliibacter plantistimulans; assembly: GCF_003194385.1. GTDB lineage: Bacteria > Pseudomonadota > Gammaproteobacteria > Pseudomonadales > Balneatricaceae > Pokkaliibacter > Pokkaliibacter plantistimulans. The sequence continues at coordinate 14,968 of NZ_LAPT01000046.1, forward strand.
CACGCCCACATCCCAGTGTCCACTGCGACCGGGATAGTCCTGCACGGTGGTTTGCGTGCCGCCCTGCAACACCTCAATACGCGCGGGCTGCCAGCGGAAACTGTTGAGATAGCGCGTCGTCACCAGCCCCTGCTGCAGGGTGTCATCGGCCAGCAGCGCCTGCAGATAGCCCAGATTGGTCTCGATGCCGTACAGCTCGATCTCCGCCAGCGTCTGTTGCAGGCGTTGCAATGCCGAGGGCCGGTCGTCACCGTGCACAATCACCTTGGCCAGCATGGGGTCAAAATAGGGCGGCACTTCAATCCCGCTTTCCAGCCAGTGGTCGATACGCAGCTGCTCAGCCTCAGGAAAACGGACCCGGCTCAGCAGCCCGGCACAGGGCTGGAAGTCGCGGCTGGGGTCTTCCGCGTAGATACGTACCTGCATGGCATGGCCGTGGGGGCGCAGCGCGGTGCGCTGGTCATCAAGAGCCAGCGCTTCCCCACTGGCCAGACGCAGCATCCACTCCACCAGATCGACACCGTAGACCTGCTCGGTCACCCCGTGCTCCACCTGCAGCCGGGTATTCACTTCAAGGAAGTAGAAAGCGTCGGTATCGGCGTCATAGATAAACTCCACCGTCCCGGCATTGCGATAGCCGACCTGTGCCAGCAGCCGCTCGGCGGTGCGGTGCAGTTCCTTACGCACAGCGTCACTGAGGTGCGGCGCCGGGCATTCCTCCACCACTTTCTGATTGCGTCGCTGACTGGAGCAGTCGCGCTCCCCCAGCGCCAGCGCCTTGCCCTGCCCATCACCAAACACCTGCACCTCGATATGCCGGGCACGGGCGATAAACTTCTCCAGAAAGACGCCGTCGTTGGCAAAGTTATTGGCGCCCAGCCGTTTGACGCTGGCATAGGCCGCCTCCAGCTGCTGGCTGTCCTGACACAGCTGCATACCAATCCCGCCGCCGCCTGCAGTGCTTTTCAGCATCACCGGGTAGCCGATCTCTAGCGCGGCCTGCTGCGCCTGCGCCAGTGACTGCAGCAGGCCAGAGCCAGGTGACATCGGCACCTCTGCCTGCTGCGCCAGTTCACGGGCACGATGCTTGAGGCCGAAGTCTTCCATCTGTTCCGGGGTCGGGCCGACAAAGGCAATACCTGCCTGCTCGCAGCGGCGCACAAAGTCGGCATTTTCCGACAGGAAGCCATAACCGGGATGAATCGCCTCAGCACCACACTGGCGGGCAATGGCAATCAGCTTGCTGGCATCCAGATAGGTGTCAGCAGCGCCACCTTCACCCAGACAGTAGGCTTCATCGGCCTGACTGACATGGAGGGAATGGGCGTCACTCTGGGCATACACCGCCACGGACGTCACCCCCAGCCGGCGCAGGGTACGGATGATGCGGGTCGCGATGGCCCCGCGGTTGGCAATCAGAACCTTGTTGAACATGGCAGTGACCTTGACGGGCCGTCCCGTAGCGCTGTTACGACAGTGGTCGTCCACTGAAGAGGTGAAACTGTTATTGAGTTACGTGCATCTGGCTGGAGGCCACACCGTTGCTGTGAGACCCCCCTCTCCCTGAATCCCTCTCCCACAAGGGGAGAGGGACGGCACAGTGCCCGGCCTGACTACTTTCTGCGCTGAACGATCAGCCATACCCCGATCTATCAGCCTGAACACTGAACAGACTCCCCTCGCGGGAGAAGGACGGTACCGAGCCCAGCCTGAACACGAAACAGGCTCCCCTCGCCCCTTGCGGGAGAGGGGCTGGGGGAGAGGGGTAGCCTTTAGCCCGCAGCCAGCCCTGCCCCGCTACTTCTCCCAGGTCATAACCTCGATGGGAGTCGGGTTATAACCATTGCAGGGGTTGTTCAGCTGCGGACAGTTGGAAATCAGCACGATCACATCCATCAGCGCCTTCAGCTCCACGTACTTGCCCGCCGCCGAAATGCCATCCTCGAAGGTCAGCCCGCCCGCCGCCGTCACCGGCACATTCATGAAGAAATTGATGTTGTGGGTGATGTCGGTCTTGCCCAGCCCGAACTCCGGGTGCTCGGCAATGGCCAGCATCCAGCTGTCACGGCAGGAGTGCATACAGCGTTTCTCCAGGTCGTAACGCACGGTATTACTCTCGCTGGCACAGGCGCCACCGAGGGTGTCATGGCGGCCGCAGGTATCGGCGAGCATTTCCAGCATCGGCCGGCCTTCATTGGAGCGCAGCACGCTGCCCGCGGTCAGATAGAGGTTGCCCTGCTCACGGATGGTGTCGGTAAAGCTGTAATGCTCGCTGGGGTCAGCGGCGTTGTAGAACAGGGTGTCGGCGGCCTGATTCCCCTCCAGATCGAGGATGCGAAAGACCTGCCCGGCCCGGATCACATCGAAGTAATAATCACCGGCACCCACTACCTGGCGGTGCAGTGACAGCTCGGGCTGACGTTCACTGTGCTTGATCATGAGCCTGTCTCCTTACTGAGCACTGGGCACGGCGTAATAGCCGGGATTGGTGAAGTGATAGAGCGCGTTGTTGTGAAAACCACGGCGGTTTTCCGGGCGGAAGTTGAGGCAGTAATCATCGGCGGTCAGTGCTGCTGCCCGGCTGATATCGATCTGCACCTGCGCCTGGGGATACTCGGCGCGGCGGTCCAGCGGATGCGGGCAAGTGTGCAGCAGCACCAGGGTATCCATCTCGAAGCGCAGGGTGACCTGACAGTCGCGGCTGTCAGCGCTCGCATCCAGCGCCAGATTACCGGCCTCATCACTGATCACCTTGCTGAACAGATTGAGATTGGCGGCCAGATCAGCACGGCTCAGGCCGTACTTGGCCAGCTCCACCAGAAAGGCGTCGTAGCCGTTCTGATGCCAGTCGTTGCGCACTTTCTGATAGTCTCGGCGCCCCCACTGTGCGGCCACCTGCTCGGCATGGCTGTTGCCGCAGACACTGTCGTGCCAGCCGAAACTGTCGGCGGTGATGGAGCAGAAGATGCGCCCCATATCGGAATACAGGCAGTTGCCACGGGTCAGCTTGAAGGTGTGCTGGCATTTCAGCGTATCCGGGGCGTTGTAGCGCTCCAGCAGGTTGAACGGGTTATGCATCAACATGGCGACATTGGCGCCGCCGGTCAGATCGGTCAGGGTCATCTGGGTGCCACGGCGCATGGTCAACGACCAGTGCTGACCGGTACGCAGTTCGGTACGGTAGTGGTCCAGACTGAGCACATCGGCATGGGTGGAGGAGCAGACGGCATTCATGGTATATCTCCGAAACAGTGATCAGCCCGCCAGCGCCACAGTGGGCGCGGTGCGGGCCTGAATATCCTTGAGCAGCGCAGCGCCCTGCAGATCGCTGCCACGCTTGCGGTTAATGTCGAGGTCGTAGGTGAGGCTGGCGCCATAACGATGGGGGGCCTGCGGATCGTGGCGTACCTTGTCGAACACCCACAGACGGGTGCCCAGATAGAAGGCTTCCTTGAGATCGTGGGTGACCATGAACACCGTCAGCTGGTGCTCTCGCCACAGCCCCAGCACCAGCTCGTGCATATCGGCACGGATACCGGGGTCGAGGGCACCGAAGGGTTCGTCCAGCAACAGGATGCGGGGCTTCAGCATCAGTGCCTGAGCAATGGCCAGACGCTGTTTCATGCCGCCCGACAGTTCATGAGGGTAGCGCTGCAAGGCATGGCTCAGCCCGACCTTGTCGAGCATCGCCTCCGCCGCCTGCCGCGCTGCGGCCTTGCGGGTGCGCCCCAGCCAGCCGGTCCACGGGCTTTGCGAGAAGGCACAGGCGATGATGACGTTGTCGAGCACGCTCAGGTGGGGAAACACCGAGTACTGCTGGAACACAATGCCACGGTCTGCATCCGGCTCGGCGGCCAGCGGCTGGCCATCGAGCAGAATCTGGCCCTTGCTCGGTACTTCGGTGCCCAGCAGCATTTTCAGGAAGGTACTTTTGCCACAGCCGGAGGCGCCCACCATGGTGACAAAGTCACCGGCCTGCACCTCAGTATGGATGCGCTCCAGCACAATCTGATCGCCATAGGACTTCCACAGGTTATTGATCTGCAGCATCACAGGCCTCCTTGGTGATACCAGGGATAAAGACGGCGATTGGCCCAGGCCAGCAGCCAGTCCACCAGAAAGGCCAGCAGGGTGATCCAGGCCACATAGGGCAGAATCACATCCATCGACAGATAGCGGCGTACCAGAAAGATGCGATAGCCCAGCCCGTCGGTGGAGGCGATAGCCTCGGCAGCAATCAGGAACAACCAGCCCGCTCCCAGCGACAGGCGCACCGCGTCGATCAGCCGTGGCATCAGTTGCGGCAGCAGCACGCGCAGCAGGATGGCTGGTGTCGCGGCACCGAGGGTTTGCGACTTGACCAGCTGTTCGGCGGGGATTTCCTGCGCACGTTTCTGAATATCGCGGGCGATAAAGGGGAAGATGCCGATCACGATCAGCACCACTTTCGACAGCTCGCCGAGGCCGAACACAATAAACAGGATCGGCAGCAGCGCCATCGGCGGGATCAGCGACACCACCGTCAGCAACGGTGAAAAGGCCGCACTCACCAGCGGCAGCGCGCCGGTCAGCAGACCGATCACCAGCCCCAGCGTGGCGGCAATCAGTATCCCCAGCCCCAGACGCTGCAGACTGCTGAAGGTGTCCTGCCAGAACAGCAGTTCGCCAGTGCGCTTGCTCGGCTCGAACACCATCTGCTGCATGGTGCTGGCGAACTGGGCAAAGCTGGGCAGCAGCTTGTCATTGGGGTTGAGCGCCAGCCGCGCATCGGAACTGAGGATGTAGACCAGCAGCAGCAAGGCAAAAGGCAGCAGGGTCAGCATCATCCGCCAGGACCGGTCAGGCCGCAGGTTGATCATACGTTTCATGGAGAGTCTCCGTTGCGCAGCAGGTGGCGGGAGCAGGGCTGCCCTTTACCGGGAGCCATGCCGGTGGCTTATCCGCCACCCCCGCTCGTCTTCACAACGTATTCACGATCTCGCCCGTGCCAGACCGGGCGAAAAGCACTGAGGATGCGCCCTTTACCCGTGATAAAGGGTAGCGAGCACTCCGCAGGTCTTTTCAACGCCGTATGGCCTGAGCGCAACAGATCGTGAACACGCTCTTACAGCTGCTTATCCGCTGCCATCTGCATATAGGTTGGGTCGAAGCGCAGCTTGACGTTACTGTCGCTGCCGTAGATGCCCGTCGGTGTTTCCACCCCGATAAAACCGGCATTGGGCGCGCCATCGCCAAGCAGGCCGTGCTCGTAGGAGAACTCCGCCACATGCTGCATGGTGGCCTTCAGCTCGGCATCGCGGGTCAGCCCCAGTGCTGCCTGCGGGGTGTAGAACATGCGGGTGGTTTCCAGCTGGCTTTCAAAACCAAACAGATCGGTGCCGGAGGCGGTGGCCATGGCTTCGCGGGCGGCCTGACCGTCGGGGCCGGGGTCACTCATCAGGGCCATGGTTTCATACCAGGCACCGACCAGCGCCTTGCCAAAATCGGGGTTGTCCTTGAGGGTCTGGGTATTGGCGACCATCAGGTCGATGATTTCGCCGGGGATCTTGGAAGAATCAAATACCAGATGGCTGTCAGGCATCTGCGTGATGGTGCTCAGCAGCGGGTTCCAGGTGACAGTCGCCGTCACGTCCGGCGTGCTGTAGGCCGCGACCATGTCGGCATCGGAGGTGTTGACCACGGTGACGTCTGATTCCTTCATGCCAACCGTTTCCAGCGCCCGCGCCAGCAGATAGTGCGACACGCTCAGCTCAACCAGATTGACGTTCTGGCCCTTGATGTCAGTGAGCTTGTCCTTGCCCTTCAGCACCACACCGTCATTACCGTTGGAGAAGTCACCGACGATCAGGGCGGTGCTGTCGACGCCACCGGCGGCCGGAATGGTCAGGGCATCCATGTTGGTCATGGCACAGGCATCAAAACCACCGGCGGTGTACTGATTGATGGACTCGACGTAGTCGTTGATCTGGGTGACATCAATGCTGATGCCGTACTTGTCGGCCCATTTCTTGATGATGCCGTGGTCCTTCATATAGCCCCAGGGCATCCAGCCCACATAGATGGACCAGCAGACATTGAAGTCTTTCTTGGTGTCGGCCTGAGCAGATGAGGATAACAAGGGCGCGCTGCAAACAGCGGCAAGGGCGGTGGAAACAAACAGTGCTGTGAGTCGCTTCATGGCTGACCTCCCGTTGGGATTACACATGGAATATCCGGAGTACTCTTGGCTTCACCGCCAATCGAACCTCCCGGGCTTTTCTCCCGCCGTGTAACCTTCTGCGAAGGTCGACCGCTCTCGGACCAGCCGTCTTCTCCCGAAGACCGGAACCCTAGCGATCCATTGCTGAATCAAATTGTCAGGCAGTTCCATCTGCCAAGAGTACTGCCCGTCTGGCTGACCATCAGCCATGCGGGTTGTGACGTACATCAGTTGCTACACAAACTTGAATACAAGATCCGGGCCACAGTGGCTAAGCCTCTGTATTTGCAGGATTTACCTCTGTTTGCAGCGGTTGGCACAGTGCGGTTGTGCACTGCAACTGACGGCGACAGGCGATACCGCGCACGATCAGAGTGCAAGCAGCACTGGAGATAAAGCAGCGTGTATACGTCACTAACTGACGTGTATCTGCATCGAAAATGCTGCTTGGCAACAGAAACTATTTTTATCGCCGGGGATTGCCGCTAGCGGCGACCTCGCTTTCAATAGAGGGCTTCTTCACTCTCAGGTTGCCAGGAAAATGGATTTCCCACGCTTACATACCGCTTCCACTGCACGCCGCAGCAAACGGCTGGGTGCCTTGCTGTCAGGCGGACTGCTGGCCGCCGGCTGCACGCTGGTGCAGGCCGATGACGGCGCTGCGCCGCAATGTCAGGCACAGATCACCACGCTGATGTCGCTGCCGGTGCTGGATGGCACCGAGACCTTCGAGCCACGGCTGTACCACCCCAGCCCCGATCTGGTGTATGCCCAGTATTCGGTGGAGCTGGGCGATACCCTGCTGGAAGTCAGCATCGATCCGCAGAACAACACCCTGACCCGCTGGACACTGGAAGCCGGTGAAGAAGAAGACGTCAGACACTATCAGCTCAGTTGCGATGAAAACGGTCGCTTCAGTGGCGACGGTGTGGAAGGCATGGCAGTGGATGGCGGCCTGCTGCTGTACGAAGCCAAAGCCGGTGACGACAGTATTCCTGATGATCTGGCCCTGTTTTATTCCAGAGATCACTGAAATTCGAAAGATCACTGAGAAAGCGGCCCGTACTGTCGCCAACGGGGGCAAATTTGTACCCATCGTGATCAGCCAGCCTGTTAGAATCAGACGGCGGGGACACTGACCCCTCCCACCTAATTCAGGGTTGAGCTGACATGCAGTTAAAAAGCTTTACCGACCTGTCGCTGCGCACATTGCTGTATGTGGGCATGCAGGGTGAGAACCTGAGCACCATCGGCGCAATTGCCGACTTCTTCCACATCTCCAAAGAACATCTGCGTAAAGTGGTCCACCGCCTCTCCTCACTGGGCTATCTGCACACCACCCGGGGAATCTACGGCGGCATGCAGCTGGCCATGGCGGCCGATCAGATTCGGCTGGGCAAGGTAGTGGCGCTGATGGAAGAAGACATGTCGATCATCGACTGTGAAGGCAGGCAGTGCACCCTCACCGGCCGCTGCAAGCTGAAGGGGGTGCTGATGCAGGCACAGCAGGCCTTTCTGCAGGTACTCGACCAGTACACCCTGGCCGACGTCCTCAGCGACCCGCTCCTGCAACAGCAGTTACGTATCGAGCTGCACGCCGTCAGCTGACGAAGATTAAGAAAGCGCAGCAACACCGCCACTGCACTCCCGACACACGCCAGTCGTGACCACATTGTTACTGCAGCGGGCTGCCTTCAATCGTCTGCCGCAGACCGGCGAGAATATTGACGCCGCTTTCCTGCGCCAGCTCGTCATACCATTCCTGCGTCTTGACCGGGTCCGTACCGTGGGTGGTGTCGCAGCGCTTGCGCGCGCGCAGCACGATACCGGCCACCCGCTCCAGACGCTGCGCCTCATACTGCGCAAGAGCTGCCGGAACATCCCCGGCGTACTGTTCCAGACAGTTCATCAGCACCCAGGCATCTTCCATGGCCTGACAACCGCCCTGCCCCAGATCCGGCGTCATGGAGTGGGCCGCATCACCCAGCAGCACCAGCCGCCCCTTGACCAGCTTGTCGAGCGGGTCAACATCGTGAATTTCCACCCGCGCGACCCGCTCAGGGTCAATACGCTCAATCAGCGTCTGCACCGGTTCCGCCCAGCCCGCAAAGTGCTGACGCAGCTCATCGCGATAGTGGTTGCGCTGGTTAGCCGTGCCCTTGGGCAGCGGCACGTCGAAGAAGAAATAGAATTCGTCATTGCCCATGGGCATCAGCGATACCCGCTTGTGCTCACCGACAAACTGCTTCCATTCGTGGGCATCGGCCAGATCGGCCGACACCGGCACCCGGCCATTCCAGTTCACATAGCCACGGTATTCCCGTTCGCTGTCGAACCCGGCCACCTCGGTGCGCAGACGTGAATGAGTGCCATCGGCTGCCACCAGCAGATCAGCGCGCACGGTGTCGCCCGTGCTCAGGGTGACATCTATACCCTTGGCATCCTGCGCTACCTGCTCACAACTGACACCGAGGGTGATGTGCTCCCTGCCGACAGCCTCCAGCAGCAGCTCCTGCAGCAGCGCGCGGGCAATCGGTCGTGCCGGTTGCTGCACCTGCTGATACAGCGGCTCCAGGCTGAAGCGGGTCAGGGTCTGCCCCTGCTGGTCCTGATAACTCATGCTGCGCATATCACCGCTGACCGCCTCAATCTGCTCCTTCAGCCCCAGCGCATTGAGAATCTTCACGCCGTTGGACCAGATGGAGATCGCCGCGCCAACCGGCGCCAGTTCCGCCACCCGCTCATAGACATGGACCCGGTGACCGGCTTTCTGCAGGGCAAGGGCGGCGGTTAATCCACCCATGCCCGCGCCTGCGACAACAATGTTGAGTGCTTGCATAGGGAGCATTCCTGACAGTTAAGTAATCACTGCTCCCTGCCAAGCAAAAAACTAACCAAGTAGTCAGAAATCTTGAAATTGGCCAAAAGCCCCGTGATATCAGGCATCTGGCGTTATGTATCAGGTGCATTGGGAGAGGTTGCGGACAATCGCCTATGCCCCGAATTGGGGAGTAACGCCCGGCAGGGGGCCGTAATGGGGCAGCCGTGCTGCGGTGATCACCACAACACGGCGCAGAGTAAAGAGAGGAAAAAAGTTGCTGTCAGAGCAGACAGCGAACCGGTCAGCGCACCTGCCCTTTGATGCAGATACCACCCACCCAGCGCTCACCGTAGAACAGCTCACGAAAATCGCGTTTGCCACGCAGTACGGCAACGCCGGTCTCGGTCAGAAAGATGGGGTAACTGGGCCAGCCTCGCTCAGGGTCGCCCTTGCCCGGCTCCAGCACAAACAACGGCTCACGGCTCTGCTGCAGCTTCCGGAGCAGATGCCAGAACATCAGATCACCCAGAAACGGCAGCGGTTCGAGCTGTCGCATCAGCACCGCAAACACCCGGCCCACGGTATCGGCGCCATAGTCTGCCATGGCCTGCAGTGCCAGGTGCTGGGTCAGCCCCAGACCATTGAAGCCGGAGGGTAACTCCCGCAGATGGCGTTGCAGGGCGCGTTGCATGGGCAAGATCGGCGGCGTTTCTGCGGCGGCAAGGGCCTGCAACGCGGCCGGATCAGGCTGGCACAACGCCCGCCATACCTGTCGCCCCAGCTGCAGGTGCGCACGGCCCAGCGGCACCCGCTGGTTGTGCCACAGCCAGGTCAACAGCTCCGGTGTCAGCTGCCCCAGCCCGATAAAATCCGGCACCCCCGGCACCTGCTCAACACAGATCAGCTCCAGCTGCACCTTTGGTTGCAGCCGCAACAGCTGGTCCAGCAAGAAGGCCAGAATCAGCTGGTCGTAGCTGTCGTGTTCAAACCACAACACCACCTGCTGATAGTCTTCCAGCCGCTGCAACACGGCATATTCACCCTGCAGACGCGCGAGGGCATCAGCCGGCTCCAGCTCATAGGCCGAGGCGATAAAGCGGGCGCGGTTGTGGATAAACTCAGGTAACGGCAGATCGGCCAGTGGCCCCTGACAGAAGGGGTCGGCAAACTGCTGGAAATCACCGATAAAACCGGCCAGCTGCAGACTCTGGCGAATGTCCTCGCCACAGCGCAGATGCAGGGTATGGCGACCATCAGGCGCAGTGTCAGGCTGATGGGCCAGCTGCTCGATATGCGTTTTCATCCGCGCCCAGCTGGCAAAGCCGTTCTCGCGGGCAATCACCCACTGGGCATCCGCCAGCTGTGGATAAAAGCCATGATCGTAGCGCGGGTGATGCTGTTGAAAACGCTGCACCGCGGGCGCCTGATCCTGATGATAGGCCCGCAGTAACTCTCTGGCGCGCTTCTTCTGCTGTTCCAGATTCAGCCGCCCGTTGAACCAAGTACGCTGGTAAGGCGACGGTGCCGCTGTATCACTCACAGACGGACGCTCAGTATCAGACATACGACTCCTCCTGCAGCCTTGCTGCATTATGCCTGTGTCCGCCCTTCAGGCCAGAAATCGTATGGAAGTGAAGAGGTTATCAACCGGGCGCAGCCCTTTTCGCGAACGTGAACGCTGGTAAGCGCCGGTCAAGGATAGCCCATATACGTGCTGTAGCAAGTAACCGATTACCTGTGGGAGAGACAAGCCAGAGAGCACAGATGCTCTCTGGCTTAAAAGAGTGACATCACTCGGTTGGTATAGCCTCTGGCTCACACGTCATGTCTGAAGCCATAACGACATGCTGCTTAGCGTCTGCAAGACCTTTGACGATTGTTTCTCTGGGAATAACCACTTCATTACTGACCGCCGCACCGCGCATATACAGAACAGCCCGTAGTTGCAGGCGTAACTGCTCATACTCTTTACTGCTCAATGCCACGCGACGCTGGCTACTGGTACCATCATTCGTGTTATCCCAGATCAAATCCTTGGCAACAAAAGCCTCCACCGTAGAGCCTGCGGCCAGTTCAATTGATCTTTCACGATCAACAACCCACCCTCGTAACACGCCCGTACTGTCTCGATAGCCTACAAATCCCCCACCAGAGCTTTGTTCTGGCGATGTAGCGGATACATCCAGAAAGTTATCAATTTGCACTGATCGACCGGAAACATCGACGTTATCCAACAACCTCAAGGTGACGTGCAAATAGTCACCTTGCGGAATAATGGGTTTGCCGCACCGATCATTGATTACCAGAGTGGCAGGCTCTAATCGGACAGGCTCGACTCTTATCTGCGAGGAGCACCCTGCCAGAATCATAGGGGCAATGATTGCTATCAACCCTTTCATCAGTGATCCGCCTTGCCATTCTGCTTTAGTGTCTCCAGTGCTAATCGGTACATCAGACCCGCTTGGCCATGGTGAAGGTCGCAGGCTTGGTTAATGCTGGCCTTGTTTTGGTAACCCAGTTGCCCTCCCACTGTTGCCACGGTGTCGTCAAAATCTGTATTAGAAAAGGGGATGGACAGTGCAGAAGCGACACCTGCCACCGCGTTGCCCACCACCGGCACCGTAGCAACAGCATCAATAAAGCTTTGTCGTTGATAGACATTGACCCATGTCTTGGCCGCCACATTGCTGGTCAATGGCAAAAGTGACACCGGGTCCAGTGTAATCAGCACATTGACACTCTTGCCCTGTACCTTCAGTGCCTGAGCAAGGCGAATGGCAGCCCCTCCTCCCCAGCTATGCCCCGTAATATTCACTATGTCGCCCAGTTTTAAATCAGCCTGAATACTGGCCAGAATCACCGGATAGTCTTCATGGCCATAGTACAGCGCTGAAACACCCGGATTCTTAGCCTTCCTGATAGGCATTACTTCACGCTCTACCAAACGGGTTGGGGCCACCACTGTCGTCAGGGCATCACTCTTATCTGCCCCACCCCCAATCATGTATTCAATTGTTCTTGGCATTTCGCCCTCCTTGAACAGTAAAAACGTCGTTCCCTTTCACATCCAGAAGCGGGGGCCGTAAGAGTAGCCCTTCTGAAAATCGCGCTCAAGCCAACCACTCTGTGTACCTTTGGGACTTGAAGGCCAAGATGCCTGACCCAGATCAACATGCTGGCAGTAAGGGCAACGTAGCCTTTTACGCAGCTGCACAATAACTATCTGATATTCGTCTAAGCTAATACACAGCAACCGTTCAGCAGGCAGCTGTCCCGGCACTTCCCAGAAGCTGTTCACAATCCCGCGCCCCGTCCATACCCGGCATCATCCCTGTCGGGGGTACACAGCAGATCAGGGCAAGGGGTAACAGAGGGAGCCTGTCAAGCCAGTGAGGAGCCCATGGAGACCATCAGCAAACCCCGCCCCCAGGCAGGCATCACCGCCGCCCCGCCATCGTCCGTTACCGGTGCCAGCGGCCAGCCGCTCTGGCATGCACTGGATGCCGATACGGCACTGCAACAGCTGCACAGCCAGCGCAGTGGGCTGGGCCACAGCGATGCCGCCGAACGGTTGCAGCAATACGGCGCCAATGTGCTGACGCCGCCCGCTACCGACTCCATGTTCAAACGCTTCCTGCTGCAGTTTCACAACGTGCTGATCTATGTGCTGCTGGCCGCTGCGGTGGTCAGTGTCGGCCTCGGCCACTGGATTGATGGCTCGGTGATCTTCGCGGTAGTGCTGATCAATGCGCTGTTTGGGCTGCTGCAGGAAGGCAAGGCCGAAAAGGCACTGGCGTCGATCCGCACCCTGCTGCATATCACCACGGCGGTGCTGCGCGGTGGTCAGCGCGAATCCGTTGATGCCGAACAGCTGGTGCCGGGCGATATCGTGCTGCTGGAATCCGGTGACAAGGTGCCTGCCGACATTCGTCTGCTCGATGCCATCAATCTGCGGGCACAGGAGAGCGCGCTGACCGGGGAAGCCAACAGCGTCAGCAAGCAGGCGCACCCGGTAGAGCCACTGGCGCCGCTGGCCGAGCGCAGCTCCATGCTGTTCGCCGGTACGCTGATTACACAGGGCCGCGCCCGAGGGGTGGTGGTCAGCACCGGCGACCACACTGAGCTTGGGCAGATCGGCACCCTGCTGCGTGATGTGGAAACCCTCTCCACGCCCCTGACCCGGCAGATGGCGCAACTGGGCCGCACCCTGACCCTGGCCATTCTGGCCATCACCCTGCTGGTGTTCCTGTTCGGCTGGCTCTGGCGTGATTACCCCCTGAGCGAGCTGTTCATGTCCAGCGTCGGTCTGGCCGTGGCCGCCATTCCTGAAGGTCTGCCTGCCATCATCACCATTACCCTGGCCATCGGTGTGCAGCGCATGGCCCTGCGCAATGCCATCATCCGTCGTCTGCCGGCCGTGGAAACCCTCGGTGCCGTCTCGGTGATCTGCTCCGACAAGACCGGCACCCTGACCCGTAACGAGATGACCGTACAGAGTGTCTGCCTGCAGGAAGGTCAGATAGACGTGTCGGGCCTGGGCTATCAGGGCGAAGGGGAATTCAGCCTTAACGGCCAGCCCCTCAGCGCCACCCAGCTGCTGGAAGTGCAGCATCTGGCACTGGCGGCGCTGCTCTGCAACGATGCCCGCTTTGACACCAGTGCCGCTCCCTGGCGCCTGCATGGCGACCCCACCGAAGGCGCCCTGCTGGCACTGGCGGCCAAGGCCGGCTGGGAACATGGCGACTGTCTGGCGCTGCACCCGCGCACCAATGAGATCCCGTTTGAATCCGAACACCGCTACATGGCCACCCTGCATCACCCGCGCAGTCAGGATGACGACCTAAGTGAAGCCGTGCTGCTGCCGCGACTGCTGGTCAAGGGGGCGCCGGAACGGGTGCTGGCCATGTGCTCACAGGTGCGCAGCAGCCAGGGTCATCAGGCTCTGGATACGGACAGCTGGAAGCGCGCGGTGGAACGGCTGGCCGCCCGGGGTCAGCGGGTGCTGGCCATCGCCGAAAAACCCTTGCCGGAAGATCACCCCAAAGCCGAACTGGATCACGGCCATCTGACCGGACTGACCCTGCTGGGGCTGGTGGGCATTGCTGATCCGCTGCGCGAGGAAGTGCGCAAAGCCGTGGCGGAATGCCATGCGGCCGGTATCCGCGTGGTGATGATCACCGGCGATCACGCCAGCACCGCCTTTGCCATCGGCAGCGAGTTGCAGCTGGGGGATGAACATCAGGTACTGACCGGCAGCATGCTGGATCAGCTCAGCGATGCCGAGCTGGAAAAACTGATCGACGATACCCGGGTAGTGGCCCGCGCCAGCCCGGAACACAAGCTGCGGCTGATTCAGGCATTGCAGGCGAAGGGCCGGATCGTCGCCATGACCGGCGACGGCGTCAACGATGCTCCGGCGCTGAAGCGGGCCGATGTCGGTGTGGCCATGGGCCTGAAAGGCACCGAAGCGGCCAAGGAAGCGGCAGAGATGGTGCTGGCTGACGACAACTTCAGCTCCATCCGCGATGCGGTGGTGGAAGGTCGTACCGTCTATGACAACCTGCGCAAGGCACTGGTATTCATTCTGCCGACCAATGGCGGTGAAGCGCTGGTGCTGATTGCCGCCATCCTGCTCGGCATCACCCTGCCGATGACGCCGGTACAGATTCTCTGGGTCAACATGATCACCGCCGTCACCCTGTCACTGGCGCTGGCCTTCGAGCAGAGTGAGGCAGGGCTGATGCAGCGACCGCCGCGACCAGCTGGCGAAACCCTGCTGAACCGCTTCCTGATCTGGCGGGTGACGCTGGTATCGGTACTGCTGGCCACTGCCAGTCTGCTGCTGTTCCAGCTGGCCCTGCACCAGTACAACGATCTGGCGCTGGCGCGCACCGTCGCCGTCAATGCGCTGGTGGCAGGTGAGGCGACCTACCTGCTCAACTGCCGCTCACTGCAGCAGTCCACCCTGTCATGGCGCAGCTGGACCGGTAATCCCTATGTCCTGCTGAGTATTGGCGTACTGATCGTGGTGCAGCTGCTGTTCACCTATCTGCCGCTGATGCAAACCCTGTTCGGCACCGTAGCCATGCCCCTCAGCCTGTGGCCGGAAACCCTGGCCGCAGGCGTGGCGGTGTATCTGCTGGTGGAAGCGGAGAAATGGCTGAGCCAGCGTCTGGCTGACAGATAAAGACACAACCGGCCAGTGCCAGCAGGCACTGGCCAGATCATTCACGGCATCGCCACGCTATTCATAGTGAGTCCACATACGCAGCACCTTGACGATCCTGTCCTCGGTCAGCACCTGATAGACCAGACGATGTTGAATATTAATCCGGCGTGAGTAGGCGCCCGCCAGATCACCCACCAGTTTTTCGTAAGGAGGCGGGTTCTGATAAGGATTGGCAGCCAGTACCTGCAATAACTCTTTGGCCTTTTCCTTCAGGCCCGCCGCAGCCAGCTTCTGCGCATCCTTCTGTGCTTGCTTTGCAAACACCACCTGCCATGTCACCAGTCCAGCTCCCTGGCACATTCTTCAGGAGTCTCCTCCATACCGGCCTTGATGCTTTCACGCATACCGGGAACGGCCAGCAAATACAGCGTCTCCTGAATCGCTGCCCAGTCCTCAGCGGACAACAGCACCGCAGAGTTCCGTTTCCCGGCAATAGTAATCGGCTCATGGCTCTCTGCAGCCTGATCCAGCAGGCGATATAAATTGGCGCGAGCTTCACTCGCTGTCAGGGTTTGCATAAGACCTCCACTATCATGTCAGCAACCACTGTTGATCCGCAAAAGCGTACGTTTAGACGTACGAAAATTCAAACAAGTAAAATTCATCCTGCCTTTCGTACTGGCAGAACAGGTCAACGTGCCCTACACCTCGATCACGCCGCGCAGATAGCGCACCGCCTGACCGGAAACAAACACCCGGCCTTCAGCCACCCGGCAATGCAATACTCCGCCACGGCGGGAGGCCTGACAGGCGGTCAGCTCGGTCTTGTTCAGTAGCGCCGACCAGTATGGCGCCAGCCCTGCATAGATAGACCCGGTCACCGGGTCTTCACCGGTATCCGGCCAGAAGTACCGGCAAACGAAGTCATACTCCTTACCGGGCGCCGTAATTACCACATCGTAAGGTGCCAGCGCCGCCAGCTGCTGACGGTCATAGCTCATGTTGCGGATTTCGGCCTCATCGTCATAGATGGCAAAGTAAGCCTGCTCACTGCGCAACACCGCTCTGGGGGCCACCGACAGCATCGCCAGCAGCGCGGCGGGTGCCTGATCCAGTGCGACCGGCGGGCGCTGAGGAAAGGACATTTGCAGGTAGCCGTTGTCCTGACGGCTGACGATCAGCTCACCCACCGCAGCGGCATACACCCGGATACGGCTCAGCTGTGGCTGTTCACTGAAGATCACATAGGCCGAGGCCAGCGTGGCATGGCCACAGAAAGCCACCTCGTCCACCGGCGAAAACCAGCGGATATGGAAATGATCATCGGCCAGACGTTTGACGAAGGCAGTTTCGGACAGGTTGTTCTCGGCGGCGATGGACTGCATCAGCGCTTCATCCAGCCACTCCTCCAGCAGCAGGACAGCGGCGGGATTGCCCTTGAACAGACGATCAGTAAAGGCATCAACAACGGTAATGTTCAGTTCCATAGCATCCTCTGCTGGCACATTGACGGGAGGGATACTATCGGTGATGGCTGTCGCTGACCGCAATAGCCCCGCTGCTTACCGGCCTGCAGCGCCATCAAAAAACGCCACGGCGGTATGCCGTGGCGGTATGCCGTGGCGGGCTTTTATCGCTGCGCGGTGCAGCTGATCGTCACGGCAATACGCCGTTACTCCGCCACCCCGCCCAGTGTCAGCTGATGCGGATCCAACAGCTTCTGCAGCTCCTCACGGGACAAATCGGTTTCCTCTTCGGCCACATCGATAATGGCACGGCCCTGTTTGTAGGCTTTCTTGGCCACTTCTGCCGCTTTCATATAACCGATGATCGGGTTGAGCGCGGTCACCAGAATCGGATTCTTGTCCAGCGCTTCCTTCAGCTTGTCGTCGCGGACCACAAAACTGGTGATGGCCTTATCAGCCAGCAGCGGGCTGATATTGGCCAGCAGCTCCAGACTTTGCAGCAGGTTCTGCGCGACCAGCGGCAGCATCACGTTCAGCTCGAAGTTACCAGACTGACCGGCAATGGTGATGGCCGCATCGTTACCGATCACCTGAGCCGCGACCATCGCTGCCGCTTCGGGAATCACCGGATTGACCTTGCCGGGCATGATGGAAGAGCCGGGCTGCAATGCTTCCAGCTCAATCTCACCCAGTCCGGCCAGCGGCCCGGAGTTCATCCAGCGCAGGTCATTGGCAATCTTCATCAGCGATACCGCGGTGGTCTTCAGCTGGCCGGACACCGCCACGGCCGTATCCTGCGTACTCAGAGCGGTGAAGAAGTTACTGTGCGGAGTAAAGCGCACCGCCGTGTCTTCACTCAGCTGTCGGGCAAACGCAGCGGCAAAGCCCGGGTCGGTGTTGATGCCGGTGCCGACCGCCGTGCCGCCCTGTGCCAGCGCCTGTAGCTGTGGCTGCAGTACCTTGAGATTGGTGATGTTCTGCGCGATCTGGGTTGACCAGGCCGACAGGCACTGGCTCATGCGCACCGGCATGGCATCCATCAGGTGGGTGCGGCCGGTTTTGGTGTAGCCATCAACCGCCTGGGCCTTGGCATCAATGGCTTCCTGCAGGTAGGCCAGCGCTGGCAGCAGTTTCTGCTCCAGCAACAGCGCGGCACTGACATGCAGCGTGGTCGGGATCACGTCGTTACTGCTCTGGCCGTAATTGACGTGATCATTGGCGCCAATCTTGAGATCACTCTGCTGGCTGGCCAGCCGGGCGATGACCTCGTTGGCATTCATATTGGAACTGGTGCCTGAGCCGGTCTGGAAAATATCCACCGGAAAGTGGCGCATATAGTCGCTTTCCAGCAGGTGGTTGCAGGCATCGACAATGGCCGCCCCCATCTCTGCCGACAGCAGGTTCATCTTCACATTGGCCCGTGCCGCGGCGCGTTTGACTACGATCAGCGCGTGCACAAAAGCCTTCGGCATCGGCATGCCGCTGACCGGAAAGTTATTGATGGCGCGCTGGGTCTGGGCGCCGTAGAGCGCATCGGCAGGCACCTGCAATTCGCCCATGCTGTCTTTTTCAATACGGGTAGACATGGTGGATTCCTTGATTATTGCCATCCTCCGCAGGGGGAACACTGCGAAGGCATGATGAAAAGTCGTACAGCAGTCTTTGCTGCTCCGGGTTGCTGATCACAACCCGATCAGCCTGTTAGTGGGTGTTCAGACAGTACCGACTGGTAATCGCCAGCTCATAACAAAGAGCGTTGATTTTCTGCTGGCCCTGCGGGCTGTGACGATAAAAGCGCTTGAGGGCGAACAGCGGCTGATAGAGATGATCAAGGCAGCAGCCGCGCCAGTGAGACGGCGTCAGGCTATCAACGATGGTTTCAAACAGGGTGTCGTAGGTACGGCGCAGCCAGCACTCCTGCAGCTGGTTGAGATTCAGCTCGGCGGCTTCCTCAGCCAGACTCTGGCCGAGCTTGAGGTAATGATGCAGCAACCCAGGGTCAGGCAGATCGTGGTTGAAACTGCGAATCCGTTCTTCCATCTCCGCCATACACTGCATGGCATCGCTGGTAATCGGCCAGGGACGGTAGTGGACAGTACCCGCTTGCATCATCAAAAGGCCCTCTTCAGACGGGAAAAGCCAGACTGCCGCCCTGCCGGATCATGGCTGAACACAAGGGCGGCGACACCAAACGTCACCCGTTATATTGATAATCATTATCATTTGCAAATAAAAATTAGCCGCTGCCTGTACTGATTTTCAGATCGTTACCGTGGTTTGAGATTCCTGCCGCTGACCTGCATAGATTGCAGTGACAACAACGCAGTCGCAGCAAGCGACACCGATTGCTGAGAGCGGAGGTGTCGCCCTGTGCCCATCTGCAGCCTGGAACGCCTGAGCCGAATTACCAGTGCGTTTCTGGTTTATCCACGCCCCATTGCAGGGTGCTGAAAACGGCCTGGCAGCCCATGCCAGGCTTCTCAGCCGATAACCAAGGAGCCGGGAGCAACCATGACCAATAGCTTTGATGCCCTTTCCACACTGGACGTCGACGGCAAGACCTATCATTACTACCGTCTGGCCGCGCTGACCCCCAAACACGACATCCACCGCCTGCCCTATTCGCTGAAAATCCTGCTGGAAAACCTGCTGCGCAAGGAAGACGGCCAGAACGTCACTCCGGCGGATATCGACGCCATGTGCCACTGGCAGGCCGATGCCGAAGCGTCGGTCCAGATCGCCTTCACCCCGGCGCGGGTGGTGCTGCAGGATTTCACCGGTGTACCGGCGGTGGTCGATCTGGCCGCCATGCGCGACGCCATGAAACAGCTGGGCGGCAACCCGGAGCTGATCAATCCGCTGGAGCCGGTCGATCTGGTTATCGACCACTCGGTGATGGTGGACTACTACGCCCGCAAGGACGCGCTGGATCTCAACACCAAGGTGGAATTCCAGCGTAATGAGGAGCGCTACCAGTTTCTGCGCTGGGGGCAGAAAGCCTTTTCCAACTTCCGCGTGGTGCCACCGGGCACCGGCATCGTCCATCAGGTCAATCTGGAATACCTGGCCCACGGGGTGATGATCAAGCAGGTCAACGGCCATACCCTGGCCTACCCGGATACGCTGGTCGGCACGGATTCCCACACCACCATGATCAACGGCCTCGGCGTGCTGGGCTGGGGGGTCGGCGGGATCGAGGCCGAGGCGGCCATGCTGGGCCAGCCGATTACCATGCTGATCCCCGAAGTGATCGGCTTCAAACTGGCTGGCAGCCTGCCGGAAGGCGCCACCGCCACGGATCTGGTGCTGACGGTGACCCAGATGCTGCGCAAGAAAGGCGTGGTGGGTAAGTTCGTCGAGTTCTACGGTGACGGCCTCGACAACCTGCCGCTGGCGGATCGCGCCACCATTGCCAACATGGCCCCGGAATACGGCGCCACCTGCGGCATCTTCCCCATCGACAAGGAAACCCTGCGCTATCTGCACCTGTCCGGCCGTGATGAGCACAGCATCAGGCTGGTGGAAGCCTACGCCCGCGCTCAGGGGCTGTGGCGGGAAACCGGCAGCCGCGAGGCGGAATACAGCGACAGCCTGAGCCTTGATCTCAGCACCGTGGTGCCCAGTCTTGCCGGGCCAAAACGCCCGCAGGACCGTATCGCCCTGAGTGATGCCAAACAGGCCTTTGTCGAGATGCTGGGCAAAGAAAAACCCGACAGCGCCAACGAGGGTGTGGAATTTGAGCTGGACGGGAAAACGTGGACGCTGCATGACGGTGACGTGGTGATTGCCGCCATTACTTCCTGCACCAATACCTCCAACCCGGCGGTGCTGCTGACGGCCGGTCTGGTGGCGCAGAAAGCCAACGCCCTTGGCCTGCAGCGCAAACCCTGGGTGAAAACCTCACTGGCACCGGGCTCGCAGGTGGTGCCTGCCTATCTGCAGAAAGCCGGAGTGATGAGCGATCTGCAGGCGCTGGGTTTTGATCTGGTAGGTTTTGGCTGTACCACCTGTATCGGCAACTCCGGCCCGCTGGCAGAGCCCATCGCGCAGGCCATTCGCAGCGGCAAACTGATCGCAGCCGGGGTGCTGTCGAGCAACCGTAACTTTGAAGGGCGCATCCACCCCGATGTGCGCGCCAACTATCTGGCATCACCGCCACTGGTGGTGGCCTACGCCCTCGCTGGCACCATGAATATCGACCTCTACAACGAGCCGCTGGGCACCAGCCGCGACGGTAAGGCGGTGTACCTGAAAGACATCTGGCCGAGCCAGCAGGAAATTGCTGAATTGCTGGCTTCCTCCATCAGCTCGGCGATGTTCCACGACAAGTATGCTGACGTCTTTGCCGGTACCGAGGCCTGGCAGCAACTACCGGCACCGGAAGGGGAAACCTACGCCTGGCCGGACTCCACCTACGTCAAGCATCCGCCCTACTTCGAGGGCATGGGCAAAACGCCTTCAGCACTGCCCAGGATTGCACAGGCCCGCTGTCTGGTCAGGGTCGGTGACTCCATCACTACCGACCATATCTCGCCTGCCGGTTCCATCAAGGCCGACAGCCCGGCTGGCCAATACCTGCAGCAACAGGGCGTACAACCTGCCGACTTCAACAGCCTTGGTTCCCGTCGGGGCAACCACGAAGTAATGATGCGCGGCACCTTTGCCAATGTGCGTCTGCGCAATCAGCTGGCACCGGGCACAGAAGGCGGCTTCACCACTTATCTGCCCAGCGGCGAGGTCACCAGTATTTTTGATGCCTCGATGCAATACCAGCAGGATAACGTGCCGCTGATGGTCATTGCCGGTAAGGAATATGGCACCGGCTCCAGCCGTGACTGGGCGGCCAAAGGCACCAATCTGCTCGGTATCCGGGTGGTGATCGCCGAAAGCTTCGAGCGCATCCACCGCTCCAATCTGGTCGGCTTTGGCGTGCTGCCGTTGCAGTTCAGGGCCGGTGAGTCAGCCGAAAGCCTGGGACTGAGCGGCAGAGAGACCTTCAGCTTTGCCAGTCTGGAGCAGGAGCCGACAACACTGACCGTCAGTGTCACCCGGGAAGATGGCTCCGCGTTTGAGTTCGAGGCCGAGGTCCGTATCGACACCAGCACCGAGTGGGATTACTACCGCCACGGCGGCATCCTGCACTACGTGCTGCGTGATCTGGCCAGCAAGGGCTGAGGCCAACGCTCTGATGACAAGTGCCCTGATGACACCGCACTACCGAGGGGACCAGCTGGCCCCCTCACTCGTCAGGGTGGGCAGATCGTAAGGGTAGACAGATAGCAAGGGCAGGCAGATAGTCAGCCAAAAGCTGCCCGCAGCGCATCGACAAAGCTGCTGATTTTCACCGTCGCACGTCGCCGGTCAGGAATCAGAATATGCATGGGCCGAGCCGGGCCCTGATAGTCAGGTAACACCTGCAGCAGATTGCCGCGGCGTATCTCTTCCTGCAGCACATCCTCCGGCCCCAGCGTGATGCCATACCCTGCCAGTGCGGCGTGCAGCAGTGCCTTCCAGTCATTGGCCCGCAACCGCCCCTGTGGTCGCACTTCCTCAGTGCGCCCCTCTCGGCTGAAGCGCCAGCGACACGGCACCGAGGGTGACCAGATGCCATAGATCAGGCAGGAGTGCCGGGCCAGATCCGCTGGTGTGGCGGGCATCCCCTGTCTGGCAATGTACTCCGGCGAGGCGCAGGCAATCAGCCGGTATGGTTGCAGCGGGTAGGCAACCAGCGCGCTGTCACTCAGCTCGCCAATTCTTATCAGCACCTCATAACCCTCCTCCAGCGGATCGACCAGCCGGTCACTCAGGGTCAGCTCGACCTGCACCTGCGGGTACTGGCCGAGGTAGTCGCTGATAAAGGGCGCCAGGGAGAAGGAACCAAAGGTGACCGGCGCATTGACGCGAATTACGCCCGCCGGTGTGCGCTTCATGTCCATGGCCAGCAGGTCGGCATTGTCAGCCTCCGCCACCACCACCTTGCAGCTCTCGTAGTAGCGATGACCAATGTCCGTCAGGCTCTGGCGGCGGGTGGTGCGGTTGATCAGCGCCGTCCCCAGACGCGCCTCCAGCCGGGCAACGTGCTTTGCCACCATCTGTGGTGACAGATGCAACGCTTCTGCGGCAGCGGCAAAGGAGCCCAGCTCCGCCGCCTTGATAAACACCGTCATACTGGTCAGCCGATCCATCATTCCCTCCTTTTTGTTGTTTATTTCGCATCCGATGGGCGATTTATCAACCAGTCTGCAATGAATACCTTGTCTCTCTAGCCGGCCAGACAGGAGACAGCCATGAATCAAGAGACCAGCATGAAGCAGGAGACAAGCATGAAGATCGGTATTATCGGCGCAGGTTTTGTTGGACGGGCGATCGCCAAACTCGGTATCAGTGCAGGCCATCAGGTGATGCTCAGCAATTCCCGTGGTGTACAGACGCTGTTCAGTCTGCGCCCCATGCTCGGTTGTGAGATCGGCAGTGTGGAGGAGGCCATTGCCTTCGGCGACATGGTGGTAATTGCCGTACCTCTCAGCGCTATTCAGCAGCTGCCTGCCGCGTTACTGGCGGGCAAAGCCGTGATGGATGCGGTGAATTACTATCCCGAGCGCGATGGACACATCGCGGAACTCGACAGTCACCAGATCACCACCAGTGAAATGCTGGCGCGACAGTTACCGCAAGCGAGGATCACCAAGGCCTTCAATGCCATTCCCATGACCGATCTGGAAGCCGATGGCCTGCCTGCAGGCAGCGCCCATCGCCGCGCCCTGCCACTGGCAGGTGATGACAGCACCGGCAAACAGCACGTTATCCGGCTGTATGACCAGTTCGGCTTCGATAGCGTCGATGCCGGTGCGCTTGCCGAAGGCTGGCGCTTTGAACGCGGTATGCCGGCCTACTGTGTCCGCATGACCGCAGCCGAGCTGAGGCAGACGCTGGCGGAAGCGGTATTGCCCGGATAACGAGACTTCCCCCGCCAGCAACCTGCTCATGCTCTGCAAATACAGCGGGGGCCCGCTGGCCCCCGCTGTGTCAGGTCATGTTTTATCCTGCGCGTTATTCCAGCACCGGCACACCGTGGCGTTTTGCGGTATCCAGCCGGATATAGGATTTGGTGCTGACCACTTCGTTGCGGGCGTACAGCCGCTTGATCACCAGCTCGGTAAACGCCGCCATGTCGCGGGTACGCACCTCCAGCATCAGATCAACATCGCCCGTCACCCCATAGACAGACTGCACGCTGTCATCGCTCTGCAGGTAGCGCATGACGCTGTCGCGGGCACCGGCAATCTCCTTGCTGACAGTCACCAGCACCCAGGCCACCAGCCCGAAGCCAAGCTTTTCGTAATTGATGTCGGCCCGATAGCCGCTGATGACACCACTTTCCTCCAGCCGCCTGACCCGGCGCAGGCATTGTGAGGGCGACAGATTGACCTGCTCCGCCAGCTGCACATTGCTGATGCGGCCATCTTCACGCAATGCCAGGATAATTTTGTGATCCAGGCGATCCATCTCCAAACTCACCATTTTTGGCCACCCTGATGCAATAAAGTTGCATCACTATCCCCTTTCGCCCCGGTCTTCGCAATCTCCGGTCATCGCCTGCGCGCTACACTGCTGACGTCGCCCATGATCGTGACGGAGCCTATCATGACCCCCACACTGGATATGCAGTTTGTTCGTCAGTTCTTCCCTGCCTTTCGTGAGCCCAGCCTCAGTGGTCAGGCCTTCTTCGACAACGCCGGTGGCTCCTATGCCTGCCAGCAGGTGATTGATCGTCTGCAGACGTATTACTACCAGACCAAGGTGCAGCCCTATGGCTTTCACCCTGCTTCCATCACGGCCGGACAGCTAATGGACAGCTCGCACCAGCGTCTGGCGGAATACCTCAATGTGGACGCCGATGAAGTGCATCTCGGCCCGTCCACCTCGCAGAACACCTATGTGCTGGCGCAGGCGTTTGCCCGCCAGCTGCGTGCTGGCGACGAGATCATCGTTACCAATCAGGATCACGAGGCCAACAGCGGGGTCTGGCGCCGGCTGGCAGATCAGGGCGTGATCGTCAGGGAATGGCAGGTTGACCCCGACAGCGGCGCACTGGATATGGCGGCGCTGGAGCCACTGCTGACAGACAGAACCCGGCTGCTGACCCTGCCCCACTGCTCCAACATCCTCGGCCAGATCAATCCGGTGGCGACCATCTGTGCCAGAGCAAGGCAGGCAGGTGTCACCACGGTGGTCGACGGGGTGTCCTACGCCGGGCACGGCCTGCCCGATGTGGCGGCGCTGGGCGCCGATATCTATCTGTTCTCCCTGTACAAGACCTTCGGCCCCCATCTTGGCGCCATGGTCATTCGTCGCGCCACGGCTCAGGCACTGGGCAATCAGGCGCACTATTTCAACGGCGACTACATTCACAAATGGTTTGTACCGGCAGGCCCGGATCATGCGCAGGTGGCGGCCAGTCAGGGGATCGCGGATTACCTTGACCAGCTGCACGCCCATCATTTCGGCACAGCAGCGCAACCGGCCCAACGTGCCGCAGATGTACGCCAGCTGCTCAAGGGCGCTGAACAGCCTCTGCTCAGCCAGCTGCTGGACTTTATCCGCCAGCATCCACGCCTGCGCCTGCTGGGGCCACAGGACAGCAACGAGCGGGTATCCACCCTGTCGCTGCTGACCGGCGAGCGCAGCCCGCAGCAAGTGGCCCACGCGCTGGCAGAGCACGGCATCATGGCCGGTGCCGGGCACTTCTATGCGGTCAGGCTGCTGGAGGCCATGGGCGTCCCTGCCCAGCAGGGCGTCTTGCGCCTGTCTTTCGTGCACTACACCGACCAGCAGGATATGGATCAGCTGCTGCAGGCGCTGGACCGGGTGCTGTAGCACCACGCGCCCTGCCCCTTGCCCCTAAAACACCCTGCATATCGCTGAAAAACATCAGGGGGGCCAATGGCCCCCCTGATGGTGTCAGATCGTGTTCACGACCCGGTGCTACGGGCGATGATCGCCCTGCATTATTTGCTGACCGAGTGCGACAGCTTGGCTACCGCCTCTTCCGCGGCCAGCAGTTCCGGATCTATGGGTTCGCGTCCGGCTTCGATACTGGCCTGAATCATCGGCGCAATGGTGGAACCCTGCACCACGATAGAGAAGATCACCACCACGTAGGTCATCATCAGCACCAGCGTATGGAAATCGACCTTTTCGATTGTCGCCACATGCTCAGGAATGGACGCCGCCATGGCCAGCGCCAGACCGCCACGCAGACCGCCCCAGGTCAGGATTTTCACTGAGTGGGCATCGTACTGACGGAACTTGCGGAAGCCGATATAGGGCAAGGCCACGCTGATAAAGCGTGCCGCCAGCACCAGCGGGATCATCAGCAGACCGAGGCCGACTTCCGCCCAGGTCACGGGCATCACCACCAGCAGCAGACCGATCAGCAGGAACAGCAGGGCGTTGAGGAAGGCATCCACGGTATGCCAGAAATGCGACAGGGTTTCCTGACTGTGCTTGGAGAAGCCGACGCCGCGGGTCACGTTACCGATGACGATACCGGCCACTACCATCGCCAGCGGGCCGGAAATATCCAGCATGTTGGCCAGCGCGTAACCGGCCGTGGGGATACACAGGGTAATCAGCAGCTCGATGCTCGGGTCATTGCTGCGGCAGATCAGCCAGTGGGCAACGGCAGCCAGCACCGCACCAAACAGGATGCCGCCGACGGCATCGACCAGAAACAGCTCAGCTACGCCACCAAAGGTCGGCGCTTCACCGGAGAAAGCCACGGCAAACACCGTGGTGAACACCACCAGACCGACGCCATCGTTAAACAGGGATTCCCCTTCCACCTGCACGGAAATGCGGTCAGGCGCATGCATTTTCTTGATGATAGCCAGCACCGCGATAGGGTCGGTGGGGCTGATCAGGGCGCCGAACAGCAGGCAGTACACCAGCGGCAGCGGATAGCCCAGCAGATCCAGCACGAAGTAACAGCCGTAGCCGATCAGCACCGTCGACAGCAGGGTCGAACCCAGTGCCATGATGGTGATTTCCCAGCGCTGATGGCGCAGCAGATGCAGGTCGATCTCCAGCGCTCCGGCAAACAGCAGGAAGCCGAGCATGCCCTTGAGCAGCAGCAGGTTGAAGTTGAGGCCACCAATGGCCTGCGTGATGTACTCGGCCACATCGTTACCGGCGAACTTGACCAGCACCATCAGTAATACCGACATCGCCACCGAGCCGGTGGTGATGGCAATGGTAGTCTGCAGGCGCAGCAGATACTGGTTGGCAAAGGCAATGAAGATGGCCACTGCCGACAGAAAGCAGAGGAAATACCAGGCATTCATGGTTGGGTTTCTCCGTAAGTTTTATAAGGGGTTGAAGGTTGAAAACGGTTTTCGAAATGGCCGCCGGGCGGCGATTTGGAAAACAGCACTCATCAGCAACACACCTCTGTCACGAGGCTGGAATACCAGGGTCTTGTAGTTGTTCTCTGGTGATTTCCCAAACGGAGAAGTCGGTTTTTTCATGATCCCGAACAGATCAGGAAAAAAACCGCAACATTTTATCATCTATCGCAGCAAAGCCGCCGGATATTTTCTAGGCTTGAAAGAATGTCAACGCAGTGCAACCCACCTGACGTAACAATCCTTATTTTGCAGTCGTGCAGAACCGATGATCGTCATCGTTTTCTGTCAGACTGAACGGCATGCTACCAGGCCGTTGAAAAAACGTTATCGAGGCAGCCGAGACAAGGAAGACACAGGCGAAAAAGCGGAGTTTAGTAAGCTAAATGAGCATTTTGAGCCTGTGTTTGACGCGGTATTCGGCAACGCAGATAGTTTTCAACGACCTGTTAAAGCCGACGGATCACTTCAGCACACCTGCCCCACTCACAAGGCTCCGATACCTGCCATGCATCGTCGTTTGCTGTTACAGCATTTTGCTGGTCTGGGTTCTGCGCTGTGTTGCCCTGCATTAGTGCATGCAAGCACCACAACACGCCCTGTTCTGTCCTTTGTCTTCAGCCGTAAGC
>NZ_LAPT01000047.1 GCF_003194385.1 Pokkaliibacter plantistimulans
TCGTTGAAAAACGTTATCGAGGCAGCCGAGACAAGGAAATACCCAAGGGCACAAGAAGCAGGCGAAAAAGCGGAGTTAAGTGAACTAAGTGAGTATTTGACTCGCTCCGCTCGCCCCTTCTGGGCCATGCTAAAGCACGTTCAGCCTTTGGCTGTGAGCCTGTTTTTGACGCGGTATTCGGCAACGCAGATAGATTATCAACGGCCAGTCAGCGGGTTATTACGCTACACGTACAACGATAATAAGCCGGAAGGCTAATAGCGGAATGTAGTCTGTGGCTTGATGTGCCTTTGGCATGGCAGGACTACGCAGGAATAAGGCGACAACAACCCTGGGAGGGTTTATGCCAGAGTATCGGGCACAGCAGGAAAACGCCGAATTTCCTTTGTCTGCACCGCAGGCAAGCATCTGGAGTGAGTGGATCAACAATCCGGATGCCGCTGATTTTCATATTTGCGAATTTATCGAATTAAACGGCTCTCTGGAGCTGGTCCATTTCCGCGCTGCTATTGAGCAGGCCGACGCGGAAACCGATGCCATGAGCCTGTGCTTCTCTACCGATGCGGGCCGCCCTCTGCTAACTCTGCCAGACAAACGACCTCCGTTCGATTATCTGCTGATTGACCTGAGTGAGACCGCCGACGCTGAGGCATGCGCCTGGCGTGAGCTGGAAAGTGCACGGCGCCAGCCTCTTGATCTGGCCCATGGGCATTCCATGCGCCACCGCCTGATTCGTTTCTCCAGCCAGCGCCACTGGTGGGTGCGCATCTGCCACCACCTGACCTCCGATGCCATGAGCGGTGTGGTGATGTGCCGCCGGGTGGAAGAGCTGTACAACGCGCGCGTACAGGGACAGGAAGTAACGCCCGCTGCCTTTACGTCTTACCGCGAGTTTATCGAGGAAGACCAGCGCTACCCGGACAGCCGTGCCTATCACAGCGCTGTCAGCTACTGGCGTGAGCGCCTGCAGGATGATCAGCCGGTGTCCCGTTTTGCTTCTGATTCAAGGCAACCCTCAGCCAGCCAGCCGCGTATCTCAGGCCAGCAACACACCTTGCGCTGTCCGCTGCCGGCGGCGCGTTTACAGCAGTTAAAAGGCTTTGCAGCGCAGCTGGGCTGTTCGTTGTCGATTCTGCTGCAGGCGGTCTATCAACTACTGCTGGCCCGTGAAAATGGTCAGCAGCACTCGGTCTGCTATTCCCCGGTGATGAATCGCTACGGCCGCAGCGAGCGCGCCATGCCCGGGCTGTTTGCCGTATCGCTGCCGTTTCCACTGGATTGCCAGGATGAGCAGAGCTTTACCGAGCTGGTGACGCAGGTATCGCGCCACAAAAAAGCCGATATGCGCCACATGCGTCTGGCGCCGACCCGTATGCGCACGGCAGGTATTGGCCGCGCCAGCTTTTCCCGGCGCGGTGGCGCTGTCTTTATTGCCAATGATTTTGCCCTGTCACTGGACTTTCATGGTCTGACCACCCGTATCACCAACGCCTATGTGGGCGCAGTGGACGATGTGGCGCTGGTCTATCTCGGCAACGACATGCATGACCCGGACAGCGAAGCCATGCTGGTTTGGGTCGGTAACCCCTCGGTGCTGTCAGCACCGCAGATGCAGCGGCTGATCAGCCGTTTTGATGTCCTGCTGGATGCAGCCATGGCGGATCCGCACCGGCCGTTACGTTATCTCTCGGTGCTGGGTAAAGCTGAGTTGGCTCAGATTCAGCAGTGGGAGCAGGGCGCGGTGGTCGATGCGCGGCTGCTGCATACCTTGCTGCCTGCCCGTATCTGGCAACGCACCACCTCCACCCCTGATGCCATTGCTGTGCAATATGCCGGGCAGGGCTACCGCTACCGCTGGCTGGCTGAAAAAGCCGGTGAGCTGGCTGCCCGCTTGCAGCAGGCCGGAGTGAGCAAGGGCGCACGAGTGGGGCTCTGTACGTCGCCCTGCGCCGAACAGATTGCCGCGGTGCTGGCTATTCTGTCGGTCGGTGCTGCCGTCATGCCGCTTGATCCGCAGATGCCCGCAGCACGGCTGGTTGCCATGTTGTCTTTCGCTGAGGCCGATGCGGTTCTGGTCAATGCTGACGGTCAAACCCTGTTGCAGCAGGCAGGCTGGCAGCAGAAGCTGATTTCCCTTGAGCAGGCGCCTGAATCCCGGGGGGCGCTGACGCAGCCTGTAACGCTGTCCCCCGACGATATTGCCTTCGTCTATCACACCTCCGGCTCGACCGGGCAGCCCAAGCCGGTGCTGATCCCTCATGGCGCACTGTGCCTCAAGACGCTGAGCATGGCGGAGTTGTTCGGCTATGGCAGTGATGAGGTGGCCTGCGTGGCTACCTCGATGAATTTCGACCCCTGGATGCAGCAGGTCATGATGGCGCTCAGCCAGGGTGCCACCCTGTGGCTGGCTGATCGTCTGCTACAGGCAGACCCGGCCGCCTTCTGGCGCGAGGCCGTCACTGCCGGTATGACGCAGCTGAACATGGCACCGACCCAGCTGGACAGCCTGATGCAGGGCGAGGTGCCGACCGCTGAACTGCAGTTGCGGCGTATCCTGCTGGGCGGTGAAGTGCTGCGGCCTGAGCTGGCTAACCGTTTGCGTCTGTTACTGGGGGCGCCGGTATGGAATATGTACGGGCCGACCGAAACCACGGTCGATATCACCGGTATTCAGCTCCCGGAGCTGGTGCAGGGTGAGTTGCCCATTGGCCGGGTCTTACCCGGTGGTGTGGTGCGTGTGCTCAATGCCCAGCGGCAGCGGGTCGCCATTGGCGAAACCGGAGAAATCTGTATCGGTGGTGTCGGCATGACAGCGGGTTATCTGGCTATGGCCGAGGCTAACCAGCAGCGGTTTATCGATGATCCGTACACCGTAGGTGCCACGCTGTATCGCAGTGGTGATCGTGGCTGCTGGAACGAACAGGGTGAGCTGCTCTATCTCGGCCGTGATGATGATCAGGTCAAAGTCCGCGGTCAGCGGATCGAGCTGGCGGAAGTGGAAGCGCAGTTACACCGCTGTCAGGGAGTAGAGCAGGGCGTGGTCTGGTATCAGGCTGACGCGCAGGGCGGGAGTGTACAGGCGGCGGTTGCAGGGCAGGTGGCTGAGCGTGAGCTGGTAGCCGAACTGAGCCGTCGACTGCCTGCTGCTGCTGTCCCTACCCAGTATCTGCTGCTTGAGCGCCTGCCATTGATGGCATCCGGTAAAATCGACCGGCAGCGGCTGAAAGTGCTGCTGGCGGAAAGACAGCGCAGTGCGCTGTCTTCTGCACAACCTGCGCCCGTTGCCCCATCGGCTGCCAGCGGGCGTCGCCATACTCTGGAGCAGGCCATTGGCCAGATTTGGGCTGAGCTGCTCAATCAACCTCGTGTTGACCCCACGGCCAACCTGTTTGAAATCGGCGCTCACTCCTTGCTGGTGCCTCGTGCGCAGGCCCGTATCTCGGCGGTGGCCGGGCGTGAAGTGCGTGCGGTGGAGTTATTCCATCACAGCAGTGTGCGGGCGCTGGCGGCTTTTCTCAGCGGTGAAGTGCAGGAACCTGCTGCCCCTGCTTTATCCCATACCCACAGTGCAGCCAGCGCCTTATCGGCAAAGGGTGTATCGGCAAAGGGTGTATCGGCAAAGAGTGTATCGGCAAAGGGTGTATCGGCAAATACAGCTCCGGTAAACGCAGCCGAGCCGATTGCGGTAATCGGTATGGGGATGCGTTTCCCCGGTGTGGAGACGCGCGAACAGTTCTGGCAACTGCTGGTCAACGGGCAGGAAGCCATCAGCGATCTGACCGCCGAACATTTCCGGCAACTGGGCGCTGATCCTGCTTTGCTTGAGCGGGACAATTTCGTCGCCCGCCATGGTGTGCTGGCAGGTATCGACCAGTTTGATCCGGCGCCTTTCGGGCTGTCATTGGCCGAAGCGCGGGAGATGGACCCACAACAACGCCTGCTGCTGGAAGTAGCGAAGGCTGCGCTGGAGGATGCCTGCTGCGATCCGCAGCGTGATGGCCCGGTAGGCACCTATGTGGGGACCGGCTTTGCCACCTATATGCTCGATCTGCTGTCGCCGGGGATCCGCTTGACGGCCAATGCAGATCGTTATGCGGTCTCGCTGGGTAACGACAAGGACTACGCCGCAACACGGCTGGCCTACAAGCTGGGGCTGACCGGCCCTGCGGTTGCGGTTTCTACGGCCTGTTCTACCGGGCTGGTCAGCGTGGCACTGGCCACACAGGCACTGCGCAGTGGCCAGTGCCGGGTGGCGCTGGCTGGCGGTGCATCCTTCGGCTTCAGTCTGGCTGGCGGGTTTCAGTACGTCGCCGGGGGCATTGGCTCCCGTAGCGGGCACTGCCGTCCGTTTGACCAGCAGGCCGATGGCACCATTGGTGCCAGTGGCGCAGGGGTGGTGCTGTTGAAACGACTGAGTGATGCCATGGCCGATGGCGACACCATTCATGGCGTTATTCGCGGCATCGGCCTCAGTAATGATGGCGCGGCCAAGGCCGCCTTTACCGCCCCCAGTGTCAGCGGTCAGGTGCAAGCGATTCGTCATGCCCTGCAGGACGCTGACGTGGCACCCGACAGCATCGGCTATGTGGAGGGGCACGGCACTGGTACGGCACTGGGTGACCCTATCGAGGTGGAAGGGCTCAATCTGGCCTATGGACAAAGCGAGCAACCTGCGTGGCTTGGCTCGGTCAAAGGCAATCTGGGCCATCTGGATGCCGCATCGGGAATTGCCAGCCTGATCAAGGTTTTGCTCAGTCTGGAGCAGGGCACCGTACCACCCACCTGCCATTTCACTGTGGCCAATCCGCATATTCCGTTTGCTGAAGGGCGATTCCGTGTCAACGACCAGCCGCAACCCTGGCCGGTGCAGCAAGGGCAGCGACGGGCGGGGGTCAGCAATTTCGGTGTGGGCGGCACCAATGTGCATGTGATTGTTGAGCAGGCACCGCAGCCTGCTGCTGCCCATGATCAGCACAATGGGGACATCGACCATACCTGTCTGGTGCCCCTTTCGGCGGCCTCGGCAACGGCGTTGACCCAGCACTGTCTGGCACTGGCTGACCATCTTGAGGCGCTTGCGGAACAAGGCAAGGCAGTGCCCGCGCTGGCGGACATGGCGCTCAGCCTGTCGGTACGGCCATCGCTGTCTTACCGACACAGCATTGTGGCGAGTGATCTGCCACAGGCTGCTCAGCAGCTGCGCCAGCTGGCGACCACCTCGGTGAGCCGCGCGGATGGTCACAGCCAGCCTCTGGCATTGCTGTTTCCCGGTCAGGGGGCGCAGCAGCCGGGTATGGCCAGAGAGCTTTACCAGCAGCAGCCGGAATTTCGCCAGTGGCTGGATCAGGCCTGCCAGCATCTGTTGCAGCAGCCAGACAATCAGCACCTGCAGCCGTTGAAAACGCTGCTGCTGGCCGACCCGGATGAGAGTGAGGCGGCGCGGCAACTGGCGGATACCGCCCTGACCCAGCCCGCGCTGTTTATTGTCGAGTACGGTATTGCCCGGCTGCTGTGCCAGTGGGGCTTGCAGCCGGTCGCCTTGCTGGGTCACAGCATCGGTGAATACGCAGCAGCGGCGCTGGCAGGGGTGATGTCTGCCACGGATGCTCTGGATCTGGTGGCCGCCCGTGGTCGGCTGATGGCCTCGGCACCGGCCGGTGCCATGCTGGCCCTGTCGATGGCCGAAGCTGATGTACAGCAACTGCTGACGGAAGCCGGCTCATCGCTGTCCATTGCCGCGCTCAATGGCCCACGCCAGTGTGTGGTATCGGGTTCTGTCGCGGCGATGGAGCAGTTTGAGCAGGCGTTGCAGCAGCGTGCCATCAACGGCAAGCGGCTGGCGGTTTCTCACGGTTTTCACTCGGCGCAGATGGACACGGTGCTGGATGCCTTCCGTCAGCGGGTAGCCAGTGTGCAGCTCAGCCCGCCTGCTATTGCCATCGCTTCCAACCTTACCGGCAACTGGCTGACCGATGCAGACGCCACCGATCCTGACTACTGGGTACGGCATCTGCGTGGCACGGTGCGTTATGCCGATGATATTGCCTGCTTGCAAACCCTTGGCCCGCTGCAGCTGCTGGAGTGTGGTCCGGGCATGACGGCAGCGCGTCTGGCTCAGGCCAATGGGGTGCCAGCCGCACAGGTACTGGCCAGCCAGCCACTGGGTAGCCCCGCGGGTCAGCCTTCACGCCGGGCCGGGCGTGCTGCTCTGCTGAGTGCCGTCGGTCAGCTGTGGAACAACGGGCTGCTACCGGACTGGCAGGCAGTGCATGGCCGTCAGCACTGGCAACGTACGCCGCTGCCTACCTATCGCTATGCCCGGCAACGTTGCTGGGTGGAGACCCCGGCGCTGCCAGCGGACCGCATCGCCTCCGTAACAGTGGCAGCTTCGGGTAAAGTGGCAACGCCGGGTAAAGTGGCAAACCCGAGCACACTGGTAAATCAGCACAATATGACAAGCCCGAATGTGGCGACCCCAATGTCATTCTGGGGCGGCGTTGTCCCCACACCCGCGCAGTCGGCGGGCACTTCCACCGTGGTTACCCCACTGAATTCTGCCAACGCTGATCTGTCGCAACAGGTGCTGACGATCTGGCGTGAGATGTTTGGCCGAGATGATATTCAGGCTGAGGATGATTTCTTTGTGCTGGGTGGCGACTCGTTACTGGCCGTGCGGCTGGTATCACGTCTGCAGAGCGAACTGGGGTGTGATATTTCCACCGCGGTCATGCTTGACTGCCAGACACCTGCCGCGCTGGTGGCGTGGCTTGAGTCTCATGCTGTTACGCCCTCTGCGCCCCCGACACCGATTGCCCCTGTTTTTGCTGTGCCTGCCAAGGAGCCGGTAGTGAATCAACAAATTTCCCACCGTGAGGAGGGTGTACTGTGAGCGAGACAACCCGTCATCTGTCACGCTTTTTGTCTGCTGAGGTATTGCTGCAGCATCTGCGTAGTCTGGATATCCAGCTCAGTGTCAGCGCAGGCAAGGATCTGCGCTTCAGTGCCCCCGAAGGTGTTTTTACCGATGAGCTGAAAGAAGCGGTACGGCTGCATAAAGCCGATCTGATTCAACTCCTGAGTGATCAGTCTTCCACGCCCGCCGTGCCATTCGGCACAGACAGCCGTGCGGCAGCGGCAGCGAACCCTACTGAACGGCAGCACGTCTGCCTGCAGGCGCAGCAGTGTGACCTCAGTCAGGTGCAGCTGCATGTCAGCCAGCGTGACTTGCCCGCTGGCTGGGCAGGCATCGATATTGTCGGTGAACTGCCCAATGAGCTGCTCAGTCAGGCGCTGCAGCAGGCCGGACATGCAGGCATCAATACCTGCCTGAATATCGCTGCGATGGTGGGCGCTGCCCGGGAAGATATTCTGCAGCGTTTTATCCAGACCTCGCTGACGGACAGCAGCAAAGTGCTGCTGATTCGCCTGTCGGAAACCGTGCAGCTGTTGCTGCTGAGTAGCACCGGTGCCTCTGCTGAGCATCTGGTCAATACCTTGTCGCAGTGGCTGGGTGGCAACGTATCAACGAGTGCCCCAGGCTGGGAATGTGAGTTTGCTATTCATCCGGCTATCGAAGGGCAGTGGCTGGCACGGCGCGATGCCCCCGGCAGCCAGACCTATACCGTCAGTTTTGTTATCCCCCTTGCCGCACTGGGTGTGGCCGACTGGAGCCTGGCCAGCCCGGCACAGCGGCAACTGGTAGAGCAGGCGCTGGGGTTTGTTATTGAGCGCCATCAGGCGTTGCGCAGCAGTTTCGTTGAGCGTGATGGTCAGGTACTGCAGCGTGTGTGGCCTGTGGCCCAGTTACTGCAGCAGGATGCCAACCGCATTCGTGAGGTCGCCGAGATTGTCGAACTGGCCGAGCCGGTGTTTGACCTTGGCGTCCCTCCGCTGATCCGTTTTGGTATGAACTCAGGTCAGCCTGATCTGTTGCTGGTGGTTGCTGATCACCTGATGTTCGATGGCTGGTCGATAGGCATTCTCAAAGCGGAACTGACCGCGCTGCTGAATAACCAGCCGTTGCCGGAGGCTGGCTCGCTGCAGCAGCTGAGCGGCAATGCGCGACAGGCGCTAACTGGTGAAACGGGCATAGAGTTGCAGCAGTACTGGCTGTCAGCCATGCAGACCGTCAGCACACCCCTGTTCAGTGATCCCGATCTGCTGACCGGGCAAGCCGTCGCAGGGCGACGTCGCCTGCTGGTTTTACCTGAATCCACACTGAGCGCATTACGTCAGCTGACCCGGGTGGGCGAAGGTGGCACGTTGGCCATGGTGTGGAATGCCATGGTGGTTGCGGTGTTGTCCCGTTACAAGGACAGCGACAGTGGTGTCACGCTCGGCCAGCCCTTCTCGGGCAGGACTGCCCGTGAGCAGCAGGGGGTCATTGGCTGTTTCGTCAACGTATTGCCGCTGCGGCTGGCGCATCCGGGGGAGTGGCCCTTTGCGCAGCTGCTCAGCGAAGTACGTCGTTGCATGAGCGGTGCGCTCAATCATCAGCAGTATCCTCTGGCGCAGTTGATGATGGCCCTGGCGACCGAACAGGGCGGGCAGCAAGGGCAAAATGTGTTCGACTGCGTGGCGCAGGTGGAAGAAGCCGAAGCCATGCCGAAAGAGGCTGATGAGCAGTTTGGTGCCGGTAAGTTTCCGCTGATGCTGGGGCTGCTGCGCTACCGGGAACAAGGGCAGGAGCGGGCCACTATCGCTGCCGAGTTTGACCGTCACCGGTATGGTGAGGTCTGGGTGCAGCGCCTGCTGGAGCAACTGTGCTGCCTGATTGAGGCGGTAGCAGCGGCACCGGAGCAGAAACTTGCCAGCCTGAATGCCCTGCCACTTATACAGCTACAACAGTTACAGCAGTTTGCCTCGCTACCGTCACGGTTATATCCCCGTGAACAGGGGTTAGCGTCTTTACTGCATCAGGCCATGGAGCGCTGGCCGCACCGTGCAGCGCTGAGTGATGAAAGCCACAGCCTGAGTTTTGCTGAGCTGCAGCAGCAGGTGGAATGTGTCGCGGCATTGCTGCAACAGCGCGGAGTGCAAGCCGGTGACGTGGTGGCGCTGGCCATGGCCCGCACACCGCAGGCCATCGTAGCGACACTGGCTATCAACTGGATCGGTGCCGTTTATCTGCCGCTGGACAAGGCCATGTCGGCCACGGCAGCGCTGCCCTTGTTGCAGCAGGCCGAGTGTCGCCTGCTGCTGGTGGATGAGTCCCGTGTGGCTGCGATGACTGAGCTGGCGGATCAACTGCCGCTGTTACTGGTGAACGAACCGTCACTAACGCCGTCTGCCGAACCGGTCAAGCCGGTTTATCGTCATGGTGAAGATGCGGCCTATATTCTGTTTACATCCGGCTCCACCGGCGAACCCAAGGGCGTCGTGGTGCCACAGCGGGCGGTCGCCCGGCTGGTGATGAACACCGATTTGCCCGGCATCAGCGAGGCCGACTTTGCCGACGGCGAGGCCATGGCACAGGCAGGCTCGCTGGGCTTTGATGCCGCCACGCTGGAAATCTGGGGGGCATTGCTGAACGGTGGCCGTGTCCATGTGCTGGATGATGAGACGCTGTTTGATCCCACGGCATTTGGTGCGTGCCTGAGTCAGCACAACATCCGGGTGATGTGGCTAACCGCCAGCCTGTTCAATCGCATGGCCGATGAGCAGCCGGAGGTGTTCCGGCCGCTGCGGGTACTGATGACCGGTGGCGAAACTCTGAGCCCTGAGCATGTCCGCAAGGTGATGCAGGCGTGCCCGGCACTGCAGCTGCTCAACGGCTATGGCCCGACCGAGAATACCACCTTTACCACCGTGTGGCCGATCAGCCCGGCTGATCTGCAGGCCCAGGATATTCCCATCGGCCGCCCGGTGGCGCGCAGCAGTGTTTATGTTCTGGATGACGCGCAGCAGCCGGTGGCTGTGGGCGTCTGGGGGGAACTGTATAGCGGTGGCGATGGTCTGGCACTGGGTTATAACGGCCGCGATGACCTGACAGCCGCGGCCTTTGTTGACGTGGCAGGGTTGAATCCGTCCAGCCCCATGCAGACTGAACGCCTCTACCGTACCGGTGATCGGGTTCGCTGGGATAGCGAAGGTCGGCTGCATTTTGGTGGGCGCCGTGATGGTCAGGTCAAAATCCGTGGCCATCGTATTGAACTGAGCGCCATCGAGGCCCAGCTCGCCGCGCTGGATGACATCGGTGATGCCGTGGTCCTGCCTTCGAGCGACCTTGCCAGTGACAGCGGCGGGCGCAGCCTGCTGGCGGTCTGCACTTTGTCGCAGCCGGTGGGTGAAGTGCAACTGGCCGCCCGCTGTCAGCAGTGGCGCACGCGTCTGAGCCGCCAGCTGCCGGACTATATGGTGCCGGAGCGTTTCTATCTGGCCACCGCGTTACCGCTCAATCGCAACGGTAAAAAAGACCGTCGCCGTGTGCAGGCGGCGTTGCAGGCGGGCGAATACCAGGCCATTCAGCGCAGCGCTGAGGTCGATGCTTGCGCTCTGCCGCTGACGGAAGACCCGGCGCTGGCCATGGTCATAAGCTGTTTCGCCCGAGTTTTCCCGGAGGATGTCATCACCGCACAGAGTGACTTCTTCCAGCTGGGCGGCCACAGTCTGCTGGCCATGCGACTGGCGGCAGAGCTGGAGAGTGCCTCTTCCATTCGCCCCCGACTGGGTGATCTGCTGGATGATCGTACCGTGGCAGCGATGGCCGACCGTTTGCGACCCTTGCTGCACGATACCCGCGTTCAGCAGCAGCTGATTCCCCGCGCAACCGGCGAAGACTTCCCGCTGTCCAGTGGTCAGCTGCGGCTGTGGTTGCTGCAGCGTATGGCACCGGACAGCGCGGTCTATTCCATCCCGGCAACGCTGGAACTGCAGGGGCCACTGAATGCCGACGCGCTGGAACAGGCGCTGCTCATGGTGGAACGACGCCAGCACGCGCTGCGTCTGCGACCACGGCGCAGTGAACGGGATGCCGACGGCGTACGCCAGTATCTGGCGGAAGCCGGCGGTTTACGCCCGCAGCGTCTTGCCCTGACTGAGGATCAGGCACGTGCCCGTCTGGCCGACGAGAGCGTACGGCCATTCCAGCTGGAACAGGAAGCGCCGGTGCGCGCGTTGTTGATACAGCTGTCAGCAGAGCGTCACTGGCTGCATCTGAACTTCCATCACAGCGTGTGCGATGGCTGGTCAGTGGCTATTCTGCTACGTGAGTTGCTGGCCTGCTATCAGGCCGCACTGGCTGGCAACAGCCCCGAACTCCTTGAACTGCCGCGCCACTATGAAGATTTTGCCAGCTGGCAACGGCAGTGGTTGCGCAGTGACGAAGGGCAGGCCTGCCGTGAGCGCTGGCGTGAGCGTCTGACGCCGTTGCCTGAGCCTCTGAACCTGCCGCTGGACCGCCAGCGCCCGTTGCAGCGCCGTTTCCGTGGTGCATTTATGGACTGGCAATGCCCGCCAGCATTGTCGGCTGCACTGCAGGCCAGGGCAGAACAGGCGGGCAGCACACCGTTTTCCCTGCTGGCAGCGATCATGCAGGTTCTGCTGTATCGCCACACCCAGCAGACCGATCTGGCGCTGGGCATGCTGGTGGCCGGGCGAGACCGTGCCGAGCTGGCTGAGCAGGTGGGCTTCTTCGTCAATACGCTGGTGCTGCGTCAGCAATTGCAACCGCAGCAGAGTTTCGACAGCCACTGGCAGCAGACCCGTGACACCATCCTGCAGGCCATTGCTGATCAGCAGCTGCCGTTCGAGGAAATGGTACGGGTGGCAGGCGCAGGGCGGGATCAGCAACGCAATCCGCTGTTTGATGTGTTGCTGGCCTGGCAGGAGGGCACGCCCACTCTGCCTGCCTTGCCCGGCTTGCAGCTGGAGCTGGTGGAAACCCACTTCCCCTTTGCCAAGTTCGATCTGGCGTTCTATTTCTGGCAGTCGCAGCAACATGGTGGTCTGTGTGGGCAGGTGGAATTTGATACTGACCTGTTTGACCCCGCCACCATTGAACTGCTGCTGGCCCGCCTGACCTGTCTGGCCGAGGCGGTTGTCGCTGCACAGCACCCTGACAGCCTGAGCCAGCTGCCGGTGATCCCGGCGGCGGAACAGGCGCTGCTGAGCCGCTTCAACGCCACCGAGACGGCGCTGCCGACCGAGTTGACGCTGGCGCAGTTGCTGCAACAGCAGGTACTGAGCACGCCAGAACAGCTGGCAGTCGTTGGTGAGCAGGGCCAGCGCCTGAGCTTCAGCGAGTTTGCTGCCCGTGCTCTAGGTGTTGCTCAGCAATTGCAGCGCGCCGGTGTACAGCCGGGGCAAACCGTCGCGCTGTGCATCAGTCGTTCGGTCGATATGCTGGTCGCCATTCACGGCATCCTGCTGGCGGGAGCTTGTTATTCTCCCCTTGATCCCCAGCATCCGCTGCAGCGTCGGGCCGATATGCTGGAAGACCTCAGTGTGGCAGGCACGCAGACGCTGGTGCTGACCAGTCAGGCCCATCAGGCGCTGTTTGCGGACCATGCCGTGACCACGCTGCTGGTAGAACAGATGGGCCCGGCAGACTGGTCAGACGTGACCCTGCCGGAGGATGCCCGTCAGCTTGCGTATGTGCTCTTTACCTCTGGTTCGACCGGGCGGCCCAAGGCCGCTGCTATTGAGCAGCACTCGGTGGTCAACCGCATTCTGTGGATGCAGTCGCAGTTCCCGCTGGGCGCGGGCGATGTGATCCTGCAAAAAACGCCGATTACCTTTGATGTCTCGGTGTGGGAACTGTTCTGGTGGTCGTGGACCGGGGCGACGGTTGCCCTGCTGCCGGTGGATGGTGAGAAAGACCCGCAGCAGCTGGCACTGGCCATTGAACAGCAGCAGGTAACGGTGATGCACTTTGTGCCGTCGATGCTGGCCAGCTTCCTCACCGCGCTGGAAGACGGCAAGATTGCCGTCGAGCGTCTGCGCTCACTCAAATATGTCTTTGCCAGTGGCGAGGCGCTGGATCTGTCGCTGGTGGAGCGTTTCAATCGCCTGCTACATGAGTCAGTCGGTGCCGAGCTGCACAACCTTTACGGGCCTACTGAAGCCACGGTCGATGTCACCTGGCAGCCCTGTTCTCCGTGGCAGGGCGGTGATAGCGTGCCCATCGGCAAGCCTATCGCCAATACCCGCGTGCTGATTCTCGATAGCCAGCAGCAGCCGCTGCCTATTGGTGTGGCCGGTGAGATGATTCTGGCCGGGCCACAGGTAGCGCGGGGCTATCTCAATCGCCCTGAACTGACGGCGGAACGTTTCCCCGCTGATCCGCAGGTGGCGGATGGCCGCTGGTATCGCACCGGTGATCTGGGGCGCTGGCGCCGTGATGGCAGCATTGACTATCTGGGCCGTATTGATCATCAGGTCAAGGTGCGCGGTTTCCGTATCGAGTGCGGTGAGATCGAAGCGGTACTGGAGGCGCATCCTCGGGTAGAGCGCGCACTGGTGGTCCCCGCTCAAGTAGCCGGGCTGACCGAGTTGCACGCCTATATTCTGCCTGCCAGTGCCAATACAAGTGCAGAAGCAGAGAGCGTACTGACCAGTGCCGAACTGCGTCAGTGCCTGCGTCTGCAGGTGCCGGAATACATGCTCCCGGCGCGCTTCTTCCAGCTGGCGCATCTGCCGATGACCAGCAGTGGCAAGGTGGACCGCAAGGCGCTGACGGGTACGCCACTGGATCAGCGTGCACCTGCGGGTGTCTCTGCATCTCAGCCGAGCGACACCGTTGCCGGGCTGGAGCAGGAACTGCTGGCTCTCTGGCAGGCCATTCTGCCGGAGGCGCATTTCAGCAAGGATGACGGCTTCTTCGATGCCGGTGGTAATTCGCTGTTGCTGCTGCGTCTGTATGACCGGCTGCAACAGCGCTGGCCTGATCTGTTCACCGTAGCCGACCTGTTCAGCCACAGTACCGTGGCGGCACAGGCACGCTGGCTGGCGGGAGAAGGGGCGCAGGCGACGGTTGCTTCTTCCACCCCGGCGCAGCGGGCGCTGAACGAGCCCATAGCCATTATCGGTATGGCGGTGCAGGTAGCGGATGCGGAGACACCGCAGCAGCTATGGCAGTTGCTGGCCGAAGGTGCGGATAAGGTGCGGCCTTTGCCTGCTGCCCGTGAGCAGCTGGCCCGTGAACTGTCGCAAGCACTGGGGCGCACTGCACCACAGCAATTCCGTCAGGCGGCCTATCGTGAGGAGTTGTACGGCTTTGAGCCGCGACGCTTCCGCATGGCACCGGCTGATGCCGCGCTGATCGACCCGGAGCAACGGCTGTTTCTGGAAACAGCACAGATGGCGCTGGAGGATGCCGGTTATGGTGGACAGGCGCTGCGCGGGGATGCCGTAGGCGTGTTCGTCGGTGGTGGCAGCAATATGCTGCACCGACTGGCGCTGGAGCAGGCCGACCTTCACCGTGCCGAGCAGATTTTTGCCCTCAATGTGCCCTCCAATATCGCCACCCGTCTGTCGTTCCTCAACGACTGGCATGGCCCGGCGGCCTTGCTGGATACCGCCTGTTCATCATCGCTGGTAGCTGTCCATCAGGCCTGCACCGAGCTGCGAAATGGCCACTGTAAGGTGGCACTGGCGGGAGCGGCCAAGCTGATTCCGCTGCCGTCCGATGCGGCGGAGGGCTTCACTATCGATTCTTCCACTGCACGTACCCGTGCCTTTGCCGAAGGGGCCGATGGCACCGGCATGGGTGAGGGCAGTGTGGTGTTTCTGCTCAAGACCCTGAGTGCTGCCGAAGCCGATGGCGATGCGATCCATGCGGTTATTCGTGGCTCGGCTGTCAATCAGGATGGTGCCTCCAGCAGTGCTGCGGCACCCAATCCGCTGGCACAGGCCAGGGTGATTCAGGCTGCCGCCACGGCTGCTCAGCTGCCGCTGCACAGCCTGTCTTATATCGAGGCCCACGGCACCGGTACGGCGCTGGGCGATCCTATTGAAATCAGCGGTCTGACTCAGGCTTTTGCTGCCAGTGAAAACCGCACTGATGCAGAACAGCCAAAGGCGCTGATCGGTTCGGTAAAAGGCAACTTCGGCCATCTCGACCATGCTGCCGGGGGGCTGGGTCTGCTCAAGGCGGTACTCTGCCTGCAATACGATCAGGCACCGCCGCAACCGTTCTTTACCAAGCCTAACCCTGCCATTGATTTCGATCAGGCGCCGGTGCAGGTAGCGGCGCAGTTGCAACCCTTGCCGGTACGTGGCAATCCGCGCCGGGCGGGGGTCAGTTCGTTCGGATTGAGCGGTATCAACGCTCATATCGTGGTTGAAGCTGCACCTGTCGCGACGGCTCAAACGACTCAAATGGCTCTGCCGCAGGGCTGGTCCATTGTGGCCTTGTCGGCAGGCAGCAAAGCAGCCTTGCTGAGCTATGCTCAGGCACTGCTGGGCTGGCTGGCCGAGCGTGAAGCCGGGCAGGCCGGAGCGCATCTGCTGCCAAATATGGCCATGACCCTGTGTCGTGGACGTGCCGTCATGAGCTGGCGTTTTGCTGTGGCGGTCAGTGACCGGCAGCAACTGATGCTGGCCCTGATGCAGCTGCTGGCGGGGGATGACCGAGCGGTCGCGGAAGTCGCTGCCCGGCGTGGGGCAACGTCACCTGCGTTAACTCCGGCGGCGGCCTGGCATGCCGAACAGACGGATGCCGAGGCGGCCTGTCAGGGCTGGCTGAGCGGTGGCGAACTGGTCTGGCCTGAGCATCTGCCAGCTCGCCGTTGTCATCTGCCTTTTGTGCCTTTCAGCCGTCAGCAGTGCAAACCTGCGCTGGCCAAAGGTACGCCGTCGTTCCATCAG
Source organism: Pokkaliibacter plantistimulans (assembly GCF_003194385.1). Classification (GTDB taxonomy): domain Bacteria; phylum Pseudomonadota; class Gammaproteobacteria; order Pseudomonadales; family Balneatricaceae; genus Pokkaliibacter; species Pokkaliibacter plantistimulans. The sequence goes on from NZ_LAPT01000047.1 coordinate 15,808, forward strand.
CCCTGGTTTAGCGGCCCCACCGCGACCGCCGATGCCCAGGTGTTTACGCTGCAGTTACAAGACCCGGCCTGCTGGCCTGCGGCCGAGCATCGCCTCAATGGCAAAGCCACACTGGTGGGCATGGCCTTGCCCGGTCTGGTAGCTGAGGCGCTGCGCAAGCTGGGCCAGTCCCCTGAAGGGCTGACGCTGACCGGGCTACGTTGGTTGCGTCCGTTGCAGGCCGGTCAGGGACAGGTCAGCCTGTTGCTGCATGACGATGGCCGTCTGCAGTTGGGGCAGCGCAACAGCCACGGCCGCTGGCTGGTGTCCGCCGAAGGGCACTGGTCTGTACAGCCTGTGGTGTCGGAGCGGTGGGATGTCACCGCACTGCGGGAGCGTTTCAGTCAGCACCAGCCGATTCCTTCTTTCAGTACCGATCACGGCATACTGCAGGTCAGTGAACGCTGGGATTGTCGTCGTGCCTTCTGGGCTGACCCGCACAGTGGCGAAGGTCTGGCTTTGCTGGGGCTGGCCAGCCGCTATGAGGCGGATCTGCAACAGCTGGCACTGCACCCGGCATTGCTGGATGTCGCTGCCAGTCTGGGGATGGCACAGGGGAACAGTGTGCTGTCGGGCTGTGAGTCATTGCAGCTGCTGTGCGCCTTGCCTGCCGAGGTGCTGGCCATTGGTCGTCGCCACAGCGCAGAGCCGGGCGCGCTGGTGGACATCAGCCTGATCGACCCCTCAAGCGGTGAGCTGTGCCTGCGGATGAGCGGGTTGCGTTTCGCCCAGCCGGGGCAAGCCGAAGACGCCTTGCCTGCCATTCTGCTGCCGCGCTGGCAAGCGGTGGAGCAGACGGTGGATCTGCGCTGGCCCGCCGGTACGCTGCTGATTACGGATGAGCACAGTATTGAGGTCTGGCCCTTTGTTCGTTATCTGCCTGCGCAGGTAAAACGCTGTGCGCTAAACAGTCTCAGTCGTGATGATGTACAGCAGGCACAGCATGTGCTGCTGGCACTGTCCGCCGACAGGCAGCTGGCCGAACGTGCCGGACAGGCGTTGCAAACCCTGCTGCGCGGCGTCCGGCAATCTTGCCGGGTGCTGGTGCTGGGCAGCGGTGCCTATCGTCTGGATGATCACGACCCCTTACAGGTACAGCCTGATGCTGCACTGGCTGCCGGTGTCTGTCTGGCTGCTGGTAAGGAAGAAGCCCTGCTGGAAGTGGGCTATCTGGATATTGCCGCCGAAGAGGCCATGATCGGCGCGGCGGCATTGCTCAATCAGTCTGACCGACTGGCGGATATCAGCCTGTGGCGCTGTGGTCAGGTCTATCGCCGAGACGTGCAGGCCGCAGAGGTCGCTGCCACAAGCATGTCAGCACGAAACTGGCCGGAGCAGGGTGTGTGTGTAGTGAGCGGTGGTCTGGGCGGCTTTGCTCTGGCTCTGGCACCGGCTTTCAGTGCGCAGGGCAAGGTGAAACTGGCCCTGCTCAGTCGCCGCAGTGAAGCAGAGCTGGAGCCGCAAGCTCAGGCACAACTGGCCGCCCTGCGTCAGCAAGGCGTGGCACTGCAACTGTACCGCTGCGACGTCAGTGACTATCAACAGCTGGCCGACACCCTGCAGCAGATACGCAGTCAGCTGGGGGCCATTACCGCGGTGGTGCATACCGCCGGAGCCGCCGATGGTGGCTTCCTGGCCAAGCGCAGTCTGGCCAGTTTTGCGCCGGTACTGGCGGCCAAAGTGGACGGCGCACGCCATCTGGATGACCTGACACGGGATGACCCGCTGACGGCCTTTGTACTCTTTGGCAGTCTAACGGCGGTACTGGGGGCGCCGGGGCAGAGTGCCTACGCCGCAGCCAACGCCTGGCTGGACAGCTTTGCTGCTTGGCGCCGTGCTGCTGGCAAGCCGGCACTGAGTATCGACTGGTGCGCACTGGCTGAACAGGGCATGGCAGCACGCTTCAACGTGCCTCTGCACAAAGGGGCGTTTATCACCCCGGCGCAGGCGCCCATCCTCTGGCAACGGGCACTGGCTAGCGGGCAACCACAAGTCGTGGTGCTTGACCCGGCGTTACTGACGCAGGCACAGCCGCAGAGCCACGCTCAGCCCGAGCCGTCATCGGTAGCCAAAACCGCTGCGGTACCCGAGGCTGACGTCGTGCAGACGGCCGTTACAGCAGTCGCACCCGGTACTGCGGATATAAGCCAGACCCTGTGCAACATCTTTGCTGAGGTGCTGGGTTATGAGCAGATTAGCGTTGACGATGATTTCTATGCGCTGGGGGGCGATTCCATCACCGGCATGCAGATTGTCGAACGGGTCAGCAGGCAAACTGGACTGCAACTGAGTCTGGCCGACTTGCTGGAGCTGGCCTCGGTGCAGGCCATCATCGCCAGTCTTCCTGCTGCTTCCAAAGCATCTGAACCACTTTCTCTGTCCATGCAGCCTGCAACGCTGGCAGCACAGCCTGAGCGCCTGGCACAGGCTGAATCCTCACCGACTGATCTGACCACCAGTCTCAGTGCCATCTTTGCCGAGGTGCTGGGCTATGAGCAGGTCAGTGTCGATGATGATTTCTATGCGCTCGGCGGTGATTCCATCACCGGTATGCAGATTGTCGAGAAGATCGGTCAGCGCACCGGGCAGCAGCTGAGTCTGGCGGATCTGCTGGAGCTGGCTACCGTCGGGGCACTGGTGCAGAAACTGGCTGGCGACACCGCAGGCACCGATAGCCAGCCACCTGTCGGTTCGGCTGATACTGATGACAGCGAACAGACGGCGGCAGCTGATCTGAGTGAAGGTGAACGTTTTGCCGGGCGCTATCCGCTGAGTTGGGATCAGCTTGCGGTGCTGCATGCCGAACAGGCCGGTGAAATGGGCACGGCTTTTAATCTGCCCCATGTGATCAGTCTCAGTGATGAGGTTGACCTTGATCGCCTGCAACGTGCCATTGTGCAGCTGACGGCACGACAACCTTTGCTCCGGACCTGTCTGGTGTCGGCGCAGGCTGAGGTGCAGTGGGATGACGGCCACGGTGGTGCGGGGCGCGGTCAGCCTCAGGCGGACGTGGTAGCGGCTGAATTGCCCCATGCCAGTCCGTCTGCCCTGCAGTCGGAATGGCTGCAGCAGGTGTTGCCACTGTCAGCTGCCATGCCACAACTGACCGTGGAGCGGGTCGCTGATGAACAGGCGTTGCAGCAGAGAATTAAGGCGTTGCTGCAGCCTTTCGACCTGCTGCAGGGCGTACCGGTGCGCTGGAAGGTGCTGGAAGACGGCCAGCAGCGTGTGCTGTTCTTTGATATTCACCACAGTCTGGCTGATGGCAGCAGTATCGAAATGCTGCTGGCGGAGCTGGGTGCGCTGTATCAGGGGCAGTCACTGCCTGCACCGCGTGGTTATCTCCATGATTACGCCCTGCAATGCCAGCGTGAGCTGGAGCAGGGGGAAGACCGGCTGCAGCAGTCACGCGATTACTGGCTGGGGCAGTATCAGGGTCCATTACCCCTGCTGGACCTGCCGGCTGACCGGCGTCGTCCCCCGCAGCACAGCTATCACGGTGGCATGAGTGGCTTTAACCTGCCACCGGCGCTGGTGCGTGAGGCCCGTACGTTCGCCGCACAGCAGCGGGTCACCATGTTCAGTCTGGTACTGTCAGCCTGGGCATTGCTGTTGCAGCGTCTGGCTGGTGTGCAGGAGCTGGTGATGGCGGTGCCGGTCGATTCCCGTGATGTCAATGGCTTTATCGGGGTGCCGGGCATGATGGTGTCACTGCTGCCGCTGCGTCTGCAGGTGGCGGCGCAATCTCGGGTCAGCGAGTTGCTGGCCCATGTTCACCAGCAGCACCGTCAGGCCATGCGTTACCGGGCATACAGTCTGGGGCAGTTGCTGGAAGAGCTGGCGCCACCTGCTGCACCGGAGCGGACGATGCTGTCTGAGGTGTCACTGTCTTACATGAATTTCGCCAGTGCCGGCCAGCTCAGTGTTCAGGCGCAAGACGGGCAGGCACCGGCATTTGAGATTCGCGGTCTGGAGCGTCGCCACTGCAAGAATGATCTGTCGATCTTTGTCCGCGATCAGGCCGAGGGGATCAGCATCGTGCTGGACTACTATGCCGATCTGTTTGACGAAGAACGGATGCAGCGACTGGGTGAGCAGTTCTGCGAAGTACTGCGGCAGATGGTCGGTAATGGCGATACGCCCCTGTCGGATGTGCCTTTGCTGCCTGCAGCAGAGCGACAGAGGCTGGCAGACTTCGAGCGGGGCGAGCAACCGCCGTTGCCACTGGGGCAGGGTCTGTTCAAGCTGTTTGCGCAGGCGGTGGCGCAACATGGAGCACAGGCTGCCGTTAGTGATGAACACCTCAGCCTGAACTACACCGAACTGCAACAGCAGGTGCTGTTGCTGGCCGCCACGTTGCAGGGCGAAGGTGTGCAGCCGGGAGACTGGGTGGCGTTGCATTGCCAGCGCGGTGTGCCTGCGATTGTGGCGGTGCTGGCGATTGTGGCGCTGGGGGCTGCCTACGTGCCGCTTGATCCGGCGTTCCCGGCGGCACGGAACCGGCTGATTTTGCAGGACAGTGGCTGCCGACTGGCGCTGGTTGACCAGCAGGGGGCTGACGCGCTGGCTGATCAGCCCGTTACCCTGTTATGCATGACTTCAGCGGGCAAAGAGGAGCTGGGTCTGGTAACTGGCCAGCTGCTGCGCATCGAGTCAGGAACGGCCCGAGCATTACTGCCTGCCACTGAGTTGCGGTTGCCGCAGCCGGATGACGTGGATAATCTGCCGGTGTATCTGATGTACACCTCCGGCTCTACTGGTGTGCCTAAGGGCGTGGTCATTACCCAGCAGGCGGTAGTGCGTCTGTTACATGGGGGTGAGGCGCTGCAGCCTCGTGCGGGCGAGCGGGTCGGGCAGGCCGGGCCGCTGGCTTTTGATGCTTCCACCTTTGAAATCTGGAATACCCTGCTGCGTGGTGCACACCTGTGCATCATCGATTACCCGTTGCTGCTGGACCCCGGTACTTTAGGGCAGGCGTTGCAACGCTGGCAGATTGAGCGAATGTTCATGACCGTCAGCCTGTTCAATCGTCAGGTAGACCACGATCCAGCCAGCTTCCGTACCCTGCGTACGTTGCTGGTCGGTGGTGAGGCGCTCAGTCTGCCTCATATCCGGCGCTTGCTGCTGGCCTGTCCGCAGGTGCAGTGCTGGAACGGCTATGGTCCTACCGAGTGCACCACCTTTGCCACCCTCTATCCCATCACCCGTCAGCAACTGGCTGGGCAGGAAGGCGGCGTGCCTATCGGCCGGCCCTTGGCTCACACGCAAGCCGTCATCCTCGATGGTCTGGGCCAGCGTGCAGCCATCGGCGTCTGGGGCGAACTGTATCTGGGCGGTCTCGGTCTGGCGCGCGAATACTGGCAGCAGCCTGAGCGCACCGCCGAACGCTTTGTCAGTGATCCTGAGCAGCCGTCACAACGACTGTACCGTACGGGTGACCGGGCGCGCTGGCGCAGTGATGGCCAGATCGAGTTTGGCGGGCGCAATGACAGCCAGATCAAGTTGCGCGGTCTGCGCATTGAGCTGGAAGAAATCGAACAGGTGCTGGCTGATGCGCCGGGTGTTGCCAGTGTGGCGGTGCTCTGTCATGAGCAAAGCCTGCTGGCTTTCATTACGCCCAGTGAACAGGCTCAGCCTCTGCAGGCTGCCAGTCTGCGCGCCTGGCTGGGGCAGCGACTACCTGCATTCATGCTGCCGTCACGTTGGTGGCAGTTGTCGGCCCTGCCGCTGACCGCTAACGGCAAAACTGACAGCCGTACTTTGCTGAGCTGGCTGGAGCAGCCTGAGCGACTGACCGAATTGCCGCTGGGCAGCCAGCGCGCTGGCGCTGATGATCAGAGTGAGATGCACTTGAGCGACGCGGAGCGTCTGGTTGCGGAGGTGTTCAGTGAAGTGTTTGCTCAGCCAGTGGATGACCCGGCGACCAGCTTTATTGATCTGGGCGGTCACAGTCTGCTGGCTATCCGGGTAGTCAATCGTCTGGCACAGCGTTGCGGTGTGCGCCTGCCCATGGCCGTGTTCTTTGCTGACCCCAGTGTGGCCGGTCTGGCCCATGCGCTGGAATCGCAGGCCAGCGTGGAGCAGGGCAATGAGCATGAGGGCGCCGAGGAAGCGATTCCCCGCGTTGCCCGTGCGGAACTGTACCCTGCCAGCCATGCACAGCGCCGTCTGTATCTGCTGCAACAGATGGACCCCAGCGGCAGTGCCTACAACATGGTATTTGCCTTTAACGTCAGTGCTGAATTGCAGCCCGAGCTATTGCAACAGGCGCTGCAGGCACTGGCCTGGCGTCATGAGCCGCTGCGTACTGCCTTTGTCGAGCAGGATGATGGGCAGATCATGCAGCGTATCACCGAGGCCGTGCCGCACGTGCAGCTGGATGATGTCAGTTGTCATTCTGACGCCAGGGCAGAAGCCCTGCGTCTGGCCCGGCAGGAAGCCGCTACAGGCTTTGATCTGGCCGAGCCGCCGCTGATTCGGGCACGGGTGATCCGGGTCTCCGCCAGCGAGGCGCTGATGCTGGTGGTGCTGCATCACATCGTCGGTGATGGCTGGTCATCACGTATTCTGGTCAGGGAGCTGGGCGAACTGTATCGGGCAGCACAAAGCCGCAGTGAGCCGCAGCTGCCGCCTCTACCCATTCACTACAAGGATTACGCCGCCTGGCAGGCCAGCAGACAATGGCAACAGGCGGCTGAGTACTGGAGTGAGGCGCTGCGGGGGGCACCGGAGCAGATAGCGCTGCCTGCTGACCGGCCTGCACCGGCCGTACAGTCCTTCCGTGGTGCCTGTGTGCAAACCCTGCTGCCGCAGGGCGTGGCCTCCGGATTGCGGTTGATGGCCGAGCGCTTACAGGTCTCCGTGTCAGCGGTGGGCATGGCGCTGTTCGCCTCCGTGCTCTATCGTCTGACGCGGCAGGACGATCTGGTGATCGGTATGGGCGTTGCGGGGCGTGACCGGCTGGAAACCGAAGGGCTGATTGGCTTCTTCGTCAATGTGCTGCCCATTCGCCTGCAACTGACGGCCGATACCGAGCTGGAGCCGCTGATTGTGGCGGCACGGCAGCGTATGGTCGAGGCGCTTGACCAGCGTGACTATCCCTTTGATGAACTGGTGCGTGGTTTGGGGCGGCAACGTCAGTCCAACCGTCAGCCACTGGTCAATGTGGTGTTTGAGTACCAGCAGTTTGGTGCACTGGCTGCGGACAATGTGGCAGGTTTACCGCTGCTGCCAGCCGGTCAGCCGGGCATGCTTGAGGAAGATATTCGTCAGATTCTGGCGCAGACCACCGCCAAGCATGATCTGCTGCTGTTCTATGCGGAGGAGCCGCAGGCCGATGGCTGTGATCAGGTGCGGCTGACGCTGGAATACGACACCGACCTGTTTGATGCGGCGACTGCCGAGCGCTGGTTGAGTTTCTATGTACGTTTTGCGGGGGCTGCTGCGGCCCATGAAATGACGCAGCGGCAGGATGGGCCTGCCACAAGGCATTGATACGACAGGTAAGTAAGTCACTCCGGGCGCGGTGGGAAGCAATCCACCGGTCCGGTACGAAGGCCAAAAGGATTACCGATGAAGATTGCTGATTTTCTGTTTGACGACCCCATAGCGCCTGCGCCGTTAACACCTGCGAGCTCGTCTCTGGAGTGGGCGGCGTCGTCGATCATCGACCGCTTCAGTACTATGGTGAAGCGCCATCCTGACCGTACTGCTGTCACCGATAGCAGTGCTCAGGTGAGTTATGCCGAGCTGGATCGTGAAGTCAGCCGTATTGCTGACTTTATCCTGCATCTGCCGCTGGCACCGGAAACCCCCGTTGGGGTAATGACCGGTCGCAGCTGGCGGTTCGTTGCCGCCGTACTGGGTATTCTGCGTGCCGGTTGTGCCTGGGTGCCGCTGGACCCGGGCGTACCCTTGCTGCGCCGTCAGCGTCAGATCGAGCAGGCAGAGATACCACTGGTTATTGCCGACAGTGCGCAGATAGCCGATCTGCATCAGCTGCAGTGGCGCTGTGTCAGCCTGCAGCACGTACTCTGTGTCGATAGCGAGGACATTGATGGCCTCAGCGAGGTACACGGGTCGCTGATGTCGACCGAACTTTGGGATCATCTGGCCGGTGACAGGGCTGACGATGTCGAGGCCGGAGGCTGGAAGAGTGCCTTTACCGGTCGCCCCATCAGTGAAGAGGCGATGGCGGCGTTTGGCCGTAATGCACATGACAAGGTGGCGACACTGCTGCAGCGGATGGGCATTGTCGCGGGTGAAGCGCGCATTCTGGAGATTGGCTGCGCCTCCGGTTTTACCATGCGCCATGTGGCTCCGCTGGCCGGTCAGTATGTGGCCAGTGACCTTTCACGACGCAATGTCGAACGGGTTGAAACAGTGGCCAAACAGCTGGGGCTGACCCAGGTGACGGGTAAGCAACTGGCTGCCCATGATATCGACATCTTTGCTGCGGGCTCCTTCGATATCGTCATCCTCAACAGCGTGGTAGAGAACTTCCCGGGCTTTGGCTATCTGCGCCAGGTGCTCAGCAAGGTGCAGGGGCTGCTGGCGCAGGGCGGGGCGATCTATCTCGGCAACCTGTGGAATCTGCAGCGGCGTGAGCAGTATCTGGCTGACCTGGCCCAGTTTGCCCGTGAGCATGTGGGTTCCGGTATGCAGACCCGACTTGATTTTATCGAGGATCTGTTTGTCCCCGCTGAGTTTGTTCAGGACTGGGCACAGGAACGCGGCCTGTGCTGCGAAGTCAGTGCCATTGATGCTCCCGGTTTTGACCCCGCACCCTATACCTTTGATGCGCTGCTGCTGCCTAATCATGGCCGGCAGGTCGTGAAGGAAAAAGCCAGCGTTCTGCATCGCTACCGCCATGACCGCCGCGCGCTGATCAGCACTACTGCCCCCGAACAGGGCTGGCCGGCGGTGAATGGTGAACATCTGGCCTATGTGCTGTTTACCAGCGGCACCACCGGTCAGCCCAAGGGCGTCATGATCAATCAGGGCTCCGTGGTCAGTCTGGCTCACGCGGTCAATACCACCCAGCTGAACTCTCCCTGGGACAGCGCCGATGCGCAGCCTGCCCGACAGGTGTCCTGCTGCGCACCGCTGGTGTTCGATGCCTCGGTGGTACAGATATTCTCCACGCTGCTTGGCGGCCACACCCTGCATCTGCCCGATGAAGAGAGTCGGCGTGAGCCTGAAGCCCTGCACCGCTTTATCGTCCAGCGCCAGCTGGACCTGATTGATGCCACACCGAGTATGTTTGGCCTGCTGCTGGATTACTGGGAGGCCACCGATAGCGGCCTGAGCCGTCGCCTGCACACCACAGGTCAGGGCATGGCACGGACCTTTATTCTCGGCGGCGAAGTGTTCGGCGCTGAGCTGGCCCGACGTTTCTATGGCTTTGAACATCATGCCGATGATCGTCTGATCAACGCCTATGGCCCGACCGAATGCTGTGTCTCGGCCTGTCAGCACATCATGACCGCACGCAACTGGCAGGAGACCCTGCCACCTCCCATCGGCGCCGCCATTCCGGGGGTCAGCATCCGCCTTTGTGATGACAGTGGGCGGGCGGTCCCGGTGGGCGTGGTGGGCGAAATCCAGATCGGAGGAGCCGGTGTCGGGCGTGGTTATCTGCATGATGATCAGCTCACGGCTGACCGCTTCCTGCGTGATGAGCTGGGTCAACACTGGTATCGCACCGGTGATCTGGGCCGCTGGCTGGGTAACGGCTTGCTGCATTACGTTGGTCGTGAGGACGGACAGGTCAAGGTACGCGGCAATCGCATTGAGCTGAGCGATATTGAAGCGGCGCTGCACAGCTATCCTTATGTGCGCCGGGCGGCGGTGGTAGCCAGAGCGCCGGAGTCACGCAACGGTCAGCAGGACAGCAGCGCCGACAGGACGCTGGTGGCCTATATCATTCCCCATGAAGGTTTTGATGCTGCAGCCTGCCGGACGTACCTCGACGGCTGCCTGCCCACCTACATGCTGCCTTCATGGCTGCTGACGGTGCAGGAGCTGCCGCTGACAGGGAACGACAAACTGGATCTGAGCAAACTGCCTTCTCCCTTTGACAGCGATATTCGTCAGGCGCAGGTGCAGCAGCCATTGACCACCGCGACCGAGAAGACGGTAGCAGTACTGATGGGCAAAGTACTGGAGCAGGTGATTGATGATGCGCAGGCCGACTTTTTCGCACTCGGTGGCCACAGTGTGCTGGCGGTGCGTTTTCTCGGCGCTCTCAAGCGTGAGTTTGATATTAAGTTGCCATTGGCTGACCTGTTTGTCTGTTCCAGTGTCGCGGCATTGGCACAGCGTATCGAACAGCGCCATCAGCAGGCCCATCGCCGTTCACCGCTGGTGGCAGTGAATGTGGAAGGCTCGCAGGTACCGCTGGTGTGTTTCCACCCGGTGGGCGGCAACGTGCTGTGCTATCAGGCATTAGCTGAAGAGCTCGGGCCTGATCAGCCGGTTTACATGGTGGAAGCGCAGGGGCTGGAAGAAGGGTTGCCGCCGTTGCCTAGCGTTGAAGATATGGTGGCCGCCTATCTGCCTGCTATTCGTGAGGCGCTGCCGCAAGGCCCCATCCGTCTGGCGGGCTGGAGCTTTGGTGGCTTGCTGGCAGTGGAAGCGGCCTATCGGCTGCGGCGTATGGGCGTGGATGTGCGCGAGCTGATGCTGTTCGACGCCATTGCCGTGCCGGACGGGGTCAGAACCCTGCTGCGCAAGGATGAGGCGGACTATCTGGCCGATCTGTTTGAGGAGCTGGGGCTGGTCGATGCGGAAACCCTGCGGCCACTGACACCGGAGCAGCGTCTTGACCTGCTGGTTGAGCGTGGCAAGGGCTCCAATATGCTGCCGGACAATGCCGATCGTGAATCCATGCGACGGCTGCTGGCGGTGTTCCAGAACAATGCGCTGGCGGCGGTACGTTATAAAGCACCGGCACTGGATGAGCTGGACATTCTGCTGGTCAAGCCGAAAGAGCTGACACGCATGTCGCCCCATCTGCCCGGTGATGACTACAACGGCTGGCGGCAGGTGACGCAGGGGCAGGTGCATCTGTGCTGGATGGAAGGCACCCACGGGCAGATGCTGGTGCGGCCCTTTATCAGCCAGCTGGCCGGACACGTGCGTGACTATTGCCAGATTCAGTATCGCAAGCGTGCCGCGGTGGCGTGAAGGTCAGCTTGCTGAGCCTGTTCACCGGGAATGTTCCAGCAGCGTGAGCCGCTGCTGGAGCGTGCTCACGCTCTGCTGCACCTCGGTGATACGGCGTTGCAAAAGCCTCCGGACGCTATGCTTTCTTACCGGTGGATTGTCTTCCCGCCTGTTTACCCATTCGTCATAGGCATTACCGCACAGTGACAATACGGAGTTTATTTTGACAACGGATTTGACTGTTTCAGCCCCCACACCCTTCGCTGACACTGCCCGGACTTTCACCCTGCTGCCGGGCACTGTCTGGCTGCTACTGGTGGATGTGGGCGAGGATGCTCAGCTGGACGCCGTGACTGACTGGCTGAAGGTATTGAGCGAGAGCGAATGTCAGCAGGTAGCACGCCTGAAACGCCCTGCGGACCGGCGCGCCAAGGCGGCTGCTCATGCGCTGAAGCGGCTGGCACTGGCTGCCATCCGGCAGTGCACACCTGAAGACCTGTATTTTTCAGCGTTACCCTCAGGTAAGCCCTGGCTGGTCGATGGACCGGCATTCAATCTCAGCCATACCCAGGGGCAGGTCGCACTGGCCATTGCCGCCGCAGGCATGGAGGTCGGTGTCGATATTGAGCACAGGCTGCGTCCCCGTGTGGATCGTGAGCTGGCCGTGACCGCCTTCGGCGAGCAGGTGGCGGCTACGCTGCCTGATGAGCTCAGTGAACACTTTGCCGAAGCATTCTTTCATCAGTGGACCTGCCGTGAGGCGGTGGCCAAGGCGGACGGGCAGGGGCTGGGCATCGGGCTTGAGCGCATCCAGCTGCATAGCGAAGGTCAGGCGCTTAGTGCTCAGGTCGATCAGCAGCAATGGCGGCTGTACTGTCAGGATGTGAGCCCCTGCCATCGTCTGGCGCTGGCCATCGCAGGCGTTGAAGAACGCGACGTGAACGTGGTGACCCTCAGTGCCCGGCAACTCAGTAACTGGTGTGATGATCTGCACTGGCTGTCCGGCGCCAATTTACATTCCTGCCAAAGCCGTTTAAAAACAATCCATTCTTCAGCCAACTCATTCTTTTGCCAAGGACGTCTGCCAGCCTTATGAAAGTGCTTGAATTACTGGCCACCCAGCAAGGGACGCCACGTATCCGTCTGCTCGGCAGTGCCTTTGTCGCCGGGGTCGGCAGTGTGGTGCTACTGGCACTGGTCAATATCGCTGCCGAGCATATCGCCCGCTCTGGCTATGATCAGGTTGACTGGCCGCTGGCGATTGCGTTTGCCTTGACTGCCGCTGCATTCTTTGGCGGTGAGTTTTATCTGGTGGCCCGATTGGGTGCGGATATGGAGACAGTGATCGACCAGTTCCGGGTGCGCTTGCTTAACCGCATTCGCCGGGCCGATTACGCCCAGATGGAGCGGGTAGGGCAAGAGAGGTTGTTTGAAAGTATTACCCAGACTACCCAGACCCTGTCGCAGAATACCCAGTATCTGGCGCAGGCCCTGCGCTCGGCCATTCTGACGGTATCTGTGTTGATCTACATTCTGTGGCTGTCACCGCTGGCATTTTGCATGGTGCTGGCCGTCACGCTGGTGGGGGGCTGGCTGTATGCCGGACTGGGCCAGCGTCTGATGGAGCGCTATCAGCACATGATGGTGGAAGAGGCCAAACTGTTTGAAGGCATCACCGGGTTGTTTGACGGCATCAAGGAAATTCGTCTGTCCAGCGCGCGCAGTGAGGATTTTGGCCGGGCGTTTACCGAAGTGACGGACCGCGCCACGGCTATCCGTACCGATGTACAGATTCATGGTTTTCAGCAGTTCATCTTCGGTCAGGTTGCCTTCTATACCCTGCTGGCCGTGGTGGTGTTTGTGGTGCCCACCTATGCCGATGACTTTCGCCATGAAGTCGTCAAGGTCACTACGGCTGTGCTGTTCATGATTGGCCCGGTGGGTGTGCTGATTCAGACCATGGCCATACTGGCGCAGTGCAATGCCGCGGCTGAACGTATGCTGGCGCTGGACCGTCAGCTGGGAGCGATGGCGGATGCGTCGGAGGTGGTGACGCCCCGGCCTCTGCCGCAGACATTCGATACCATTCATTTCAAGGGGCTGGAATACACCTACCCCGCACCGGAAGGTGAACAGCCTTTCGCTGTTGGCCCGATCCATCTGCAGCTGCGACGTGGTGAGATCGTGTTTGTCACCGGCGGTAATGGCTCCGGTAAGTCCACCTTCATGAAGCTGCTGACTGGCCTCTACACCCCGCACTTTGGCAAGATCAGTGTTGATGGTGAAGAGATCGGACCTTCGACGCTGAAGGCATGGCGCGGCATGTTTGCCACGGTATTTACCGACTTTCATCTGTTCCAGCGGCTGCACGGCGTGCCTGAGCTGGATTCCGCCGAAGCCCGGCAGCTGCTGCAATGGCTGGAAATCGACAAGGTAACCGCCATCGACGGCGATCATTTTGCTCATATCAATCTTTCCACCGGACAGCGCAAACGGCTGGCGTTACTGGTAGCCCTGCTGGAGAAGCGGCCCATTCTGGTGCTGGATGAATGGGCTGCCGATCAGGACCCGCATTTCCGTCGCTTTTTCTACTACGAGATTCTGCCTGAGCTGAAACGACGCGGACTGACGGTGATCGCCGTCACCCACGATGATCATTACTTTGATGCTGCCGACCGGCGCGTGCATCTGGAAGAGGGTCAACTGACCGAAATAAAGGCCACACGCCGTAGTGGGGAGGTGGTCTGATGCCGCTGTTACAGTTATTACGCCAGGAAGTGCGCGCCAATCCCCGTTATCTGCTGTTTCTGACCGTCGTTGCGGCGGTGTCCACCACGCTGCTGCTGGGCATTATCAACATGGCTTCATCGCTGGTGGCCTCCGGTGGCAGCAGCCTGCGACTGGCCTTTATGTTTCTGGTCACGGTAGCCTTGTTTGCGCTGTCGCAGCAGGCGGTGACGGCCATTGTTGCCCGTGAAGTGGAGGCGATGATTGATCGTATGCGGCTGGCGATGGTCAAAGACATTCGCCGCTCCGATATTCAGACGATTGACAGTATTGGGCGTGCGCCGCTGTATGCCGCTCTGACTCAGGATGCCCAGACCATTTCCCGCAGCCTGCCGTTGCTGGTGATCGGCTCGCAGCAGATGGCGATGCTGGTGTTTGTCTGTCTGTATCTGGCCTGGTTGTCGATGACCGCCTTTGTCATGGCGGCAGGCTTTACGCTGTTTGCCATCGGCCTGCATCTGCAGCGCATGACTGCACTGGGGCTGGCGACCCGCGAGGTGATGGCTCAGGAAGGTCAGCTGTTTGGCGGGCTCAGTGGTTTGTTGCGCGGGCTTAAAGAAGTGCGGCTGAATGAGCTGCGGGGCGAGCAGGTGGTCGGTGAGCTGGCGGCAGTATCGGCCCATGCCCGTGCTGCCAAGACTGCCATCAAGGCACGCTGGGCGGTGGAGTCGGCATTGATCCAGCTGGTGTTCTATCTGCTGGTGGGGCTGATGGTGTTTGTGGTGCCGATCTTCACCAGCGAATTTCACCAGAGTGTGGTGCAGGCGACCACGGCCGTACTGTTCCTGATTGGCCCTATCGGCATGATTGCTCAGGCCATTCCGGCAGTGGGCGATGCACAGCACTCATTACAGGAAATGCAGGGTTTACAGCAGCGCCTGCGGCAGGCACTGGCGGACGGTGTGGACGAATCTGCCGAGCCCCTGTCAGCACCGGTTCAGGACGTGGCACTGGAGGGGATTCGCTATCGTTACCCCAGTGAGCATGGCGACAGCGGTTTTGCTGTAGGCCCGCTCAATGCCCGTTTTCGCTGTGGGCAGATCACCTTTATTACAGGTGGCAATGGCTCGGGCAAATCCACCATGATGCGTCTGCTCACCGGCCTGATGCACCCGCAGCAGGGGGCGTTGCAGGTGAATGGCGAAGCATTGCGAGCGGAGCAGATGCAGGCCTGGCGCGATCAGATATCGGCAGTCTTCGCCGACTATTACCTGTTCCGCCGCTTGTATGGCGTGGCACCGGAAGCGCTGGCGCGGGCCGAGGCCTTGCTGCAGAAGCTGGAGATGGCCGACAAAGTGCATATCCGTGATGGTGCCTTCACCACCGTCGATCTGTCTGCCGGTCAGCGCAAGCGATTGGCACTGGTGGTCGCTGAGCTGGAAGATAAACCTGTGCTGATCCTTGATGAATGGGCCGCTGATCAGGATCCGCATTTCCGCAAGCTGTTCTATGAAGAGCTGCTGCCGTCCTTCAGGGCACGCGGCAAGATGGTGATCTGTGTCACTCACGATGATCGCTGGTTTGATCTGGCCGATCAGATTCTGGCCATGAATGAAGGCCAGTTCGAGCCCGGGTGTGCAGGGAGCCATCACGAATGATCAGCCATCACCGTGGCCCGTCGCCCTGGCTTACCTGCTTTCAGCCGGTTATCCGGCCACAGCGGCGTTTACTGTGTTTACCCTTTGCGGGCGGCGGTGCCGGCGTGTTTCGTAACTGGCAAAGCTATCTGCCAGCCGGGATGGAAATGCTGTGCGCCCAGCTGCCCGGGCGTGAGCGGCGCATCAGAGAGCAGCCCATTGCCGATGTGAACGTCATCGTCGATGCCTTGCTGGAGGCGATACTGGCACTGGAGCCAGTACCGCTGACGGTATTTGGTCACAGCATGGGAGCCTCCATTGGCCATGATCTGGTGTTGCGACTGCAGGCCGCCAGTTATCCCCTTGAGTGCTTTGCCGTCTCTGCCCGGCGTCCGCCATTTCTGCCCCCGCTCAAGTCACCCACTTACCTGTTGGCCGATGAGCCGTTTCGGCAGGAGCTGATTCGCATGGGCGGAACGGCTGCCGAGGTGCTGGCCCATGATGAAATGATGAAGTTGCTGCTGCCCATGCTGCGTGCTGACTTTGAGCTGGCGGAAACCTTCAGCCGTCCTTCAACATCACGATTTGACTGTCCGCTGTTGGCGCTGGCGGGCCGCTATGATCAGGAAGCCTTGCCGGAGGATGTAGCACGCTGGCAGGAACTGGCGGCAGGCGACTTCCGGATGCAGGTTATCGAGGCCGGGCATTTCTATGTGGCGGAGCGGGCTGAGGAGGTAGTAAAGCAAGTGGTATTGACACCCAATACCGTCACCTTGTAACGGTCAGGAACTTCCTCACGGCAAACCTCACCCAATCTTAGGACGAAGGGGAGGTGCCATGAAGCGACATAAAGACGCAATCAATCTATGGCTGGCGCGTTTTAGTGAAGGTACCAGGCTCGACGACAGACTGAACTGTTACCTGCAGAGCCGGTCGGGCCAGCAGGTAATGCTGACCTTGTCATCCGATCACCGTTATCTGTTGTTTTATTGCCCATTACTGTCACTGGAGGGTAAGCATTCATCGCTGCTGATGGAGGAGGCGCTGGCGTTAAATCTTTACCAGAGCATTGCCATCAAGGGGACGCTTGGCTTCGATGAGCAGAACCGGATGCTGGCCTACACCTTTGTATCTGACCTCGGTGACGACAGCGTACCGTCATCGGGCAGCGAGTTATGGGACAGACAGCTGACAGATGTAATGGACAATGCCGATATGCTGGCAGCCCGCTTTCAGCGGCTGCTGGAGATAGCGGATGCTGCTCCCGATAAGATGACTCAGCGAAACCCGTCCCAGCCGCCATTACTGAGTCTGAATTTCAGGGAGCCGTAACATGGTCACAACTCATCCCACCCAGTCTTCGGCTCATATTGCTACCACCTCGTCAGGCCAGATCACGGAGCCAGCCCGGCCGGTGCCGGATGTGGCTGCAACCCGTCCTTTTCCCGCCCAGTCAGCACCTTCAGCTACCGTAGCGCTCAAGCCTGTTGGTGATCCGTCGCGGCCACCCTTTGCGCCTACTCCTCAGCAGTTACGAGAGCAGCGAGAAGCGCTGCTGCCGATGCAGACAGTCAGGTCGCCTTTCTCCGGTAACATCGCCATCATCCGTGATGACAAGCACACCACCCATGCCAACGGAGCAGAGTTTGCCGATTTTGCTACCCAGACTCGCCAGCATCTGACGCAGCTTGCCGAAACCCGTGCAGGTCAGGCGTTGTTCAATGCTTTTGATGTCAAAGCTGACGGCAGCAAGATAGAGAATCCGGTGTTTATTCGCGATGCTGGCAGTCAGACGGGGTTACGGCAGGGTGAAAGCGCTTCCAGAATGCTGGCGACAGCCAGAGTTGAGGTGGAGGCGGGGCACAGAACCTATTTGCCCGCAGCGGGCGCCGTTTCGTTTGTTTCCCACCATACCGATTTATCGCTGCGCTGGGGCGATCCCCAGCAATTTCACCCTGAGCTTAATCTCAGCACGAAAAGGCTGGAGCGCAATCTGGGAATGAGTAATGCGCTGGCGCTGGGGCATGAACTGATTCACGCCGCCCATAGTCTGAATGGCCTGAAGGTCAGAGGGGAGAATGAAAAAGGTATTCCCTTTGAGGAAATCAACACCGTCGGACCGAGGTCAGGGCGGCGCGTATTTGAGCACATCCCCACAGAGAATGAACTTCGCAAGGGGATGCATCGAGAGGTTTACAACGATGCCACAGCCGTCGGCAATATAGATCCTCGCAAAACTTACGGAGGCCGTCGGCTTCCCGACAAGATTTAAACATAAGACCTGCAGCTCAGCTGGTGTTGCGGCGACAGGATGAGCCGCACCGGCACCGGCACCGGCACCGTGGCCGGTAGCGGTTAGCATTGATGTGTTACTGGCTATAGGATTCGTACTGGGCCACCTGCCTGAGCAGCTCGCCTTTGGGCGCGGCAGAGGACAGCCAGAGCTGCATGGGGACGTAGCTGTATTTGGGGCTGAAGTTGGTGATCAGATCGAGCTTACCATCGTGGTCGAGATCCCCGGCCCAGTAGATAGCAAAGGAAGGCTCGTCACAGCTGGGCTCCGGGTGCTGCTGCAGGTATTGTTTCACGTCGAATAACACCTGCTGGTGATTGCCTTCCTGCAGGACCACACGGCTGTCGCAGTCATCCTGCTGCTGTGCGGTCCGTTGCAGCTGGTAGTGGCGACCGGCGAGATCAAAGCCCAGAGTGTTATCGAGAAAGTTCATACCGGTCAGCAATTCGGTGACTGCGCCCGGATGTAACTGTGGAATATCAACCAGCATCAGTGAGGCGGGCGTGGTGCTGGTCAGAAAGTGCAGCTTTGCACCGTCCTGTTCACGTACTGTGTCGGTGAATGTGGCGGCTACCAGACTTACTTGCGCCTTGCTGTCATCAATCACCAGCCCTTCGGCGCTGGTACGCGGAGCCAGTGGTGACGCCAGCGAACCTTCATCCGGGGTGTCATTGAAGTAAATGATGGGCGCTGCGTTGACCGCGGTAGCGGTGCCACTCATGGCGCTGATCAGAACGGTGGTGAACAGTATGCGTTGCGGTGTTTTGACCATCATCAGATCCTTGTGACCGGCCAGATAAACGTCAGGCGGAAGAGCCGGAAAGTGTGCGCGCAGATGGATGTGCTGGCAATGGCATTAGTGTGCCGCCAGCAGCTAGGTACAAAGAGAGCCTCGTCAGATCACCTGACCGGGTTGCGGCCCCTCACTGCTGATCACTAAGACCCGGCTGTTTTCATTCAGTTCAAATGCCTGTTGGAGCAGTGGATTCTGCGCGGCCAGCCATAAGCCTGTCAGGCCTGCAACCCCTGTGTCACCGGAAAGGATGCGCGGGTCGCTGCCAATCCCTCTTGCCAGCGTGTGCTGTACCTGCAGTGAAAGCTCATCACTGACGGTCACCGCCCCCGAGGCGCAGCGGCGGAGAATCTGCCATGCTGGTTGCGATGGCAAACCACAGGACAATCCGATCATTCTTGTGCTCAGATCACCGGGCACCTGCATTATCTGGCCATGAGCCAGACTGGCAAACAGGCAGGCCGCGCGGGTGGGCTCGACGGTGATGACGTTGGGAGCATGGTCCAGTACATGCCAGAGCCCGGCAGCCACCGCGGCGGCCAGCCCACCAACGCCGCAATGGAGAAATACATGAGTGGGAGGCGTCAGGTGCAGGCTTTCTGCCATTTCCTGCGCGAGCACGCTGTAGCCTGCCATGATGGCCCGGGTCACCGGCAAGCCACCGTGGTAGTCGGTATCGGTGATCAGCAGGGTGTGGTGATCTTTTCTGGACCGCTGTTCGGCCAGTAATACGGCGTCATCGTAGGTGCCGGGAATGACTTCCACCACCGCGCCACAGTCGCGGATACGCTGGATACGCCCTTCATCGACTGCCTGTCCCAGCACGATATGGGCAGCGCAGCCAAACCGTTTCGCGGCCCATGCCAGTGCCAGCCCGTGATTACCATCGGTGGCGGCAATGGCAGTGTACGCCGCACAACGATCATGAGCCTGACCGTTAGCAATCAGCTCGGGTGGCAACAGCAGTGCTTCACCGAGCAGGGTCAGTAATCCATAGGGGGCACCCAGCGCTTTTACTCCGCCCTGGCCAAAGCGCTGTGATTCATCCTTCACCCATAGCTGGCCCAGCTGCAAGGTTGACGCCATGGCAGGCAGTGAATACAACGGGGTGGGGCGATAGTCCGGCCAGTGATGCATGGTAATGGCGGCGTGCTGCATGTCCTGCGTGGGTAATACCACATTGAGATCGTGGTCCCACACCGGGTTGACGGGGTCTTCCCTGGTGCGCAGCAAGGCATTGCCAGCAATTAACTGGAAAGGATGAGACATGGACGCATTTCCTCTGCACTGACGGATGATGGCTCTGCAGGGTAACTTAACAGGTTCTGGCGCAATTGGGTTGTCTTCTGACTGACACTGAGTTGGGCCATTGTCTATACTCGCGAGGGGCTGGGAGTCTGTACACGACATGCCACGCGTCAGCCACATAGTGTTGCCAGTCCCTGGCAGGTCCTGTTCCGAACCTGTTCTGAACAAGGTCGATGGTTTGCTATTACTGCTGCGGTGTATCAGCAGCAAGAGTCAGAGTGGGTTATTGGTGTTCTGGAGAGGAAAAGGAACCATGAGTCGACCAGCCTGGTGCGGTCTGAAGTTACAGTTACACTCGTTGTTGTCCCGCATGCTGCGGTGTGCCGGTCTTGTTATATTTTCCCAGATCAGTTGGGCGCAGGATGCGCCAGCGGCGCTACCCTACAGCCCTGATGCTATTCCGCTCAGCCAGTACCAGAGCGGTGATGCTGCGTCTTCAGCCGTGCCCGACCCCTTTGCCATCAGCACAGTACCGCAGGGGAAGGAATACTTTCTCGCCATCTACAGTGGCAGTACCTCCGGCGTTTATTACTACGTCGCCAGTGCCATCTGCGACACCCTCAGCATGACGTACCACCAGCATCATATCCGCTGTGTGGCATTGCGCTCTCAAGGCGTCGGCAGCAACCGTGACCTGATGACTCAGGGCCGGGCGCAGATGATCATCGTCCAGTCCGATACCAACTACTACGCCAGTAACGGTGAGAAGCCGATTCCCGGTGCCCGCTCAGTGATGTCCTTGCATAACGAAATGGGCGTGCTGGTGGTGAGCAAAAACTCGGATATTCATGGCGTCGCTGATCTGCGTGGCAAGCGCGTCAATCTGGGCCCGGAGGGCAGTGCCAGCCGTAATCAGGCACTGGAGCTGCTTACTGCTTATGGCCTCAAACCCGCTGATCTGGGCCGTGCTGACGCTGTCACTCAGGATGCCAACGCGCAGGGGTTATGCAGTGGCTACATCGATGCTTTCCCGGTGTGGATAGGTCATCCGGCTCAGGTGGTGGATGATGTGGCGCGATTCTGCGGGGCCAGACTGGTGGGAATGAACGGTGACGGCATGGAAAATCTGCTGCATCAGCACCAGTACTATTCTCACCAGACCTTACCGGCCAATCTTTACCCCGGTCAGGATCAACCCATTGAGTCTTATGGCTTCAAGGCATCGCTGGTCGCCTATGAGCCGGTCAAACCCTACATTGTCTACTGGCTGACGCGCTCGCTGATGGAACATCTCGATGTGCTGCGCGCTAAGACGCCTAATCTGTCGATGCTGAACGCCAGAGAAATGTTTGAGGTGGGTAACTTCCTGCCCTTCCACGAAGGCGCGGCCCGTTACTGGCGGGAAATTGGCTGGTTGCAGGATGGCGGTCCCAAAGGCCCACCCGATATTGATGAGTCTGCTGATCAGTAACCGCAGACGTCGGCGCTGTTAATCTCATCATCAGACGCTGGCGGCCTGATATTGCTGACGCAGTTCATCCAGATCCAGTGTCAGGTCAGGTTCTCCTGACTCGTAACTGATGATGATGCCCAGGCCAATCACCCGGGTAATCACCGAGGCGGCGAGTGTAGCAGTCGCAATACCGATAAGGTTGGCACCGGGGACCCACTTCAGCAGCGCCGAGGTGGTGAGATTGCCGACACCGGTCGGTGTGGCACCGCCGAGGACGGCGATCAGAACAGCGCGCATATCACGATAGCGAAACGGCAGCTCGTAGTGTTCGGCCAGCGCCTTGTGCATCTTCATCAGTAACACGCTGAGCGTGGCAATTTCCACCAGAGGCAAAGGGATGACGCAGCCTACGGCGGCATAGGAGGCGTAGCGCTCTACCAGCTCTTTGGCCTGTGCCAGACGAATGGCCTTGAAAGGGTTGTCATGCTCAAAGACAAGGTGTTGCTGATCCATTGCGCTCTCCTGAACGTCTGCATGATCCGGGTCCTGTCACGTGCCTGTCGGCATGGCTGCCAGAAAACAGGTGGCCATCATTTAAGCCCGCTTTGGCGGGGCAAACAATATATCAGTCTGATCATTATCAGCACGACGCAGCTGCCACCCCCAGCATCCCCGCTGTAATGCTACTGTCACGGCAACGGCATCCTGCACATCAGTCCATTGCCCGTCGTCATCAGCGGCGGTCACCGGCTGATTGAGATCCTTACGCAGCAGAAAGCGTTGCCCACCGAATTTCTGCCTGATCCCACGCACTTGCAGTTCACACTGCAGCAGATTGTTCAGACTGTAGAAGTTTCCCGGTGCTGCGGTGGACAGCAGCAGGGTGCGGCCAAAGTCCCGGGCCTTCACTTCACGATGACGAATCAGCAGGCGGTGCAGGCCAAGACCTCGCCAGTCTGGCGTTACTGCTGCACCATCGATATGCGCGACCTGACCGAGTTCGGACTCGCTTAAACCGTGATCTGTGCCAAAGTTGGGATCGTGCAGGCCGGGGAGGCCCAATACCCCATAAGCCACCAGACGGTCTGTCTGGTCGTCGGCGAAAATGCCATAAATCCGACCACAGCGGGCCAGATGGTCGGCGAAGTAGTCGTCGGTTTCCGCCGCAATCAGGCTCGGGTGCAGCAGGGCGCGCACTTCATGATGAAGGGTGATAATGGCCTGCAGGTGTGACAGGTTGAGTGTCTGGATGTGAGGTGGGGAGGATAAAGGCGCTCTGCTCATGGACTTCTCGGCAATTACTGCAGTACTTCGGCGTAGTCCAGCAGCAATACCGGCGGGTAGAGCTGCAGTCTGCGGGCGACAGGCATCTTGATCAGATAGCTGAAGCGGTTGAGGGTTTCGATCGGAATGTTTGCGGCTGACTGGCCTTCAAACAGTATTTTCTCGGCTTTGGATGCGGCCAGCCGACCGACCAGGTCATAGCGGCTGACCAGTCCGAACATGGCATCACCATCGCGAATTTCCAGCTCGGTGCCGGTAAAGCAGGGGATGCCGTGAGCCAGAGCTGCTGATGTCAGCTGCTGGCGGTAGGTGCCGACGAAGTTGTCGGGGCCAATGTAGATGACATTGGCCCCTTGCTCTGCCAGCTTGGCAACCAGCGAGGGTATGGAAGCCGGGTCTGGCGTACCGTCTGCCAGATTGGGTACCGGTGCCTGCAGCAACTGAATACCTGCGGCCTGGGTGGCCTTCTCCAGATCATTCACCGAGCTGACCGAGTTGGGCTCCGTCGGGGTAAACACCACCCCCAGCCGCTGTACCGGCATATAGACCGACATGGCCTTAAGCTGGGTTGCCAGCGGAGCGATGTGCGATGCACCGGTGATGTTGGCACGCTGCTGACCCTCGGGGGCGGCAATACCGGTCTTCCATGGTGCTGACACCATGGAGAACACTACCGGGATGTCATGCAGCTTGGCGGGGTCGTTCTCATCCCAGCGACCAACGGTACCCAGAGTGACACCTGTACCCCAGGTGTACACCAGATCCGGCGGATTCTGCCTGATCTGCTCAAGTACCGCAGGCAGTCGGCTGAGATCACGTTGCAGGTCAATTTCTTCAAACTGCGCCTGTCGCTGATGATCGTGAAAGTAGGTCTTGAAGCCCTGCTCAACGGGCGTTTCTCCACGCCAGAGCAGCATCACGATACGGGGGACTTTAGCTTCTGCGGCAGTCGCCGCGGTGACGACCGATGTGGCCGTAGTGAAGGCCGCCAGTAATAACAGTGTCAGCAGCTGTCGTCTCAGCATGGTGAGGTCTCCCGCCGGCCGGGTAACGCCATCAGCAGTGACAACAGGCAGCAACTCCAGGCAATGGCAGTGAAGATGGCGACGGCACCCTGTGCATCAAGATGGGCCGCCAGTGCGCCTGCCACAATGGGGCCGGTACCACCACCGAGGCGCTCCACCAGGCGCAGGGAACCGATCACCGGCCCCTGACCATGTTTTTCAATAGCACTGGCCGACAGGGTGATGGCTGAGCTGATCTGAGCTGGAATCGACAGGGCTTGACCTACACCAAGGCAGACAACACTTGCAATGGTTGTCAGGACGGAAGGGTGAAGTGTCAGTGACAGCATGCCGGCTGCTGTTAGCGCACTGCCGACGATCACCGCGTAAATGGGGCGCTCCAGACGGTCAGTGATACTGGCCAGAGCCGGTCCGGCCAGCAGGGCAACCAGACCATACAGCATCAGGATACGGCCGACATCGGCGACGGAAATGCCGGAGCTGATCAGAGTCAGAGGCACCAGATAGTAGAGAAAGCCACTAAGAAACAGCTTGGCGGGAATGGCCGAAAGAAACAGCAGTGCCAGAAAGTGGCGGTTGCGGAAGGTGTCACCAAACGCGGCAAAGGTAAGCTTGGGCGGTGCTTCCCGATGGTCGGCGACACCACTCATCAGGCGGGTAACCGCCAGAGCGGCCAGCAGTGACGCACAGGCACCGATCTGGAAGGTGGTGGCAGCACCGATATGGCTGACCAGAATGCCGCCAATGGCCGGGCCACAGATATCGGCCAGCATCAGACCGCTGAGCATCATCGCCGTGCCGCGGGCACGGTTCTGGCGGGTAGTGGACTCCAGCACGAAGCCCTGACAGGCAACGAAGGTGGTGCCATAGCCGATAGCCGATAGGGCACGCCAGAACACCAGATCCCAGTAGCTGTTGGCCAGTCCGGTGCCCAGCAGGCCGAGGGTCGCGAGGATGGCGCCTATCATATACAGCCGCAGTCTGCCGATGCGGTCATAGATCAGGCTGCCAACGGGTAGCACCACGGCTGCGATCATCATGTGCAGGGCCATGATGATACCGGCCCCGACGTTCACATCGAGGCCGGGAACAGTGGCCGCCAGATCAGCAAAATAAGAGGGCATGATGGGGCGTGCCAGCTCTTCGGCGAAGACGAACAGGAAGGTCAGCAGGCGTACGCCGACCAGATGATTTTCCCGGGTCAGTTGTGGTGTGACGGCTTTTGCACCGCGCCGGATGATGCCGTTGACGTTCTGCATCAGGCGACCCAGTGCATCGCGATTGAGATAGCCGTAGAGCAGGGTGAAGCGTTGCTCAGCGACGTCACCCAGCACCCGAATGGCTGTGCGGGTGGGCAGAGACAGATTCAGGGTCAGTACCAGCAGCATCAGCTCGAACGACAGCAGCAGGGCCACCAGTAATACGATGCCGATATCTTGCAGGTTATCCAGCAGTGGGCGTAACAAGGCCCGTTGCGGGTGACCCAGATAGAGCGTAGCTACCTGTTGCTCACCCAGCAGCAGGGGTTGGCTGGTCACCAGTACTGCCTGTCGTACCTGCTGATAGGCAGGCAGATCCAGATGCAGATGAGGGTGGCTGAGGGGGGCAGCCAAAACGTCAGTCGCGCTATTGGCACCGCTACCGGTCTTGTAAAGTACTTGTCCGGCAGGGTCTGTCCCGGTGGCTGGCGTACTGACCACCAGAAAATCCAGATCGGAATCGCTGGCCGCCAGCTGCTGGTATAGCTCATCGATACCGACCAGATGCTGAAGGGGAATACCAAGGCTGAGGGCTCGCTCAAGTTTGTCTTTGACGACGCGGGTCTCGGCATCGGCTTTCTGTGCCAGCAGCGGCAGCAGTGTCTGGCCGCTACTGAAAATGGCCACAGCGGAAATAAAGCTCAGGGCCAGCAATACGGTTACGCCGGTCAGCAGCAGTAAGCGGTTGACCGGATCAAGCAGCCAGCGCCGAATCATGCTGATTCTCCTTCTCTGAGCGGGCTGTTGTGTGGTTGTTGCAGGGCCCTGCGCAATGGCTCACGGGCCGCAACATAGGCCTTCAGCAAGGCCTCATCGCCACTGATGGCGTCGTCAGTAGTGAGGTTATCCAGAGCCTCCTGACGCTCCAGCTGACTGGCATCACTGTTCAGGGCATCAAGCAGCCGGTTGTGGCGCCGGAACAAACGTACGATGAAATACAGCGACGGCAGTGCCACCAGCATGGCGATCAGCCCTGCCCAGATCAGCGTCTGGCGCACAGAAGCGCGAGTGGCGGCAAAGACGTCATCATGCTGGGCTATGCTCAGGTATCCTGCACACGCGCCCAGGCTGTCGGTCAGTGCAGCAGTGACTGTGGCGCTGTTCTTATTGAAGTGTGTACCAACGGATGAAGGCGCTGCGGTCGCTGGCGTATCGCCGCTACTGGCAATCAGCTGTCGCTTGCAGTTGTAGACGGCCACATTGGCCAAATCGGGGTATTGGTTCACTGGACGCTGCAATATATCCTGCAGGTTTTCCAGTGCATTGAGCTGCAGGCCAAGATCAATACCGATCAGCAGATCACGTTTGATTTCGCTGGCGATGACATCAAGGCGCTGAGTGACCAGACGGTCATAGGCCTCTTCGTAACGCAGAATATTGAGCGTGGTGGTCAGAGTGATGGCCATGGCCAGAACCGCAATCAAGGCGGCCGCCACTTTGCCGGTAAGTCCGGTCATTGTCTGGCTCCGGGAGGACAGAATGCATACTGCACAAGTGCAACTGAACAGGGATATACCCGCTATTGGCTACGATTTATTAAATTGATGTCAATTTTTTATCGTAAAGTGCGTTTAAAGTAGCAGGGCTACCGGTATTCTTCCCGTGAAAACCCTGGTCGTGTAACGCGATGGGTAAAAATTGACGCTTTCCGGGTAGGATCACTCAGTAAAGGTTTTTTTTGATTTGTATTCAGAGGTTTGACGCCTGCACATGGGGCGCCTATCTTTAGCTTACTTTTGCTTACACTCTGATCAGGCGGGGTAGTTTTTGCGTGATTCATGGTGTCTGCTAATGGGGATTGCTCACAGGTGGTATCGACGGTTTTCTCTGCAAGGAGAGAGCGGGTCGAAGAGAGGCATGAGGTTAAGACACACGTTGTCGTCGTAACGTCATGATCAGTCTCCTCAATAGGAAGAAGTAAAAGCCGAAGGCGGGTGATGAAAGATGCTTGGTGACCGTGAATCGAGTAACCCAGCGCCAACGGCTATTTGACAATGACAGCCATCAGGTGGACGGCTTAGCTGATCCACTTTTGCTAATTCAAGGAGAACACCATGGTCAGCAAGACAGACACTCCCCAGGACAAACCCACACCCCAGGACAAACCCACACCCGAAGTGGAAGCAGCCGCTGCTGAAACGACAGTGGAGCCTGAGGTTCAGGAGGCTGTCATCAGCCTGGATCTTGATGCCCAGGCACGCAAGATCATTCGCCACAACTGCTATTGGTCCATGGGCGCCGGGCTAATTCCCTTTATTTTCGTAGACACTGCCGCGCTGATCGCTGTTCAGCTGAAAATGCTGAAAGAACTGGGCGATCTGTACGGCGTGCCGTTCAAGGCCAACGCAGGCAAATCTGCCGTGACTTCATTGCTGGCAGGCGCAGGTTCTGGCTATCTGGGTTACAAGACGGTCACTTCAGGTGTGGTGCGCCGTCTGGTGCGCAAGACGCCTGTGATCGGCACTGCGATCACGCTGGCCACCATGCCCGCTTTTGATTCTGCCTTTACTTATGCTGTGGGTAAGGTTTTCCATCGTCATTTCGCTTCAGGCGGTGATTTCCTGAGCTTCAATGCCAAGAAAGTACAGTCTGAAGTCAACGAGACGATTGAAGAAGTGAAAGCCAAGGGTGTCGATGCGGCTCAGGCTGCTGCCTGATCCCTTTAGATCGTGAACACGTTCTTGTGGTGACAGCAGGCTGGTACGCGGTAGCGTGCCAGCCTGTCATTGTCAGTACATCGATCCAACAGACAGAAAGGTGCATCCGCTGCTCAGTCTGAACGTGTTTGCCGGATAGATTCTCCATCTTCATTCACATATAACGTGTCTTCCACACACGTTGTTAATACAGAGTGCAGATTCAGTCACTGCCTTGAGGGACACCGATGCCGATTATCATGGCCATTCTTTATCTGACCGCCTGCGCCATTTGCGGTTTGATGGGGCGCAGGACTGCCTTTGGCTTTCTCGGTCATTTCCTTCTGTCTCTCGTTATCACCCCAGTAGGTGACTTCCTGGTGCAGATCGTCAGTCGTCCTTCACGTGAGCTTCGTCAGAAGCTTGATAAGTTGGATCTGGATTAAACGCCGGTCGTGGCGTAGTAGCAGCCCAGTCAGTATGGCTGCGAGCAGATCATCAGTAACAGGGAAGCGGGACAACACAGGCGGACCATGACGGAAACCAATCTTTCTCAGCAACAGCCTTCGCAAACGGGTGGTTCCCGTTGGCAACGTTTTTCTGCCTGGCGCGAGGAGCGGGCGCTTCGTATCGGTAAATGGCTGAAGCGACACTCGATGCCAATCTATATCAGCATGCTGATGTTTGTGCTGAGCCTGATCATTCTCGCCCCCAATATCTTTATCAACGTACCGGCTGGCCATGCTGGCGTGCTGTGGCTGCGCTTCTTTGGCGGTACCGTTACCGATCACTACTACGGCGAAGGTCTGCATATGATCTTCCCGTGGGATGAAATGTATATCTATGACACCCGCCTGCAGAACAGTGCGCGGGTGTACGACACCATCTCATCCAATGGTCTGAGCATGCAGGTGGAGATTGCCGTGCGCTATCGCGTCAACAAGGACGCGCTGGGCATGCTGCATAAGCTGGTGGGCCCGGATTATCCCGAAATTCTGGTGTATCCGGAGATTGGCTCCCATGCACGGGAACTGATTTCCCGCTATACCCCTGAACAGCTTTACACCGAAACCCGTGCTTTCATTCAGGCGCAGATTCTGCAACGCATGGTGACGCAGCTGGGCAACTCCCTGATCAATCAGAGTTCCCATGGCCGACTGGTCAATGTGGAAGACGTGCTGATTCGTTCAGTAAAGCTGCCTGACAAGGTCGCTCAGGCCATCGAGCGTAAGGCTGAGCAGTATCAGGCCATGCTTGAATACGATTTCCGTATTGCCCGCGAGAAAAAGGAAAAGGATCGCAAGATCATCGAGGCGGAAGGTATTCGCGCCTTCCAGGACATCGTGGCAAAAACCATTACACCTGAGTATCTGCGCCTGCGCGGTATTGATGCCACCATGGCACTGGCGACTTCGCAGAACAGCAAGATGATCATTATTGGCGGCAAAGATGGCCTGCCGGTGATTCTCAATACCGGGGATGTCGCACCGTCTTCTGCCGCTGTGCATGCAGACAATGCCGGGCTGAGCCCTTCGCTGGACATCAATTCACCCAATGCAAAAATGCAGGATGTGACACCGCCCAATGCAGCGATTCCCAGTGCCAATACCAATCCGGGTGCGGGTAAGACGCCAGCGGCGGCACCCCTGACCGGGGCCAGTACCAATGGCTTCCCCAGCTCAGCGGAGATGCGGGGGCGGTTATTTTCGACTGATGCCGTAACAGACCAGCAGTCTGTCCTGCCGGAAGGCAGTGGTACACCTGTGACTCACGAACAGGCTGCGGTGGTGGATGGCCTTGCCGCTCAGCAATCGGCGGGGGCTGCCATGATGTTACAGCAAGCCGCCCGACAGCAGCAGATGAGCAGTCAGCAGGCGATGCAACGGCAACTGTTGCGACAGGCTCAGCAGGGTAGCGGGCAGCCAGCAATGGCGAAATAAAACGCTGATGTACTCAGGGTATTGTGTTGTATGACAGGAGAGGCAGGCCTCAGCGTGCCTCTCCTGTCATCCTGAAGTGTGATGACTATCCAACCTGCATCTGCACAGGGCGTGGGCAAACATCAGGAGCACATGACTGATGTGCGGTTAGTCGAGTCGCGCCTGTGAAAGCCCACTCCAGTCTGGTCTGGGCGACCGGAAAACCCTTATTTCAAACGTTCCAGATCAACCTGAATACTGCTGTCGCTGCTGTTCATCCACACCTGCCCATCCTGAATCATGCATTGCCAGTCCATGGTGCGTGCGGTCTGCCCAGCCAGTAATTGCGTCGCTTCTTCTGGCAGGTTGTAGACTTCTATATTGTCAAAACGTTGCAGCTTGTCTTCGATCCCTTTCCACCACAACCCTGCATTGCGGCCACCATAGCAGTACACCACCACGCGGCGTGCGCGGCTGCTGGCTTTGCGCAGACGACGCTCGTCCGGCAGCCCCACTTCAATCCAGGTCTCGATGTCGCCAGTCAGTTGCTTTTGCCAGAGATCGGGCTCTTCGTCATTGCTCAGGCCCTTGCAAAACTCCAGCTGTTCATCGGCTCGTAGGGCAAACGCCAGCAACCGCACCATCATGCGTTCATCGGTCTCTGAAGGATGACGTGCCAGAGTCAGCGAATAGGACTGGTAGTGGTGACGGTCCATATCACTGACGTTGAGTTCGGATTTGAAGACGGTTGCCTTGAGGGCCATGAAGCTTACCTGTTCACTGCATAGACATGGGGCACAGAGTTTCCGTTGAGCGGCAGGGCGAATGCAAGCATGAGGTGAGCAAGACGGCTAAAGAAACCTATTGCGCTCAGCGATATGCAGGCACAAAAAGTTATATTTTTGCTGTATATTTTTCCAGTCCTGTCATGGCTATTCCGATGTAACTTGGTTATCGTGCCCAGGCAGTCTGTAGTGTTGTGAGAGCGTGTGACGATCAGGCCCATCAGGGCAGATCGAGGCTGTGTGGCTGATGCGCAGCGTATTGAGCGCACGTTTTCACAAAAATTTTAAGAGCGAGTACACGATCTTCTGCGTGCTGGCCTCACGGCGTTGGAGAGAGCTTCGGAATGCCGGTTTGCTATCAGCAAAGTGCACTTCCTCAGTGCTTTCCGCCATGTTTGGCTATGGTTCGCGAGAGTATGTACAGGTTCTAAGAAAAGGAAATTCCCTTGCCCACGTTACCGCTTAACTGGCTAAACCGCTGCTACATGCGTACCAGAGCGTTGACCCTTCATGAAACTGGCCTGGAGGCTGGACGTAAATTATTGCCCATCCCTGAAGTGGACCAGCGCGTCCGCCTTGAACGTGGCTGGGTTTTCCACCGCCTGCACTGGGGCGATTTTCGTCTGCGACTGTTTCGTCAGTCCGGTCTGGATGACTGGGGGCAATGGCTGCAGGAGGCTCATCAGGTCTATTGCCAGGCGCAACTGAAGGGTATCCATCAGCAGATGCTGGAAATGGCTGAGCAGTTCGAGCTGCAAATGGCCGGGCGTCAGCGTTACTGGCGTCACAGCCAGATAGAAGACTGGCTGCCGCATTTTGCCGAGATTGCTCCCTATTTTCAGTTGCTGGACCGTTTTGAAGATCTGCAACTGAAAGTCACCGATGCGATGCGCGCGCTGGCCAGGTTACTGGCAGACCCGGAAGGCTGTCGGCACACCTTCAACCAGATGCTGATGGAACAGCAGCAAGCCCGTTTCAAGACCTTCTTTGATCAGCTGGAAGCACATCCTCTGACTCAGGACCAGCGTCTGGCATGCCTGACAGATGAGGATAATGTTCTGGTTCTGGCGGGGGCGGGAACCGGCAAAACCAGTACCCTGTGTGCCAAGGCTGCGTGGCTGGTGGAGGCAGGGCTGGCGCAGCCAGAAGAGATTCTTATCCTGGCGTACGGCAAGGATGCCAGCCTGGAGTTGACGCAGCGTCTGGCAGCCTATACCGAACGCCAGCGGTCGTTACGCTCTGCTAATCCCTCACTGTCCACCAAGCCGTTGCTCGCCACTGAACCGGCTGCAGCCGACAATATGTACATGGATAAGGCCCCGGATGCGGCAAAAAGTGCTGCGCTGGACAAGATCAAGGTGTCTACCTTCCATGCCTTTGGCAAGGAGCTGATGGATGCCATCCCCGGTCAGAAGGCGACGGTAAGTCCACTGGCGACTGATGCACGTGCCATGCGTCGCTTTGTCGATGACTGGTTGCAAAGTCAGTTTGCCGAGCTGAAATCAGCCAAGCATCTGGTCATTTACGCCGCTTATTATCTGTATCCATTGCAGTCTGAAGCATGCTTCACCGGCTTCCCAGCCTATCAGCGCTACGTGCGTGAGCAGGAAGTACGCACGCTGGCCGGGGAGCGGGTAAAAAGTTATGGCGAGCTGGAGATTGCCAACACCCTGTTTCTGCTGGGTATCGAATACCAGTATGAGCCAGGGTATCCCCACACCCACGAGGTGCTGAACAAGCCTTACCGACCTGACTTCTATCTGCCCCAGCTGGATATCTATCTCGAACATGTTGGGGAGAGTGACGAGCAGTCAAAAGACGCAGAAAGTCGCCTGTACCGACAGGAGCTGGAGTGGAAGCGTGAAGTTCATGCCGCTTGTGGCACTACGCTGATCTGTACCTACAGTCATGAGGCACAGGAAGGGCTGGCGGCGTTGCTGGAAGCACGGCTCAAGGCAGCCTGTCGAACGCAAAAGCGCCCATGGAAGGAGCTTATCCAGCCGCGGGGACCGCAGACCGTATTGGAGCAGCTGCAACGTCAGGGGCAAATAGGGCGCTTGTCCCAGCTGCTGGCAGACTGTCTCAGTCGCTTCAAGGAAAGCCGGTTGAGTCTTAAGGACATGCAGCAAAGTGGTGATCTGAGTCTGGAGGGGCGACGCCTGGCAGCCTTTGCTGTGTTGCTCGAAGGGCTGGTGAAGCATTATCAGCAGTATCTCAGGCTCGCTGGGCAAATGGATTTCAGCGACATGATCCGGGTGGCCTGGAAGTCGCTGGCCAAAGATAACTTTCATAGCAAAACGCAGCACCGTTTCCGTTACCGCTATCTGCTGGTAGACGAGTTTCAGGATATCTCCCCGCAAAGAGCCGAACTGCTCAAGGCGCTGAAAGCGGCAGATCCATCGACCAGCCTGTTTGCCGTGGGTGACGACTGGCAGGCCATTTACCGGTTCAACGGCGGAGATGTGCGGCTGACCTTCAATTTTGCCGAACATTTTGGTCATACCGCGCAGGTCGTGCTAGGTACCACCTTCCGTTTCAACAACCGTATTGCGGCAGTGGCCAACCGTTTCGTCCAGAGTAACCCGGCGCAGTTGCCGAAAACCCTGCAAAGTCTGACCTCCAGCAACCGTGCCGAGATCGTCCTGCTGGCAGGGCAGAAAGAGGAAGTCATCGGGCAGGCACTGGCGGCAATACAGCAGGAGAATCAGCAAACAGAAAAATCCGTGTCAGTCATGCTATTGGCGAGGATGAATCGCAGTGAACCTGATGTGAGCGAATGGGCCGACAGCTATCCGGGTTTGCGTCTGGAGTTTATGACGGCACATAAAGCCAAAGGCTGCGAGGCAGACTACGTCATCTTGCTGGATGTGGTGCAGGGGGAAACAGGCTTTCCTTCCAATAAACCCCACGATCCCCTGATTGACTGCTTTCTGGCTGACAAGGAAGAGTTTGCGGATGCGGAGGAGCGACGGCTGTTCTATGTGGCACTGACGCGCGCACGACGCCGGGTGTTTATTCATACGCAGCGTGGTGAGGAATCGGTCTTTGTCAAAGAGCTGCAGCGCTACAAGAAAGAAGTGCTGAACTGGGTTTGATCAGCGGCCCTGCCGGGGTCGGCATCCAAGCAGGAGAAACTGAACAATATGACCATGTTTGCGTGCGCCCGGCATCGATGCCGACCTGTGGCTCTGCTGGCAGGTTGCCTGTGCCTGTCCGGGTTTTTTGCGGGATCCGCGCTGGCAGAAGGCAGACTGCGGATTCTTGACTGCCAGATCACCCGCCATTGCGATGGCGCAGGGCAGTGCGCTGCTGGAGGGGAAAAGGTGGTCTTTCAGATGGCACCGCAGCATCTGGATGAGGGTGGCGCCGGCAGTTATCAACTGAGTTACGGGGCGCCGGGGCAGGGCGAAGTGAAATTGCCCATGACGGCAACTTCCTATGCGGGCCCGTTTTTGTGGAGCATGGCGGAGGAGCGTGACACTTTACTGGCCAGTTCTGAAAGCCTGTTTCTCTGGCACCAGTTGCGTTTGACGCCAACACCGCAGGCAACGGTGTCCTTTCTCAGCTGTACCCTGCGTCAATAGTGTGCCCTTTGCCAGCCCGCTGCAGGACTGGCTTCTGAATGTTTCCATTCATTCCACGGTTGGCATAGATCAGCATGAACTGGAGAAGTTGAGTACCACCCTGTACAGCCGCGCGGATTCTGCGATACTGTCGCCCGCAGGAGGCCGCATACCCAAACGACCTCCTGTATCTCCCTTACCTGTCTATTTCTTACGCTAACGTTCTTTCCCTGAAGCTCTCTTCTTACTCTGGATTCAGCGAGCCTGTGATCCGGGGTGATGCTGCGCGCATGTCATGGTTCGGGCGTATCCGTCGTCGAGTAACACAGTGTAAGGGAATTCCCCGCGGGGGGAGCTGTTTATTCCTTTGGTTGATCGGCAATAATCGCCAAGGGGTGGTTGGGCGCATCGGAGCAGCGTGTGTGACAAAACGTATTGTCGAGTTTGATTATCTGCGTGGCATCGCCATCATCTATATCGTCCTGGGGCACTCCATTTCCAATTCCGGACAGGGATTCCCGCTATGGCTGGAAAACCTGCTGCGAGGTGGGACGGGCGTTTTCGTTTTTGTCTCTGGCTTCTTCTTTCATCGTATTTTCTACCCACGGTTTGCCTACAAGGACTTCATGCTGAAAAAGCTGCAAAACGTCTTTGTGCCCT
Source organism: Pokkaliibacter plantistimulans (assembly GCF_003194385.1). Classification (GTDB taxonomy): domain Bacteria; phylum Pseudomonadota; class Gammaproteobacteria; order Pseudomonadales; family Balneatricaceae; genus Pokkaliibacter; species Pokkaliibacter plantistimulans. The sequence goes on from NZ_LAPT01000047.1 coordinate 50,295, forward strand.
TTCTAGTAGTGTCGATGGTGGGCTTGCTGCTGCAGAGCGGTGAGCTGACCTTTATCCATCACAAAACATGGGATGTGGTGCTTGCAGCAGACTGGAAAACCCTGCAGACAGGCTTCGTGCTTTTTCCACACTGGTACATTCCTTTCATCATGCTGACCTTCGCTGTATCCCCCGTGCATAAGTGGTACATCGAGGCCAGGCCCGCCATACAGTGGGTGCTGTTTGCTGCCAGTTTTATTGCGTCGGCGCTGATCCATCGCGGCGAAGAAAACATCAACGTGATCCACTCGGTGTTTTATTTCACGCCTTTCTATCTGCTGGGCATTCTCTATTCCCAGTATCAGGACAGCTTCTATCGTCACGACAAGGCTATCCAGTGGCTGTGCTGGATCGTGATGATTCTGGCGGTCTATATGCAGACTTACGTGGATGCCCATGTCGGTAACTACCACAAGCCCGCCTTTGAGTGGCGTGGTGTGGACTGGCAGATGGTGCAGAAGATGGCAGCCTGCATTCTGTTGCTGGAACTGAGCCGCTGGATGGTGGGTAAGCCCGGTGCGGATCACCTACATTTTCTTGCCCGTATCAGCTTCGCTATCTTCTTCCTGCATCCCATTTTCGCGGTCATTATCGGCACTACCATCTGGTACGCCGGTACTCATTATGGTGTGCATTTACCGCAGACACTGGGGTGGAGTCTGGGCTTCTCGCTGTTGATGTATCTCTATCTGATGTATTGCACCGTGGCTCTGGTGCTATTGCTGAAACGCTGCCTGGGAGAGCGCAGCCGTTGGGTAATGGGTTGGTAAGATGCCAGCCCTTTGCCATCCATTTTCGTGCTGCATGGAGTGACAGCCGTGAATCATCGTATTCTTGAATTCGACTATCTGCGTGGCATTGCCATCCTCTACATTTTATTAGGCCATTCCATCTACAACTCAAACGAAGGCTTTCCGGTACTGCTGGAGAACCTGCTGCGCGGTGGTACGGGAGTGTTTGTCTTCGTTTCTGGCTTCTTTTTCCATCGGGTGTTCTATCGCCAGTTTGAATATCGCTCCTTCATGGTGAAGAAGATTCAGAATGTCTTCGTGCCTTTTCTGGTGATTTCCGCTGTCGCCATTGTGCTGCAAATGAATGAATGGCTGTTCATCCACGGCAATACCTGGGACGAAGCGCTGGAAATTGAATGGAAGATTCTCCGCGATGGCTACGTGCTGTTCCCGCATTGGTATATCCCGTTCATAATGCTGACCTTTTTGTTGTCACCATGGCACAAGGCCTATATCGAGAAGCCTCTGGCGCTGCAGCTTGGGGTGCTGGCACTGAGCAGTGTGGTGGCGGTTTTTCTCCAGCGTGGTGCTGACAACGGGCCGATACAGTCGCTGTTCTATTTCACCCCGTTTTACCTTCTGGGCATCCTGTATTCCCAGTATCAGGGCTGGTTTGAGCGCAACAAGAAGCCGTTGCTGATGCTCTGTGCCGTGCTGGTGCTGGTAGCGCTGTACATGCAGACCTATGTGTTCTTCCATGTGGGCAACTACCATAATGCGCCGCTGCGTTTCCGTGGTGTGGACTGGCAGTTCATACAGAAAATGGCGATCTGCTTACTGTTGCTGGAGCTGAGCCGCTGGATGGTGGGCAAGCCGGGTGCGGATCATCTGCACTTTCTCGCCCGTATCAGTTTTGCGCTCTTCTTCCTGCATCCCTTCCTGTCGATGGTGGTAGCTGACGGGCTGTTATTTCTGCATAACGTCTTCGCTTTCGACATCCCGCATAACACCCCCTGGTCCATGGGAATGCTGGTATTCCTGTTCCTGTTCCTGACGTACGGCACGGTTGGGTTGATTCTGTTACTCAAACGCTGGTTAGGCCACAACAGCCGCTGGGTCATGGGCTGGTAGTGCGCTACCTGACAAGGTGCCATCTGCCTGGGGTGGTTAATTGCGCAGCATCGAGCGGATGACATGCGCAACCACCCCGAAAATCTCCAAATCCATACCCTCGTTGATGCTGATCGGCAGCTGACGGGAGTTCAGAGGTAACAGGCGAAGCTGAGGCTGGGTCGCCAGCTTGCGTACCATGAACTGCCCGTTCAGACGAACGACCACCAGATCGCCATGGCGTGCCTGCAAGGCGCGATCGACCACCAGAATGTCATTGGGAGCAATGCCCATACCCTGCATGGCCTCGCCACTGGCGCGCAGGAAAAAGGTGGCTGTGGGATGTTTCACACAGAGTTCATTCAGATCAAGGGGGTGATCAACGCTCTGCCCATCACGTTCTGGCAGGCTGGCGTAGCCCTCGGTCACCAAGCTCTTGCCCGTCTCACGCTGTGGCTGCGAACCGCTATGGTTGAACAGCAATGACAGGCCCAGGTTCTTGAAGAAACCGCTACGTCCCAGCAAGGTGATCTCATGCATCATGGCTGACCTCATTGAATGTTTAGGCAGAAACGACGAACTACTGTGTGAGCTGTGTATTTATACAGTGGTTTGTTGGGCGAGAAAAGATGGGAAGGATAAAAATGCTGTATGAAAAAACAGTAATTCAGTAAGTGTTTGATTTTGAATGGCAGTAACTATCACTGAAAGGTGCTGCAGGAAGGGGGTCTTGTAAGAAGGGATTGCAGGAAGGGACTGCACCATGAGGCATTCACAGCCCCATGGTGCGTTCAGTGATGCTTTATGCAGATCGCAGGAGCAGATCGTGAAGACGTCCTAATAGCCCATTTGCCGTCTGCCCAGTTCCGTCAGGTCGTCAGGTAAGGCTCTGCCAGTGAAGGCCACTTCGTAATTCTCCGGAGCAAAGTCTGGGGACGATTCGCCTGCTTCAAAGGCGGGCCGTTGCAACGCCAGGAAGTCGCGATTCTTCTGGCAGTCGGGAGCGGCACCTATATAGATCACATTGCTGTAGCCCTGACCTTTGTTGTGATCTTCGACACCATGAATCACATCCGGGTGCCACCACACGGTATCGCCGGGATAAACCGTCGGGATGGGCACAAAGGCCTGTAGCAACAGCTGATGATACTTTTCCGTCACGGACAGGGCGCGACCGGCTTTAGCGCCACAGAGCTCATCGTCTGGCACATCATCCTGCAGTGCCCGCAGCAGCATCCAGGCCATGGCATCCGCGATGGGGACGAGGTTCAGGGTGCCATCTCCCGGACCTTGCTGGCTCATGGCCGTCCAGCCCTGATAGGTACGGAACATGCGGCAGACCGCCGGTGAGGGGATCTCCACAGCTTCGGTGCGGTACAGGGAGTCAAATGGCTGGTAGGCTGCCAGATCGCCGCCGAATACGTGGCGGTATACCTGGCGATAGCTGGGTTCGATCCAGCGTTCGATGGTGCCGCCGTCGACATGAGGTGACAGACCCAGTGTCTTGTCCCCCGGCTCACGCTGGCGTACACGATCAGCGTAGCTGCATTCCTGATCAGGATTGAAGACCTGCTGACCGTCATATTCGAAGGTCCACAGCCGGTTGAGCCAGCGCCGAGTGAGAGCCAGCTGCTCCGACTGACGTGCCATCACCTGTGGTTTGGACCAGTACAGGCCAAAAATTTGCGGGCGACCGCTGGCTAACGCACTGAAGTAGTTGTCGAGCCCGCGTTTTTCTACCTCCTTGCTGAAGTAGTCATTCTCGTTGACGTACTCCATCAGCTGACGATTCCACTCATCCACCTGTTCACGCGGGAACACGTTGCGCACCACCACACAGCCGCGACGGCGAATACGTGCCTTGAGTTCCTCCATACCGTCATCCTGCAGGTCGGCAAAGTCCACCTCCGGGATGGGAGATTCCCCGTTGGCTACGCAGGCCTGAATTTCCTCTACTTGCTGCTGGATGCGAGCTGTCATGGCGGCAAAGCGTTCTGGCAGGTCACTGATCTGTGCTTTCAGCAGGCGTTTGGCTTCAGCAATGCGAGGGCGGAACTGTTCGGGATCAAGGCTCATGGTGCAGGTCTCCAGAGGCTGATATTGGATTTATTGTGGGCGTCCGTTATTGCGGTAGTTGCAAGTGAGTAAGCACGGGAAGGGGCTCCGGCTGTTCACTGCTTCTGATCAGTTGCAGGATCTGTTCAGCCATGATGCCGCCTGCCTGTTGCAGGTTTTCCTTGAAGCGGATCAATGGCAGGTTGAGATAGTCGCCGATGCTGGTGAGCTGTTTGATCGCAATATCCACATCGCTGCCAATAACGCGGCCACGACGTTGCAGCAGGGAGATCACCGGCAAGGCGGCGGTTTCTTCGGGAATGAAAAACGCATCGCAGTCCTGCCAGACGGTATCGGCATAGGCATGAAGCTGTTCCGGCAAGGTGTTCAGATCCACTCCCTCAGCTATCAGCCGGGGCAGACCCGCTTCATGCATGGCACGGCTGTAGCCATCGAGAATATGCCCGCGGTAGGTGTTACGCGCTGGTGGCAGGATCACCCTGATACGCGTGCGGCCGCGCGCTATCAGTGCCTGAGTGGCCTGATAGGCAAAGGTTTCATTGGCAAAATCACAGTAGCTGTGAGGCGTTACCATTTCGGTACGACCGTGGGTGACAAAGGGCATGCCCACTTCGCTGAGGTATTTCACCCGCGGATCCTGTGGTTGGGTATGGGTCAGGATCAGTCCATCAGCAGCACGACGCTCCACCAGATAGCGCACGGTATCCAGTGGGCTTTCGCCAGGCTGTTCAGGTACCACTATCAGGTGGTAGCCGGAGTTGATCAGGCCGTCGCTTATGCCCAGCAGCATCAGGCGGGCGAAGGCGTGCAGCCGGTCTTCACGGTTGAGGACAAAGGCGATGACCTGGGTCCGGCCGGTCTTCAGGCGCACCGCTGCTCGGTCCTGGTGATAGCCGAGACGTTTGGCGGTCGCCAGTATTTCCTCGCGGGTTGCCTCACGCATGGGGCTGCCGCCCGACAGGGCACGGGATACCGTCGCAATGGAAAACCCGGTGGCCGCTGCAATCGTCTTGATGGTGGCGGAAGCTCTGGTCATCGATCCGCTGGTGGCTTTCATCACTGGGCTGCGGTCGGGCTTATCGGCTGTACTGACCATCTCGGTGTCGTTACCTGTTCAGGGTCTTCTGCAGTGTGTTGTGAGCGCTGTTGCTGCTCACTTCCTGCGGCTGAGTCTCGGGTTAAAACAAAATGAAAACGTTTTCATTTTGTGCGGGAACTATAGAGCAAGCACTCAGACAAGTACAACCTGACCCAGATAAAAATCCACTTTGACGAAAAACGATCTCTTTGCTAAGCCTTTATAGCCTATGAAAACGTTTACAGAGCGGGGCGGTTAGTGCCTCTGCAGACGGTTCTTCAAATAGCCGTTGAACCGCATCCTGTCGAGTGAACGAAGTCTGAAAGAGCTATGCCATAACAGAAAAGCTATGCCGTAACAGAAGAGCCATGCAGTAAAAAGCGCCGCAAAGGCAGATTCCAAAAATAAGGAGAATAAGTAATGAATCTGAAGAAACTGGTCGCAGCGGTTGGTTGCGCCTCCATCGCATTGATTGCCGCACAGAATGTTCAGGCCGCCGGAAAGGTAGAGGTGCTGCACTGGTGGACCTCGGGAGGCGAGGCCAAGGCGCTCAATGTACTCAAGGATGACCTGCAGAAAAAAGGTATTACCTGGGAGGACATGCCCGTCGCTGGCGGTGGTGGTGAGGCTGCCATGACCGTTCTGCGTGCCCGGGTGGCCTCTGGTAATCCCCCGACAGCGGCGCAGATGCTCGGCTTTGATATTCAGGACTGGGGCGCGCAGGGGGTGGTAGCCAACCTCAATGATGTGGCCAAGGAAGAGAACTGGGATAACGTCATTCCTGCGGCCATCCAGCGTTTCTCCAAGTACGACGGCAAATGGATTGCGGCACCAGTCAACGTCCACTCCACCAACTGGGTGTGGGCCAACAAGAAAATTTTTGATGAGCTTGGCCTGACACCTCCTACCGATTTTGATGGCATGGTCAAGGCGCTGGACAAGATCAAGGCCGCTGGTTATGTCCCGCTGGCTCATGGTGGTCAGGCCTGGCAGGACGCCACTCTGTTCGACAGCGTGGTGATGACGACAGGTGGCCCTGAGTTCTACCAGAAAGCGTTGATCGATCTTGATCAGGACGCCCTCAAGTCTGACACCATGAAGCAAGTGTTCGAGCGGATGCGTATTCTGCGCAGCTATGTGGATGACAACTTCTCAGGCCGTGACTGGAACCTGGCGTCTGCCATGGTGATTGATGGCAAGGCCGGTATGCAGATCATGGGTGACTGGGCCAAGGGGGAGTTCCTCAATGCCGGCAAGAAACCCAATGAAGACTTCCTCTGCTTCCGCTTCCCCGGTACTCAGGGCACGGTCACGTTCAACTCCGATCAGTTTGTCATGTTCAAGGTTGGCGATGACCGTGCCGAAGCGCAAAAAGAACTGGCCAAGGCCATCCTCTCTCCGACTTTCCAGAGTGCCTTTAACGTGGTCAAAGGGTCTGTGCCTGCACGCACCGATGTGTCGGATGCCGCCTTCGATGCGTGCGGCAAGAAAGGCATGGCAGATCTGAAAGAGGCGGCAGACAAGGGCACCTTGCTGGGTTCAATGGCCCATGGACATGCCGCGCCTGCCGCGGTCAAAAATGCCATGTATGACGTGATCACTGCCCATTTCAACAGCGATATGTCCGCCGAAGAAGCTGTGAAGCAGCTGGCCGGCGCAGTGGCTGGGGCGCAGTAACTCACAAATCGCCTTTGTCTCCTGTCGCTCTGAGCTGACGCCCTGCCATTGATGGCATGGCCTCAGCTTACGGGCTCGGAATAACCATGTTGCCCCGGTGTGCTGCACCGGTGGCGACGAGGCGGCTGGCATCGTACCTGTCTGATTACAGGTGGAAGTCGACCCGGCCGCAACAGGGTCAAGAACCATGCAAAATTACCAACGCGATTGGCTCCAGCGCATGCTGCCCAGGTTGGCACTTTCTCCCAGTCTGGCGGTGATCCTGGTCTTTGTGTACGGCTTTATCGTCTACACCAGCTATCTGTCTTCCACCAATTCAAAGATGTTCGCCTCCACCGATCTTATCGGTCTGGAGAACTACGTCAGGCTGTTCAATTTACCGAACTGGCATCTGGCACTGAAAAATCTCGGCATTTTCGGTGGGCTCTACATTCTGATCTGCGTGTGTCTGGGCCTGTTTCTGGCCATCCTGCTGGATCAGAAAATTCGCGGCGAAGGGTTGATTCGCCCGGTGTATCTCTACCCGATGGCCGTCAGCTTTATCGTCACTGGCACCGCCTGGAAGTGGTTTCTCGATCCCGGTATCGGGCTTGAGCATGTCATGCACCTGTGGGGCTGGGACAGTTTCACCTTCCGCTGGATCAAGGAGACCAACACCGCCATTTATTGCGTGGTGATTGCGGCGGTGTGGCAGTCATCCGGTTTTGTGATGGCGATGTTTCTGGCCGGTTTGCGCGGTATCGACAATGAGGTGCTGAAGGCGGCTCAGGTGGATGGTGCATCGCCTTACCATATGTACCGGCGCATCGTGATTCCGATGCTGCGGCCGGTATTTCTGTCGGCGTTCGTGGTGCTGGCGCACATGGCCATCAAGTCCTATGACCTGATTATTGCCCTGACCAATGGCGGGCCGGGCAGGGCGACGGAGTTACCCGCCACGTTCATGTATTCGTACACCTTTACCCGCAATCAGATGGGAGTGGGGGCGGCATCAGCCGTCATCATGCTGATGACGGTAGCAGCGATCATTGTGCCTTATCTGTATTCCGAGCTGCGGGAGCGTCAACATGAGCGTAACTAGCAAAAGCGATGGTGCAGCCGTTCGCACCAGCCAGGTCATGCGGCGGGTCATTTATCTGGTCCTGCTGCTCTTTGTACTGTTCTACCTGTTGCCGCTGTTTGTGATGGTGGTTAACTCGCTCAAGCCCCTCGATGAAATTCGCAGTGGCAATATGCTGGCGCTACCTCATATGTGGACGCTGGAGCCCTGGCTGGAAGCCTGGTCGAAGGCACAGATAGGCGTGCAGCCCACCGGCCTCAAGCCATACTTCGTCAACTCCATCCTGATCGTGGTGCCAGCAGTCATGCTGTCCACCCTGTTCGGAGCCATCAATGGTTATGTACTGACCAAGTGGCGCTTCCCCGGCCATAAGCCAATATTTGGCCTGATGCTGTTCAGCTGCTTTATTCCTTTCCAGATTGTGCTGATTCCCGCTGCCAAGATTCTCGGCTGGCTGGGGTTGGGAGGCACCACCTGGGGGCTGGTGGCGGTGCATGTGGTCTACGGTCTGGGCTTTACCACCCTGTTCTTCCGCAATTACTACGAAGCCTTCCCGACCGAGCTGGTGCGCTCTGCACAGCTGGATGGTGCGGGGTTCTGGCAAATCTTCTACCGCATCTTACTGCCCAGCTCTGGCCCGATCATTGTGGTGACGGTGATCTGGCAGTTCACCAATATCTGGAACGATTTCCTCTTCGGTGCCTCGTTCAGTGACTATGACTCCCAGCCTATGACCGTCGCCCTCAACAATTTGGTGAACAGTTCCACCGGCGTGAAGGCTTATAACGTCCATTTTGCCGGTGCCTTGCTGGCCGCCCTGCCCACACTCATCGTCTACGTGGTGTCAGGGCGTTATTTTGTCAGAGGCCTGATGGCGGGGTCAGTAAAAGGCTGACGGGCATCACGTTTTTCCACCTGACGCTGGGCCAGTAACGCTGTTACTGGCCCATTGCTGTCAGAAGGTGTTCGCGAGCTCAGGCCAGACAGGGGCTGACGAAGGACTGTTACTCGTTAATAAGCTGGTGAGTCTGACAGGGGGCCGCGAAGGTCTTTCCAGTGCCGAGTGATTGGTGCGCGGCTGATCATCAGCAGGTTCCGGGCAAAATGTCATCGCCTGCTGGCATATACCGCTGAGCTGACCATAATCATTGATACCGCCCGACAGCCAACATCCTCTTTTTGCAGATCCGCAGTGTATGGGTGATCTGCATTTCCAGTGATCTGACAGGAGCTCCGCTTAATGCATTTCGGAATTCTAGGTAACGCCAAGATTGCTCGTACTCAGGTGGCGCCGGCCATTATTGAGGCTGGCCATCAGATTCATGCCATTGCTTCGCGCTCGCAGGAGCAGGCGCAGGCATTTGCCGATATGTTCGGTGTTGCCCGGTGCTATGACAGTTACGAGGTTCTGTTGGCTGATGAGCAGATTGAGGCTGTCTATATTCCCTTACCCAACCACCTGCATGTGCCCTGGGCGCTGAAAGCCATTCAGGCGGGGAAGCATGTGCTGTGCGAAAAACCTATTGCCCTCGATCTGGCGGATCTGCATCCGCTGCTGGATGCCGTCAAACACAGTGACCGCGTGGTGATGGAGGCGTTCATGGTGTGTCATCACCAGCAGTGGCAGGCCATTCATGACACCATTCTGCCCGCCATTGGCGACGTGCACGCCATCCATGCCATGTTCAGCTATGCCAATGATGACCCTGCCAACGTGCGTAATGTGGCCGAGTGGGGCGGCGGCGGTCTGCTGGATATCGGCTGCTATACCGTTCTGGCGGGTCTCTGGAGCTATGGTTGTGAACCGCTGTCCGTGCAGAGCGTGATGGATATTGATCCGCGTTTCGGTACCGACCGCCTTACCAGCGCACTGCTCGACTTTGGTCAGGGGCGAGTACTGAACATGACGGTGTCTACTCAGCTGGCCAAGTACCAGCGTATCGTTCTGATGGGGCGCAAAGGCTGGGCGGAGCTGGATGTGCCTTTCAATCCGGCGGTAGAAGGCACCCGTATTCGCATGGAAACCGGCGGTGAGCTGGGCACTGGTCTGGAAGTTTTGCTCCCTGCGCAGAACCAGTACGCGGCGATGGTCTCCGCCTTTGTCGGGCATACTGAATCCGGCAAGGGCTGGAACAATCTGCAGCAGTCCCATGCCTTGATTCAGGTGCTGGACAAGATTCGAATGAAGGCTCATGCACCGGTGCAGGGGGTTGTACTGTGACAGGAGGAAAAGCGATGAGCAGCTCGATGAAGTGGGCAGTCGTTGGCGCCAGTACGATTGCCGCAGAGTGGATGATCCCTGCCATTCGTAGTCAGGGTGATGAAGTGGTGGCGATCTTGTCGTCAAGCGAGAGCCGGGGGCTGGACTATGCCAGCCAGCATCTGATCGCCAATGCCTATACTGATCTCGCCACCTTGCTGGCTGAGCAGAAGCCGGACGCGGTCTATATCTCCACCACCAATGAGCTGCACCGTGATCAGTGTATTCAGGCGGCACAGGCAGGCGTGCATGTACTCTGTGAAAAGCCACTGGCGCTTAATCTCGACGATGCCGTTGCCATGGTGCGCGCCTGTGAAGATGCCGGTGTGGTCATGGCGACCAATCACCATTTACGCCATGCCATTACCCATCAGGCGCTGCGTGAGCAAATAGCCAGTGGTGCGGTTGGTACGCCTTCGGCAGCAAGAGTGTTTCATGCCGTGAGCCTGCCGGAACATTTGCGCGGCTGGCGGATAAACAAAGCCGATGCGGGCGGCGGCGTAGTACTGGATATTACCGTTCATAACGCCGATACCCTGGCATTTATTCTGGGCGAGTATCCGCTGTCGGTCATGGCCATGACCCAGAACACAGGGATGGGCGAAGGCATTGAGGACGGCGCCATGAGTGTCTGGAGGTTCCCTTCCGGGTTGCTGGCCTATACCCATGAGAGTTTTGCCACGCCTTTTGCCGATACCGGACTGGAAGTTCACGGCGATCAGGGCAGTCTGGTGGCCAAAGGCGTGATGACGCAGCAACCGACCGGCGATGTCTGGTTGCGCAATGGGGAAGGGCGCATGCGGTTACCACTGGACCATCACAATCTTTATGAAGAGGGCGTCAGTCAGTTCCGTCAGGCTATCTTCTCTGGCAGCCATCCGGCGGCGGATGGCTGGGCAGGCGTTCGTTCACTGGCGGTGGCACTGGCCGTGCTGGCCTCTGCTCGCAGTGGTAAAGAAGAGGTCGTCGATTACGGTGCAGCGGCCCCGGGCTGAGTTGCCGGACGATAAGCCTGACAGCTGGCGGGCAGCCAATACCAGGGCAACCTGACACCTGAGCAACGCCATTGAATGCTGCCCCCTTCGGTCAGGCTGGGGTTGAAGATCAGTCCGCCACCTGCAAAACGCTCGTCTTTCATGTTGACGCGCAGAATGCCATCCCGCTCCCTGATCTGGACACTGTCGATCATATCCGGCAGTGGTTTGATGTAGCCTGCCTGTTTCAGATCCGCCGGGATGCGTTTGTTGAGCAGGTAATAGGCACCGATGTCGTCACCGATGGCGCGTGCTACCTGCTCGGCGGTGGCCAGCTCGCTTCGGGCCTGTTGTGCCTGATAAGCAGCAACACTGCCCTGCACCGGTGTGACCAGCAGATAGCTGGCATAGAGAACGGAAAACAAATCAAGCATGGGGAAGCATCCTGCCTGCTCGTAAAGACGGTGTGTAGGTTGTCACGGTACTGATGGTCATGGATTAGCCGGTGCAGGTATTGCCTGAGGCAAAAGACTGAACGCTAATCCACAGTCCATAAAAGGGCTGTTATGGTACCTCCCACCCTTTCACGTGCATAGCCACTGGCTCCTTTCATCTGTATCAAAGCTTGTGCAAGGCAGGGAAAGCCCGCTATTTGTATAGGGGCCTGATCATAACCTCATGTGCGCCTGCCATGTCGAGCAGGAGTGCCGACGGTGACAGAGCGGGTTCCCGTTCTGAAAAAGCAGGTCCAAACAGCCAACTGACAGCGACCCATCAACAAGGAGTAGCGGATGCACATTGTTATCGCCCCCGATTCATTCAAGGAATGCCTGACTGCCATGGAGGTGGCTGAAGCACTGGCCGACGGACTACGAACGGCACTGCCGGATGCGCACTGTGAGCTGGTCCCCATGGCTGACGGTGGCGAGGGAACCACCGCGACCCTGTTACAGGCGCTGGGGGGCGAGCGTGTTGATGTGGAGGTGCATGGGCCATTGGGCGGGAAAACCTGGGCCTATTTTGGCCTGATTGATCAGGGTAAGACCGCCGTTATGGAAATGGCTGAAGCCAGCGGATTGCATCTGGTGCCACCCGACCAGCGCAATCCGTTGCTGACCAGCAGTTTTGGTACGGGGGAGTTGATTGAAGCGGCCCTGACGCGCGGGGCACAGCGTATTGTGCTGGGTATTGGCGGCAGCGCGACCAATGACGGTGGAGCAGGGATGCTGATGGCATTGGGAGCGACCCTGCTTGATCAGACCGGTGCACCGATTGCGCTGGGCGGTGCGGCGCTGGCTATGCTGGCCAGCCTTGATCTGTCGACGCTTGATGCGCGGTTGGCACAGGTGCAGATCGATATCGCCTGTGATGTGACTAATCCACTGTGTGGGGAGCGTGGGGCATCTGCTGTCTTTGGTCCACAGAAAGGAGCCAGCCCGGAGCAGGTGATACAGCTGGATCAGGCATTGCTGCACTTCGGCGCCATGCTGGCGGGTCAGAGTGGTCGTGATGCGCTCAATCATCCCGGTACGGGCGCGGCAGGGGGTCTGGGGGCTGGGCTGTTTGCCGGTCTGGGAGCGGAGTTGCGGCCGGGTATTGAGCTGGTAATTGATACGGTACAGCTGGAAGACAAGATCGCGGCAGCTGATCTGGTGCTGACAGGCGAAGGGCGCATTGATCACCAGACTATATATGGCAAGACCCCATTTGGGGTGGCTCAGGTGGCACAGCGTCTGGGCAAGCCGGTGATTGCGGTGGCGGGGAGTGTAGGCGAAGGCTACGAGATAGTGCATCAGCATGGCATCAACGCGGTATTCAGTATCAGCCCCGGGCCGCAGAGCCTGCTGCAGGCACTTGCCAGCGGCAAGGAGCAACTGACCAGAACCGCACGCAATATCGGTGAAATGCTTAAGCTCCCTGCCAGATAGAGCAGGGCTTCTGGTTGGACTACTTGTGGAGGATATAACTGGTTCTAACCTTGTCGCTGCCAACCACCGCGGTCAGTGTGCTGGCAAGCGTATCCATTTCAGTAAAGCCACGCAGGCGCTGGACCTGTCCGAAGCGATGATGGACCAGAATGGAGTCGATATTTCTGAACTTGCGTTGCAGGGTCAGACGGTCAATATCCGTCAGCAGGGTGGTTCGCAGGTTGTCACCCTGGCTGACCTGCAGCTCGGTATCGGTAAGGGTGAGGCGAATATGTCCGGCCTCGTCGCGCCAGTAGGCCAGATGCTGATACTTGTGCCATGCCAGCCAGAACATCATCGGTGCAAAGATATACATTTGATACTGGTTGTTCTTGTACCCCAGATACAGCGCACCGATTCCCAGGAGCACCAGCACGACGGCAAAGATCTGAATATTGCGCTGTTGGCTGCGAATAAAGGCGGGGCTGATGCTGAAAGTCATAGGGTGTGGCTCGGCAGTTAAGGCGAGGCCACACTATACCTTATCCCGCTGGGTATACCTCAACTCCCCTTGCGCGTGATGGCGGCGAGTTACAGCGGGATATCTCAGAGGCCCTGACCAAACAAGGCTTTCAGGTCGATGGTAGAGTCTTTCCCCAGCTGCTGGCGGTGGCTGTCCATCCATAATGCGGCCTGCACACGGCCCATATCGCGCAACATCTCAAAGAAGGGCAGATAGGCCACCAGTTTGGATTCGGTCGGCAGGGCAAACATGCGCTCATCAGGGTCTATCATGTGGAAGCGGATGCGGGCCAGATTGCGCTCCAGCCGGCCGTAGGGCAGCCAGGATAATCCGGCAAAGTCGCGGGCCTGCACGATCATGCGCATTTCCCGCAGAAAGGCACTGTTGAAGGCAATCTCCATGGCGCGATTCTTGATTTCCTGTGCGGAGCGCGGCAGCTCTCCAAGGCGCATGGGAGACAGCAGAATGAGCAGGATGTCATCGCTCTTGCACTCATAGAACAGCGGAAAAATGGCCGGGTTGGCAGAATAGCCGCCATCCCAGTAGGGTTCCCCTTCAATCTCGATCGAGTGATGCAGCGTCGGCAGACAGGCGGAGGCAAGCAGGGCGTCAGCCGTCAGCTCGTGGCGATGAAACAGCCGCAGGTGCCCGGTATTGGCATTGGTGGCAGCGATAAACAGCTTAAACGGACTGCACTGGCTCAATCGGGCGAAGTCGAACTGGCTCTCAACAATCTTGCGCAGCGGATTGTGGTCCATGGGGTTGAGCTGGTAGGGCGAGAAGTAGTGGGTCAGGCCCATGACGAAGTTGAGGGCGGGTGATACGGTCAGCTGATCATTGTCATTCTGGCTGGCCAGCTGGAAAGGCGCACTGCTGGCGACTGCGTGCCAGAAATTCTGCAGCGCCTGTCGGGCACCTTCGCGGCCCTGTTCCATCCAGCCATGGGCCATGGCAACGGCATTCATGGCACCTGCGCTGGTGCCGCTGATACCTTCAAACTCGCAGTAGCCATCTTCCAGCAGATAATCCAGCACACCCCAGGTAAACGCGCCATGGGCACCTCCCCCCTGCAAGGCCAGATTCAATTGCGGATTCCGTTGGAAGAGTCGTGCCATCACTGTCTCCTTTACTTTCTCGCTCGCCTGATCATCGCCGTCTGCAATGATTGTGCGGTGCGACATGGGAAAAGTTAATGGCCGATGCGTTACAAATTAGTTGAATTGCTGGTAGTGAGAGGCTTTTAGCATTGAGGTTGCTCGGCTGCTAACGGGCAGTAAAGTTTCTGACCAGAGGTATTCTTTCGCTGGAAGTAAAGTATCAGGCTGTTAACTAACACATTATTTATTTGTCTGGTGGGCCTATTGCTATAGGCGTAATTCCAGTTCCTGTTCGTTGACTGACGTTCCCCAGCGTCTGCTGTGATGCTCATCTATCAGCCGGAATCCTGCTTTGTCATAGAGCTGTCGGGCCCTTTGCAGGCCTTCAAATGTATGCAGAAAGATATTTTCATAGTGGCGCTGGCGGCAGAAGGCCAGAGCGCGCTGCAACAGGGTCTTGCCGACACCGGTTCCGCGCAATGGCTCATCCAGCATAAACCAGCGCAGCTGTGCGCCTCGTTCCCGCAGATGCAGGCTGTCTACGGCAATACAGCCTGCCAGTCTGTCCTCGAACAGGGCACAAAGCAGGCAATCCTGACGGTCATCAAAACGTTCGGCGAAGGCAGCGATTTCCATGGCCAGCTGTGACTCGAAGTAGAGGCCGAAGTTCCATTCCGTAGCGTAGTACTCGGCATGCATCGCCACCATGTTGCCAATCACGCCGGGAAAGAAGCCGGGTCGGATGTGTACTGCGTTGATGTCAGCCATGGCCACACCTGTATTTGCCAATGCATTCTGTTGACTAGCGTTGTTGGGCACGGGCTCGCTGCATCGTGAACAGGTTTTCCGCCTGCCGCACCTGCTTATGCCCATTCAAGTATAGAGCTTGTGCATGAAGTAGCGCTGGTGACCGGGAGGAAAGTTAGCTATCTGACCGACGATGGTGAAGCCCAGACGGGCATAGAACTCTCTTCCCTGAAACGACAGGGTGTCCACCTGTGCGGCGGTGCAGCCGCGTGCCCGTGCTTCCTCTTCTGCCCTCTCCATCAATTGACGACCCACACCGCTGCGACGGCTGTCTGCCGCCACCCACACCACTTCAACCAGAAAGTGACCATAGATGGTACGGCCGCCGACGCCGCCGACCAGCTCCTCCCTGTCATTCCATGCCAGCACATTTAAGGGACGGGCGTCGTTATAACCCATGACCTCGGTGTTGTACTGGCGGACCAGGGTATAGAGCTGTTTGACAGCATCTTCCTGCGGTGAATCAAAACACTGGATTTGCATGGGGTTACGTCCTTTTCAATAAATAATGGCAAGCGTTTTCGGTAAGTCAGTGGGTCGATGGAACTGTCGTATTCCGCAGTCAAAGAAAAGCAGGCCTGCGGCATAGTTGTAAACGGCGCTGATAGTGCAGTGGTTGACACCATCGGCGATATCGCGACCAGAGGCGAGGTCTATACTTTAGCAGTTGTTGATAGATCCGCCCGGCGCAGGCTGTGCTGATTATCGGGGCATGAGCTTCATTCCATATCAGGGCGCAGTCATGGCACGCAGTAGAGTGAAGTACAGAATTGCTGCTGTTTTGACCTGGCTTCTGCTTGTTTCAGGAGCACTGCAGGCCGCGCCGTTGCTGATTGCAACCGATGAGTTACCCCCCTATACCAGTCGCAATCAGGCGGACAGCTTTCTCACCGATTTGTTGACTGCGGTGGGTGAGCAAATGGGCGAACCGTTGACGATGACCTTTATGCCGTGGAAGCGGGCTGAGTCATCAGTGGAAGACCAGAGTGTATGGGCGGCAGTCCCTTACGTGCCCACGGAAGAACGTAAGAAGAAGTTCCTTTTCTCTGATCCCCTCTATAGCAAACAGACCAAATTCTTTTACTACAGTGCCAGCTGTAAACCCATTGATATCCAGTTCGAAGTGTTGAAGGACCTGCGCATCTTCCGCATCGGTGCAGTGCGGGGCTATTACTACGAGAAGATGTTCAACGATGCCAAACTGTACGTGGAATACGTGAATGGCGAGGTGCAGAACTTCCATAAATTGCGGGAAGGACGGATCGACCTGACACCAGCGGTAGAGGTAGTGGGCTGGTATCTGATAAGGAAAGAGTTTGGCAAAGAGCTGGCCAAATGCTTCTTTACCCTGCAAATGCCGCTGCAGACCGGTGCCAACTATCTGATGATGTCGCGTAACTGGCCCGATGCCGAGCAGATACTTGCCCGATTCAACGAAGCACTGCGTGCGCTCAAGGCCAATGGTACCTATCAGCGTATTGCCGAACAGCACGGCATCATCATGCCTTACATTGCCTTGGAGGACTGGCAGACCAGTCCCTGATGGACACGTTCCTGAGGAATACTGAGACCTGCTCGGCAGGGCGTGCAGGTCCCATGAACAGGCGTGAACGCATTAGCGCCCAGCAGTGGTCACAAAGCGGGTGTCGAGATAAGACTCGATGGCTTCGCTGCCCCCTTCGGTACCATAGCCTGAATCCTTCATGCCGCCGAAGGGCACTTCCGGCAAGGCGAAGCCAAGATGGTTAATGGTCAGCATGCCGCTTTCAATGTCATTGGTAAGTGCGGTAATGGTGGCGTGGGAGCGCGTGTAGGCATAGGCCGCCAGACCGTAGGGCAGACGGTTGGCCTCGGCCACCGCTTCATCGTAATGGGTGAACGGATTGATCAGGGCTACCGGGCCAAAGGGTTCGTCCGTCATGGCACGGGCGGTCATTGGTACGTCGCTCAGTACAGTGGGCTCGAAGAAGAATCCGGCTCCGGCAATACGCTTGCCTCCGGTTCTGACGGTGGCTCCTTTCTCTACGGCGTCGTTAACAAAGCGCTCGATGGATTCCAGACCACGCTTGTGTGCCATCGGACCCATGGTGACGCCTTCGTCCAGACCATTACCTACTTTCAGCTTCTGTACTTCCGCAACGAACTTCTCAATGAACTGTTCGTATACATCCGCATGTACCAGGAAGCGGGTAGGGGAGATACACACCTGTCCGGAATTACGGAATTTGGCACCGGCCAGATCGCGGGCCGCTGCATCCAGATCGGCGTCGGCAAAGACCAGCACGGGGGCGTGGCCACCCAGCTCCATGGTGGCCTTTTTCATGTGCTGACCCGCCAGTGCTGCCAGATGCTTGCCTACTGGGGTAGAGCCGGTGAAGGAGATCTTGCGAATCACCGGATGGGGGATCAGGTATTCGGAAATTTCTGCGGGTACGCCATACACCAGGTTGACTACACCCGCAGGGAGACCTGCATCAGCAAAGGCTCGAATCAGTTCGGCAGGTGACGCGGGGGTATCTTCCGGGCCTTTGACAATAAACGAACAACCTGCCGCCAGCGCTGCAGACAGCTTGCGTACCACCTGATTGATAGGGAAGTTCCAGGGGGTGAATGCGGCTACCGGGCCGACAGGCTTTTTGAAGGTCAGCTGCTGGACATCGGGCTGACGCGAAGGAATCACCTGACCGTAAGTGCGGCGTGCTTCTTCGGCAAACCAGTCGATGGTATCAGCAGCGCCCAGTACTTCGGCTTTGGACTGGGCCAGCGGCTTGCCCTGCTCCAGTGTCATCAGCTGGGCAATGTGATTAGCACGCTCGCGCAGCAGGTCCGCCGCTTTGCGCATGATCTTGCTGCGCTGCACCGGCGAGCTGTTTTTCCAGCCATCGAAACCGCTTTGTGCAGCGGCCAGCGCCTTGTCCAGATCGGCTTTCTCGGCGTGAGCAATATGGCCGATCACTTCTTCCGTGGCAGGGTTGATGACCGCAATGGTCTTGCCGCTCTGGGCATCTTGCCATTCACCGTTGATAAACAGCTGTACGTTGGGATACATGTGTGGCTCCGTTAAGTAGTCCGATGTGACAAGTAGGCAAGATCTGCGCCTTGCTGGGTTCTAACATACGGTTAAGCATGTCAAAGCCGGACAGTCGTTATGGGGGTAGCCACGTCTGATTCATAGAGGCAGCGGCGATGAATCAGACTGTTGCGATAGCTGCGGTAAGTTCATAGATGAGGCAGTGGACAGGTCCGGCCCTTGTACTGTGTTGAATGAGGCTCATAAACAGAAGGAGTGTGCGAGATTTTGCTGTCCTGGCTTGACTCAGATCGCCAGCTGGGTAGTATGGCTTTCAAATTGCGTAATTAAATTTCCGTATGCGTAATTTATTTGGTGGTCGACATGGCTGCCAATAATCAAACAGTGCTATCAGGTATCAAGACTATGCAGCACTACGGATTCCAGCTTCTGATCGGCGACTACCTTGCTCGCAGTGTGCGCGGCATTGTCTGTGCGCCTCCCTCTTTCTGCTCCTGACACCTTGTGTACAGCGGCCCTTTCCGGGGGCGCTGTTTATGAGCATTCAACCGGTGTCTTTATCCTCCAGGCAACCGATGCAGCCGTGATGCATCTTCGCACTGCCAGCTTCAGCGCATACTGATGCAAATCTGCGAGCAGTGCTTCCATACAAGAATAACGAGGAACAGAACATGTCTGATTTATTTGAAAACCCCATGGGGCTGATGGGTTTTGAGTTTATTGAACTGGCTTCTCCTACGCCCGGCGTGCTTGAGCCTGTGCTGGCCATGATGGGTTTTACTAAGGTAGCGGTGCATCGCTCCAAAGCGGTGGAGCTTTATCGCCAGGGTGATATCAATCTGGTCGTCAACAGTGAGCCTAAGAGCAACGCTGCTTACTTTGCCTCAGAACATGGCCCATCGGTCTGCGGTATGGCTTTCCGGGTGCGGGATTCCCATCACGCCTACGCCAAAGCGCTGGAACTGGGCGCGCAGCCAGTGGAGGTACCGACCGGCCCCATGGAGCTGCGTCTGCCTGCAATTAAGGGCATCGGTGGTGCTCCTCTGTACCTGATTGACCGGTTTGGTGATGGTTCATCCATTTACGATATCGACTTCAACTATATCGAGGGTGTGGACCGTCATCCGCAAGGTGCGGGTCTGAAACTGATCGATCACCTTACTCACAACGTCTACCGTGGTCGTATGGCCTACTGGGCCGGGTTCTACGAGAAGCTGTTCAACTTCCGGGAGATTCGCTATTTCGATATCAAAGGCGAATACACCGGCCTTACCTCGAAGGCGATGACGGCACCCGATGGTATGATTCGTATTCCGCTCAACGAGGAGTCATCCCGAGGTGCGGGGCAGATCGAAGAGTTCCTGATGCAGTTCAACGGTGAAGGTATCCAGCATGTGGCTTTCCTTACCGACAACCTGCTGCAAACCTGGGACAAGCTAAAAGACCTGGGTATGCGGTTTATGACACCTCCGCCCAATACCTACTATGAGATGCTGGCAGAGCGCCTGCCGGGTCACGGTGAGCCAACCGATGAGCTGAAGGCCCGAGGTATTTTGCTGGATGGCTCATCGGAACCGGGCGACCGCCGATTGCTGCTGCAGATATTCTCAGAAACCCTGCTGGGGCCGGTTTTCTTCGAGTTTATCGAGCGCAAGGGTGACAGTGGCTTCGGCGAAGGTAACTTCAAGGCGCTGTTTGAATCGATTGAGCGTGATCAGATTCGCCGTGGTGTGCTGGATACCGAGTCAGCCTGATCGTCGATTACGTGACGTGCCGCCGGGATGTCTGGCGGCACGTCAGATCGTGAACACGCTGTGCGAAGCTCAATCACCCTCAGATACGCAGACCACCCAGACGCTGACTGATCTCCCGGGCACTGGCAATGATGGCCTGTGCAGCAGCGCCTGCGGGATCAGCATTGAAGCCTGTAGCCGAGCCCACCATGGTAATCACCCCACACAACTCGCCACCTGCTTTGAACAGAGGCGCAGACAGGGCATTCACTCCCGGTAGTAACAGCCCATGAACAGCATGCAGACCTTGTGTGCGGATGGCAGCTGCTTGTTGCTCCAGATCGGTCGCGAGTAAATGAGGAAGGGCAGAAACTTCCTCGTCCCGCAGGGCGCGGGTTTCTCTTTCTGGCATGAAGGCCTGAAAGACCAGACCGGTAGACGATGTGAGTAGCGGTAACACAGATCCTACCTGGGTGACCAGCGTCACAGCGCGTACTGCTTGTTCCACATGCACCACTGTCGGGCCTTTGTTACCCCAGACGGCCAGAAAGCAGGTTTCATTAAGCTCATCGCGCAAAGCAGCCAGTTGTGGTGTGGCTATCTTGACCACGTCCAGCCTGCCCAGGGCAGCAAGTCCGACAAAGAGTGCTTCCCGACCCAGAGCGTAATGGTTGGTCGTGCTGTCCTGCTCGGCAAAACCGCTGGCAATCAGTGCCTGCAGATAGCGATGCACCTTGCTGGCGGGCATGGCCAGATGTTCTGCAAGGCGGGTAAGGGAAGTGGCTGGGGCCAGTTCGGCCAGACCTTTGAGAATGTCGGTGCCAACTTCAGCAGATTGCACTTTCTTGCGCCGTGGCGCGTTGTCTTCGCTGGAAAATTCCTGCAGAGACAGATCATCGTCTTGCCGGGTTGATGTATTGCTGCTGCGTGTTGCTCTGGCCATGTGTACTCATCGGTCGGTGGGGAATCTGCTGCAAGATTTGGCTAAAAACCTGTTACTGGGCACCGTACGTCAACCTCCCGGTGTGACAGATCCCGCTGACACAGGGGCTTGTGCTCCGTCTGGCAATCGCTGGCAGAGGGTTAACAGGTTCTTAACCATGAATCGTTTGCTGTTATAGCTTGACGCTGTTGAATATTCAAATTACCTTTTGCGTAATTAAATTACGCAAAAGTGAAATGTGTTATTGGCGCTGCGACCAGTAGCCTGTCAATTCAGGCGATACTGACCGCGCCACTGAACCAGACGATGACTGAACAACAATAAGGAGACGGGTTATGCACGGTGCAGAGCGTCACTATCAATCGGGTTGGGGTAACGAGTTCAGCAGTGAAGCACTGCCAGGTGCCTTGCCTCAGGGGCAGAACTCGCCACAGAAAGTACCCTATGGTCTGTATGCGGAACTGCTGTCAGGTACGGCTTTCACTGTGCCACGTGCGGAGGCCCGTCGTACCTGGCTTTATCGTATTCGTCCGTCGGCCGCACATCCGCGTTTCTGCAGGCTGGAACGTCAGCTGAATGGTGCTGAACTGGGCACTGTTACACCGAATCGTCTGCGCTGGAATCCTTTGCCCTTACCACAGGGCAGGACGGACTTCATCGATGGTATGCAGCGTATTGCGGCCACTGCCAGTGCCGATCAGGCCACGGGGATCAGCATCTATCGCTACGTAGCCAACGTATCGATGGAGCGGGTGTTCTTCAATGCCGATGGTGAGCTGCTGATTGTCCCTGAGTCTGGTCGCCTGAGTCTGGCAACCGAAATGGGTGTGCTGGATATAGAACCGCTGGAAATTGCAGTGATCCCACGTGGAGTGAAGTTTCGGGTCAGTCTGCTGGATGACAACGCTCGTGGGTATATCTGTGAAAATCATGGTGTTGCATTGCGCCTGCCGGACCTGGGGCCAATTGGCAGTAACGGCCTGGCCAATCCCCGCGACTTCCTGACGCCGGTAGCCGCTTTTGAGGATCGCTCCGAGCCCACCGAACTGGTGCAGAAATTCCTGGGTGAGTTGTGGGTAGCACAGCTTGATCATTCACCACTGGATGTCGTGGCCTGGCACGGGAACAACGTGCCCTACAAGTATGACCTACGGCGTTTCAATACCATCGGTACGGTCAGTTATGACCACCCCGATCCATCGATCTTTACTGTGCTGACGTCGCCCAGCGGGATACCCGGTCAGGCCAATGTCGACTTTGTTATTTTCCCGCCGCGCTGGATGGTCGCAGAGAACACCTTTCGTCCTCCATGGTTCCATCGCAACCTGATGAACGAGTTCATGGGGCTGATTCAGGGTGCGTATGACGCCAAGGCGGAAGGCTTCCTGCCCGGTGGCGCATCACTGCACAACTGCATGAGTGCACATGGACCTGACAATGCCACAACGGCACAGGCCATAGCCACCGAACTGAAACCCCACAAGATCGATAACACCATGGCCTTTATGTTCGAGAGTTGCGTGGTATTGCGCCCTACACCGCAGGCTCTGGAAGGGGAGGAGCTACAGGCAGACTACGATAGTTGCTGGGCAGGCATGAGTAAAACGTTTACGGGCTGAGCAGCCGTTAACTGGCCAGGTAGTGCGGTCTTTTAACAGGTCGTTGAAAATCTATCTGCGTTGCCGAATACCGCGTCAAAAACAGGCTCAAAATGCTCATTTAGTCCACTAAACTCCGCTTTTTCGCCTGTTTCTTGTGCCCTCGGGGTATTTCCTTGTCTCGGCTGCCTCGATAACGTTTTTCAACAGCCTGTTAAAGCATAAAGCGAGGGCGGGCAGGTAAGGCGCTTTCCCTCCGACAACAAGAGGAATTCTCATGACACAGAGTCTAACGTCACATCAGCCGGTACGAAGCTGGGTACGCAGTGCAAATGATCACCCCGACTTTTCCCTGTTGAACCTGCCGCTTGGCGTGTTTCGCGTCGCCGGAGAGTCTCCTCGTGGAGGTGTGGCTATCGGTGACAGCGTCCTCGACTTGCGCGTGGCGGTGGATGCCGGACTATTTGTTGAAGTGGAGCAAGGGCTGGCTGCTAAGGCTGCGGCACTGGCAGCAGGCAGTCAGCTGAACGCCTTCTTTGCACTTGGAAAGCATGCGCGCGTACAGTTCCGGCAGGCGCTGCTGGCATTGCTGGAGGAGGGCAGTGTCTATCAGGTACGGATGGAGGCATTGGGCGAAGCGTTGCTGCGCCCAATGAGTCTCTGCGAGATGCTGCTGCCTGCGCGCATTGGTGACTACACTGACTTTTATGTCGGTATTAACCACGCGATGAATGTCGGCAAACTCTTTCGTCCTGATAATCCTCTGCTGCCCAACTATAAGTATGTCCCTATTGGTTATCACGGACGCGCTTCGACCATTGCTGTATCGGGTGCTACGTTCCATCGTCCTAAGGGGCAAACCCTGCCGGCCGGGCAAACTGTACCGGTATTTGGCCCCAGCAAAAAACTGGATTTCGAGCTGGAGCTGGGCATCTGGATTGGCAGCGGTAATCAAGTCGGTCAGGCCATCCCTATCAGTGAGGCCGCTGATCATATCGGCGGCTTCTGTCTGCTGAATGACTGGTCCGCACGCGATGTGCAGGCCTGGGAATATCAACCTCTGGGGCCTTTCCTGTCGAAGAGTTTTGCTACCACGGTGTCGCCCTGGATTATCAGCCCTGAAGCCCTGGCACCCTTCCGTAAAGCTCAGCCCAGCCGCCCGGAGGGGGATCCTGAGCCGCTTGATTACCTGCTTGATCACAAGGATCAGGCTGAAGGCGCCTATGATATTGAACTGGAAGTGTTGCTGCTGACGGAAAGAATGGCTGCTGAGGGCATGGAGCCAGAAGTCATTTGCCGCAGTAACACCCTGAATATGTACTGGACGGTGGCGCAGATGGTGACACATCACAGTGTGAACGGTTGCCAGTTGCAGTCAGGTGACCTGTTTGGATCAGGCACGCTGTCTGGCAAAGAAGAGGGGGAGTTCGGATCATTACTGGAGCTGACCCACGGCGGCAAGGAGGCTCTCCAGCTGGCAAATGGCGAGCGTCGTACGTTCCTCGAGGATGGCGATGTCATTGTCCTGCGTGCCCGTTGCCATGCCGAAGGCGGGGGCTCCATTGGTTTTGGTGAGTGTCGGGGGAAGGTATTGCCTGCTTGCTGAAACCATGTCAGCTCACCGTTGATGTTTCTGTTGGTGGTACAAATTTACACAATATATGTGCAGTTATTCCTCTATTCTTCCCGCTTGTTGGAGGCTTGAGATTGATCTGTGGCGCCATGCCCTGATCAGCTTGAGTATTTGGTGATACCTCCTGAGCCCATCAGAGAGGGTATTTCACCTGGTAAGTTGTAAGAATAGAGGTGCACATGAAGTCGTCCATACTGGCTGTCAGCCTGATGTTACTGCCGTTATCTTCGTTGGCTGCCGAAGGCAGCAATTGGGGGTATAGCGGAGACATTGGTCCGGAAAACTGGGCAAAACTGAGTTCGGACTATGTTTTCTGCAAAGGTAAGAACCAATCGCCTATCAATCTCACCGGATTCACAGAGGCGCATCTGGCACCGCTTGAATTTCACTACAGTACAGGTAAGGCGGAAATTTCACATCTTGGTCATACCATCAAGATTGCGACAGCCGCAGGCAGTTATATCGAGGTAGACGGTGAGCCATTTGAGCTGAAGCAGTTTCACTTCCATACGCCCGCTGAGAACCTGATTGAAGGTAAGTCTTACCCATTGGAAGGGCATCTGGTGCATATAGACAAAAATAGCAATCTGGCTGTTGTTGCTGTGATGTTTGCTGAAGGAGCTGCCAACCCCATCCTGAGCCAGGTTGCCAGCACAATGGGTAACAGTAAGGCTGCACACATTGAATTGTCTCAGCCACTGTCGGCTGAGGCACTGTTGCCAGCTGACAAGGAATATTTTCGTTTCAGTGGTTCGTTGACTACACCACCTTGTACTGAAGGAGTACGCTGGTTGGTTATGAAACAACCGATGACCGCCTCGAAAGAGCAAATCAATGCGCTAACAAAGGCGGTGCCGCATGCCAACAATCGCCCTGTGCAACCTCTGAACGGAAGGCTGGTTTTACAGTGACTGCTATCCGCAACATCAGGCTGGTTACTTTAAAGTAACCAGCTTACGCCCCTGTCACCTCTTGTTTACCCCGTACCAGCTGAATAGCATTCCTCAACTCGATACTTGGTTCTTATTTAGAACTGTAGCCATCTGCGTTGCCGCAGCTGGGTGTTCACACTGTAGGAGTTAAAGCATGAGCAAGACTGTCGTTGTTTATTTTTCTGGTTACGGACATACCCGCCGCGTTGCTGAGTTTGTTGCTGAAGGTGCCAGCGCAGAGCTGATCGAAGTGAACAGTGACGGCGATATCACTGAGGCTGCTTGGGAAAAACTGAATGCCGCCAGTGCAATTATTTTTGGTGCACCTACTTACATGGGATCCGTGCCCTGGCAATTCAAAAAGTTTGCCGATGCAACATCCAAGGTGTGGTTTACCCGTGGCTGGCAAGACAAGGTATTCGGTGGCTTCACTAACAGTGCCAGTCTCAACGGTGATAAACAGGTCAGCCTGATTTATCTGCAGACACTGGCAGCTCAGCATGGTGGGTTGTGGGTGAGCCTGGGCTTGCCTCCGTCTAACACCAAAGCGGCAACACGTGCAGATGTAAACAATCTGGGTGGTTCTGCTGGTGTGCTGGTACAGTCCCCAGCTGATGTAGGTGCAGATGACATCCCATCTGGAGATCTGGAAACGGCACGTCTGTACGGTGCGCGTGTGGCGGACATTGCCAAGCGCCTGCACGGCTGAGAGGCAACTCTAGAGCCATGAAGTGAGGCCCGGCAGACCAGAAGAGGGGCCGGGTCTTTCATTTTTTGAAACAGCATTTCTCAGTCTTTGTTAGCGCAGATTCACTGGCGAACGCTGGCAGATATATGAAAAGAAGAATGACGACATATATCTGGCATCGGCTGTCACATAGACTGTGATTGGTTTTATTTCACAATAAAGTCTGTATAAAAAATATATTCCATACAGTTTTGACGCCATGAGTCGATAACTGGTAAATGGAGTTCCCGTGGTAGTCGAGGTGCCTCATGCGCCAGTTCATTCGTCATCCTTCAAGTGTCCCCATCAGCTGCCGTCATCAGGACGGTGAGCTGGAATGTTATCAGCGGTTGTGTAATTACAGCGAAGGGGGGCTAAGTGTGATGGTTGATGAAGCCATCGCGGTTGGTTCACTAGTAGAAATTTGTATCCCCATTCAGGATCCCCCGTTCTGTGCTCTGGGAGAGGTCGTGTGGAGTTCACCGATTAATAGTCATCACTACCAGCTTGGCGTGCGCTTCAGTGACGAGAACACGGCCTTCGCCGTACGTATGATTGAGCAGATCTGTCATATCGAGCAGTACCGCAAGGAAGTCGAAGAGCGGGAGGGGCGTTCTCTCAGTAGTGAGGAGGCGGCGACTGAGTGGATTGGAAAACACGCCGGACATTTCCCTGGATTGCATTGAATGTATCCGGCGTTAAGTGAACCTTTTAGCTGATCAAAGCCTTTTGCTTCAGCTCGGCAAGTTGATCACGCAGCATGGCAGCTTGCTCGAATTCCAGATTTTTGGCGGCTGCATACATCTTCTCCTCCAGCTGGCTGATGGCCCTGGCCAGTTCCTTGGGTGACATCAGCTCCACATTCACCTGATAGTCTGCTGCAGGCTCAGCCACCTTGCGCTGCCCACGGCCACGTCCGGGTTTACCGGGAGTGACGGCCCCTTCCAATATATCCTGCACCGATTTGAATACGGATCTGGGTGTAATGCCATGTGCTTCGTTGAAGGCGACTTGTTTGGCACGACGGCGCTCGGTTTCGTCGATAGCACGTTGCATCGAGCCGGTCATACGATCTGCGTAGAGAATGGCCTTGCCCCGTGCGTTTCGCGCGGCCCGGCCGATTGTCTGAATCAATGAGCGGTCAGAGCGGAGGAAGCCTTCTTTATCTGCATCCAGAATGGCAACCAGAGTGACTTCAGGCATGTCCAGTCCTTCACGCAGCAGGTTAATGCCGACCAGGACGTCAAACTCTCCCAAACGCAGATCCCGAATAATTTCTACCCGCTCGACGGTATCAATATCCGAGTGCAAATAGCGCACCTTGATACCGTGCTCGGTCAGATACTCGGTCAGGTCTTCTGCCATGCGCTTGGTCAGCGTGGTGACCAGCACTCTCTCATGCAGGTCAACGCGCAATCGAATTTCGGACAGCAGGTCATCGACCTGGGTGCTGGCGGGGCGGACCTCAATTTCTGGATCAACCAGTCCTGTCGGGCGAACCACCTGTTCAACGACCTGACCAGCATGTTCCTCTTCATACTTGCCTGGTGTTGCGGAGACAAAAATCATCTGTGGTGCTATGCGCTCCCATTCATCAAAACGCATGGGGCGGTTGTCTAAGGCTGACGGCAGGCGGAAACCGTACTCCACCAGGGTTTCCTTGCGTGAGCGGTCACCTTTATACATGGCACCCAGCTGTGGAATGGTGACATGGGATTCGTCAATGACCAGCAGGGCCTCAGCAGGGAGGTAGTCGAACAGGGTGGGAGGAGGTTCCCCCGGCCCTCTACCGGACAGAAAGCGAGAGTAGTTTTCGATGCCATTGCAGTAGCCCAGCTCTCTGATCATCTCGACGTCGTAACGTGTGCGTTGTTCAAGGCGCTGTAGCTCCAGCAATTTGTTATTAGCTTTGAAGTATTCCAGTCGTTCAACCAGTTCTTCTTCAATCATGTCGACCGCCCCGAGGAGCTTGTCGCGCGGAGTCACATAGTGAGTCTTCGGATAGATGGTGACGCGAGGAACAGTTCGAAGTAGTTCCCCGGTAAGGGGATCGAAGAAGCGCAACGAATCCACTTCATCATCAAACAGCTCTATACGCACCGCTTCGCTGTCAGACTCTGCCGGGAATACATCGATGATCTCACCGCGAACCCTATAGGTGCCGCGAGTGAAGTCCACATCATTGCGTGTGTATTGCAATTCGGCCAAACGACGCAATATGGTCCGTTGATCTATGACATCGCCGCGCACCAGATGCAACATCATCTGCAAGTAGGATTCCGGGTCGCCCAAACCATAGATGGCAGATACAGTTGCTACGACAATGGCGTCAGACCGTTCCATCATGGCCTTGGTAGCAGAGAGGCGCATTTGCTCGATGTGTTCATTTACCGAAGCATCTTTCTCAATAAACGTATCTGAAGATGGCACGTAGGCTTCGGGCTGGTAGTAGTCATAATAGGAAACGAAGTACTCGACGGCGTTCTTGGGGAAAAACTCTTTGAACTCACCGTAGAGTTGCGCTGCAAGTGTTTTATTGTGTGCCAGTACCAGCGTTGGCCGCTGTGCCTGGGCGATGACGTTGGCAATGGTGAACGTTTTGCCTGAACCTGTTACGCCCAACAGGGTCTGTGCAGCCAGCCCGTCATTGATACCTTCCGAGAGCAAGCGTATGGCGGAGGGTTGGTCGCCTGCGGGTTCATATTTGCTGGTAACCTGAAAACGTTCAGCAGTATGTTCACTCATTGGAATTATTCACCTCACCAGGAATCCGTGTTCATTGGCACCATATTCGCCGACACAGACCCTTTTGATAGAGCTGGTCTTTACAGATGACAAGACCGGATAATAGCAGGCTGCCTGTGTGGATAACCAGTAGATTGCTATGTGAGTCAAGACTGCACGTCTATGAATTACTGCTGTCTTTGCCTGATAGCAAAATGAGACGCTGTTGAAGAGTATTCTGCGCTAACTGATTGAGGAGGTTATCTTTTTTGTTTTAGTTCTTGACTCTCGGCTGCGAATCCGTACTATAAGCGCCCGTGCCGAGACATTCCCTGATAGCTCAGTCGGTAGAGCAGCGGACTGTTAATCCGTTGGTCGCAGGTTCGAGTCCTGCTCGGGGAGCCACTCTCGCACATATTTCCTTCCGACGTTCCCTGATAGCTCAGTCGGTAGAGCAGCGGACTGTTAATCCGTTGGTCGCAGGTTCGAGTCCTGCTCGGGGAGCCACATCTTATATATCCTCTCTTGCTTTTTTCATGTCCTATCCGCTAACTACTGTATTAATGGTTTTGGACAGGAATGGTCATGGATCGATATCTTCTGCTTCTTTTCTTAATTTTCTTTACCTCCTCAGCTTCTGCCTCCTCTTTTGAAGGAAAGGTGACCCATGTTTACGATGGTGACACCTTGGTAGTGTCTTATCGAGGTCACGGTTTCAAGGTACGCCTGCTATACATCGATGCGCCAGAGCATGATCAGCGCTATGGCAGTGCTTCCAAAGCGATGCTGCAAAAAATAGTGGGTAACCAGGACGTTCGTGTCGAATACGATCAGAAAGATAAGTATGGTCGCCTTTTGGGTCTGGTTTATCTGAATGGTTATAACGTCAACGCCACTATGGTTGATCGGGGGATGGCCTGGGTCTACCGTCAATACTCGAGTGATGCCCGTTTACTGGAGCTTGAGCAGCGTGCGCGAACCGCCAAAAAAGGGTTGTGGCGTGATGCTGCTCCGATAGCGCCCTGGAAATGGCGGCATCGCTGATGCGGGGGTTGGTTCGGCATGTTGTGACTACATAATTCCACAACATGCGTTATATCTTGCTTTGATTATTGCGCTGCTTTGGTTGTGTCTTGCAGCAAAATATCGTCCTTATTGCGAGCAATCAGCGCCTCGCCAATACCCTTCACTTCGCTTAGTTGTTCCGCACTGGTAAAGGGGCCGTGTTCAGCTCTCCACGCAACAATCGCCTCTGCCTTTTTTTGGCCGACACCGTTAAGGGCTTTGGCCAGTTCTTCAGCGGTAGCAGTATTGATGTTGACGGGAGTAGCGAAGCTGAACAAGGGGAAGGTCAAGGCAGCGACCGCTGCCAGGGTTTTTAGTACTTTCATCTTTAGTCCTTTTGTTGTTTCTAGTCTGGCGACTCCTTCAATGCCAGCTGCTGTAAGTTATCAACTCTGCAATATTTAGCAATCAAAAAATAACGCAACTTTACTTTTTGTGCTTATATTTGAAGGCTTACAGGTACTTGATAGGGTTCAGAATAGCTGCTCATCTTGCTGTTCGGAAGCGATGCCCGATTGTAGCCTGGCTTTCTGAGCCCGTGCTGCCTTTACTCGGCGCAGGTAGCGTTGACGACACTGTTGAATGATCTGTAGCTTTTCGCTGTTATTGTAGTTGTTCCAACTAAAGCGCTCATCTCTGGTGCGCATGCAGCCTTTACAAAAGCCTTTTGCATCAGATTCACAGACCCCGGCACAAGGATTAGGGACGGGGACATCAAACAGGTCAAGTTGATTCATTGGCGTAAATGCCCTGAGTGCAATGACGTTTTGTATCATGCCTTTATTTGTTCAGCATGGTAAATACTACAGCGTAGTAGATGAATAAAACCTGTACTGGAAGTTGGGTCTTGGTATTTGCATATAGCTATTGTCTCTCTCTTAATCCAGTGTTGCATATTTGTGAATAAACCCTTGCGAATGATGTCGTACATGTCTTTAATACGGTAGGTTGTTCAATATTCTTAACATAATAAAGACGGCTTTAATCGTAATCGACTTGGCAAGGATAAAGTGATGAGTATTGATGTGGGGACACGATTAAAGGATGTGCGTAAGCAGCAAGGATTGTCGCAGCGTGAGTTGGCTAAACGAGCGGGCGTAACAAACAGTACTATTTCTTTGATCGAGCAGAATCGTGTAAGCCCTTCGGTGAGTTCGTTAAAGAAGGTGCTTGATGGTATTCCCATGTCCTTGCAGGAATTCTTTACTCTGGATGTGCCAGAGCAACGTCAGTATTTCTACTGTGCTGATGAGCAGCCTGATCTCGGGCACAGTAATATTGCTTTAAAAGTGGTGGGGTATAACTATCCCAATCGATCTCTCTCTGTCTTACATGAAATCTATCCTCCAGGGGCCGATACAGGTGAGGATATGCTGGTGCATGAGGGGCAAGAGGGTGGTGTTATTATTCAGGGTGAGCTGGAGTTGACTGTAGCGGATGAGACTCGTGTCCTGGTAAAAGGGGATGGCTACTTTTTTGATAGCAACTTACCCCATAGATTCCGTAATCCAGGTGTAGTTGACTGTGTAGTTGTTAGTGCAAATAACCCACCATCACTGTGATGCTTTTGACTATTTTTGGTCGTGTTTTGCTTAAAATGTTTGACGTGTCACAAGAATGGCAGCCAGTGGCTTAATGCCAGTCAGTTAAGCTGACTGGCATTTTTATTTCTGGTCGGATACTTGGACGGCTTGGGCTTGACCACCCGCGGGTAACTGCGATCCGCGCGTCGATGAGGCAGGACGTAGTGCATGGCCGAAGCCTGTAGTTCGGCCAGGTAGCGAGGGATGTTGCCAGGATGCTTCAAAGAGACTCCGTTCAAGAAGCCCAGAATCGCCCAGGTGCAAGCGGTGAAACTCATTTCACAAGGGTAGATGCCAGGGCAGTGGCGACTCATTTCCAGCATTTGATAACGCAGCAGGTTGTACCCCAGTAGTACGCCCCACAGTTCTTGTTCAATAATCTCCGGCGTTTTACTTCGCAGGGTGTAGTGCCCCGCGAGCATGCCTTGCTTCAGTTCTCGATAGCCCAGTTCGATTTCCCAACGCTGACTGTACAGATCCACGATTTCGTCGGGTGGGAAGCGCAGAGGATCGATCATCGAGGTCAGTACCTGCCGCACTTTGCCCTTGATGGTCTTGCTTAATAGCCGAGCCTGTAGCGTGTCTGGCAGGTCGGGCCATTGTTTACGCGCCTGCGGCGAGGTCTTTAGCGAGACGATGGCATCGTGGCGCCCTAACTTATGCAGTACCTCGTATTGAGCATCCTTGCGCAGCGGCAGTAACCAATGGCGCTGAGTGCCTGTCTGTTGCCAGCGATGAAGTAACCCCAGTGAATAGAAACCACGGTCGAACAAGGTCAATGAGTGATCGGGTGTCCTGTCGATCAGTTGTTCGGCCAGCTTCATCTCGTTGCTGTGGTAACCGGCAAAAGCACTACTCACCAGCATGTGGCTGGTCAGCTCCATCTGGCAGACCATGCGAACCTGGGGATAGCCGGTATCGCCATGCTGATTACTGGCGCTGCCATAGTGCTTGCGGTTGTCGTCCGTATCCGGTGTGCGCCAGACCACGCCATCGACACTGAGCAGGCGCAAACCGGCCCACGTGGGGTGGTTGGCGCTGGCATGCCAGCCTTGTTGAGTCAGGGAAAAGACTTCTCGCACCGCAGCACTGCCCAAGCGCTGGCGACCTTGCACGATGGCACTGGGTGCGACCAATGGCCTCTGCCCAGGCAACATGATGTCCATACGGCTCGCGGCATCCCAGGCTGACATCCGGCGAAACAACGCCATGGCGATCACACACCAGATCATGGCTTCTAGAGGGAGACGTCGCTTACGCAGGGTCGCCACTCCCGCCGTTTCCAGTGCGGTGCTGACCAGCTCTGGATCAAGCAACGCCCCCAGCTCGTCAAGGGAGTGAGTAGCAGAAGCCGCTTCGTGAGTCAGTGCCAAGTCGCGGGAAAGTCGCATAAAAAGTCCGATGCTCAAAACAAGCATCGGATTTTCGTTTCAGGGCGCAAAAGGTCAAGCTGTTGGGCTTAACTGACTGGCATTAGGCCAGTGGCTGCCATTTTTATTTCGGAAGAGTGCGTTGCTGTGGGTTATAGCGGCTCAGGGCGTTGATAAACACGGATCAGATCCCGACCACTGTTTTTTGCTTCATACAGCATTTTGTCAGCTGCCGCGATCAGGGCGTTGGCGCCCGCAAACGGATGTTTACTGCTATGGCAGGCAACGCCTACTGAGGTGCTGACGTGTATGGCATCCCCATGCTCGGAGATGCAGGACAGTTGTTTGATGCCGTCTTTCAGCCTCAGGGCCAACCTCTCCGTATCATCCTGGCGAGTATTCGGTAAAAGGATGACAAACTCTTCGCCACCGTAACGGGCGACTACATCGGAGCGTCTTAATTGTCGCTCCATATAGCGCGAAACCTTCTTCAATACTTCGTCGCCCGTCGGGTGGCCATATCTATCGTTGATGTCTTTGAAATTGTCCAGATCCATGAATATCAGTGATAGCGGCCATTCGTTAGCTTCTGCCTCGCTGAACTCAATCGCCATGATATGTTCCAGGTAACGACGATTATATAGACCTGTCAGGGGGTCGCGTTTTACCTGATCTTCCAGGTAGCGGTTCTGTTCTTCAAGAATATCTACCTTTTCCCTTTCCTTGCGAATTTCTCGCAGCAGGGTAAGGTTGCGGATGGCTAATACCTCTGATGCGGTTTCCTGGATTTGCTCGGCCTGCTTGCTGCTGAATAACTGGATATTGAATAGCTGGCCGAAGCTTTCCATTTGGCTGGTGACGTAATCAATCACTCCCTGAAATTCGCTGTCGGTCAGTTTTACCAGTTTTTGGTTGGCGATCATTGCGGTAAAGGACGCTTGGCGAATGCTTGGGTGTAGCCAGATGTCGGCAATTCGCCCAGATAACGCAACAATCGAAAGAAACTGTGATGCTTCTTCGGTCTCATGAGTGATTGCCAGGTCGTCACTGAACTGAATGGCATTGCAGAGTAGGTCAGGAAAGTTCCACTGCTGCAATAGCCAGTGACCTACTTCTGTATGGTCAGTTTTATAGGTTTGGCGTTCCAGTCGCAAAATGTCCTGATGGGTTTTGGCCTCAAGGATTATCTGTTGATAGCCGTCATCCATCGCATCCAGTGCCAGTATGCCAATATCCTGAAGCAAGGCGGCGAGAAACAAATCCTCCTTGTTAGGGATGTTGTGGCGTTGGCCTATCAGGCGGGCAACGATAGAGGATATCAAGCTGCGTTTCCATACCTGCAGCAAATGTGGTTGACCTTCACTGCGTAGGCCGTGGGTAATGCTGAAGCTGAGTGAAAGGGTGATAACGCTATGGAGGCCCAGCTTGATGATAGCTTGATTCAGGTTTTGGGTTTTGCTGAGCTGCCCATAGAGTGGGGAGTTAGCAACACGAATGACCTTGGCTGCCAACGCGGGATCTTTCGCGAGTATCGAGATGACCTCGTCGGGGTCTAAGTCTGGCTTGCCTGCCGCTTCCACCAGTTGCAGAGCGACAGAAGGCAGGCTCGGCAACTTGGTGCATTGTTTCAGACGAAGCTCAATCTGGTCATCCATCTAGGATCTCTTTTCTTGCAAATCTACAGTCGATAGCTTAGTAAAAGCCCTTTGCGTTTTAAATACACCAATGTCAAGGCTTCGGCATTTCATCGAAAAATGACATCGTTATATGTGTGTTCTGCTGTCGGGGGTGTGGATATGATGTGTAGTCTGGACTGGGTGCGAGTGACATTGCTGTGAGTGGGGTTGTGTCTCTGGTGTTAAGAATAGGCACTGTGCTTGGCGTTTACATTGTAACGCTTGGAGGTCGAGGCTGTTAGTGCAATGGATGTTCATTTCTTAAAATTGTTGTTCGACGCAGGGTTCTTGTCTGAGTATTTTTACGGAAATGTAAGGTGGGTTTCACTGCAGGCAATGGAGGACTTTCATGGCAGACGAAAGTCCTCAGCTTAATCAGGCTTTGATTTGATGCCATAAACGGCTGATCATGGACTTGTCATCTTCGCTCAGGCGGTCAACGTTAAATGCCTGTTCTATAGCCTCATCCATGCGTAAATTGAAATCTGCCACGTCTGTACCTTCCTCATAGGTCACGAGGCTGATGTGACCCATCAAGTAAGAGTAAGCAAAGAGCTGCTCTTCGCCAGCATTGCACTCCATGTCGCGCAGTTGCTGATCAAGTTGCTCGCCGTACTCAATAAAAGAAGATGTGCTGCTCATAACCTGCTTCTTGTGCTTTGTTCAGTTCAGGGATTTCAATACAAGGCGATAAGTTTTGTCGTCTTTTTCAACTTGCTGTAGCTGTACTATCTGGTAATCCAGTTCCGGTGCAAGCCATATAAGGGTTTCGCGATCACTGCCTGACTCGCGTACTCTCTTCAGTTTGATGGTTTCAAAAGTGCCAGCAGGTGTCTTGATCTGCTCTGTGCCGACATTCTCAAACACGTAGCTGTCGAGCTTTCCGCCAGTGGCAACGTCATACTTGTACTGCTTGACGGCATTCTCCAGATCAAGCAGGAGTTGTGCTTGATAGCTTAATTTGTCTTGAGTGTGCTCGGGAATTTCCATGTGCCAAGGTTTATCTTGCACATTGTTGTGGACACGTTTTTGTTCCCAGTCAAAGTCGAGCACTGCTGACCGCTTCTTGCCCAGTACTTTGCGTAAAAATTCGTAGTGCAGTGGCTGCACTGCGCCATTCTGCAGGCGAAACTCGGTACTTTCATCCAGGCTGGCCAGAGCGTTCTCGATGCGAATACTCAGTATCCAGTGCCCGTCAGCTGTTTGTTGCAAAGATCGAACGGCGCTTGCGCCAACGGTAATGCCAGCATCGATTTCGGCACTGTAATGAGCTTCAAATGGCTTCAGGGTCGCTGCATGCGAGTGGAGGCCAAACGCCAGTAAAAATGGAGCCCAGAGTTTTTTAAGCATTGCATCCCTCATGAGTGCGACATAAATCCGACGCCTGTCTATACGGTCAGGAATCCTAACATACAAACAGGCGCTGGTAAGAGGCTCTATGTTTCAGGATGATCTGTGAATGTGGCCTGTAGAGGGCAAGGATGCATTATCCAGCAGCACCGTACCATCTGGGCTGAGAGTGAGTCGATCACAGCAGTACCAGTCTATGGCCATGGGGTAAATTTGATGTTCCAGAATGTGGACGCGCTGAGCCAGTGAGTCAGGGTTGTCTTCTGGATTAATATCAAGTTGTCCCTGAACAATCAGTGGGCCGCCATCGAGTTCTTCTGTAACGAAATGCACAGTGGCGCCGTGCAGTTTATCTCCAGCCTCAATGGCTCGCTGATGGGTATTGAGCCCTTTATATTTTGGCAGCAGAGAAGGGTGGATATTAAACAGCCTGCCAGAGTAATGGCGGGTGAACTCAGGCGTAAGAATACGCATGAACCCCGCTAATATGACCAGGTCAGGGTGCTGACTATCTATAAGCGTCATCAGCTCGGCATCAAACGCTTCCCGGCTGCTGAAGTCTTTGTGTGACAGGCTGAAAGTTGGAATGCCAGCGTTACGCGCGCGCTCCAAACCGTAGGCATCACTTTTATTGGAAATGACAGCAGTTACCTGGGCAGGGCAGGTGCCCTGCGCCAGATAGTCCAGAATAGCCTGTAAATTGCTACCGCTGCCTGAGATTAGTACGACCAGGCGCTTCACCTCAGGCCTCCTGAGAAATTACTTCCACACGCTCTTCGCCTTCTGAGGCGGCAGCGATCGAGCCAATGATCCAGGCATTCTCGCCGGCATCCTGCAGTAACTTCAGGGTATTGGCTGCTGTGTCAGCAGGAACGCTGATAACCATGCCTACGCCGCAGTTAAAGGTTCGATGCATTTCGCGGGTTTCAACGTTACCTGCCTGCTGCAGCCACTGGAAAACGGGTGGTAGTTCCCAGGAGTTACCGTTGAGTACTGCTTTGGTGCCTGCAGGCAGAACGCGAGGAATGTTTTCCAGCAGGCCGCCACCGGTGATGTGAGCCAGGGCGTTTACCTGAGTCTCTTTGATCAGCTTGAGCAGGTTTTTAACGTAAATACGGGTGGGAGCCATGAGGGCATCAGCGAGAGAGGTATCGCTTCCTGCCAGTTTGTCAGCAGGATTGGCGCCGCTTACTTCCAGAATTTTGCGGATCAGGGAGTAGCCGTTGGAGTGAGGTCCGCTAGAGCCCAGAGCCAGTAGTGTGTCGCCAACGCTCACCTTATTGCCATCGATGATTTCAGACTTTTCTACTACGCCAACACAGAACCCTGCCAGGTCGTAGTCTTCGCCTTCATACATGCCGGGCATTTCAGCTGTTTCTCCGCCGACCAGCGCACAACCTGCCAGTTCGCAGCCCGCGCCAATTCCGGTTACTACCTGAGCTGCAATATCAACATTCAGTTTGCCGGTTGCGTAGTAATCTAGGAAGAACAGAGGTTCTGCACCTGCAACCACCAGATCGTTGACACACATGGCTACCAGATCGATACCGATAGTATCGTGTTTGCCCAGATCCATAGCCAGGCGCAGTTTTGTGCCCACGCCGTCAGTGCCAGAAACCAGAACAGGTTGACGATATCCAGCGGGGATTTCGCACAATGCACCGAATCCACCCAAGCCGCCAAGTACCTCTGGGCGTTTGGTGCGGGAAGCGACACCTTTAATGCGTTCCACCAATGCATTACCTGCATCGATATCTACGCCCGCATCTTTATAACTCAGGGATTTCTTTTGATCAGTGGAGGTCATCGTCCTCAATCCAACGCCGTAAAAAGTGGAGTAAAAACAATCCAGTTGGTGTGAAAAACACTACTGAACTTCAAGCCGAAATGGGGGCCTAATCGAGGGCGATAGTTTAGCAGTAAAGGGTGGGAGTGGCGACAACTATCCCGGTACCGGAGACGTAGACATTTTCGCGCGGTTGTTAAAGGAAGAGTGCTTGTGCTTACAATGGTGGGACAAGTTCAGTCCGGGATCGGCGGTGTTCCTCTTGTTAACAGAGGAGTGGAAAGAGCATGAATGTCTCGCTGGTGTCATTCAATTGTCGGGCACTCAGTTACGCGATGTTTTGACCGAATGTGGAGCGGTATGAACAAGATCAAGATGTTTTTGCACATTGGCCTGTTACTGGCGGGGTGCTGTGCTAACGCCCATGGTCAGGTTATCGACAACTATGTGAGTGATGATCAGCGGTTGCAGGTAGATAGTCAGGACGCACAAAAGGCGGCATTGCGTCAGGGGTTGTCTGATGTCCTTCTGCGTCAGCTAGGTATGAAAGAGCTGCTCTCGAATCCGCATCTGGTTGATGCGCTGGATCATCCAGATAGCTATGTGATTGACTTCAAAGTTGATCGTGCAGTGCAGTCAGGAGAAGAGGGACTGTTCACCTTACATATCAATTTTGACCAGAATGCACTTAACCAGCTTTATAAAGAGGCATCACTTGTACCCTGGTCACGTAATCGTAGTTCAGTACTTATGTGGTTGGCGCAGGAGCAGCAAGGGCAAAGACAGTTAGTTGCCAACTCACCTCTGGCAGTGGCCATGCAGGCGCAAGCGCAGAAGCGCGGTATTCCTCTTTTTCGGCCTTTAATGGATTTGCAGGATGAGTTGGGCTTGAGCGTTGGTGATGCCTGGGGCTTCTTCGCTGAGCCGATTCAAAAAGCCTCCTCCCGATACGGGGCGCAGGCTGTCCTGACGGGGCGGGTCTATCAGGAGCAAGGGAAATGGACTTCGCAATGGCAGCTCCTGGATCGGGATCGACAGATGCTATTCAAAAGCCAGCAGGATAGTCTGGATGCGATTGCGGCGGACATAGTCGATCAGCTTGCTGTTTACTTCGCCAAGCAGGATAAACTGAGTGCACTGCAAGGTGCAGGCGCTTATTTCCTGAGCGTGTCGGGGATTCGCAGTCTGGATGACTGGCAGGCTTTGCAGAAAGATTTGCAACAGCTGAGCTCGATTGTGTCGTTTCAGCTGGATGCCATGCAAGGTAATGAGGTTCGGGTCCGCGTGATTAGTTCAGGGACAATCCGGCAGTTGCAGGATGAGTTGTCCCAAAATAATAGTCTGCGCGCACAAGCTGGCTCAGATGAGCAGACACTAAATTTCAATTGGCAAGGAGCTGAGTCGCCATGACGGAGCTACAAAAGCGTTGGCTGCTGGTGTTGACAGTTGTAATGGTTGCTTTTGTGTATTTGTTGTTGCCGATACTGGCCCCCTTTCTTGCGGGCATGCTCCTGGCTTATATGGCTGACCCGATCGCCGACCGACTAGAGGCAAAAGGCATTAGTCGTACTGGTTCGGTCATTATTGTTTTTGTAGGAATGACGCTGCTGTTGATACTGGCTGTATTGCTGGTGTTGCCCAGTCTGGGCAAGCAGATAGAAACGCTGACTAGTCTGCTTCCTGAAGGGTGGGCGATGTTGCAGCAAAAAGTGGTTCCGCTGATAGAGCACTGGACCGGCTTTGACATTGATAGCACTACAGCGGTTAAAGCCAAGCAGGCGATTACAGGCAATCTGCAGCAGACGACAGACGTCGTGGCGATGTTGATTTCTCAGGCTACCAAATCCAGCCTCAGTCTGGTGACCTGGATTGCCAATCTGGCATTGGTCCCCGTCGTTACATTTTATCTGTTGCGTGACTGGGACGTGATGGTAGCGCGCATTCGTGACTATTTGCCACGCAATCTGGAGCCCAAGGTGTCACTCTGGGCGAGTGAGTGCGACGATGTGCTGGGCGCCTTTGTACGCGGGCAGCTTACTGTTATGGCCGCTCTCGGTGCTATCTATGCAGTAGGTCTGGCTCTGGTTGGGCTCAAGTTGGCGTTGCTGATAGGTGTATTGGCCGGATTGGCCAGTATCGTTCCTTATCTCGGTGTCATTGTAGGGCTGGGAATGGCGCTGATTGCAGCCATCATGCAGTTTGATACCTGGCTGCCTCTCGTGTGGGTTTGTGTCGTGTTTGGTATTGGGCAGATGCTGGAAGGTATGGTTCTGACTCCCAACTTAGTGGGTGACAAGATTGGATTGCATCCGGTAGTAGTGATATTTGCGGTACTTGCAGGTGGGCAACTCTTTGGTTTTGTTGGTATTCTTCTGGCTTTGCCAGCTGCAGCGGTGATTCGGGTGCTTATGCTGCACCTGTTTCGCCACTATAAAGATGGGCCTCTGTATCAGAATGATGCCCTTCTTGATGCTGTCGTAGACAACCATCAATCAGGAGAGTTGGGTAGTGGGGCTGATGAGGATAATGGTGAACGTTAAGTGACTACCAAAAAGCCTTCTTTACCAATCCAGCTGCCGCTATGGTTGCGGCTGCGTGATGACGCAAAGCTGGATAATTTCTATGCCAAAGGAAATGAGCTGGCGATCAGCTCGATCAGGCAGCTATTTGAAGAGGGCGAGCGTTTTCTCTATTTGTGGGGTGCCAAAGGGACAGGATGCAGCCATCTATTACAATCGGCCTGTCACCATGCAGGTACGCTCGGCAAGACATCTGTCTATTTGCCCATGGACGAATTGATCGATTATCCCGTTGAACTGCTGGAAAATCTCGAGCAACTGGAGCTGGTTTGTATCGATGATGTGCAGGCCATTGCGGGTAACTCACAATGGGAAGAAGCGCTGTTTCACCTCTTTAACAGAATAAGGGATGCTGGTGGTCGTCTATTGACTGCCGCCACTATGCCCCCACGCCAGCTGTCCATTCAGCTGGCAGATCTGCAATCGCGCTTGAGTTGGGGGGTGGTGATTCAACTGCACGAACTCAGCGATGAAGAAAAGCTCACCGCATTGAAGATGCGTGCCCATGTGCGCAGTATGGAGCTACCCGATGAGGTGGCCCGATTTATTTTGTTGCGTAGTCCGCGTGACTTAGCTGCGATGTTTTCCCTACTGGATAAGCTTGATGATGCCTCTTTTACGGCGAAGCGCAAGTTAACAATTCCTTTCGTCAAGGAAACTTTCAACTGGTGAGCGACGGTGCTTGTATTCTGATGAGCGGCTCGTGAAGGTTTGTGGGTCGATGCAGTACGATCACTGTTCAGTGAACAACATGCTTTAGGCTATCGATTAAGTGGAGACAATAGACTATGACGAAACGAGTAGCGCGGGACTTTTACGCGCGAGATGCTGAAGAGCAGCAGGCATTCCTGACCCAGACCTGGTGTAACAATTGCCTCGAGGTGGACCTGGGAATGACTGACCCGGTGGAGTATGAGGAAAACGGCATAGTCTTCGTGGAGGGCCACTGTGCTCGTTGCGGCACAGTGGTAGTAACGGAGATTGACGATTCTGAAGATGAGTGAATGACGTGGCAGTGACAGCTGACTTGCCTGTGCGTTGTCAGAATCAGTACTTCAGGTTTGTCTGGCGCGGGCTTGCCATCGAATAAACAGCATTGCGCTGCTAAATAGTGTGATGCACAGTCCTACTTCAATAACGCCGCTCAGCATCCTGCCGGGCGTCATCATGCTAAGTACCGCGGTCACAAAGTACAGCAGTAGTACAAAACATAGCCATGCATGAGCGCGCGGCTGTCTTTTCAATATTGCTGGTGAAAATGCCATGAGCGGTACGACCTCTATACCCCATAACAACCAGCGCATATGGCTTGCGCTGGCGGGATGCAGATAGAAATTCCATAGAGAGTAGTACAGGATCAGTGCCAGTAGACTGGAAAGTACACTCACGCGTGCTCCTTTTAAGAGCGCTATCGATCTGCTAGTCATGCTGTGTGCTTAGCGTTCTGGCTAGGTCTGCAATGCGTCTGCCCAAAGCCCGGCTGAGAGTTATTTCGTCCTCTGTGAGCTGGAGGGGGGCGCCATGTGCTGCGAAATGGCTCACTCCGTAAGGAGTACCGCCACTACGTGTTGAGCTTAACGCGGGCTCTGTGTAGGGGATGCCGCAGAGAATCATGCCATGATGCAGTAGTGGCATCATCATGCTCAGTAAGGTGCTTTCCTGGCCACCATGCAAGCTGCCTGTGGAAGTAAAAGCGGCAGCGGGTTTGTTCACCAGGCTGCCGCTCAACCAGAGATCAGAAGTGGTATCGAGAAAGTGTTTGAGCGGGGCAGCCATATTGCCAAAACGGGTTGGGCTGCCAAGGATTAGTCCTGCACAGTCACGCAGATCCTCTTTGCTGCAATAAATAGCCCCGGAGTCAGGAACTGCTGGTAAAGATGCTTCATGATCCGGTGAGACGCTGGGTACGGTACGTACACGCGCATCTATTCCGGCAACTTGTTGAATGCCGCGCGCGATTTCTTTTGCCAGTAAGGCTGTGGCGCCGTTGCGGCTGAAGTAGAGCACCAGAATATATGGCTGAATCACGAAAGAATCTCCAGTACTTGCTCAGGCGGACGTCCAACGGCAGCTTTTTGGGGGCCAATAAGGATGGGGCGTTGCAGCAAGCGTGGGTGGTCAGCAATTGCCTTTAATATTGCTTCTTCTGTCAGAGCGTTGTTGGCAAGGCCGAGTGAGCTATATTCTTCTTCACCGGTCCGCAATAGATTGCGAGCGCTGGTATCCAGTTTGCTTAAAACAGTTTTAAGTTCTTCAATGCTCAACGGATGCTTCAGGTATTCACGCACCTCCATGTCGACGCCTTTGTTCGTCAGTAGCTGTAGGGTTTCCCGGGACTTTGAGCAGCGCGGGTTATGCAGCAGGGTATAGGCAGTCATAGATGCTCCTTGGTCGGCAAATGCCTGTTATTGTAGGGGGCCGTAAGCTGAATGCCAAAAGATGGCTTGGTTCTTATTGCGCTTGGTTGGGGGGCATCATTACTGCTGTAAGGCTATTCTCGAAATTGAGGCGCGAAGATGAGTTGTAGGGGATATCGATGAGGCAGATACCGACTGCACCCAAATGGCGTTTGTACTGGCACTTCATTCAATATGTGCTGCAGCGGTTTTCAGATGGGCAAGGCTTTCTCAACGTATCTGCTTTGACCTATACAACACTATTTGCCGTTGTTCCGGTCACTATGGTGATTTACTCCATGCTATCGGTGCTGCCTGCATTTCAGGGAGTTACTTTGCAGTTGCAGGACTTTGTTTTTTCTCATTTTCTTCCCAGTAGCAGTAGAGCAGTGCAGCAGTACCTGGCGGGGTTTACCGAGCAGGCCAGAAAGCTGACGGCTGTAGGGGTGGCTTTTCTGGTGGTGACGGCCTATCTGATGCTGCGTACGATCGAGCAGGCTTTTAACCGGATATGGGGAGTCAATAAATCCCGATCAGGGTTGTCGAGTTTTTTGTTGTACTGGGCGGTTCTCAGCCTTGGTCCGCTATTACTGGGGGCTGCGTTTGTCATTAGTTCTTATCTGGCGACTTTACCATTGCTAAGTGATGTCGGCTTGGTTGGCGGGAGCCGTATCCTGCTTGTCTTGCCCATGGTGCTGAGTATCCTGGCATTTACCATGTTGTACTGGGCCGTGCCCAATTGCCCTGTTCCCATCAGACATGCTTTCTATGGCGGCTTGCTGGCTGCGGTCCTGTTCAATGGCGCGAAGGCTGGGTTCACCCTTTACGTCACCCGTTTCCCCTCCTATCAGCTGATCTACGGTGCCTTTGCGGCGATCCCACTGTTCCTGTTCTGGATCTACATATCCTGGTTCGTCATCATCCTGGGAGCCTTTTGGGTCAGAGCTGTCGCCACTTTTGGGCATCGAGAGCCCCATGCGCCAGGCGATATGACTTACTACGCTTTCGCATTATTAAATGTGTTGTGGCAGCGGCAACGTGTGGGAAAGGTCAGTGCGGAAGCTGAGATTCAGTCTGCTCTGGCAATGTCTTCAGAGCAGTTGGAGCAGCTACTGAGTGCTTTGCGAAAAGCAATGATTGTCACCAGGCATGAATCAGGAGGTTGGCTGCTTTTGAGGGACATTCATGAGTTGACGATTTTTGAGGTAGTGCGATGCATGCCGCACATGCCGCAACCCTGTGAAGTGGGGCGAGACTTACCTCAGTGGGGTGTGCTGTTGCGAGAGAAGCTGCTGCATGTTGAGGGGTATAGCGAACAGGCGCTTTCCATGAGCGTTAGTGAGTTACTGAATATAGCTGATAAGCATATCTCGCAAGATATGAATGGGACGTCGGAAAGCGGAAAGAGAAATTCATCATGATGGCATTACATGCTTTTGTGGATGGTCGAGTTCAGGGTGTGTGGTTCAGGCAGTCGACACGTGAGCAGGCTGAAAATCAGCGGTTGCAAGGTTGGGTGAGAAATCTGGCGGATGGGCGGGTCGAAGTGTGGCTGCAGGGGGAGGCTGTTGCAGTGCATCATGTTGAAACCTGGCTGTATTCGGGTCCAGAGCTTGCAGTGGTGACGGAAGTGATTGTTGAAGAGGTCAGTCCTGACCTTTCGCTCAATGGATTTGAGGTATTGGATGGGGCCTAAGTCATCGGTGATGGTTCAGTCTTCTGCTGTTCAGATGGCGATTCGTGTCTTGTCAGTAGAAGGAGTAGCTGTTCCACCATTGATAGACCAGTCGTGGGTAGTCGCTTGAACCCAGGCTGCCATTGTAGCGGGCTAATGCCCGGTCAAGATTTCCTGATTCCTTATCCAGGTAATGTCGCAGTACGGCGCAGCCAAACATGAGGTTGGTGTTGTCATCCAGCAAGTTATCTTCCTGGCTGCCGATTTCTTTTCGCCAGAATGGCATCACCTGCATCAGTCCAATGGCTCCCGCTCGTGAAATGGCAAAGCGATCAAAGCGGCTTTCTA
The DNA here is from genome assembly GCF_003194385.1 of Pokkaliibacter plantistimulans. GTDB lineage: Bacteria > Pseudomonadota > Gammaproteobacteria > Pseudomonadales > Balneatricaceae > Pokkaliibacter > Pokkaliibacter plantistimulans. Next base: position 94,783 of record NZ_LAPT01000047.1, read on the forward strand.
CGTGCACTATGGCAAGTACCAGGTCTGGTGAAAGGTTGTAGAGTGAGGCGCTTCTTAACACCTTGTCGAGGAAGGCGTCAGTGTCCTGATTTACCAGGCGCTGGTGGTAGGGTCGTAGACGCTCATGCTGAAATACCAGCCATACCTGGCGGAAGTAAGGGTCGTGGAATTTGGCATCATATCCGAGCGGAGGTACGGATGAATAACTGATATTTGGCCACAGCAGGATACTGATCAGCAGAACGTTGATAAGTCGTTGAGGGCGTAAGCCGCTAATGAGGCATAGAGAGGGTCGAAGGCGGTGGCCAGGTTTAAGACAAAACATGGCCAGGGTCCGCCAACGGTATATATGGCTTACGCAGCAGTTTGCGTTTTCAGCCATTCAAGGATTTCGGCAACGGGGATGTCACGGCTGGTTTCATCACGACGAGCCTTGTATTCCAGTGTGCCATTCTGCAATCCGCGCTCACTGATGACGATGCGATGAGGAATACCGATCAATTCCATATCGGCAAACTTCACCCCGGGGCGTTCTTTGCGATCATCAAGCAATACGTCGTAACCGGCTTGCTTCAATTGGGCGTACAGTTCCTCACTCTTCTGTGCAACCTGCTCAGAACGATCCGCATTCAGAGGAACAACTGCTACCTGGAACGGTGCAAGGCTCTCCGGCCATAGAATGCCTTTGCTGTCATAGTTCTGTTCAATTGCAGCAGCTACCACCCGGGTGACGCCGATGCCATAGCAACCCATCTCAACAACCTGAGCCTTGCCATTTTCATCAAGTACAGTGGCATTCATTTCTTTACTGTATTTGTTGCCGAGCTGGAAGATATGCCCGACTTCAATGCCGCGTCGGATTACCAGCTTGCCCTTTCCATCGGGGCTGGCATCGCCTTCGACAATGTTGCGCAGGTCAGCGATTTCAGGAGTGGGCAGGTCTCGTTCCCAGTTAATGCCGAAGTAGTGTTTACCTTCGATATTTGCACCTGCGCCAAAGTCAGACATGACTGCGACCGTGCGGTCAATGATGACAGGGATGGGAAGGTTTACCGGGCCAAGTGAGCCGGGGCCAGCAGGCATGAAGCCACGAATCTCTTCTTCGGTAGCAAAGCGCAGTGGTGTCGCGACCTGGGGTAGCTTTTCTGCCTTGATCTCGTTCAGTTCGTGATCGCCACGTACCATCAGGGCGACGAAGTCGGCTTCGCACTCGTCACTGGCAGCGACAAACAGTGTCTTGACGGTCTTCTCGATGGCCAAGCCAAATTTTTCCACCAGGTCTGCGATGGTCTTGGTGTTGGGTGTATCGACCAGACGCATCTCTTCGCTAGCAGGGGCGCGTTCATCAGTGGGTGCCAATGCTTCGGCCATTTCGATGTTGGCGGCAAAATCACTGCTGTCGGAAAACGCAATCAAGTCTTCGCCTGAGTTTGCCAGTACATGGAATTCCATAGAGCGATTGCCGCCGATGGAACCCGAGTCAGCCTGCACGGGGCGATAGTTCAGCCCGAGCCGATCAAAAATGTTGCAGTATGCGCTGTACATCACCATGTATCCTTCTTCCAGACTCTGGGGGGTCAGGTGGAAGGAGTAAGCATCCTTCATGATGAACTCACGACCCCGCATTACGCCAAAACGAGGGCGGATTTCATCGCGGAACTTGGTCTGAATCTGGTACAGGTTGATTGGTAGTTGCTTATAGGAACTGATCTCGCGACGGAACAGATCAGTAACCACTTCTTCGTGAGTCGGGCCAAGGCAGAAAGAGCGGTCGTGGCGGTCTTTCAGGCGCAGAAGCTCTGGACCGTACTGTTCCCAGCGGCCAGACTCTTCCCATAATTCAGCGGGTTGTACGCCGGGCATCAGGATTTCCTGCGCGCCAGCTTTGTCCATTTCTTCTCTGATAATGCGTTCAACTTTACGCAAGGTGCGCAAGCCCAGTGGCAGCCATGTGTACATGCCAGACGCCAGCTTGCGGATAAAACCTGCACGTAGCATCAGCTGATGGCTGATAACTTCGGCATCGGAAGGTGTTTCTTTCAGGGTGGCGATCAGCAGTTGACTCGCTCGCATGTTGTACGCTCGTCTCGACTAACGAATGAAAGGGCCATTCTAGGGAGTGCTATGAATGGGAGCAAGAATCAGGCCTGAAATTGCCATTTCCAGTCAGTTTGAGTGATCAGACACTGGCACAGGGCGTTGATTCCTTTTACGTCCTCTTCGTCAAAACGATTGGGTGATGGGCTGTCCAGGTCCAGAACGCCAATCAGTCTATCTTCGAAATAAAGAGGAATGACCAGTTCCGAGCGTGACGCTGCGTCGCAGGCAATATGTCCAGGAAAGGCATGTACGTCGGCAATGCACTGTATTTCGCCTGTTCGTGCTGCCGCACCACACACGCCTTTGCTGAAAGGAATGGTGACGCAGGCAACCTTGCCCTGGAAGGGGCCCAGTATCAGCGTTTCCGGTGCTGCCGAGAGATAGAAGCCTGCCCAGTTCAGGTCAGGTAGTAGATTGAATAATAACGCTGAGAACTGTGACAGATTAACGATCATGTCGCGGCTGTCGCTAAGTAGGCCCTGGCACTGGGGAAGTAGATCAGCATACATTTCAGCCTTGGGTTGGCTGGCATCGGCGTTAAGTGTGTACATAGATAGCTCATGTGAAAGGCAAAGGGTCAAGGCGTGTAATTTTGCACTGATATTTCGCGAGCATTATAACTTATTCAATTTGCTGGGGTGTCGTTTGGCTAAGCCGAGCTCGAGATCACCTCGGTGAGTTGAGGACTGATCCAGTTGATTCAATAACGTGTTGGCCTCTGCAAGCTGATGTTCATTGAATACCTGGATACCTGCCTGTTGAAGCACCGCGGTGGTCAGGCCGATGCCATCAACCAGCATCCCGGTAAAGGTGCCGTCGTATATCAAATCATTCCCGCATGACGGGCTTTTGGATTTCAGCACGGCGATTTTAATGTTGTGGCGTTGTGCAACCTGAAGCGCATACTGGGCCCCTTTGTAAAATTCGCTAAATACGTCAGTGCCCTGGCTGTCGAGCAATCTGACTGGCTTGCCAATGAGCGCGTTGTGGCCATCTCCTTTTATCCACTCGGCGGGAAATCGAGGGATGGGCAGACCGCCTGCAACTTCAGGGCAGCAGCTGATTAGCCGGTTTTGCTGCTGCCATTCTTGCCAGATGGGATGCTGCTGTGTGCACGCCTGACCATCATAACGGACGGCTTCTCCATATAGGCAAGCACTTACCAAAATTCGCTCTGCCATCTGCAACTCCGGCAATGAATTGTCTGAATTCGAATCAGATAGTTGAAAATACAGCAAAAAACAGCAAGTCGATCCGGGCAACTTTGTAGAAAAATAGCTAATGCCTATTTATACTTAGCAAGTTTTTCGGTGGGTAAACCCCGTTACCTGATGCTTATGCTGCGTGCCTATTACTAATAAAACAGGGCGTGGCAGGGTGTTTGCTGTCGTTCAGTTCCAGGGTGCGGCAACAGTAGCGAGGAATACCTGGTCTAATCAAGCTTGTGATTGGGTGAGGCGATGATCAAGATCAGTCGTGGTCTGGATCTGCCTATTGCCGGCGAGCCCGTACAGAAGATAGAGGCAGCTCTTTCTGCTCGTACGGTGGCACTGGTGGGTTCCGACTATCACGGAATGAAACCTACCATGGCCGTCCGGGAAGGCGATCAGGTCAAACTTGGCCAGGTGTTGTTTTCTGATAAGAAAACACCAGGCGTTCATTACACCGCTCCTGCTTCGGGAGTCGTGAAAGAAATCAATCGTGGTGAAAAGCGTGTTTTCCAGTCTTTGGTGATCGAAGTTGCCAAGGATGAAAGCGATGCCATCACTTTTAATAGTTACACTGCTGAGCAATTAGCGGGACTGGATCGACAGCAGGTTATTTCCAACTTGGTTGACTCTGGCCTTTGGACTGCACTGCGTACACGTCCCTACAGCAAGGTACCTTCTCCAGAATCTGCTCCTATTGCAGTGTTTGTAACTGCAATTGACACCAACCCACTGGCGGCAGATCCACAAGTCGTTATTGCTGAGCATGCCGATGACTTCGTCAGAGGACAGGTGATTCTGTCCAAGCTGACTGAAGGTAAGCTTTATGTATGTAAAGCTCCCGGAGCCAATGTGCCTGCTGCTTCTCAGGCGACGGTAGAAGAGTTTGGCGGAATGCATCCTGCTGGTAACCCTGGCACCCACATCCATTTTCTTGATCCTGTTGGGCCGCAGCGTGCAGCCTGGTATATCGGTTATCAGGACGTGATTGCTGTTGGTAAGCTATTTACCACCGGTAAATTGTGGGTAGAGCGTGTGGTTGCTGTTGCCGGACCTCAGGCCAAGTCACCGCGCTTATTGCGTACTCGTTTGGGTGCCAGCGTTGCTGAGCTGTGCCAGAACGAACAGAAGTCTGGTGACAATCGTCTGATCTCTGGCTCAGTGTTCAGTGGCCGTACCTGTCGCGGTGTTAACAGTTATCTGGGGCGTTACCACACCCTGATCAGTATTCTGCTGGAAGGTAAAGCACGCGACTTCATGGGCTGGATTACTTTTGGTGGTGAGCGTTACTCACTGCTGAACGTACTGTCTTCGGCCTTTAGTCGTTCACGTAAGCTGAGTCTGACGACGACGACTAATGGTTCAGAGCGTGCCATGGTGCCGGTGGGTCAGTTTGAAGAAGTGATGCCTCTGGATATCCTGCCAACCCAGTTGTTGCGTGCGCTGGTCGTTGGCGATATCGATACTGCCATCAAGTTGGGCTGTCTGGAGCTGGATGAGGAAGACCTGGCACTTTGTACATTTGCCTGTACCGGCAAGTATGAGTATGGTCCCATCCTGCGTGACAACCTGACCCGCATTGAGCTAGAGGGGTAGTCATGAGCTTGCGCAATGTATTGGATAAAATGGAGCCCCACTTCCATAAAGGTGGCAAGTATGAAAAGTGGTATGCGCTTTACGAAGCGGTCGACACCATTTTCTACACGCCTGGTCAGGTAACCAAGAGCAACGCTCACGTTCGTGACGTTATCGACCTCAAACGCATGATGATCATGGTCTGGTTGTGCACCTTCCCGGCTATGTTCTACGGCATGTACAACGTTGGTAATCAGGCTCTGACCGCCATAGCGGGCGGCGCAACTCTGCCTGCAAACTGGCATGGGGCGCTGATCAGTGCCTTGTCTGGCCTGAGTGTCGACAGTACATGGGACTGCTTCATTTACGGTGCGGTCTACTTTATTCCCGTTTATGCCGTGACCTTTATTGTCGGCGGCTTCTGGGAGGTCCTGTTCGCCATGAAGCGTGGTCATGAAGTGAACGAAGGATTCTTCGTTACCTCCGTGCTGTTCGCTCTGACGCTGCCTCCCGCTGTGCCTCTCTGGCAGGTTGCACTGGGCATCAGCTTCGGTGTGGTTGTGGCCAAGGAAGTGTTCGGTGGTACCGGCAAGAACTTCCTTAACCCTGCACTCGCCGGGCGTGCCTTCCTGTTCTTCGCCTATCCTGCACAGATGTCGGGTGATGCAATCTGGACTGCAGTGGATGGTTTCTCTGGAGCCACACCTCTGAGTCTGGCCGCTGCTGGTGGTGTTCAGGCCATTACTGACGCCGGTATCACCTGGGGTAATGCATTCGTCGGGCACATTCAGGGCTCCATGGGTGAAGTCAGCACACTGGCTATCCTGATCGGTGGCTTGTTCATCATGTACGCCAAAATTGCCGCGTGGCGCATTGTTGCTGGTGTTTTCATCGGTATGACTGCTATGGCGACACTGTTCAACCTGATCGGTTCCGATACCAATCCGATGTTCGCGGTGCCTTTCTACTGGCATCTGGTCCTCGGTGGCTTTGCCTTCGGTATGATTTTCATGGCTACCGACCCTGTGTCTGCCTCCATGACCAATACCGGCAAGTGGTTCTTCGGCGCTCTGATCGGTGTGATGTGTGTGCTGATCCGAGTGGTTAACCCGGCGTTCCCTGAGGGCATGATGCTAGCCATCCTGTTCGGTAATCTGTTTGCGCCGCTGATCGACTACTTCGTCGTACAGGCGAATATCAAACGGAGGGTTCTACGCAATGGCTGCTAATAAAGATAGCGTCAAATACACCGTCTTCATCTCGTTGGTGTTGTGTATTGTCTGCTCCGTGGTGGTATCTGCTGCGGCCGTGTTTCTTAAACCGGTGCAGCAGGTAAACAAGTCGCTGGAAAAGAAAGCAAACATTCTCGCCGCTGCGGGCATCAAGGCTGAGCCAGGTCAGGATGTGAACAAGCTGTTTGATCAGGTTATCGTCACCAAGGTGGTCGATCTGGAAACTGGCAAGTACACCGATGCTGTTAATCCTGCTACCTATGATCAGCGTAAAGCTTCCAAGGACCCTCAGATGTCAGTTGCTTTGACCCAGCAACAAGATATCGCCAGTATCAAGCGTGTTGCAAAGTATGCGACTGTTTATCTGGTAGAGAAGGACAGCAAGCTGGAAACCATCGTTCTGCCTGTGAAGGGCTATGGACTCTGGTCAACGCTTTATGGCTTCGTTGCTCTTAAAGGTGACCTGAATACTGTTGTAGGTATGGGCTTCTATGAGCAGGGTGAAACCCCCGGACTGGGGGGCGAAGTGGATAATCCTGCCTGGAAGGGTCTATGGCCTGGTAAGCAGATTTTCGCCGACAGTGATCTGCAGCAGGCTAATATGCCGGAGCCTAAAATTCATCTGATCAAAGGCAAGGTTGATCGCAGTGCTCCTAATGCTGCCCACGAAGTGGATGGTCTGTCAGGTGCAACTCTTACCAGCAATGGCGTCACTCACCTGATGCAGTTCTGGTTCGGTCAGAGTGGCTTCGGTCCCTTCCTTAAAAACCTGCGTGCAGGGGAGGCCTGATCATGTCTGGAATGAATGCCGAAGTTAAAGAAGTTTTAGCGAAGCCGATCTTTCGCAATAACCCTATTGCGTTGCAGATCCTGGGCATCTGTTCAGCACTGGCGGTCACTTCGAATCTGAAAGTGACTATCGTGATGTGCCTGGCATTAACCAGTGTAACGGCGTTTTCCAACCTGTTCGTATCAATGATCCGTAACTACATCCCCAACAGCATTCGTATGATTGCGCAGATGGTGGTTATTGCTTCATTGGTCATTGTGGTGGATCAGATACTGCGTGCATATGCCTATGAAATCAGTAAACAGCTGTCTGTTTTCGTTGGTCTGATCATCACCAACTGTATCGTGATGGGGCGTGCTGAAGCCTACGCCATGAAGAACCCACCGATGATGTCTTTCCTTGATGGCATTGGTAACGGTTTGGGTTACAGCGCCATGTTGCTGTCTGTAGGCTTTATTCGTGAGCTGTTTGGGTCGGGTAGTCTGTTTGGCTTTGAGATCCTGCCTCTGGTCACCAATGGTGGCTGGTATCAGAGCAATGGTCTGCTGCTGCTTCCTCCATCAGCATTCTTTGTTATTGGTATGCTGATCTGGGCACTGCGTACCTGGAAGAAAGACCAGGTTGAGGCGGCCGAATTCAAGCTGGCACCCAACTCCAAGAAGGAGGCCATCTGATGGAGCACTACATTAGCTTGCTGGTTCGTGCCGTATTCGTCGAGAACATGGCACTGTCGTTCTTCCTCGGCATGTGTACCTTCCTGGCGATCTCGAAGAAGATTCAGACCGCTATTGGTCTGGGTGTTGCGGTAACGGTGGTTCTGGCAATCACCATTCCTGTAAACAACCTGCTTTATCGCTATGTACTCGCTGATGGTGCGTTGTCATGGGCAGGTATGCCCAATGTTGATCTGAGCTTCCTGGGTTTGATCAGCTATATCGGTGTTATCGCCGCTATCGTGCAGATTCTGGAAATGTTCCTCGATAAATATGTACCGTCGCTGTACAACGCCCTGGGCGTGTTCCTTCCTTTGATCGCAGTAAACTGTGCCATCATGGGTGCGGCGCTGTTCATGGTTGAGCGTGACTATAACTTTGGGGAAAGTGTGGTGTATGGCATTGGCGCCGGTCTTGGCTGGGCGCTGGCTATTACTGCACTGGCTGGTATCCGTGAGAAGCTGAAGTACAGCGATGTGCCGGGTGGTCTGCGTGGTTTGGGGATTACCTTTATCACTGCTGGTCTGATGGCGTTGGGCTTCATGTCCTTCTCTGGCGTACAACTGTAATCCCTGTAGGTTCATAGAAGGAAAGGTGAGCATGAATAACCCAATCGTACTGGGCGTGGTCATGTTCACCGTCATCGTGTTAACACTGGTGGCGGTGATTCTCTACGCCCGTAAAATGCTGGTTTCGACCGGTGATGTGACCATCGATATTAATGATGATCCATCCAAGCGTATTACGGTACCTGCAGGTGGCAAGTTGTTGCAGACTCTGGCTGGCAAAGGCATTTTCCTGTCGTCAGCCTGTGGTGGCGGTGGTACCTGCGCACAGTGTAAATGTCAGGTTCACGATGGCGGTGGCTCCATTCTTCCAACTGAGGAAGGCCACTTTACCAAAGGGCAGATTCGTGAAGGTTTCCGCCTTGCCTGCCAGGTAGCCGTCAAGCAAGACATGAAAATTGAAGTAGAGGAGTCGTTCTTTGGCGTTAAGAAGTGGGAGTGTACTGTTGCTTCTAACCCTAACGTTGCGACTTTCATCAAAGAGCTGACTTTGCAGTTGCCAGAAGGTGAGTCTGTGGACTTCCGTGCCGGTGGTTACGTGCAGCTTGAAGCTCCTCCTCATGTAGTTAAGTACAGTGATTTCGATATTCCCGAGCGTTTCCGGGAAGACTGGGTGAAATTTGGCCTCTTTAACCTGGAGTCTCGTGTGGATGAGCCCGTTATTCGTGCTTACTCCATGGCCAACTATCCTGAAGAGAAGGGGATTGTTAAGTTCAATATCCGTGTGGCTACGCCGCCACCCCGTAATATGGAACTCCCCCCAGGTAAGATGTCATCTTACGTATTCAGTCTTAAACCGGGTGACAAGATCACCGTGTACGGTCCCTTTGGTGAGTTCTTTGCCAGAGATACCGATGCTGAGATGGTTTTCATCGGCGGTGGTGCAGGCATGGCTCCCATGCGTTCACACATTTTCGATCAGCTGAAGCGTCTGAAGTCCAAGCGAAAAATTACTTTCTGGTATGGTGCTCGTTCACTGCGTGAAACTTTCTATATGGACGAGTACGACATGCTACAGGCGGAGAATGATAACTTCTCCTGGCATCTGGCGTTGTCTGACCCGCTGCCTGAAGATAACTGGACTGGCTATACTGGCTTTATCCATAACGTGTTGTACGAGAACTATTTGAAGGATCACGAAGCGCCTGAGGATTGCGAGTTCTACATGTGTGGACCACCCATGATGAACGCAGCAGTAATCAAGATGCTTGAGGATTTGGGCGTAGAGCGCTCGAACATCATGCTGGATGATTTCGGCGGCTGATTGGGTGTACGGCATCTGCTGATATACCGTTACAAGAAAGGCTGGCTGGGGCAACCCACCAGCCTTTTGTATTTATTGTTATCATGTCTGACTAACGCTATGGGTAGTCGTGGCAGGGTATGAAAGGAATTGCCGTGCAGGCGTCGCGAAGTGAACCTATCAGGTGATAGAATAGCGACCGAAATATTTAGCCGGTTCCTTCTGTGTGCGGGCTTTAACCTGATTCAAATCAGGAGGTAGTGATGAAAGTAATGCTGTTAACCTTCGTAATTCTGCTCATCATGGTGGCGGGTATGGCCATCGGTGTAATTATGGGGCGTAAGCCGCTCAAGGGGTCTTGCGGTGGCATGAGTGCTCTGGGGATGGACACTGCGTGTGATATTTGTGGTGGTAATCAGGAAATCTGCGACAGCGAACAGCAGAAAAAGAGTGCTGATAGTGCCAAAACCGCATCAAAAAGCGATTTGGCGTACAACGTGGCATCAGCCAAGTAAACCATGGCTATGCCCAGGCTCATGGACAGCCTGTAAAAAATAAGTTCAGGGTAATGGGTTCTAACGAGCCGTGATTGCGCAGCGAAATAAGAGTTAGGGGAAGCGAATGGCAGTTTATCAGTACGATGTAGTTGTAATCGGTACAGGACCAGCGGGTGAAAGTGCTGCGTTGAATGCTGCCAAGAAGGGTAAGCGGGTAGCCGTAGTGGAAAGCAGAGGCGTGGTCGGCGGAAACTGTACCCACATGGGTACCATTCCTTCCAAGGCTTTGCGTCATGCGGTTAAGCAGATCATTGAGTTCAACACCAACCCCATGTTCCGAGACATCGGTGAACCGCGCTGGTTTTCATTTCCCCGGGTGTTGAAGCGTGCTGAACAAGTTATTGCTAAACAGGTGCAGATGCGCACCAACTTCTATGCGCGTAATCGAATAGACGTATTCTTCGGCAGTGCACGTTTTCAGGATGCCAATACCGTTCAGGTGAAAGGGAATGCAGGCAAGGGTGACGAGGTGCTGCAGGCTGATAGTTTCGTGCTGGCGACTGGCTCGCGTCCGTTCTGCCCGGATGACATCGACTTCCGCCATCCACGCATCTATAACAGTGACTCCATTCTGAAGTTAAGTCATACCCCAAGGACTATCATCATTTACGGTGCTGGGGTTATCGGTTGTGAATATGCATCGATCTTCAGTGGCCTGGGGGTAAAAGTCGATCTTATCGATACTCGTGATCGTTTGCTGTCTTTCCTTGACTACCAAATCTCTGATGCTCTCAGCTATCACCTGCGCAACAATGGCGTAGTCATTCGCCACAGCGAGCAGTACGCCAGCGTCAAAGGCTCGGATACCGGCGTCGTTATGACCCTTAAATCCGGTAAGAAAATCCGCGCAGATGCCTTCCTCTGGTGTAATGGCCGTACTGGCAACACTGACGATATGGGTCTGGAAGACATCGGTCTGCAGCCGAATAGCCGCGGGCAGGTGGAGGTGGACGAGCACTATCGCACCACAGTTCCCGGAATTTATGCCGTAGGTGACGTGATCGGCTGGCCAAGTTTGGCGTCAGCTGCGTATGATCAAGGCCGCTCAGCGACGTCAGATATGCTCAACGCTCTGGACTTCCGCTATATCAATGAGGTTCCTACGGGTATCTACACCATTCCGGAAATCAGTTCTGTTGGTAAGACGGAAGAGGAGCTGACTGCGGCTAAGATTCCTTACGAGGTTGGGCAGGCATTCTTCAAGGACACCGCGCGCGCGCAGATTACCGGTGAGCAGGTGGGTATGGTGAAGATTCTGTTCCATCGAGAGACACTGGCCCTCTTGGGTATTCACTGCTTTGGTGACCAGGCGTCTGAGATCGTGCATATCGGTCAGGCAATTATGCGTCAGGAAGGTGAGGCAAATACGCTGGAGTATTTCGTTAATACCACTTTCAACTATCCGACCATGGCGGAAGCCTATCGGGTGGCAGCCATGAATGGTCTGAACCGTATCTTCAACATCAGCTGATGTGCCGCGGATTGCAAGACTGACTAAAGAGAAAGGAGAGCATGGCTCTCCTTTCTCTTTAGAGGTAACACTACCTGGATGCATCACTGAGTGCGGAGTGAATTATGGACGAGCAGGAACAGCAACTTTTACAGATCTATGACCAGCAGCTGGCCTTCAGGCAGCAATGCCGTTGTTTAATGATGGCGACGCAGGATCAACAGGGATGGCCGGAAGTCAGTTATACGCCCTACGTCGAAGATGAGGAGGGTTTTCTCTATATCTATATCAGCGAACTGGCAGCACATACACGCAACCTGCTGAATGCGAGCCCTCTGAGTGTCATGTTTATTGAGGATGAGTCTCAGGCGAAGGCAGTTCATGCGCGCGAGCGTCTCTCCTTTCGTGTTTCGGTAATCGAGGTACAGCGTGATGCGGTGCTATGGTCAGATATTCAGCAGCGACTGTCCGCTCGATTCGGTGAAGTTGCCCTCATGCTTAAAGATTTGCAGGATTTTCACATGTTTCAGCTGGCGCCGATTGAGGGCGTCTATGTTCGCGGCTTCGCTAAGGCCTATCGTATTTATCGCCAGGGCATTGAACATATTCGCGATATCGGGCACCGGCCAGCATCAGCAGTGCTGCGCTAATCAAGGCTCCAGACCTCGGGCCTCAATCATCAGAAAAGAATAAATCAATTAAGAACCCTGTCGCTGCTTGTAGAGATAACCTCGAATGCTTGGCAAGAAAGGATGATCCTCAATCTGGGCGTCATTTCTGGGTGATCGAGTACGTTTGTTGCTAGGGGGCGCGGGAGGACATTTGTACAAAGGAGGCAGCTCTCCCTTGGCTAAGGGAAAAAATAGCGGAAGAGCGACATTCATGGCCTTACGCAAGTCGTCTTGATCTGCCATTTTGAACACCAGATTGGCGCGTAGTAAAGGAGCCTGTGATTGTACTTGAGCAATAGCGGTATCGCTGTCCAGATGGCCAAGCAGATTGAGCTGCGTCTGGATATGTGGGCTGCTGGTATCAAATTGGCACAGCAGTTTATGGGCGTCTGCAGGGCTGAGTTTCTTGATGCTGCGGCCGTTGTTGTACCAACTGTAAGATACCTTGTCAGGCTTTTGGTGTAACACAGGGATGCTTCGGTAACATTGTTTCAGGTGTAAGCGCGCCAATCCGTGGTGATTTAAAAGATGAGCAATGGCTGGATGACGTTGCTCTACCGCCTGTCGGAATCCAGCCAGAGACTGGTCATTCTCTTCCATCAGTTGATTTATGGCCTGTTTGAAAGCCAGTTTCGCGTGGTTGACTTGCCTTGCTTGCTCTAATAGTGCTTCAGATGCGCCGACCAGTCCGATTAAATTGCGCGTCCGGCGCCCATCCTGGCCATCTTCATGCCAAAGATCAACTAACTGGGATTTTAAGAGTGTACGGGCAGCACTTTCATCTGCTTTCGGTGTATCAAGCCAAATCCAGATCATCTGTTGTGGGTCGTCAATTAGTTTACTGAGCGTATGCAACTCAAGCAGCAGTTGCCTAAAAACCTGGATGCACGCAAAGGCAGGCGGGCTTAATTCGGTGCTGGTTATATCATTGACGGTCATGTTGTTTCTGGCTCCCAGGCCCGATTGACTTGTCTCAGGGCTTTGCCCAGACTAGCGCCTGCACTGGTGCAGGAGCAACACATGGTCAAATCTTGGGCGTCTTGGATAGGGTTGCGGTATACCCGTGCCAAGCGAAGAAATCACTTCATATCCTTCATATCAGCGGTTTCTATGTTAGGCCTCACTCTCGGGGTGATGGTGCTTATTACCGTCCTTTCCGTAATGAACGGGTTTGATCGCGAGATGCGTGAGCGGGTGCTGGGAATGGTGCCGCATGGTGAAATCCTGGGTTATCCCGTCATGCAAAACTGGCGTGATGTAGAAAAGGCGGTCATTGGTAAGCCGGGTGTGCTGGGTGTCGCTCCTTTTGTGCAGGCTGAAGGCATGCTGAATTTCGAGGGGCGGACAAATGGGGTTTTTCTGCAGGGGATCATGCCTGAGCAGGAGCCAAAAGTATCGATAATCAAGGATCACATTATCCAGGGGAGTCTGGATGCTCTCCAGCCAGGTAGTTACGGCATTATCCTAGGCGATCTGCTGGCGCAGTTTATTGGGGCGCGAGTGGGTGACAAGGTCACGCTGATACTGCCCGAAGCAACGGCCACCATGGGCGGCGTCTTTCCGCGCATGAAGCGCTTTGAGGTTGTCGGGATTTTCTCTACCGGTGCGCAGCTGGATGCCAATCTGGCGCTGATCAATATCGAAGATGCAGCCAAAGTTAAAAAGCTGGGGGAAGGTGTTGATGGTGTTCGGGTCAAGTTTGATGATCTGTTCACGGCACCGCAGCGAATCAGGGAGATTGCCTCCACACTGCCTGGGATGTATCGCGTCAGCGATTGGACTCGTACCCAGGGCAATCTTTTCCAGGCCATCAAGATGGAAAAAACCATCATGGGTTTGCTGCTGTCACTGGTTGTTGCCGTGGCTGCTTTCAACATCGTATCGACGCTGGTCATGGTAGTGACCGACAAAACGGCCGATATTGCCATCTTACGTACGCTGGGGGCTACGCCTGGTGACATCATGAAGATCTTTATGGTTCAGGGTTCGGTCATCGGTGTGGTAGGTACAGCATCCGGGGCCATTTTAGGTGTCATTCTCGCTTTCACCGTAACGGATCTGGTCAACTGGATTCAGCGCGTGTTCGATGTACAGTTCCTTGATCCCAATGTGTACTTCATCAGCTATTTACCATCGGATCCGCAATTACAGGATGTGGTATCGGTGTGTGCGCTGTCTTTGGCTGTGAGTTTTGTTGCCACTATTTATCCAGCCTGGCGTGCGTCCAGAACTCAGCCTGCGGAGGCATTGCGCTATGAGTAATAATAAGGAAGTGGTGTTATCGGCTCAGGGGTTGAGCAAGAGCTATGAGGAAGGTGAGCGTAAGTTACAGATCCTGGACAATATCAATTTCAGTATTGTGCCAGGTGAGAGTGTGGCGATTGTCGGGAGCTCTGGTTCGGGCAAGTCAACATTACTTAACCTGCTGGGTGGATTGGATATTACCGATAGCGGTAAGGTGCTGCTGAAAGGGCAATCCTTCGCGGATCTGTCGGAAGCGAATAGAGGCCGTTGGCGCAATCGTCACCTCGGCTTTGTCTATCAGTTTCATCATCTGTTAGCAGAGTTTACTGCGCAGGAGAATGTGCAGATTCCGTTACTGATTGCCGGTGTTAAGAAATCAGAGGCGCTGCAACGGGCCTCCGCCATGTTAGCTCGGGTGGGATTGGCGAAGCGGGAGTCTCACAAGCCATCTGAGTTATCAGGAGGAGAACGTCAGCGAGTAGCGATTGCACGTGCGTTAGTGACGCAACCAGCCTGTGTATTGATGGATGAGCCGACAGGTAACCTTGATCGGCATACTGCAGAGAGTGTTCAGGAGCTGATTTTTGAGCTTAACAGAACCCTGGCCACGGCTTTTGTGATTGTTACTCACGACTTGTCATTAGCTGACAAGCTGCACCGCCAGTACAACCTGATTGATGGACATCTCACTGAGCGTATGGCTTAACTGCAACAGTAACCATATGCCTGTTCTGCCATGTTGGTGAGCAATGTGGCAGAGCAGGGTGCGAGCAATAAGGTGTCACGTTGAAGGGCGGGCGCCAGGTTGAGGTGTTCCCCAATGCCATCCTTTCACAGTCCTATCCATCTGATTGCACAGCCCTGTTGAACCCGTTGGATTCAGTATTATCAGGATCTGTGCTGTTGCTCCCGAGCTGTCTTGCGTTTGGCTATGCGTGCGGCCCAGTTTCGACGCACTGACCACTGCCAGAAGCCCTGCATCAGCAGATAAGATAAACAGCCGAAGACGATACCGCAGGTCAAGGAGCCAGCA
Organism: Pokkaliibacter plantistimulans; assembly: GCF_003194385.1. GTDB lineage: Bacteria > Pseudomonadota > Gammaproteobacteria > Pseudomonadales > Balneatricaceae > Pokkaliibacter > Pokkaliibacter plantistimulans. The sequence continues at coordinate 110,165 of NZ_LAPT01000047.1, forward strand.
AGCAAGGGTTCCCAGATATTCTTCAGGCTTGAGCCCAGTCCTGAAGTCAGTGCGCTAAAGGAAAAGTGCACTGGCTCCATATTGAGCATCCAGGCACCAATGCGATAACAGAAGTAGAAGACAGGAGGCATGGTAACGGGGTTGGTCAGCCACACCAGTGCCACACTCAGTGGCATGTTACTTCTGCAAAGAATAGAAAATACTGCGGCTACCACCATCTGGAATGGCATAGGCAGAAAGGCACAGAAAATACCCACGAAGCATGCTCTGGACACTGATCCTCGGGTCAAATGCCAGATATTGGGGCCATCAAGCAGTTCACCGAGCCAGCGCAGGGAACGATGCTTCTTTAGCTCTGCAGGTTGGGGTATAAAGCGTTTCAGTAATTTACGAGGCATGGACTGTTTCGCTGAAGGGCAGGCTCAAGCGGCGCTATTATGCGCCTTACAGGAAGAAATGCCAATTATACATGGATGAGTGACAGGCAGATGACTGGCTGGATGGCGTTGGGTTTTGTTGCTGGCGCGGTAGGGGTTTATGCCTTGCCGATGTTGCCTTCGTTAATATGGCTAATAGCGCTGTTGTCAGTCACGCTGATGCTGGCCTTCATTTCCAGGCTGTACCTCGCTCGTCAACTCAACGCTTTCAAGGTACTGCTGGTTTTCTCTGCTGTCAGTACGGGAGCATTATGGACGAGCTATTACTGGCAGGTGTGCCACCCATTTCCCGATCCTCGGTTGTACGAACAGCGTTTAGACTTGCAAGTGGTGGTGCTGGATTTACCAGAGTCATCGAGCTATGGCCAGCGAGTCTGGGCAAAGGTGGTCGTTGCATCACTTTCCCGTCCTGCAGTCCTCGCTTCTCAGGATCACTCTTCTCCTGATCTGTCTGCTGAACTATCTGCGCTAACCTCCAGTCGTGCGCTTCTATATTTACCTTCCGAGTTGTCATCACCCGTTGCAGCAGGGCAAACATGGTTACTGCATCAAGTAAAAATCAAGCCACTGCACGGCAATGCCAGCCCGGGCGTCTTTGATTTTGAGCGCTGGGCCTATGCCCATGGATTGAGCTTCACCGGCACTACTCGTGACAAGGGCAGGCTGTTAGGTCAGGAAGCGGGTTGGCAGGCATGGCGTAATGAATTTGCCGAGCATTGGCGAGCAATGCTACCGGATACAAGTGGCAGTGCCATCATTCGAGCCTTGCTGATGGCTGACCGGAGAGGCCTGAGTGACGATGACTGGTCCTTGCTGCAGCAAACGGGACTGGCGCATCTGGTAGCCGTCAGTGGATTGCATATCGGATTGGCTTTTCTACTGGGTGGATTGCTGGGGCAGGGAGTGGGCCGGTCGTTACAACGGTTGGGGTTGCTCTATAGTCGATGGCCGCTGGTCTACATGACGGGGCTTGCAGTGGCGGCAGCTTATGCCACGTTGGCTGGATGGGGGCTTCCGGCTCAGCGTGCATTCTTTATGCTGGTTGTCTGGGTGTGCGGCGGCTGGCGTGCCATACCTGTATCGGGCTGGTTGCGACTGTTGTATGCCCTGACGGGGATCATACTGTTGTGGCCGGGTGCGCCCATGGGAGCTGACTTTTGGTTGTCGTCCATCGCGGTAGCAACCTTGCTCTGGTTGCTGCAGCCGGTTCGGCCACAGCACAAGTTCTGGCAACAGTGGCTGGGAGTGCAGCTGGCGCTCAGTTTCCTCATGTTGCCCATGGTAATGGCGAACTTTGCCATTTTGAGTTTTGCCTCACCCTTGCTGAATCTGTTAATCGTCCCTGTCGTCAGCGCGTTGCTGGTTCCGCCGCTGTTATTGTTGGCTGTTGCTAGTCTGGCTTCTTTGCATTGGGTAGAGAAAGCAGCTGGTTATCTGAGTGATGTGCTAACGACGCTCTGGCTGTTACTTAAAAATCTCTTCGATGCATATCCGCTTTATCTGCCCTGGCATCTTGGTGACGTATCCATGCTTGGGCCAGGAGTTGCCATGGTTGCCAGCATCTGGTTGCTGGGAGCCAAAGCTTTGCCGGGGAAACGTTGGGTCTGGTTGGCATGGTTGCCCTTGGTCTTCCCTCAGTATGAGCAGTTGGGAGAGGGGGAGTGGCGTTTAGTGGCGCTGGATGTTGGACAGGGTACTGCTGTTGTCCTTCAAACAAAGCATCACACCTTACTGTATGATACTGGCCCTGCGTATGGCGACTTCGTGGTTGCACCGCGCGTTATAGAGCCCTATTTGCAAGGTGCCGGACTTGAGCCTGACAGGATATTAGTGAGTCATGATGATCGTGATCACAGTGGTGGTGCGGTCTATCTTCACGCTTTATATCCTGCCGCGCAGTGGACTGTCGGTCAGTTACAGTCCGTCGACTGGCAGGCTGAGCAATGTGTTGATAAGACCTGGCAGTGGGATGGCGTAACCTTTCGCCAGTTGCAGTTACCTGTCGTAGCGCAGCGTGATGACAACAGTGCCTCCTGTGTGCTGCATGTTCAGGGCGCTTATCATTCAGCACTATTATTGGGTGATTTGGACCAGCGTGCTGAGCAAAGGCTGATGGAGCTTACCAACAATGAGCTGCAGGCCTCGTTACTGGTGGCCTCACATCATGGCAGCCGAACCGGCTCGTCTGAGTCAATGCTGGATGTGACTCGGCCTGTGGCCGCCATTTTTACCGCAGGCTACCGGAATCATTTTGGCCACCCGCATGTCGAAACCCTTCGTCGGTTTCAATCGCGCGCCATCGCAACCTATAATACCGGCGTCGATGGCAGTGTGACTGCTGATAGCCGCGCAGATAAGCCGCTTCGCATTACAGGTTATCGAGAGACTGACGGTCGGCTTTGGTGGCAGTGGGCGCCAAGGTAACGTCAGGTATTGGGAATAATTGGTCAGAGCTGACCGCTTGATTTCAGCTGGGAGAACAACGTGCTGGATTTGCTGATTGCCGGAGGGTGGACCATGGTCCCTCTGTTGTTGTGTTCGGTTGTTGCGCTGGCAATTTGCATTGAACGACTGTGGACGCTGCGGCCTTCCCGCATAGCACCGGCACATCTTCTCAGTGAAGTCTGGGATGCCATCAGTCAACATCGGCTCGACAACGCCAGATTGCAGCAAATTCGTAAAAACAGTCCGCTGGGAGCGATTATGGCCGCTGGTTTGCTGAATGCGCGTCATGGACGAGACATCATGAAGGAAAGCATAGAAGAGTCGGCCAGTCAGGTAATCCACGAGCTGGAGCGATACCTGAGTACCCTCGGCAGTATTGCCGCTATATCACCATTGTTAGGCCTGCTTGGCACCGTGTTGGGGATGATCAAAGTCTTTACCGAAATTTCCCATGCGGGAACGGGAAATACGGCCCTGCTGGCAGGAGGTATCTCTGAGGCTTTGCTGACTACCGTAACCGGCTTGGTCATTGCCATACCAGCAGTGTTTTTACATCGCATGCTGCAACGCCGTGTCGATACCTTGGTCGTCGATATGGAAGCTCAGGCAATCAAGCTCGTAGAAATGCTGCACGGTGATCGTGAGCACGAGCAAGCTACGGAGCCTGCCAACGTATGAAGTTCCGCCGTCAAAGTCGGGAAGAGGTGAGCATTAATCTGACACCTCTGATCGATGTGGTGTTTTTGCTACTGATCTTTTTTATGGTCTCCACCACCTTTCAGAAGGACAGGCCGCTGCAACTCACTCTGCCGTCATCTTCGGCGACTGTAGAGGAAGCACCTGCACAGTCGATTGAGGTCAGTATCAGTGCAGACGGTCAGATCGCTGTCAATGATGCGGTACTGGCAGATGCTCAGCTTGTTACGGTCAAGCATGCTATTGAAGTGGCAGGTAAAGGAGATACCTCTCTACCCCTGCTGATCAGTGCCGATGCCAGTACACCCCATCAGTTTGTTGTGCGTGCCATGGATGCAGCGGGGCAGGCGGGTTATGTGCATATCCGTATCCTGACGAGTGAGGGTGAGTAAGCATGCTGAGAGTTTGCTCATGGCTTTGAGTGCTGAATCCTTCTGGTACGGCCATAACAAGCTGAGCTACCTGTTATGGCCACTTGAAGTGCTGTTTAAGCGGTTGGCAAGTCGACGCAGGCAACGGTTGCAAAGTAATGCTTGGTTGGCACCGGTGCCTGTGGTTGTAGTAGGCAATATATCTATTGGTGGTACTGGTAAGACGCCTTTGATTACGGCACTGGTTACCTGGGCAAAGCAGCAAGGTTATCGACCTGGAGTGGTCAGTCGTGGGTACGGCGGTCAGTCCGTTGTCTATCCTTTGACAGTTGAAGTGGATACTGATCCTGCTATAGCAGGTGATGAGCCTGCGTTGCTGCGAAAGCTCTGCGGTTGTCCGGTGGTCATTGCTCCAGATCGTGTAGCAGCGGTGCAATGGCTGCTGGAAAACAATGATTGTGATCTGATCTTCAGTGATGATGGCCTTCAGCACTACCGCTTGGGGCGTCATATAGAAATTGCTGTCGTTGACGGTCATCGCGGTCTGGGGAATGGCCATTGTCTGCCGGTCGGGCCGCTTAGGGAGCCACCGGAGCGTCTCGCCGAGGTGGATTTTTGTGTGGTCAATGGCTATGCGGCCAGCACGCCTGTAACGACTTCCTTTACGATGCATATTTGTGCCCGGCAAATGGTTCATGTGCATACAGGGCAGGCTTCTGATGTTCAGGCATGGTGTGGGCGAGAGGTCATTGCGATGGCCGGAATAGGTAATCCCGCACGTTTTTTTTCGACGTTGGAATCGCTAGGCATCAAAATAACGCGGTCTATCAGTAAGCCTGACCACTATCGCTTTCAGCAAGAAGATATACCCAGTGAAGGCATACCGGTTGTCGTAACAGGTAAAGATGCAGTGAAGTGTGGTGGTTTTGCAGCAGATAACCTGTGGTATCTGGATATTACTGCGGTGCTGTCAGATAGCTTTTTCAGCGCGTTGGCGGAAAAGCTACGTAGCCTTAACCCGAAAAGGCGCTGAAATCTGCTTTCCCAATGTTAACAATACACGTTGCTGTCGAGGCTTAGCTTTGCCCGGTGGGTTGTGTAAATCGATATCTATCATCGTGTTGTCCGTCAGGATCAGCATGCCCAGTTTTACGGAGGTCCAGAATGGACAAGCAGTTATTGGATTTGCTAGTTTGCCCCGTTACCAAGGCGCCCCTTGAGTGGCATGCCGATCGTCAGGAGCTATTTTGCTATGCCAGCAATCTTGCTTATCCGGTACGTGATGGTATTCCTGTGATGTTGGAGTCAGAAGCGCGTAGCTTGACCGAAGACGAGCGGGCGAAGCGTCCAAAGCAGCGTTAATAAAGAAGCGGCCTTTTTGCTGCTAGGTAGTATTTGTTCGGGAGTCCTACAGACTATGTCGTTTCTGGTTGTTATCCCTGCCCGTTACGCGTCCACTCGCCTGAAAGGCAAGCCCTTGCTGGATATCGCCGGTAAGCCAATGGTCCAGCACACGTGGGAGAAAGCGTGCGCCAGTGGAGCGGTACGCGTCATCATCGCGACTGATGATGAGAGAATTGAAAGCATGGCCAGAGCCTTCGGCGCTGAAGTATGTATGACTTCTGCGGCACATCCCTCCGGTACCGATCGTATTCAGGAGGTGGCATCACAGTTAAAACTGTCAGATGACGAGGTCATCGTGAACGTTCAGGGTGATGAGCCGATGCTGCCTGCAACCTTGATTGATCAGGTCGCACAGACTCTGCTGCTGCATCCTCAGGCGGACATGGCAACGTTGTGCGAGCCGATTGAGGATATGGCGTTATTCGCCAATCCCAACGTAGTCAAGCTCGTTAAAGATGTGCATGGTAAGGCGCTTTATTTTAGCCGTGCGCCCGTATCGTGGCATCGGGATGAGTTTGCTCAAGGTATCAGCGATGTTCCGCCGGCAGGCTGGCAGGCATTTCGACATATCGGGCTGTACAGTTACCGTGTTGGTTTGTTGAATCAGTTCGTCCAGTGGTCACCTGCTCCGATAGAACAATGGGAGGCACTGGAGCAGCTACGTGTACTGTGGAATGGTGGCTATATTCAGGTCTCTGAGGCTGCGGTCATTCCTCCTGCTGGTGTGGATACACCTGATGATCTGATACGAGTACGTTCGATACTTGGCGATGGCCGATAGCTGCAAATTCTGAATCTGGAGGCTGTGTATGCCTCTTTTGAGTCATTGTTTGTTGAGCTGGCTGACTATTCGGTGAGAGATGTACAAAATTCTTTTAGTGTGCCTTGGCAACATATGTCGTTCCCCTACTGCAGAAGGTGTGCTGGCAAAGAAAATCACCCAGCAGGGGCTGAGTAGGCGTTTTCAGGTCGATTCGGCAGGAACGGCTGCTTACCATACGGGTGAGTCACCTGATGAACGCAGCTGTCGGGCTGCTGCCAGACGTGGCTACGATTTAACGCCCCTCAGAGCTCGCCAGGTCATGGCATCAGACTTTGAAGAGTTTGATTTAATTCTGGCCATGGATCATGCCAATCTAAGTAGCTTGATGCAGAACTGCCCTGCTCAATTGCAGCATAAACTTGGTTTGTTCCTCCATTACCATCCAGATTCAATAGAGGAGGTGCCTGACCCTTACTATGATGGAGAGTCGGGGTTTGAGCGGGTGCTTGATCTTGTTGAAGTGGCTGCGGATGCCTTAATTAAGGATTTAGTGAAGTGAGTGATTATCCTGAGCACTGGCAAGAGAACGCCGATTTACTTAGGTTGAATACTTTTGGATTTTCAGTAGAAGCTGAGTACCTGTCTGTTGTGCACTCTGCTAGCCAATTACAGCAAGATATTGCTGTTGCGCAAAAGCGCAATCTCGCATGGCGTGTGCTAGGTGGGGGCAGCAATGTAGTGCTGTGCCAGAACTTACCTGGTCTTACTTTGTTAATTGATATCAAAGGTGTTGAGGTACGATCCGAGAATGAGTCGGACGTTACTTTAAGCGTTGGGGCAGGAGAGAACTGGCATTCTTTGGTCTGCTTCAGCTTGTCTCAGGGATGGTCGGGTCTGGAAAATCTGGCATTGATTCCAGGTACCGTAGGTGCTGCGCCAGTGCAAAATATTGGCGCTTATGGCGTGGAGTTAAAGGACGTTCTACTGCGAGTGCAGTATCTCGATGCTGTCACAGGAGCGTTCTGCACGCGAGAAGCAGCTGATTGCCACTTCTCCTACCGACATAGCATCTTCAAAGAGAGCATCGGTAAGAGCTGGATCATTGTGTCCGTAGAGTTGTGCTTGTCAAAGCAGGCTGATACCCAGATCAAATATAAGGCTCTGCGTGACTATTTTGACCAGAAGGGTATTGAGCAGCCAACGGTACAGCAGGTTGCTGAAGCAGTGATCGCTATCCGCCAGTCAAAGTTGCCAGACCCTGCCATATTAGGAAACGCAGGGAGCTTTTTTAAGAATCCCTGGGTAACCGCGGAGCAGTTCAATCTGTTGCGTCATGACTACCCAGGCTTGGTTGGTTTTATCGATGGTCCAGGTTATAAGCTCGCTGCAGCTTGGCTGATAGATCAACTTGGCTTCAAAGGTTGGCGCGAGGGAGCAGTAGGGGTGCACAAGGATCAGGCGCTGGTGTTAGTCCATCATGGTGGTGGCAACGGAGAGCAGTTGTTGGCGCTGGCGCAGCGTATTCAATTAGCAGTAAAGCAACACTACGGTGTTGTGTTGGAGCAGGAGCCTGTGGTTCTGTAATAACGTCACGTTCACTTTGGTCAGGGTTTTAGGGATCGTTTAGTGAATGTAAATAGGCGCACTACCTTCGCTGCTGTTTCGTAGATGGGTGGGACTTAAAAGGCTTGCAGATGCAAGCCCTTTTATTTTTACGTGTGTCCCGTCCTGAATAAGATTTACACCTTCCATCCCGGATTGACGGAGAATACGATGGCACAAGGTGTAAAGCGTACTCAACGAGATTACTTACTGGCTTTTAAATTAGCGGTCGTTGATCAGATCGAAAAAGGTGAGCTCACCTATAAGCAAGCTCAAGAACGGTATGGTATTCAAGGACGGTCGACTGTGCTGGTGTGGTTGCGTAAACACGGTCGGCAGGACTGGAGTCAGGGCGCTTCCCTTCGAGCGCAGAGGAGTACCACGATGTCGGATATTCAACCTCTTACGCCGGAGCAGCGTATCAAAGAACTGGAACAGCAGCTTGACCTGATGCGTCAGAAAGCGCAGTTCTTCGAGGCCTTTGTCCACGTGCTGGAGCAGGACTACGGTGTGTCACTGGCAAAAAAGCGACTCGGCAAGTCCTCTCGCAGGCCCGGGTCGAAGGGCTGAGCATTACCCGGGCTTGCCATTTTTTAGGGATTAGCCGCCAAGCCTACTACCAGCACAATCGCGTCTGAGAACACGCAAGCTGTATTACCTGCTATATCAACAGCCCGATCAGCGCGTCCACGTCGGACGGGATCGTCTCTTTCAGGTTCTGGGCGAGTATCGGCTACTGGTACGCCCAAAGCGGGCCTATCACAAGACCACACAGAGTCATCATCGCTTTTATCGCCATCCGAACCTGCTCAAACCCGGACCGGGTCAGGTCATACCGACCCGACCTGAGCACGTGTGGGTGGCGGATATTACCTATCTGCCCGCGCGTGACGGTCCGTTGTATCTGAGTCTGGTCACAGACGCGTACTCGAGAAAAATCGCGGGCCATCACGTTCATGACAGCCTTCATGCCAAGTCCGTCGCTACCGCGTTCAAGCGGGCGTTACGCAGACATCGTCGTCATCAGCCATTGGTGCATCACTCGAATCGAGGTGTTCAATATTGCTCCTCCTTGTACCCGTCACTGCACCAACGGCATGGCGTACAGTGTTCGATGACAGATGGCTACGACTGCTATCAGAATGCGCTGGCTGAGCGGCTGAACAGCATTCTCAAGTCGGAGCTCTTGCTGCACAGCCCTGACAATCTGGAACAGGCGAGGAAGATGGTTGATGAGGCTGTGCAGATTTACAACACGGAACGGCCGCATCTGGCCCTGAAAAACAAAACGCCCGATGAGGTGCATCGGGCGTTGTGAAGTAGGTCAACCTATCTTAATAGGTGTAAACCTATTTTAGGACTAGACAACGAGTTGGGTATATTACTCGTCTTGATTACTCACTTCGGGCTTCTGTTGAGTTTCGAGCATTTGACGGCGCTTGATTTCGCGTGGGTCATTATGAGCGCGGCGAACACGCCTTGGTGCATCTTCGGAGGATTGTGGCTCCAAAGGAGCTTCAACAGCCTTCTCTTCTGCCAGTTGCACAGTTTGCTCTTCGGAGGCTTGCTTGCTGACAGTCTCAGCAGTCTCAGCAGTCTCAGCAGTCTCAGCAGTCTCAGCAGTCTCAGCAGTCTCAGCAGTCTCAGCAGTCTCAGTAGAGGCTGTCAGTTGCTCAGGTGCAATCACTTCCGCGTGTTCAACTTGCTCTGCTGCTGGATAGCTCTCGCTGTCGGCAACAACCAGCTCAGTTGCCG
>NZ_LAPT01000048.1 GCF_003194385.1 Pokkaliibacter plantistimulans
TTGGCTTGGCTTGGCTTGGCTGAAGCTAAAAGTCTTTTCAAAATATTCATAGTTAATAAAATATATTCATTCTTTATTTATAATGATTGACCACGAAATAAAACAGGCTTGGCAGTATTCCAAGCCTGTTTGTATTGGTGTTACTTCTAATGCTGGCCTGGGTAATGATCCATGCGCCAGAGAAAGTAATCCACGTCAAAGGATTGGTTGGAACGGATTCGGAACGCAGTAAATACTTTAATTTTTTCTGGATAATAAATAGGCGTTAGGTTTGTCAGGTCCGCGGGTAGTATACCGCATATGATACTTGTGGCTCCTGTAGGCCAGTATTGGGAGCCCGCTAATGAAAGTGTTACTACACTGTTATTATCACCCAGTAGCTCAATATCTGGCTCAATAAGTATTCCGGTGCTTCTGTCACGAATACCATTTCCGCGATATTTTTCTTTTGGTAACGGGTCTCCTGCATTGAAGCCGGGGGTATGATATAGATGCCAATAATCACTGCTAGAATATTTGTCAGAATTAAGCCCTATATGGATATTCTGGATACCTATACGGTTTATCTGCATCGGCTTATTGAATTTAAATGTTTGCCATTCCTCAGTGATATGGAAAGGCCCCATGATGCCCTGATCTTCAGGTTTGGTTTTGGTATAGCCCGGTAGTGGCTCTGGGTAATCCGAGTTGGCTTGGCTGCAACTCACCGCACCTGTCAGTAGCAAGCAGGCCGCCAGTAGAGTGTTAATCAGGAAACTCATTTGGCTCCCTCCAGACGGCCTACAAAATACAGCTGTTGCACATTGAGTATGCTACCGGGGCCAATGGTCGCGGCAGGTTTGTCGCTAAGGGGAATGCCTGCTACTTGAAACGCACGGAAGACCAGTTCGCTGCACATAAAGCTGGCATCTTCTCCCATGGGGCTGCTGGCGGCATCATTAATATCTTTCAGCGTCACGATGGCTCCTACGGCGCTGTAGCGCAAAAAGCCGGTGCGGGCTCCGGGCTGCAGGCCAACACGGGCAGCGCTCACGTTATCGTAGGGTTTACCTGCCTGTGAACGAGCCCAGTTAACCGCCAGTGCGATTTGAGAGTCTGTAGCGGTTTTGTGACGAAACACACCCGCAAAGGAATAGCCTCCATTAGCGAGCTTCATATAAAGAGTTTCTTTTGTCACACCGGGGGTGGGCATGGCATCAATTGCATCCCCGTTGCCCATGTAAAGCATCAGATGACTAAAAGGAGAGTTGGTGGTGACACGGATCATGCCTGAACCGCCCGTCCGGGAACGAACCGCAATAATATCGCCTCTGCGTAAATCACCGACGGTTAACCAGCTGGCGGTGTTATTCACCTGATCGGCAGTGGGTAAGGTATTGGGATACATGGCCATGGGGAGTTTCCTTGTTGTATGGCGGCTAAATACAACGATTGGCCCGACAACATGGCACTGACGAGTGCGAGGTAACGTACTGCAGTAGGACTACATCCCTGTCGTTACAGTCTCATCCCAGCTGAGACAATCGAAGGAGGGTACTTATAGCAAAGATGCCATTGACTGAGCAAACGCTTAGCCCGTGGCAGTATGGCAAAACGAGTAACATAGTTTGTCTGGTCTTTACGCCGGTAACTTTGAGGTTGCCAGAAAGGCCGGGTTTTCCCGGCTGTAGCCGTGGCGCTCGAAGGCATCGAGCAGCCTCTGCTCCAGTTTCCCCGGCCCTTTATCTTTAATAGCCTCTTCGATAATGGCGGCCCGTGCTTTGCCATAGCTGCCTCCTACTTCGCTGTCCTTAACAGATGATTCTGCATAGCTCAGGCCTCGCGCCACCGGGTGCATACCAATGGTTTTGTGCTCGACAAAAGCGTCGGGCGGCAGCATTTGCCGGAGTTTGCTGGTGAGTGCTTTGGCTTGTTCAAAATTTGGCGGCATGTAGATGATGCCCGATTCGGTGCGAGCACCCTGGCTCGACGGGGCGATCAACTTGGCTCCGATATGGGGGGTATGTGCCACCAGATGAGCCATCGCTTTGCCCAGCTGGGCGGCATATTCCGGTTTGACGTTGATGGTGATACGCGCTAACGGGTTCTCTTCAAGATTGGTGGGTGCCTTTTCTCTGATCCGCTCGAAACGGATGTTGGCACTCTCCGCTTTGTGGGGGATGCGCTTGGCCGTGTCGCTGTAGGGGATATAACTCATAGCACCATCGGTAAACTGCGATTTAGTAAGCAGCCTTCCTTCGTAGTGGTCACAGGTTTTTGCCATGGTGGAAACAAGGGCATGTAACTGGGGTTTGTCTAGCTTTTGCAGGCCCTGCGGGATGTTGCTGGTAATTTTGGAGTAAATCTGCCGATCGTTTAACCATGGTGTCTTCTTATGCTCTTTGGCCATCTCGGTGGCAAGGTCGAGCAACGAGTGATGGACATAACGGCTGGGTGTTTCAGGTGTAGCGTTACCCTGCATGCCGCCCATGAGCTTCTGCGCCAGACCGCCACGGGGTGGCGTGGCATAGGGTGGGGGGGCTGCGCTGCTACTGGCTTCGGCCGCGGCTGGGCGGCGTTGTGGGGTAGCCCAGCCGGGTACACCGAACCCGGCGCTTTCGGCAGCGGAGCGCTTGCTATTGAGAACATCAGCAATGGCCGAGCTGCGCGAGCCGAGGGAGCCTTCACTGAGGCGATGGCTGAACAGCTCTTTGGTCGCCTTGAAGAACCCCAGCTTGCCGCTGTCCTGCCGGTTGACCTGATATTCACCGGAGGGCATGAGCCGTACCTGATACTCGTTGCCGCCAACCTTGACCTTGCCACGCAGGGCCAGTTCAGACGGGCGGATACTTGCGTTTTTAAGCTCCTCGACACTGGCGAAGGAGGGAGTTTGAGAGTTGACGCGGGGCATGGCGGGCAAGGCTCCGAAGCAGCAGCGGACTTGTCTTGAGTGAGCCTGCCGACGGATCAGGTTCCCCTGCCCGGAGCACCGCTCAGCTGCGCAGCAGCTTTTTCAGCGGCATATCTTCCTTGATCACCGGCGACTTGATGACGATGTAGCTGAAGTACTTGGCCACGCCGATATTACGGTCGACGATGTCTTCGATCACTTCCTGATAATGCTGGATATTGCGGGTCAGAAAGCGCACCAGATAGTCGTAGCCACCGCTGATCAGATGGCACTCCATCACTTCATCAATCTGGCGGATATTGGCTTCGAACTTGACGAAGTCTTCGCGCTTGTGACCGGTGAGGGAGACTTCGGTAAAGACCGTGACAAATTCGGTGATCTTCGACAGGTTGAGAAAGGCCTTGTAGCTGGTGATATAACCGGCGCTTTCCAGACGCTTGACCCGCTGCAGACAGGGGCTGGCAGACAGCCCGACCGCATCGGCCAGACTGACGTTGGTCATGCGGCCGTTTTTCTGTAACTGCGTAAGGATGTTGATATCAATCTTGTCCAGCTTGGTGCCCATCGACATGGCGTGCCTCTCATACTGCTGTTACCGCCAAGGCGTACGTCTGGCGTATAAGTAACGTGGCGCAGCATTTTCTGCTGCGTGTAGCGGCTTAAGCACAATCAGTGCCGTAATGACTCCTGATGCTGGAAAACCAGCTCGGCCAGGCTGGAAATCCTCAATGTGGTCTTCGGTTGTTTCTTCATCAGGCTGCCCGGACGCTGCAGCAGACAGATGGCCGGGTAGCTGTTCTTGGCGGCCAGACAGGCATTGGTCACCAGCAGCAGATGGTCGGGATAGACCCCGCGCTCGGCCAGCTGACGCTTTTCTTCCTCCGGCGTTTCACCCCGGATAATCACCTCTTTGGCACTGACGCCCAGACGTTCACACAGGGAAGGCACGTCTTCGGTTTCGCGGTCACAGCGCACCAGCACCCGATAGAATTTGCGCAGATACAAAAGCGCGCCCGGTGCATCCTCAAACAACGGCCAGTTCACCACCGCGCGGGCAAAGCGCAGGCTCTCGCGCCAGCTGGGCTGGTAGCCGTGGCTCTCCATCAGCTGCCGGTAGGCAAAGCACAGGCAACCGGTGAAGCCCAGCTCTGACAGCCGGGGCATCAGCTCATTCAGGGTGCGGTGATAATCCGACATCAGCTGCTGGCGGTTGAGCGCATCGTGCGGCAGATTCTGCTGGAATTGCTGCAGTGCCGACCAGATGCCCGATTCGTGATCGATCAGCACGCCATCGCAATCGATCAGCAGGGCCTGATAGTCCGTCAGGTGCATAGTGGCTCCTTAACTTATGCCGTCACGGTGCGGTAGGTGCTGCTCCTGATGGCAAAGGGTGGCGACAAAGATGGCTGCAAAGGCAGGGGCAGGCAGAGCGCTGCCCCCTTGTGACATAGTGGTGACGTTTTATTCAGCACTATTTGTTCAACAATATGAGCTGCAATGGTGCACGGCATAGTCTGCCGTGCCCATTTCCGTGCTCGTGCCGGTCAGGCTTAGCCCAGCACCTTGCTGCAGGCGCGCTCCAGCATGGCCAGTGCCTCGTTCAGCTGGTCATCACTGGTGACCAGCGGCGCCAGGAAGCGAATCACGTTGCGTTGCACACCGCACTTGATCACCAGCAGGCCCTGCTCACGACAGGCATCAATGATCTTCTGCGCGGTATCGGCATCGGCGCTGCGGGCGTCATCGGCCTTGATGATTTCCATCGCCAGCATAAAGCCGGTACCACGGACGTCGCCGATCTGGGCAAATCGCGACTGCAGGCTCTGCAGACCTTCCTTCAGGCCGTGGCCAAGGCGCTGGCCCTGTTGCAGCAGATTGTCCTGCTCAAAGATATCCATCACCGCCAGTGCCGCGGCGCAGGCCAGCGCATTACCGCCATAGGTGCCACCCAGACCACCGGGGGCGGGCGCATCCATGATGGCGGCCTTGCCGACCACACCTGACAGCGGCAGACCGCCGGCCAGACTCTTGGCCACCGTGACCAGATCGGGCTGGATACCGGCATGCTCGAAGCCAAACATGGTGCCGGTACGGCCAAAACCGGCCTGAATTTCATCAACAATGAGCACAATCCCGTGCTCTTCGGTGATCTTGCGCAGTGCTTGCAGGAAGGGTGCCGGAGCGGGCAGGAAACCGCCATCGCCCTGTACCGGTTCAACAATAATGGCGGCCACACGGTCAGGAGCGACGTCGGTCTGGAAAACTTCCTGTAGGGCGGCCAGCGCCTTTTCCGTGGTCATGCCGCGGTATTCGTTGGGATAGGGGGTGTGGAACACTTCTGGCGCGAACGGGCCGAAGTTCTGTTTGTACGGCTGGCTCATGCCCGTCAGACTGCAGCCCAGCAGGGTGCGGCCATGAAAGCCACCGCGGAAGGAGATCACTGCCGGGCGGTTGGTGTAGCCGCGGGCAATCTTCACCGCATTTTCTACTGCTTCCGCGCCGGAGGTGAACAGCGCCGACTTGTAGGCTTCACCCTTGCCAACCAGCTGGTTCAGGCGACGGCATACTTCGATATAGGGTTCATAGGCGACCACCTGAAAGCAGGCGTGAGAAATGTTGGCCAGCTGTGCCTGTACCGCGGCGGTGACCTTGGGATGATTGTGGCCGACGTTGAGGACGCCAATGCCGCCGACGAAGTCCAGATAGCGGTTGCCGTCGGCATCCCACAGTTCGGCACCCTGTGCTCTGGCGATGGCCAGCGGGTGGGCGGTCAGTACGCCGCGGGCAGTATGCTGGCTTTTCTGCTCCAGCAGGGCGGCAGTGTGAGTGGTTGATGCAGTCATGGCGTGCTCCGGGTGAAATGCGTGAGGCATAAACAACGGTGATGACTGTTAGGGTACGAGATCAGCAGAAATGCCTACGCCAAACTTGCCGCGTCGCACCACAGGATTGACTGTTGTTGGTGGCCCAAACAGTACAAAGTACCGGCCTGGTGGAATCTGCGTTTTGCCCCGTACAGGGCGGCCAATTTGCCCGGCCGCAGTGGAAAGAACCGCAGAATCTGCGCAGCACGGCAGGCAAGATAAAAGCCATCCGATCATGCTTTCAGGAATGTTCTATGAGTCTTCTCTACAAGTCCGATCCGCAGCGCGGTCAGCGCTGGCAGCAGCTGTTTGCCGAGCAGGCGGCAGAGATCGCCTTTCATCAGTGGCCTGAACGCCAGCACGGCGATGACATCCGTTATCTGGTGGCGTGGGAGCTGCCGGATAACCTGCTGCAGCGCTTTCCCAAACTGGAAGTGCTGTTCGCCGTCTCGGCCGGTGTGGATCAGCTCAATATGGCTGCGGTGCCTGCCCATATCCCGGTGGTGCGGATGCTCGACCCTGGTATCAGCCGCGGCATGGTGGAATATGCCTGCTTTGCGGTGATGAGCCTGCACCGCGATATGCTGCGTTACCGCCAGCAACAGCAGCAGGGGGTGTGGCAGTCGCACCCGCTGGTGCCGGCCAGTCGGCGCCGTATCGGTGTGATGGGGCTGGGCCAGCAGGGGCAGAATGTGCTGAATGCCCTGCAGCCCTTTGGTTTCCCGCTGTCGGCCTGGTCGCGCCGCCCCCATCAGCTGGCCGGGGTGACCTGCTATGCCGGTGAGGAACAGTTGGGCGAGTTTCTGGCACAGAGCGATATTCTGATCTGCCTGCTGCCGCTGACCCCGGCGACCGAAGGCATCCTCAATCAGTCGCTGTTTGACCAGCTGCCCAGAGGCGCCGCGCTGATCAATATGGGCCGCGGTGGCCATCTGCAGGAAGCAGACCTGCTGGCCGCCCTGAACAGCGGCCAGCTATCCGCCGCCGTGCTGGATGTGCTGCAGCAGGAACCGGCCAGTGCCGACCATCCGTTCTGGCAGCACCCACAGATTCTGCTGACGCCGCATATCGCCGCCGCCACGCAACCCGACAGCGCCTTTGAGGTGCTGCTGGCCAATATCCGCCGCTATGAGCGTGGCGAACCGATGCTGGGTGTTGTGGATAGGGAAGAGGGGTATTGAGGGCAGATACTACACTGTCACTGGACGCTCTATGCAAAGCTGGATAAGTTGAGCCCTTGGATGGGTTGCCTGTGCCGATACGAGGAAAGTGATGTTAAGCCAACTGGATATAGAAAATTTTGGTGCATTCAAAGCCGCTCGCTTTGAGTTTTCACCGGCAATCAATGTCTTTGTTGGAGAGAATGGCACAGGCAAAACTCATGTCATGAAGCTGCTTTATTGCCTTCAGCAGCAGGGTAAAAGCGGCGATACCCTGAAGCAGAAGCTGGTGACCGTCTTTCGTCCTTCAGAAGGGAAAGTATCCCGGCTGATTAATCGCAAAAAAGGCTCCAATAGCGCCAGAGTGGTACTTCAGGAGAAGGAGGCCGGGCAGCTTGAGCTGACGTTTGATAGTACACGTCACGGTGGCTTCCGGTTAAGCGGGGCGCTGCAAGGGTCGAGTGAGCCCGTCTATATACCCGTGAAGGAGGTACTTTCCTTTGCGCCGGGTTTTATCTCCCTTTACGACAAGTATGAGCTGAACTTTGAAGAGATTTATTACGACATCATCAAGCAAGCCTACTTGCCGGCACGCAAAGGTTCTCCCTTGCACGATGAAAAGCCGCTGCTTGAGCTGATTCGTAAAACGGTCGGTGGCAAGGTCAGTCTGAGTGGCGAAGAGTTTCAGCTCGTGGCGGGCAGCTCAAAACTAGAGATGTCGCTGGTCGCCGAAGGTCATCGCAAACTGGCGCTGATTTGGCAATTGATTCATAACGGCTCGCTGTTCACCAACAACACCCTGTTTTGGGATGAACCTGAGGCGAATCTAAACCCAGCCTTGATGCAAAACATCGCCAGTATTCTGATTATGCTGGCCGAGCGAGGCGTGCAGGTATTCTTGGCAACCCACAATTATGCCTTCCTGAAAGAGCTGGAATTTGCCCGGGCCAGTAAAGTGCAGGTGAATTATTTCGCGCTGGAGAACACCAAAGAAGATGGCGTGGTGTGCCATGCGTTCTCTCATTACAAAGACATCACTCCAAATAAAATCGCGGACGAATATCTCCGGCTGTATGACCTGGAGGTTCTACAGGCACTGGGAGGTGCTAAGTGAGTGCATGGGATGACAATCCTGACTGGGTGGAAAAAGACCTGTATTTTGATTTCTCAGCAGCCAGCAAGGTTATCAAGCTCGATGCCGGTGGCCACGATGGCCATGGATTGAGTCACTTACTGAAGTCAGTGGATTTCGTTATTGAATGGCCAGAATCCTTGTGGCTGGTAGAGGTGAAAGATCCTGAAGATGGCACTATTCCGCCTGCCCACCAACAGCGCAATCGCGACGAGTTTGTCTCTGCACTGCAAGGTGAAACACTGATCACGCAACACCTCTTTCCCAAATTACGCGATTCACTGATCTATTTAGGAATGGATGTCGGTATTCTCGACAAGCCTTTGTGCTATATCACCCTGATCGGGCTGACTGAGCTGGAACCTGCGCAGTTTCAGGGGCTGGCTGATCGTCTGAGAAAGCAGCAGTGGCTGGCAGGGCCAAAACACCGAGGCTGGAGGAAACGCTTTGATGTGGTATGTGCCAATGTCGCTCTGTGGAACCGGGTGTTTAGTAACTGCCCGGTGACTCGAATCAGTGAGCAGCACGCCTAGGCAGCAGACCGGTTGCTTATTCATGAGCTAATCAGGGCAAACCCCCTCCCTGCGGTTTGCCTGCATTTAAAAACGTCGCTTACAGCCCGCCGATATGCAGGGCCTTCACTTCCAGATACTCATCCAGACCGTACTTCGAGCCTTCGCGGCCCAGCCCTGACTGCTTGATGCCGCCGAACGGCGCCACATCCATGGAAATGATGCCGGTGTTGAGGCCGACCATGCCGAATTCCAGCGCTTCGCCCACCCGCCATGAACGGCTCATATTCTGGGTGAAGTAGTAAGCACCGAGGCCGAAAGGCGTGGCGTTGGCGATGGCCAGTGCTTGCTCTTCGGTACTGAAGCGCAGCAGTGGCGCGACCGGGCCGAAGGTTTCTTCCTGCGCCAGCTGCATCTCAGTGTGGCATCCGCCCAGCACCGTGGGCGTCACGTACAGGCTGTCGCCGTCGGGAATTGCGCCGGTCAGCAGGGTCGCGCCCTGACTCAGGGCATCCTCAATATGGCGTTTGACCTTACTTACCGCCGCCGCGTTGATCAGCGGGCCAATGGTTACCCCCGGTTCCATACCGTGGCCGACTTTGAGCTTGCGCACTTCTTCCACCAGCCGCGCGGCGAAGCGGTCGTAGATACCTTCCTGCACCAGAATGCGGTTGGCGCAGACGCAGGTCTGACCGGCATTGCGGAACTTGCTCAGCATCACCCCGGCCACCGCCTGTTCCAGATCGGCATCATCAAACACGATAAAGGGCGCGTTGCCGCCCAGCTCCAGACTCATGCGCTTGATATGGGCAGCGCTCTCTTCCATGAGCAGGCGGCCGACGGCGGTCGAGCCGGTAAAGGTGATCTTGCGCACGGTGCCGTTGCCGGTCAGCTCCTGACCGATGGCCGCAGGCTGGCCGGTAACCACGCTGAACACCCCGGCAGGAATGCCGACGCGCTCGGCCAGCACTGCCAGTGCCAGTGCTGACAGCGGCGTCAGGTCGGCTGGTTTGACGATGATCGGGCAGCCCGCGGCCAGTGCCGGTGCGCATTTGCGGGTGATCATGGCATTGGGGAAGTTCCACGGGGTGATGGCGGCGCAGACCCCCACCGGTTGTTTCAGAGTCAGCAAGCGGCGGTCATTGCTGGGGCAGGGGATAGTCTCGCCGTAACTGCGGCGCGCTTCTTCGGCGAACCATTTGACGAAGCTGGCGCCGTAGCGGATTTCACCCTGCGCTTCGGCGTAGGGTTTGCCCTGTTCGCTGGTCATGATCAGCGCCAGATCATCGACGTTATCCAGCATGGCCTGATACCAGCGCTCCAGATAGCCTGCCCGTTCGGCCGCCGGTTTGGCCTTCCATGTGGCCCAGCTGGCGTCGGCGGCGGCAATGGCGCGGCGGGTTTCTTCCGCACCGAGATTGGGGATGGTGGCAATGCACTGGCCATCGGCGGGGTTGATCACCTCCAGCGTGGCGCCGTTGTCGGCCTCGACCCATTCGCCGTTGATGTAGGCTCGGTTGACCAGCAGGCTGGGGTCATTGAGCTGGGCCTGCAGGGTGGAGCAAAGAAAAGCCATGTTGCACTCCTCAGCGCTTTTTTGCGCAAAAAGTTGCCTGTTGCGCCCCGGATACAGGGCGCAAGGAGAATGATAAGAACCTGCTGCGTGAGCGCGTGGGCCGGTTCCGGGAATGAGTCTGCGCTGTTGGCGCGTGGATCAGCTGATGCTGGCGACCACAGCGCGCAGCAGGGCCTGACAGGCTTCCAGCTGCGTCAGCTCGACATACTCATCGGGCTTGTGGGCCTGTTCGATGGAGCCGGGGCCGCACACCACCACCGGCACATCGAAGTGCTCGGCAAACAGCCCGCCTTCGGTGCCAAAGGCCACCTTCAGCTGCTGAGTGTCTGGTTTGGCCAGCCCGGCCAGAAAGCGCACAGCCTCGACACTGGGATGGGTATCCAGCCCCGGATAGGCATTGAGCAGCTGGATGTCGATAGCCGCCTTGCTGTTCGGGCAGTCCGTCAGGGCACGGGCGACGATCTGCTCGGCCTGCTGCTGCAACTGCTCCAGCAGGGTGTCGACGTCGTCGCCCGGCAGGTGGCGAATCTCGAATTCCATCTCGCAGCGATTGGGCACGATATTCAGTGCCTTGCCGCCGTCGATGGTGCCGACATGCACGGTGCTGTAGGGCACATCGTAGGCATCGTCCTGCCTGCCACTGCTGCGCAGTTGCTGCTGGGTCTGGCGCAGGGCACCGACAAAGTCGCTGGCCAGATGGATGGCATTGACCGACAACGGTGCCAGCGAGGAATGGGCTTCCTGCCCGTGGCAGCAGACCTGATAGGAGGCCTTGCCTTTGTGGCCAACGGCGAACTGCATATTGGTCGGCTCGCCAATCAGGCAGAGGAAGGGTTTGAGGCTGGGCTGATCGAGAATATCCAGCAGCCGCCGCACGCCGACGCAGCCAATTTCTTCATCGTAAGACAGCGCCAGATGCACCGGCCGCTGCAGCGGTTGGTCAGCTGCTTCCAGCATCACCGCGATAGCGACCGCAATAAAACCCTTCATGTCACAGCTGCCGCGCCCATAGACCCGGCCTTCCCTGAGGGTGGCGGTGAAGGGCTCGACACTCCAGGCCTGTCCGGCGGCAGGCACCACATCGGTGTGCCCCGACAGCAGGATCCCGGGCACGCCACTGGGGCCGATGCTGGCAAACAGATTGGCCTTCTGGCCGCTGTCGTCGTGCACCAGAGTGCTGGCGATGCCACGGCTGGCCAGCAGCTCGCGCACATAGTGGATCAGCGCCAGATTGGAGTCGGCGGAGACGGTATTGAAGCCGATCAGGCGGCTGAGAATGTCTACAGGGGTCATACAGCTACACGCTCGCGCTGTTCCGCAGCGGCAAAGCGGCGGATATGGAAGGAGTCGATATGGGTGGAGGTCTGGCCGGTACTGAGCAGTTCGGCCATCACTTCACCCACGCCCGGGCCGAGCTGGAAACCGGCGCCGCAGAAGCCGAAGGCGTAATACAGGCCTTCTACCTGCGAGCTTGGGCCCATCACCGGCAGGGAGTCGGGCAGGTAGCTTTCGATCCCTGACCAGCTGCGGATGATGTTGATATTGCCTAGCTGCGGGATCACCCGGCGCATCTGCTGCATTTGCAGCACCATGGCCTGCGGCTCGAAACTGACCCGACGGCTGACCATGTCCGGCGTGGCGCGGTGACAGCCGCCGATGATGATGTTGCCGCGGGGAATCTGGCGGAAATACACCACTTCCTCTTCCAGCTGGGTGTACACACCGATGACCGTCTTCAGCCGGTAGGGCAGCGGCTCGGTCACGCTCATCTGCGGCCCGCGGGGCACCAGCGGTACGGGCTCACCGAACTGGGCGGAAAGCCTGTCGCCCCAGGCACCGGCGGTGATCAGCAGCTGTGCGGAGCGGAACTCACCCTGACCTTCGGTCTGCACCCGGAAGCCGCTGCCGGTTTTCTCCACCTGACTGACTTCTACCCCTTCCAGCACGTCGGCCCCGGCACGGCGGGCGGCACGGGCAAAAGCGGGAGCGGCCAGCCGCGGGTTGGCATGGCCATCGTGCGGGGCATAGGAGCCACCGACGACGTCGGCGCCGAGATAGGGAAAGCGCTCGCGCAGCGCCTTGCCGCTCAGCACCTGCAGCTCCAGTTCGCGGGCTTCCGGTGCCGCGGCATAGGCTTCCAGCTCGGCAATCTGCGCCTGCTGATAGCACACTCGCATATGGCCGCTGGGCAGAAATTCCAGATCGTCATCAATCAGTTCCGGCAGTCGGCTCCACAGGGCGCGGGAGCGATTGGCCAGATCCAGCTGGCACAGATAGCGACCCTGACGGCGGACATTGCCGAAGTTCACGCCACTGGCGTACTGGCCGATCATGTCGCGCTCCAGCAGGATCACCGACAGGCCGCGCTGGCGCAGGAAGAAGGCCGAGGCGGCGCCCATAAAGCCGCCGCCGACGATGATGACGTCCGCCTCACGGTGATGAATCGGGCTAGTGCGGGTGGTGGCCATCAGGCTCATGACAGCACCTCCGGGGCTGGCTGTTGCATACTTTCCTGTGGTGCAGGGTCTGTCGGCTCCACGGCATAGAGACTGATGGGCAGCGGCTTGACCGGTGCCTGTCCGCGCTGACGACCGACTACTTGCAGCGGTTCACCGCTGGCGGCGGCGATCACTTCGGCACCGACATGAGCGCAGTAACGGCCCTGACAGCGGCCCATCCCCACCCGGCTGAACGCCTTGGCACGGTTGACTTCAAGCGCACCTTTAGCCTGCACGGTACGGCGCAGTTCGCCAGCGCTGATCATTTCGCAGCGACAGATGATGGTGTCATCACTGAGCTGGGCGGCATGCTGGGCGGGCCAGGGGAAGGCTTCACTGAGGCCCTGAGCGAAGCGGCTGAGTACCGCCAGCTCACTGTGCAGTTGCTGCTGGCGGGCTGCCAGCTCCGGCGTAGCGCGATTGAGATCCTGCAGCAGGGCAATGGCGGCCAGCTCTCCGGCCCGCTCGGCGGCGTCGGCACCGCGAATACGCGCACCGTCGCCAGCGGCATAGACCTGTGGCACCGAGGTGCGGCCCAGATCATCCAGCTGCAGCAGCCACTGGCGGCTCAGCTCATCAAACTGGAAGGCACAGCCCGCCAGATCGGCCAGCTGGGTCTCCGGGCGCAGGTGATAGCCGAGGGCCAGCGCATCACAGCAGATTTCGCTGACGCTGCCATCGGCGCGGGCAAAGCGGATGGCGCTGACGCCGCTGTCGGTGGAACCCAGCACTTCCAGCGGGCGGATACCAAAATGCAGCGATACGCCGTGGCGCAGCAGATCGGCCAGCAACAGTGAACCGCGGGCGGTCAGCGGGGCACGGCTGAGCAGTTTAGGCAACGCGCTCAGGCGTTTGCTGAACGCCGAGGTATCGAGCACCGCGGCCACATTGGCTCCGGCTTTCAGATACTGGCTGGCGACCAGATAGAGCAGCGGGCCGCTGCCCATGAAGACCACTTCATGGCCAATGGATACCGCCTGATTCTTCAGTGCAATCTGGGCGCCGCCGAGGCTGTAGGTGCCCGCCAGCTGCCAGCCCTTCACCGGCATCACCCGGTCGGTGGCTCCGGTGCAGAGCAGCAGGTGGTCGTAGTCCAGCTCCAGCGGGCGGCCCTGCTGGTGGGCATAGAGCCGCTGCCCGCTGAGGTGCCAGGCGCTGGTGTCAGAGTAGTAATCAAGCTCGGGGCGCAGCTGGTCGAAGCTGTCGTGCAGGGCTTTGGCCTTGTCGGCTTCGCTGCCATACAGGGTGCGGTAATCGCGCTGGAAGCCCTCGGGCTGACGCCGGTAGATCTGTCCGCCATCGCGGCGGTTTTCATCGATCAGGGTGGGGCGCAGGCCATGTCTGACCAGGGTTTCGGCGCAGCGTACCCCGGCAGGTCCGGCCCCGACGATCAGGATTCGTGAACTGGCCATGCTGCCTCCGGTTGATAGGTAAGAATGTCCATGCCGCTGCTGACAGGGGTAGAGCAGGCCCGCAGCCGTTCGCCCTGTCGGGTCCATACCCAGCAGTCCTGACAGGCGGCCATCAGGCAGAAACCGGCGCGCAGGCCGCTGTCGAATTCCGACTGGCGCAGATGACGGCTCTGGGTCAGCAGCGCCACCATCAGGGTATCGCCTTCAAGGGCGTCCACTGGCTGACCATTGACCTGCAGGGTGACCCGCGGGCGGTGCTGTTCGTCCAGCCGGACAAAGCGAGAGATCATGTGTGCAATCCCTATCCCGTAGTTATTTCGTTTACTGCATGTTGCAACGTGAAGAGGGGATGAATGACACCCTGCCGGGTGCCCCCTCTCCCTGAATCTCTCTCCCGCGAGGGGAGAGGGACCTGGTGTGTCTTACTGCCGAGGCAGGTTGTCCTTGTGGTGTTGCTGCATGCAGCCCACTTTGCCAACCGCGTAGCTCCGTGCCGCGGGTTACTCCCTCTCCCGCAAGGGGAGAGGGACTTTGTCTGAGCCATTCTCGAGCATCGAATTTTTACTCCGCACACAGCATGCGGCGACCAGACACCCATTTTGCCAACCACACCGATCAGTGCCGCTGGTTACCCCTCTCCCTAAATCCCTCTCCCGCAAGGGGAGAGGGACTTTATCAGAGCCATTCTCGAGCATCGAATTCTTGCTCTGCACACAGCATGCGGCGACCAGACACCCATTTTGCCAGCCACACCAATCAGCTCCCCTCGCCCCTTGTGGGAGAGGGGCCGGGGGAGAGGGGGCAATCCTGCCACACCGTACAGATCCTCTCGCTCGCGAAGAAAATATCTCTACCCATTCACCTTATACAGTCGGGGTTCCTGTGCGCTGGGCTGTGCCAGCACCGGCAGGAGCGGCAGCATGGCCTCTTCGTCCAGATGACAGAGGGTGACGCTGCCGCTGCTCAGGGTCTTGCGACCCGGTGCGGTGCTGTTGCACAGGCCGTTGATGCGTTTCGGACAGCGGTCGAGGAAGGTACAGAGTTCGCCGTTGTCTTGATAGTCATCCAGCGCAGGTAGTTCCAGACGGGCCAGATCGCGGTTTTCTTCCAGCCAGCCCTGTCGCAGTTCCGGCACCGAGCGCACCAGCAGGTCGGTGTAAGGGTGCGCGGGCGGTTCCAGCAGGGCGGAGGTGCTGCCGGTCTGCACCTGATGGCCCTGATACATCACCACCACGTCGTCACACAGGGCGCGAACGCTGGAGATGTCATGGCTGATAAACAGATAGGCCAGCCCCAGCTCCCTGCGCAGCTCGGCCAGCAGGTCGAGGATGGCCGCGCCGACCACGGTATCCAGCGCCGATGTTACCTCGTCACAGAGAATCAGATCCGGCTTGGCGGCCAGCGCCCGCGCCAGATTGACACGCTGTTTCTGGCCACCGGACAGGGCGCCGGGTTTGCGGTCGATCAGGGTATGCGGCAGCCGCACCTGATCCAGCAGCTCCAGCACCCGCTGGCGCTGGGCCTTGCCGGTCAGGCCGAAGTAGGCCTTGAGCGGGCGGCCAAGCAGGGTGCCGACGGTGTGCATGGGGTTGAGAGCGGTGTCGGCGTTCTGAAACACCAGCTGGATACGGCGGAACTGTTCGGCGCTGCGTTGTGACAGCTGGCCGGGCAGCTCTTCACCGCGGAATCTGACCTTGCCGCGGGCGGCGGGCAGCAGCCCGGCCACAACGCGAGCCAGCGTCGATTTGCCGGAGCCTGACTCACCGATAATGCCGATGGCCTGACCGGGGCGCAGCTCCAGTTCGATATCTTCCAGAATGCGACTGGCGGGCAGGCCAAGGCTGTCGGGTTTGCCGTAGCCCGCGATCAGCCCCTTGATGCTCAGCAGCGGTTCGGCTTCGGCAGGCAGGCGGGTGACGGCCTTGGGTTTGCCATGAGGGCGGGCGGCACCCAGCAGGCTGCGGGTGTAGGCATCGTCGGCATGATGCAGGATGCGCTCGGTGCGGTTGTGCTCGCGGATCTCGCCGCCGTTGAGCACCACGATGTGGTCAGCCATCTGCGCCACCACGGCCAGATCATGGGAGACATAAACGGCGGTGGCATTGCGGCGTTTGACTGCATCGCGGAAGGTTTGCAGCACTTCCACCTGAGTGGTCACGTCCAGCGCGGTGGTGGGCTCATCAAGAATCACCAGCAGCGGGTCAGCAATCAGGGCCATCGCCGCCATCAGTCGCTGCAGCTGGCCGCCGGACACCTGATGAGGGTAGCGCTGACCGATAGTCTCAGGGTTGGGCAGGGCCAGATCGCGGAACAGTTCGACGGCTTTGCGCTCCAGCTCGGCACGGCTGCCCACACCGTGCAGCAGCGCCGATTCGATCACCTGATCAAGCAGACGCTTGGACGGGTTGAACGCCGCTGCCGCACTCTGGGCAATATAGGCAATGCGATGGCCGCGCCACTGTTGCAGGGTCTTGTCATCCAGGCTGAGCACGTCGGTGCCGTCCACCCAGATTTCGCCCCCGGCAATGCGACAGCCATGGCGGGCATAGCCCAGCAGTGACAGCGCGATGGTGGTCTTGCCGGAGCCTGATTCACCGATCAGGGCCAGCACTTCACCCTTGCCCAGCGAGAAGCTGACATTACGCACAATTTCGATTTCACCGGCGCCGCCACGGGCGTTAACACGCAGGTTTTTGACGTGCAGAAGTTCAGTCATGAGGCCTCCGATCAGCGTCCGTTACGGTGAGAGGAAATGCGGTCAATCAGCAGATTGACGCCGACGGTCAGGGTGCCGATGGCCAGCGCTGGGGCAATCAGCGCCGCTGCGCCCTGGCTCAGGCCGCCAATGTTTTCCCGCACCAGTGAGCCGAGGTCGGCATCGGGCGGCTGTACACCGAGACCGAGGAAGCTCAGGCCGCTGAGCAGCAGCACGATAAACACGAAGCGCAGGCCGAGGTCTGCCAGCACCGGGTTGAGCATATTGGGCAGCATTTCGCGCAGGGCGATATACAGACGGCTTTCGCCACGGGTCTGAGCCACCTGCACGTATTCCATGGTGTAGAGGCTGGCCGCCAGACTGTAGGCAATACGGAAGGCGCCGGGGGCGTAGCCGATAATGGCGGTGATGATCAGCAGCGGCACCGAGCTGCCAAAACCGGCGACGATCACCAGAGCCAGCATCTTGCTGGGGATGGCGATCAGGGCGTCCATCAGACGGCAGATGCCGTCTTCCAGCCAGCGCGGTGACACCGCGGCGGCCAGTGCGATAAAGGTGCCGATCATGGAGGACAGCAGGGCGGCGACCAGTGCCAGCCCGACGGTATAACGGGCCGCCACCAGCATGCGGCTGAGCATGTCGCGGCCCATGTAGTCAGTGCCGAGCGGGTACTGGGCAGACAGCGGGCCGAAGATGTCATCTGACACCACCTGACCGACATCGTGAGGAGCCAGCCACGGGCCGATCACGGCCATTACCAGCCAGAACAGGCAGACCACGGCGCCCACGCTGCGCCAGGGGGAGGTGATCCTGGGCAGGGCCGAGGTGCGTGACGGATTGGATACGCTCGTACTCATCGGGTTCTCAGTCTCGGATTGGACAGGATGGCACTGACATCGGCGATCAGCACCAGCAACAGATAGCCACTGCAGAACAGCATGGTGCAGGCCTGCACCAGAGCGATATCACGGTTAGTCACGGCATCCACCATCAGGCTGGCAATGCCGGGATAGTTGAAGATGGTTTCGACGATCACCACCCCGCCGAACAGGTAGGACAGGCTCAGGGCGATGGCATTGGCAATCGGCCCGACGGCATTGGGCAGGGCGTGGACCAGCGCGATGCGCAGATTGCCAAGGCCTTTCAGTCTGGCCATTTCGGCATAGCTGCTGTCGAGCTGATCGACCACCGCAGCGCGGGTCATGCGGGCCATCTGGGCGACGATGACAAAACACAGGGTCATCACCGGCAGGGTATAGGTACGGATAAATGCCAGCGGTGAGGTGACGTCGCTGGCGTAGGACAGCGCCGAAAACCAGCGCAGTTTGACGGCAAAAATCAGCACCGCCAGGGTGGCAACCAGAAACTCGGGCACCGCTACCAGCGCCAGGGTCAGGGTGCTCAGGCATTTGTCCAGTCGTCCGCCACGGTAGATGGCAGCAGTGATGCCGAGCAGCAGCGCCACAGGAACGGAGACGACGGAGGTAACCAGCGCCAGCATCAGGGTGTTCCCCAGACGCCCCTGCAGCAGTTCGGTGACGGGCATGTTGTTGGTCATGGATTCGCCCAGATTGCCGCTGAGCAGGCCGCCGAACCAGTCCAGATAGCGGACGATGGCAGGCTGGTTGAGGCCCAGTTGCTGACGTAGGGCTTCGATCTGCTCTGGCGTGGCGAACTGGCCAAGAATCTGCTGGGCGGAGTCGCCGGGCAGGATGGCGGTGATGGCAAAGATCACCACGGAGACGATCAGCAGGGTCAGGACAGCGGCGGCCAGCCGTCTGCCGATCAACCACAGAATATGAGTGCTCATCTGTTCTCCCATCTGGCTTGTTATTAAAGGTGCGGCTCGCTGCGTTCACTGCGCTTACCGCACACCAGGCCGAGTCTTGTGCTCTCCTGTTTGCTGGCATCCTGCCTTTGTCTGTTCCGGGATGCCGGTGCGCAGGGCACCGGCC
The DNA here is from genome assembly GCF_003194385.1 of Pokkaliibacter plantistimulans. Classification (GTDB taxonomy): domain Bacteria; phylum Pseudomonadota; class Gammaproteobacteria; order Pseudomonadales; family Balneatricaceae; genus Pokkaliibacter; species Pokkaliibacter plantistimulans. The sequence continues at coordinate 18,716 of NZ_LAPT01000048.1, forward strand.
TCTGGGTGTTATCAGGCGTCCATCCACACCTGCTCGGCGAACATGTAGCCCATGAAGCCGCCCAGCGGGTTGGTGCCGTAGCCTTTCAGGCGTGCGTCCACCCCGTCGATGTTGCTGATAAATACCGGAATACCGATACCGCAGTGGTCATGCACCAGTGTCTGCATTTCGGCATACATCTGGCCGCGTTTGCCATCGTCGGTCTCGGCACGGGCCTGGATCAGCAGCTGATCAAAGCGCTCGTTTTTCCAGCCTGACTCGTTCCAGGGTGCAGTGGACTGGAAGAACTGCGAGAAGATGATGTCGGCATTGGGGCGCGGGTTGATGTTGCCGAAGCTCAGTGGGTGCTTCATCCAGTGATTGGACCAGTAACCGTCGGACGGCATGCGTTTGACGTCGAGGTTCAGGCCCGCCTTTTTGGCAGACTGTTGCAACAATACGGCCATGTCGACCGAGCTGGTGGCCGCTTCCGAAGCAATTACCGGTATTTTGGCACCGGCCAGCCCGGCTTTGTTGAGCAGGAACTTGGCCTTGTCGGGGTCATAGGTGGTCTGTGGCAGCTCGGCATTGAAGAAGCGTGAGCCGGGAGCGATGGGGGTGTCGTTACCGACCACCGCAAAGCCACGGAACACGGCGCTCTTGATCTGCTCGCGATCCAGCAGCAGCTTCATCGCCTGCGTGAATTCATTGCTCTGGCCGGGCATCTGGTCACGACGGATGATCAGGTCGGTGTAGTTGCCGGACGGTGCATCCACATAACGGTGCGTGGTGCTGGCTTCGATGCGTTTGGTGGAGCGCGGATCCACGTTGTTGATCACATGCACTTCACCGGCCAGCAGGGCGTTGACCCGTGAAGGCTCATCGGGGATGGCGATAAATTCGATCTGGTCCAGATAGGGCAGACCGGGTTTCCAGTAGTTCTCGTTGCGCACCGCCACCGAGCGGACGCCGGGTTTGAATTCCTGCACCTTGAAGGGGCCGGTGCCGTTGCCCTTGTTGAAGTCGGTGGTGCCCTCGGCCACGATCAGCATGTGCGATACCGCCAGAATGGAGGGCAGTTCGGCGTTGGGGCCGCTCAGGGTGATGGTCACTTCGAGGGGGCCGGTGGCTTTGATGTCCTGCATCTGCTCCGCCAGCTTCATGACTTTGGAGCCGACCGCGGCATCTTTATGGCGATTGAGAGAGAACACCACGTCGGCCGAAGTCAGGGGCTTGCCATCATGGAAGGTGACGCCTTTGCGTAGGGTCACGACCCAGGTGGTGGCATCGTTGGATGCCATGCTTTCGGCCAGCTCCATCTGCGGGGTCAGATGAGCATCAAAACGGGTCAGACCGTTGTAGAACATGTAATGACGGGTGTAGTCAGTGGACAGTGCGCCCTTGGCCGGGTCGAGGGTATCGGCGGTGGAGCTGGACACCCCGGCCACACGAATGCTGCCACCACGTTTGCCCACTGGCGCGGTGCTTTCACCGGCGGCCAGCACGCTGGAAGAACCAAACAGACTGCCTGCACCGGCGGCCATCACCCCCGCCGCACCGAGCATGCGCAACGCATCGCGGCGTGATACGCCACGGTGCATGGCCTCGAATACCCTTACACTCTCTTCTCCGGAAATCAGCTTCTTATCAGTCATTACTGCGCTTCCTGTCGTTTAAGGGAAAGGGGATCGCGGGATGCGTCACAGGCACCGGCAGACCCCTTTCCGGGTTTAGTTGGCCATGCTCTGGCAAGCTGTCCACGATCGCTGATGAGTGCTGTTCGCCTGCTCAGGCTGCCGCGCTCGCTATCGTGATCAGGTTTCAGATACGGCAATCAGTTGGGTTTCGGGCATGCAGCTCGCTACGAGGTTGTCAGGCTCCCGTGCAGTCAGTCGTTGTAATCAATCCTGGTAATCAATGCAGATGGTCCTGCAGCCGGTAGTAGGCACCGACCAGCGGCAGGAACCAGGGTTTGCCGAAATGGCCGGGAATCGCCGGCCAGCTCAGCTCACGCCAGGGATTGGCAGCAGCGTTGCCGCCCATCACCTCGGCCATGACCAGACCCATGTGGGTCGACATCTGTACCCCGTGGCCGCTATAGCCCATGGAGTAGTAGATGCCTTCGTGCTCACCGGCGCGCGGCAGGCGGTCGGCGGTCATATCGACCAGCCCGCCCCAGCAATAGGCCGGTCGCACTCCGGCCAGTTGCGGGAACATCTCTGTCATGGTCTTTTTCAGCACCTCGCCACTGAGGGCGTCGGAACGGGGATTGGACATGGCAAAGCGGGCGCGTCCACCAAACAGCAGACGGTTGTCGTCAGTGATGCGGAAGTAGTTGCCGATGATGCGGCTGGTGACGTAGGAACGCTGCATCGGCAGCAGTGCCAGCAGTCGTTCAGCAGCCATCGGCTCGGTAACGATGATAAAACTGCCGACGGGCGCCATGCGGCGGCGATACCAGTTCAGCGGACCGACCTGACTGGCGCCGGTGGCCATCAGCAGTTGTCTTGCCCTGATCTGCCCGCGGGCGGTGTCCACCCGGTAGCCATCGGCCTGTTTCTGCCAGCCGGTGACGGCGGCGTTTTCATAGATCACGGCGCCGTGACGCACCGCCGCTTCAGCCAGACCAACGCCAAACTTGCCGACGTGCATCTGGATACCGTGGCGTTGCAGCAGCCCGGCGTGGAACTGGTCAGACTGCACTTCGCGGCGCACTTCCTCCCGTGACAGCATGGCCACATCTGCATCTACTTCCCGGCGGATCAGCTCACAGGTCTTTTCCATTCCCGCCACATGCTGGGGTTTGGCCGCCAGCTTGAGCTTGCCGTTACGGCTGAAATCACAGGCAATCTGTTCCTGCTCGATGATCTGCTGGACGGAAGTTACCGCATCGGCATAGGCCTGATAGAAGGCCCGTGCCTGATCCACCCCACGGCTGGCGGCCATGGCACCAAAATCCTGGGCGATACCGGTGTTGCACTGACCGCCATTACGGCCAGAGGCTTCACCGATCACCTGAGCGGCTTCCAGCACCACGACACTGGCACCTTTCATGGCCAGCGCGCGAGCCGCCGACAGGCCGGTAAGGCCGCCGCCGACTACCACTACATCCACCTGACCCTCAACCGCGCCGCGCTGTGCGGAGGTAAAGGCTGGCGCGCTGTCGAGCCAGTAGGATTCGCTGCCCATGGTGTATTCCTTGATGCCTGAGGGTGAATGACTGCGGGAGGCGCGGTGCTTAATCACGGCGGGTGAGTCCGCCGTGAATATGCCGTGCTGTTATTCCAGACCGACCAGACCGGCCAGACCACCGATATCGGGGATCTGATGGTATTCGTAGATGCTGTTGGCGGGCTGCTCATGGCCACGGGCCACGAAGGCTTTGTTTTTGATGCCCATGTCGTGGGCAGAGAACAGGTCATAACGGAAGCTGGAGGAAACGTGCAGGACGTCTTCTGGGCCACAGCCGAGGTTATCCAGCATGTACTCGAACGCCGCCAGACGGGGCTTGTAAGCCTGTGCCTGCTGCGCAGTGAAGACCTTGTAGAAAGGTGCTCCCAGCTTGTCGACGTTGGACATGATCTGGTCATCACAGGCGTTGGAGAAAATCACCAGCGGGATTTCCTTAGCGACCTTGGCCAGACCGGCAGGCACGTCAGCGTGGGGGCCCCAGGTAGGCACCGCGTCGTAGTAGAGCTGGCCTTCTTCGTCCTTGTAGGTGATACCCCAGCGTTTGCAGGTGCGCTCCAGCGCGGTTTTCACCACTTCTTCGTAGGGCTTCCAGGCGCCCAGCACTTCGTCGAGACGGAAGCTGCCGAAGTCCTTGACGAACAGCGGCATCTGCTCGGCGCTGATGCGATCAGCAAACAGTTCACGGGTCATGGCCGCCATCTGGAAGTTGGTCAGGGTGCCGTAGCAGTCAAACGTGATGTATTTGGGGCGAATAACGCTCATGGTGCAATCCAGTCCTGTGAGTAGTCGGGCGAATGGATCTGAGTCCGGGTAATCGTTCCAGCACACCCTGCGGTGTGCTGCGCAGCGGCTGTTGGTACCGTCGACTGAGGACGGAACAAACAAGGAGTGCGCTGCAGGGCAGGTACCGTGCTGGCTTGATGAATTCATTACAGCACAGGGAATTCAGCAGAAGACGTTTAAACAAGGGGTGTGAAAACACAAAAGCACTTTTTTAGCAGGGTTCACAGCAGAGTCTGCGGCGTGCTTCAGTGCCGCGCATCTGGACGTTTTTTGCACTGTTTTGAACATCGTCTGCTCTGCAGGCCGCATAAAACGGGGATATGCGAGCGGTCGAAGGATAAACCGACCGCAGCCGGGGGGTCAGCAGAGCGGGTCAGGCAGCAGGGAATGCTGTGATCTGGCCGGAATGGCAGCAGAAAATGCTTGGGCCGGTGCAGGGGGTCATAGCGTGCCGAGACCGTCAGCACCGACGCAGTGCTGCCAGCGGACAGGGGGCGTTGTGCGGGGGCACCGCCAGTCTCTGTGGGAGCGGCTGAATTTCTTGTAGGGTGGCGGTGAGGTACGAACCGCACCGGGTGCGTACCTCAGAGGCTTGTCAGTACAGGCCGGGGTAGTAGTCCATGCGCCAGAGGAAATAAGTGGCATCAAAAGGTATATCTGATCTGATCTGTATGGCCGTGAAGGTTGTTATGTCTTCAGGGTAAGCAAGGGGTTGCTGATCCGGTGCTTTGCCGGATAACAGACCGCACATAATGCTGAATGCGCCATTGCTCCAGCGTTGTACACCGATCATGGTGACAGGAATGGTTTGGCCGTTGTCAGCAACCAGGCGAATATCCGGTTCAATGAGCGTGCCGTCACTGAGGCGTCTGATGCCGTTCCCGTTGTAGCGTTCATCGGGCAGCAGATCGCCAATGGTAAAGCCGCTGGTGTGCTGGATATGCCATGTTGCGCTGTCGGTAAAGTGCTCAGGGTTCAGGCCAATATGAATATCCTGAGTGCCTTTGCGATTGATCAGCAGTGGTTTGGCAAAGGTGACGGTTTGCCATTGTTGATCAACATGCAACGGCCCCTGAATGCCCTGATCCTCTGCTTGGGTTTGGTTATGCCCCGGCAACGTATCAGGGTAATCCGCCTTGCAGCCTTCGATACCTGCGAGTAATGCCCAAGCGGTGAACATGAGCGTGATCAGCTGTTTCATTTCACTCCCTCCAGCCTGCCAACAAAGGCCAGGGTTGACACACTGAGCACACTGCCAGGGCCAAGGGTGGCAGCAGGCCGTTCACTCAGGGGAATGCCTGCTACCTGAAACGCGCGGAATACCAGCTCGCTGCACATAAAACTGGCATCTTCACCAAGCGGATTACTGTTCGCCTGATTCACATCAATCAGCGTGACCAGTGCGCCGGGAGTGGTATAGCGAAGCCCGGCAGTGCGGGCACCCGGTTGCAAGCCGACCCGTGCGGCGCTGGCATTATCGTAGGGTTTATTGATTTGCGAGCCAGCCCAATTGGCCACAAGGGAGAGCTGAGAGTCAGAGGCTGAGCGATGTCTGAAAACTCCGGCGAAGCTGTAGTGACCCTCTTGCAACTTGCGTGACAGCAGATCTCGTTTGACGCCGACAGGGTCTGGCATGGCATCAATAGCAAGGCCATTACCGAGATAGAGAATAAGGTGACTGAAAGGGGAGTTAGTGGTGGCTCTGATCATTCGTGAGCCTGCAGAATTTGCACGGACGGCAATAATGTCACCGCGGCGCAGGGCATCCTTAGTAATCCATTGCGTTGTACTGTTGACCTGATCCGCTGAGCTGGTGGTATTGGGGTAAAAAGCCATATTGCTTCCCTATCAATGAGTCAATCTAAGTCCTTGGGTGGCGACTCTTTCGACTACATGGCAGATGCAGCTGGGCAGGTGAAACAGCGATAACCTGATGCGCTCTCGTCCATACTGAGAAATCGACAGGTCGGGGTTATATCAATATTGGTGGTCTATATCAAGATGAAGTGGCGGCTAGTAAATATCTTAGTAAAGAGAGTAAATGTTGGTTTTCAATATTTGTATGTATATGTGTTATCTAGTGACAAATAATGTATATTGCCGATTGCGAGGTGTTGATGAAGTTACTAGTTTGGAAAGTTAAATGGCTATCGAAGTTGGCTGTTCTAAGGTCTTTCTGAGAAATTTGAATGTGTGAATGTATTGTTAATCTTTTACTCCGATGATGGAGGAATAAAATCGTGCTACATTGCTGTGTTGACTTTTACTACATATGTAGCGGTATATAGAAGTGAAAATATAAATGATAAAACAGCTGATGGAATGAGTGATTTTAATCGTGGATTCATATCTTTTGACATTATATGTATGAAATATCCAGAAACAAAAGTGACTACGGTAGACAGTATTGTTCCAATGATCGGCTCTTTTGATGCGCCTGCAAAAAATCCAAGAGCAACACCATACCCCCCGAACATTGCGCAGAATCCTATCGCTCTTTTGATCCGCGAATTTCCCAAAACGTACAAAGCTGTTATCACGCCTAAAGTGACGGATAAAAGAATGGAAAAAAAGAATGGTGCAGCTAGAAAAGCTAAAGTACTAATGGCAATATTTAGGTAGTTGCTCATTTTTTATCCCCTAAAGATACTCTACCATTAATGATTAGATCATACTGTATTGAGTAGGCTGAAATTAAGTTTCGATACTCACGCATCCGTGAGCGGTAGACTTTATAAGTGGATCCTGTATCAGGTAGGCACTCTGTAATGCTATATGAGATTTTATCTTTTATGGTCTCATATTCTTCCCAGCTTAGTTCGCCTTTAATTGCATGTCGCCTAATGACTCCATCAAAATTCACGATGCTATCGCAATACCTCTTTAGTTGAACGTTGTATTCTTCGAGTTCCTCCCTCTGTAAACGAATTTCGTTTCGACAAGCTTCTAGTTCTGGTAAACGATGCGCACTCTTAATACAAGAAGATAATAGTATTGGCTTTGGTTCATCTAGTGAGGGATATGGTGGATATGCTGGAATCGCAAAGCAGGTGCTATGTAGGCATAAGCAGACTGTGGTTATGAAATAGGCCAAGTGATGTTTCATACTTAGTCTCCGATCTAATTGGGTGTTAGCTCCAAGAAGTGTGTTGCTAGACCTGAGTAAATGCTGAATCTTATTTAAGATCAAAGATCTAGTTGCCACATTTGTAAATTGTTAACATGCTGATTCTTCAATTATTTAAGTTTCTTTAAGGTTGAATTTAAGTTCTTGGCTGTGATTATGCTTGTCTTCTGTTTATAAATATATTGGTGCATTTTGTTACAATGTCTTATTGTGTAAGGCATAGGATTTTTTTGCAAATATTTTTTTGTATTTTTAGATATGTTGGCAAACCGGATGCAGTTATATTTTAAATTATTGTTAATAAAAGAATTTTTATAATTTTTTAAATTGTGCATTTTCAAAATAACGAACTATAGTTCCACTTGGCTGTTAACTGGCAGCCATGCTGGAGAAGACGGAACCGAATAAAAACAACCACTTTCCGCTCCCGTCGTGCTTGTACCGGCAATTTACGTCGTCCTACACCAATAATCTGACCAAACCTGATCTGGCTTGTAAGGGAGAAATCCATGGACTTTCGACGTCTGGCGGCTTTTCACGTAGAGCACAACGCAGCCATCTCCAACCGCAGCATCACCCATCTGGCCGCCGATATGAATGCGGTCCACTGTCTGGCGCAGGCGGCAGTGAATGTGGAGCTGTTCACCATTCCGCTGTATATGACCACCATGTATTCCATTCAGGGCATGCACAGCATTACCGAGAAAACGCCAGCGGGGCAGAAAGGGCTGTATTACGGTCGCCGCTGGCCGGGCATCAGCCCCACACCCAATCCGCAGACGGCCAACCAGCAGGCCTGCAACCTCTACTTCAGTGTGTTTATTCAGGAAATGCTGCACCTGCAGATGGCGGCCAATATCTGCAGTGCGCTGGGCAACAGCTATCAGTCGTCGTCTTCCGGCCCGGTGCTGACCGCGCTGCACCCCAACTTCAACTCACCGCTGCTGATGGACAAGAACAATGGCTGGACCTGCTATGGCCCGACCAATACCGCTATTCCGCATATTCTGGATGTGACCGATCTGGACGATCCGGTGTACAGCAACGTCAAGGTGGCGCTGAATGAGCTGAACGACAACGCCATCAATCTGGCGTTACTGATCGAAGAGCCGTCCGATGTGCTGTCCAGCCGCATCAAGGTCTCTGCCCGCGGTAAATACATCGCAACCAAACCCGGTGGCGTGCTGGGCGGTGTGCCCTTCGCCAGCTGGACCGCCACTTCGACGGAAGCCGAGCTGCCGTTGTTTGGCACCATCGCTACCATGTATGAGTGTCTGGCGGCTTACCTCAATATCACCTATGACATCAGCGGGGCGGATCAGGCGCTGCTGAAGGCGCTGGGCGAGCAGAATCTGGTCAAGGGGTCGACAGTCAGCCTGTTTGAAGTACTGTTCAATGCGTCGTCGCAGCAGCGTGATCTGTTCAATACCGAAGGACAGGGCCATCCGCTGGCCGAGTTCCCGCGCATGAAAACCGTGGTGGATGCCAAAACCGCGGATCAGGCCAAGCAGCAGATCTTCCAGCTGATGAACGCCATCACCGATCAGGGTGAAGGGGCCACCATGAAGGTGGACCCCACGCCGGTCCTGCCGAAAGGGCTGCTGGGCGCTCCGGTGCAGCAGAACTATCAGCCCAACTATCAGGCGCTGAAGGAAGACTATGTGCAGTATGACGAACAGGGCCAGCCGTTGCCGGTCTCGGCCAGCGCTCATGCGCGCTTCTTCGGTGGCGTGGTGGATCACTATGACCGCTTCCAGCAGGTGAAGGGGCTGCTGGGCTCCGGTGAGATCACCACCTGGGTGGACTGGCACAATGCGGGCAATATCTGGCAGGCCGATCTGCTGCAGACGCCCGACTATGCCGATAATCCCAACAGCGCCACGTTGCCCTCGGCCGCCGCGGTGGCGCAGGCACTGAACAACCTCAAGGCCGGAGGGCAAAGCAACTTTACCGAAATGAGCCGCGTCGCTGCCGGTGCCATTGCCGGGATCACCACGGTGCTCAATCAGTACTGGACGTCAGAGTCGGTCGATTTCCCCTTCCCCTCCATGTCGGGCTCCGGTGACCGGGTTTCCATCTGCTGGGCGATCTTTGGTCAGGCGCCTGATCTGAGTCTGGGGGAATACGAACGCATCCCCGGTGCGCAGCGCGATTATCTCTATCACGCCTGTCAGGGTATGGCGTTTCAGCCGGTGCCCGGCGAAGACGCCAATGCCTGTGCCTCCAAAGAGGTATTTCACACCTGCCGTGGTTCCAATGCCTGTAAAGGCGAGGGCGGCTGCGGCTTTGTGCAGAAAACCGGTGGTGGCGGCGCCGGTTGCCGCTCACTGGCAGCCACCCCTGCCAGCGGTCAGGCCGGTTGTGGTGCGCCCACCCTGTATTCACCTCCTGCTGATAACGCCTGCGGTGCGCTGGGCGGCTGTGCGGTGCCGATCTCGGCCTCGCAGCTGTATCCGGACAGCGGCCTGATGGCGATCTATAACCTGCAGCCCAACCAGCCGCCGGAGCGCATTGCCAACGAAGGGGTGACCTTCACGCGTGCCCAGCTGGTGCACGATGTGGCCTGGGAAGCCTACACCAAGGTGCTGCAAAGCCAGGGCAAGCAAGCCGGTGACAAGCCGCAACCTTCAGATCTGCGTCTGGCGTTCCCGCCGTCAACCTGATCTGCCGTAGGTGCCGCTTGCGGGCGTGTTCCGCAGGCGGCTACTGAAAAGTCAGCCTCCGTGGCGGTGGCCGTGCTCTGATGTGACAGCCTCCGCTGCGGTACAGACCCAGAGTTTCCTTATGTCGGCATTTCCTTCCTGTAGCTTGCCTGCCACACCACCGCCTTCACCGGGCTTTGGCGTGGGCCTGCGTTCCTGTCATTTCCCCTGGCTGGAGCGCCATCTGCTGCCGCAGCAAAGTGGTGTCGACTGGTTCGAGGCCATCACCGAGAACTATCTCGACCACTACGGCTACGCCCGGCGCATGCTGTTCCGTCTGCGTGAGCATTACCCCATCGTGCTGCATGGCGTATCGCTGTCTATCGGCGCCAGCGAGCCGCTGGATGCCGCCTATCTGCATAAGCTCCGGCAGCTGGCCAGTGAGCTGCAGCCGGCGTGGATTTCCGATCATCTGTGCTGGACCGGCATGCTCGGGATCAACAGCCATGATCTGCTGCCGCTGCCTCTGACCCGCGAAAGTCTCGACCATGTCTGTGCCCGGGTGCAGCAGGTGCAGGATTATCTGTCGCGGCCACTGGTGCTGGAGAACCCCAGCACCTATTTCTGTTTCCAGCAGAACGAATACCACGAGTGGGAGTTTCTGGCTGAGCTGGTGCGACGCAGTGGCTGCCAGCTGCTGGTGGACGTCAACAACATCTACGTCAGCAGCGTCAATCTGGGTTTCGACCCGCAGCAGTACCTGGCGGGACTGCCGTTGCAGGCCGTGGCGCAGTGCCATCTGGCGGGCCCGAGCGATATGGGTACGCATCTGATCGATACCCATGATCAGCCGGTGCCGACCGCTGTCTGGCGGCTCTACCAGCAGCTGATCAGCGCCTGTGAGCGGCCTGTGGCTACTCTGCTGGAGTGGGATGCGCGGATTCCGGACTTTCCTGAGCTGGTGGCGGAGCTCAATCTGGCCCGTGAGGTATTACAGGGACACATCCCGCAGCGTGAGATGGCCGTGGCGGCGTCATCGCTGTCGACCCCGGTGGCCGCCAGTGTGGGCCGTGAGCTGCACATCGCGGAGCCGCTGTCATGAGTCAGACCTTGCCTGCCACAGACCTGCCATGGCCGACCGCCAGTGTGCGTACTGAACAAACACATGAACGTTGCGATACCCCCACTCTGGCGGAGCAGCAACGCTGGTTGCTGGAGCGGGTATTGCTCGGGCCACAGGCCAACACCAGGCTGGTGGAGGAGCGTATTCAGGGATCGGCTGCGTTGTCGGCGGCACAGCGGCTGGCCATCTATCAGGAGGGCTATCGCCTGCGTCTGCTGGAGTGCCTGCAGGCGGAGTTTCCGGCCTTGCATGTCTGTCTGGGTGAGTCGCTGTTCCGCCTGTTCGCCATCGGTTATCTCGAACAGCAGCCGTCACGCCACTACAGCCTGTACCAGCTGGGCGAAGGCTTTGCTGACTTTCTCAGTCGTACCCGACCGGCGGGCAGCGGGCTGCCTGCTGATACGGCGGCACAACTGCTGCTGCCAGAGCAACTGGCCCGGCTGGAACGTGCGCAGGCCAGGGCGCTGCGTGCGATGGGCACTGAGCAGCGGGAAGCAGATACCGGGCGGCCTGATCACTGGCTGAGCTGGCCCGTGCTGGAACTGCCCGATACCAGTCAGCTGGTGGATGTGAATTTTGATCTGCTGGATTACCTGCAGCAGACAGACCGCTATCTGCTGGCACAGCAACAGGGGGAACAGCAGGACAAGCCGCCGTTGCCCGCTGTGACGTCGCAGTCATTACTGGTCTATCGCCATCAGTACCGGGTCAATGTCGTGCGGCTGGAGCCCTGGCAGGCGACGATGGTGCGTCAGCTGCAGCAGGGCCAGCCGTGCGACTGGAGCAGGTTCGCGGCGGCTCTTGGGTTAGCCGAAAGCGAACTGCTGAGCCGTCTGCATCTGTGGCTGGCGCGCGCCGCCGCGCAGAGCATGGTGGTGGTGTTGCCGTCGTAGCATCGTCATTGACCGGCAATATCGATCAGTACGCTTTTCACCCGCAGATTGGCCTCGAAGGCTTCCTTGCCGACGTCCTTGCCGATACCGGAGCGCTTGTAGCCCCCGGTCGGCACGATGTGGTCGAAGCTGCGGCCATAGCGGTTGATCCATACCGTACCGGCCTCCACCCGGCGCATACCGCGCAGCGCCCGGTTGATGTCTGCGGTATGGATACCGGCGGCCAGCCCGTAAGTGTCGTGGCTGGCCAGCTGCCACGCCTGTTCTTCATCGTCAAAGGTCTGCACGGTCAGCACCGGGCCGAAAATCTCTTCCTGCACGGCAGGATTACTGCTGTCCAGCTCGCTCAGCAGGGTTGGCTGATAGTAGGCGCCGGGCAAACCATCGAACAGCGCACCGCCGGTCAGGCATTCAGCGCCCTGATCAATACTGCGGCGGACAATGGCATCAATACGCTGCGCCTGCTGGGCCGAAATAATCGGTGGCAGCGTGGTACCGGATTCCCAGGTCGGGCCGGGGCGCAGGGCCTGAAAATGCTGCCTGACCTCGGCAACAAAGGCCTCGGCGGCGCTGCGCTGGATCAGCAGGCGTGAACCGGAGACGCAGACCTGTCCGGCATTGCCGGTGATGGCCGCGGCCACCTGCTGAGCGGTTTTCTTCAGGTCCGGCGCATCAGCAAAAACGATCTGCGGGCTCTTGCCGCCCAGCTCCAGCGTGGCCGGTTTCGGGCCTGACAGCGCACAGGCCGACATGATGCTGGCCCCGGTGGCGGTGGAGCCGGTGAAGGTCACCTTGCCGATACGCGGGTGACGGCAGAGGGCGTCGCCGGTGGTACGGCCATCGCCCTGAATCACGTTGAACATACCGGCAGGCAACCCCGCCTGCACCGCCAGCTCGGCCAGCCGCAGGCTGGAGAAAGGGGTCAGCTCCGAGGGCTTGAGCACCACCGCATTCCCGGCTGCCAGTGCCGGGCCAACCTTCCAGGCGCCCATGCTGAGGGGGAAGTTCCACGGTGCAATGGCACCGATGACCCCGTACGGTTCGCTGACCATCATGCCCAGTCGATCCTGCTGCGTTGCTGCCACCTGACCGCCATGTTTGTCGGCCAGTTCAGCGAAGAAACGGATGCAGTCAGCCACATAGGGAATATCCCAGGCCAGCACATCACGTATCGGGCGGCTGGAGCCGACGGCTTCCAGAGGTGCCAGATAAGCGCTGTCGGCCTCGATCAGATCGGCCCAGCGGAATAACACCCTGGCGCGGTCACGGGGTGGGCGCCTGGCCCAGTCACTGTGACGATAGGCCTGCCAGGCATTCTGCACTGCCTGATCGACCCGTTCGGCACTGGCCACGGGCAGCTCGGCATAGAGCTGAAGGTCGGACGGACGGCGCACGCCCAGCACCTCGGCCTGGCTGTCAGTCACGTACTGACCGCCGATAAAGTGGCTGCTGCGCACCATCACGCTGTGGGGATCAAAACGGTCCATGAAGGGAGTCTCATCGCAAATCAGAATGCCTTTCATGCTAAAGAAATCACCGCAGCATGTGCTGCCGAGCTATGGGGGCGATTTAGTCAGTCTGCTGACTGGCAGTGGATTCTGCAGTGGAATCTGCCGAATTACCGTCGGGCTCTTGCAGGCGCGGTGTGGCAGTGGAATAAAGGCTGCATTCGCTCAGCCGTCTATCAGGTCGTTGAAAACCTATCTGCGTTGCCGAATACC
>NZ_LAPT01000049.1 GCF_003194385.1 Pokkaliibacter plantistimulans
ATCAGCAGGGTGCATCCCTGTGCGCCTGCGGGACTTGTAACAGGCTGTTGAAAAACGTTATCGAGGCAGCCGAGACAAGGAAATACCCCGAGGGCACAAGAAACAGGCGAAAAAGCGGAGTTTAGTGAACTAAATGAGCATTTGACTCGCTTTGCTCGCCCCTTCGGGGCCGTGCTAAAGCACGTTCAGCCTCTGGCTGTGAGCCTGTTTTTGACACGGTATTCGGCAACGCAGATAGATTTTCAACAACCTGTTAAAGACGGAACTGCCCCAATACCCGGCTCAGATCAGTCGACAGCTCGGTCAGATGCTGACTGGCACTGGCTACGTTTTCCGCTTCGCGGGCATTGTCACGGGACAGATCACCGATATGCGTGATGTGCTTGGTAATATCTTCCGTGGTGCGGCTCTGCTGCTCTGAAGCGGTGGAAATCTGCAGGCTCATATCACGAATATGACGAATGGCCTGAGCGATGGCCTGCAGCGCCTGCTCCATCTCACCGGCGTGACCGGCAGTGCCCTGCGCCTGATGTGAGCCCTGCTCCATGGCGTTGACCGCCCCCTGCACGCCCACCTGCAGACGCTCAATCATGGCGTGAATATCCTGCGTCGACTGCTGGGTACGACTGGCCAGCGAGCGCACTTCATCAGCCACCACAGCAAAGCCACGCCCCTGCTCCCCGGCCCTCGCCGCCTCAATGGCCGCGTTGAGCGCCAGCAGATTGGTCTGCTCGGCAATGCTCTGGATGATGCCCAGAATGGAAGATATCTGGGCCACATCATTGGACAGGTTACGAATCTGGGAACCGGCATTTTCGACGTTACCGAGCAGCTGCTGCATGCTGTCGAGGGTCGACTTGGCCACCTTCTGGCCATGCTGGGAGTGCATGTCGGCCTGATTGGCCTCATCCGACGCCGCCTGGGTGCTCTGCGAGACATGGGTCACCACAGCATTCATCTCGGTGGCCGCCGCGACAATGGACTCCACCGCCGCATTCTGCTCAACCGAAATGCCGCTGGCCTTGTCAGCGGTCTGGCGTAACTCCTGTGCCGCACTGGTGAGTCTGCCGGTCTGACTGACCACTTCGCTGACGATGCCATGCAGTTTACCCACGAACAGGTTAAAGGCGCTGGCCAGCTGACCGACTTCGTCACGACTGCTGACCTCGACACGGACGGTCAGATCCCCTTCGCCCTGACTGATATCATCGATGCGTTGCTGCACCTTCTGCAGCGGGCGGGTCACCATAGGCGGCAGGAACAGGCTGATAATCAGCAGCAAGGCACAGATAACCAGCCCCCCCACCAGCTGATTGGTACTGGATGACTGGGCCTGGATCATGGCGTTCTGGCCGATAAAGTCGGCATTTTCCGAGGTCCAGTCCACCAGTTTGTCGAGCAGGTCACGGGTGCTGTCAAACAGTGCACGGCCATCACTAAAACTCAGGGCTACCGCCTGCTGACGGCTGGCACTGTCAGTGCTGCCAGACAGGCTGATGATCTTCTCGGCCTGCTGCTGCCAGCGCTGTAACTCTGCCTGAAAGTGCTTGAGCTGCTGACGCGCTTCGGGGTCACTGACCAGCTCACCAAACTGGTCTGTGCGCTGTTTGACCTGCGCTGAGTTCTCTTTGAACTCCTTGACGAAGGCGTTGTAGTTCTCTGAACCCGGCTCCGAAACAATCGCCCCTCGTTCACCTTCCAGCGCCTGATACATGTCGCGATCAGCATTCAGCAGCAGTTGCACGGCAGGCAGGAATTCAACGGTACTGCTATACACCCTGGCCGTCAGATCACGGAAGGCCAGGCTATTTTGCAGGGTGATCGCGAGGGAAATCAGTAACGTGACAAACAGCGGTATAGAAATCTTCCAGCGAATGCGCAGATTGGTAAACCAGGACATAACAGCCACCCTTGTTATTGTGTGTTGGAGTACATCCCTGTTGTAAAACGCCGATATGCTCATCAATGCAACGCTGCCTTTCATGCGACAGCAGCTATCTCATCGTTATAGGGGCTGGCGTGCTCCACGCCAATTACCAGAGCACTGAATCGACAGACAATTACAGCTCCAATGGCGCCAACTCACGCGATTTGCGGTGGCGTTCTGCTGTCTGAGTGAAAGTCCAATGATTATGGGACCACGGCTACGCCAATCTGTACCAGATTGACGACAAGCAGGCTGGAAGGGCAAGGGGCTCCCCTGGCGGCTGCCGGGGTCACCCAGTTGCGAATGGACTGGTCAGAAACAGCGTGGCAGGCCAATACACCAGCAGGAGGCGGGCGTGACGTACCTGCGTATCACGAGTTGCTTGGTATGGCAAACGTCGGCATTTTCTCGCCACTGGGCTGACCGGAGGAGCTGTCGTCATTGCCCTGCTCTGAGGACTTGCCGTTCTGTGGCGGTGGCGGCGGCGTATCACTGCTGCCATCCGATGATGAGCTGTCGGTGGAGCTGGCTTGCCCGGCCGTGATATTGGTTTTCGACTTTGATGGCGTGCCCATGGTGGCGGCAGAGCTGGCCAGATGAATATGCTCGCCAAGCGATTCGACCCTGGCAGCCAGATCACGCCCCAGACGACCGGCTTTGCCGGGAATCCATAACCGGGCCTCACGTTGTTGTTGCCACTGTTGCTCCAGCTGTTCGCTGGTTGCTTCCCAGCCCTGATCCATCGCATTGTGCTCGATAGAGGCAGGCTGAGCGGGCCAATGGGGTGTAGACGGAGCCGCCAGAGCACTGGCGCTCGCAATCAGGGTGACAAACCCTATTACTAATTTCATTTCAGGACTCCTCTGAGTCTGTGCGAGATGATCCACAACTAGGCAGACCGGCCACAGACTTTCGATCAGACCATGGGTACCGGAGGGGCCTGTACATACCCCTCTTTTTTCCGGCTCAGCGTTTAGCGCACGCAGCTGGAGGCGCGGCATAAACAAAAAAGGCTTCCCGAAGGAAGCCTTTTCTTTGTGCCACAGGGCTGGGCGTTAGTCCAGTTGAGGACCTGCCGCCAGCACCTCGGCAGACACTTCAAAGCCCTTGGCAGTGAAGTTATCCACAAACTGCTTGATTAAACCCGCTGCAGTTTCGTCATATTTGCCAGCGTCTTCCCAGGTGTCTTTGGGGTTCAGCAGACGAGTTTCCACGCCTTCCACCGCAACCGGTACATCCAGGTTAATGCCAGGCAGGTGGCGGGTTTCAACGCCGTCAAGCTTACCAGTCTGGATTGCGTTGATGATGGCGCGAGTGGTCGGGATACTGAAACGCTTGCCGGTACCGTAAGAACCACCAGTCCAACCTGTGTTGACCAGATACACTTTCGATCCGAACTCTTCAATGCGTTTCATCAGCAGCTCAGCGTACTCGCCGGCAGGACGTGGGAAGAAGGGCGCACCAAAGCAGGTAGAGAAGGTGGACTTGATACCACCGCCCGATCCCATCTCAGTAGAACCGACCAGTGCGGTGTAACCGGACAGGAAGTGATAGGCAGCCGCTTCCTTGGACAGCACCGATACCGGTGGCAATACGCCGGTCAGGTCGCAGGTCAGGAAAATGATGTGCTTGGGCTCACCGGCCATGTTGGTCTCGGTGCGCTTGTCGACGTGCTCCAGCGGGTAGGCTGCACGGCTGTTCTGGGTCAGTGAGCTGTCGGCGTAGTCAGGGGCATGGCCGTCATCCAGGACCACGTTCTCCAGCACCGTACCGAAGCGGATCGCATTCCAGATGATAGGCTCGTTCTTCTCGGACAGGTCGATGCACTTGGCATAGCAACCGCCTTCCAGGTTGAACACCACACCTTTACCCCAACCGTGCTCATCGTCACCGATCAGGTAACGGCTAGGGTCAGCGGACAGCGTCGTTTTACCCGTGCCAGACAGACCGAAGAACAGGGTCACTTCGTTGTCGTCGCTGACGTTGGCAGAACAGTGCATGGGCAGCACGTCTTTTTCTGGCAGCAGGAAGTTCTGCACAGAGAACATGGCTTTCTTCATTTCTCCGGCGTAACGCATACCGGCGATCAGCACCTTGCGCTTGGCAAAGTTGATGATGACAGTACCGTCGGAGTTGGTGCCATCACGCTCGGGCACACACTCAAAACCAGCGGCATTAATGATCTGCCACTCTTCCTTGGTTTTGGGGTTGTAGTTGTCAGGATTGATGAACAGGCAACGGCCAAACAGGTTCTGCCAAGCCGTCTCGGTGGTCATCTTCACGGGCAGGTAGTGCTGTTCACCGGCACCCACATGCACATAGGAAACAAAACGCTCACGATCCGCCAGATACTCTTCAACCCGCTCCCACAGCGCATCGAATTTATCGGCAGGGAAAGGACGGTTGACCGCGCCCCAGTGGATCAGATCGCTGGTGGACGGTTCGTCTACGATGAAGCGGTCCATCGGCGAACGGCCAGTACGCTTACCGGTTTCCACTACCAGAGCACCGGAGTGGGACAGACGACCTTCGCCACGACGCAGGGCGAATTCGATCAGTTTGGCAGGCGCAAGATTACAGTGAATGAGCTTGTTGGTCTCATCGAGCGTTTTTGACATGCTAGTGACTTCCCTAGGTGTTGAGTGCCTTTTTTTGCCCTGTGTTTTTTAAGTCAACCTGACGGTTGCTTGCCATTATTTGGCGTCTGTTCGGGCTTTGGTGCGGCATTATGCCACAATTCTTTGTATTAAGGTTGAGCAAATATGCCGCAATAAAGCGGCAACATTTGCTCATCTTTACTCTGAGTCGGTGCTGCATCGCTGCAGCACAACATGGGCTTTCCACAGAGAAAACAGACCGGAAGAAATCGACTCGGCAGCCTCTCATTCAGCGAGTGATGCGGCTGATGCAGAGGTCAGCTGAAGGGCTCAGTGCAGCACACCCGGATCGCCCTGGCGGGCGTTGGGATTGAACAGCGTTTCAATATCAGCCTGATCGAAGCAGTATTCCTCGTTGCAGAACTGACAGTGCACCCGGATCAGTGGTTCTTCTTCAAAGATTTCATCCAGCTCCTGACGAGCCAGGGTTGCAAGAGCCGCACCACATCGCTCCTTGCTGCAATCGCAGTAGAAACGCAGATCAATAGCCGGGAAAGTGCGCACCGTTTCCTCATGGTAGAGTCGGGTCAGCAGGGTCTCGTTGTCGAGGCCCAGCATTTCTTCCGCAGTCAGGGTATCTGCCAGCGTCGTCAGACGTGCCCAGTCTTCCTGATATTCTTCGCTGCTCTGATGGCTCTGTTCAGGCAGGGCCTGCAGCATCACGGCCGCCGCATCCTTGCCATCGGCGGTCAGATAGAAGCGGGTCGGCAACTGCTCGGAACGACTGAAATAGCCTTCCAGACAGGCGGCCAGGGTATCTCCCTCCAGTGCTACGACGCCCTGGTAGCGTTTACCATTGGCCGGCTCGATAGTGATCGCCATACGTCCGCCTTCTGCCAGCAGCTGCAGCGGGGGCAGCTCATCGCTAATGTCACCCTGCCAGCGGGCAATGGCACGGATATCAGCCTGATTATCACATTCCGCCTGAATGATGCTCAGTGCCCCTTCACCGCGGGCCTGAATCGACAGCCGTCCGTCGAACTTCATCATGGTGCTGATGGCGGCACAGGCAGCCATCATTTCACCCAGCAGCAGCTGCACCGGGCGGGGATAACTGTCGCGCGCCAGTACCGCTTGGTAGCTTTGCTGCAGGCCGGTGACAACGCCACGCACCTGGGTGTCGTCAAACAGAAAACGTTGAATCTGATCGGGATTACTCATGCACAGTCTCGCTTGAAAACCGCTCAGCCTGATCAGGCTGACTGCTTTCCTTCAGGTTCCAGGTCTGGAGCCTGGTGTCGTTAGATAAAGGCCGCAGTATACCATGCCAGCTGGCATGGCTCGCCGTTGCCCGGCATCAGCCAGAGAAGACGTCGGACTTGAACCGTACAATCTGCCGCCGCTCTTTCTTGCTCGGACGGTGGTCGCTGACCAGCGCACCGGAGTTGGCCTTGCGCTGTGCCGCTTCACGTTCGCGGCGCTCGACGCTGTCTGCCGTTTCCTGATAAAGCAGTTGCGCCTCTGGCGCAGGCCGACGCTGGTCAGACAGCACCAGTACTTCGATCGTCTTCTCGTCCCAGCCCTGACGCAGGTTGATCTGGGCCCCTACTTCCACCAGTCGGCTTGGCTTACCCTTTGCCCCGTTATAGTGCACCTTGCCCCCCTCAATGGCCTCCTTGGCCAGATTACGGGTCTTGAAGAAGCGGGCAGCCCACAGCCATTTGTCCAGACGAACGCCCTCATCATCCTGGGCAATATCTTTCTTGCTCATCGTGCCTCGTTATGTAAATAGGAAAACTGCCGTATGCCGCTATAGATGGGGGCAAAGCGAGCAAAAAACAGGCTGACGACCAGCCCCTTACTCATCATTACTGGGCTGTATATCACGGAAGGAGTGCAGCACCGGAAACTCATCAATCTTACGCACCGGCTGCTGACTGTCTGGCTGTCCGATCGTCAGCAAATGGGCGATGCCGAAGGTCGCGGCCGAACGCAGCACCGGCAGACTGTCATCAATCAGCAGCGTACGCAGCGGGTTGAACGGCTCGACCTGCTGCAGGTCACGCCAGAACGAGGGGTCTTCCTTGGGTTTGCCGAAGGAGTGGGAGATCAGCACTTCATCCACCAGCTGATCCAGCCCGGTCTTGCCGAACTTCATCAGCACCAGATCGGGATGGCAGTTAGTGACAATGACCGACCGCACTCCGGCACAGCGCAGTGCGCGCAAGAAGCCCTGCACATGCGGACGGAAACCGATCTTGTCCTGCACTTCCTGCTTGAGAGCCATTACATCCAGATTGAGCTCGCGGCTCCAGTAGTCGACGCAGTACCAATTCAGCGTGCCCTGCTGTGCCATGATCTGCTCATTCAGAATGGAGGCCGCCTCTTCCGACGACAGCCGGTGAATTTCGGCATAACGTTTGGGCAGATGCTCCAGCCAGAAATAGCTGTCAAAGTGCAGATCCAGCAAGGTGCCATCCATGTCCAGCAGCACCGTATCAATGGTCGTCCAGTCAAGCATAAATCAAGGGTTCCCCAGTGCTGTCCGTGGCGGTTAGCCTCGCGAAGCAGCACTGTTGTTAAACGTCATCGTTAACGTATTCACTGTAAAACGGTGCGACCTGCATTTACAGCGCACCGGCAAAGGGTTCCCCTGCACTTTAGTCGCATGGGATAATCCCCAACCGTGGTCGCCCTGCGTACAGGAACAGACCTCTGCTATTTTCCCACAGCCCTTAGGAAAGTCGAATGCGCCGTATTCAAATCCGCGAGGCACGCCCTGACGATACCGCCACCATTCTGCAGCTGATAACCGAGCTGGCGATCTATGAAAAAGCCGAAGACAAAGTACTGACCGACGAAGCGCAGTTGCGAGCCAGTCTGTTTGCTGACGACGCCACCGCCCACGGTCTGATCTGTGAAGTGGATGGCGAGCCCGTTGGCTATGCTGTGTACTTCTTCAACTTCTCCACCTGGCTCGGTCGCAATGGCCTGTATCTGGAAGACCTGTATATTTCTCCGGCCTATCGTCAGGTGGGCGCAGGCAAGGCACTGCTCAAGCATCTGGCCCAACAGGCGGTCGCCCGTGGCTGCGGCCGCTTCGAGTGGTCAGTCCTGGACTGGAATACCCCGGCCATCGGTTTTTATGAATCCATCGGCGCCGAACCCCAGAATGAATGGGTACTGTACCGTTTGACGGGCGATGCACTGGTCAACTTTGCCAACAGCTGAAACCACTGCCTTACCTTTTCACTGCCAGGGAGATTGTTATGGACGTACTGGAGCTCATCCCCCATCTGCTCAGCATCAGCCGCGAGGCCGGTAAGGCCATCATGGCAGTGTACCAGCGGGCCGATGTGCAGGTTCAGCACAAGGATGACCAGTCACCCGTGACCGAAGCCGATGTTGCCGCTCATGACCTGATCAAGGCTAACCTGCAACGGCTGACCCCCGACATCCCGCTGCTCAGTGAAGAGCAGCCGTTGCCCGAGGCAGAACAACGCCAGCGCTGGCAACGCTACTGGCTGATCGACCCGCTGGACGGCACCAGGGAGTTTCTCAAGCGCAATGACGAATTTACCGTCAACATTGCCCTGATTGACAGCGGGCGCCCGGTGCTGGGCGTAGTGCATGTGCCGGTCAGCGGCAGCACCTATGTGGGGGCACCCGGCGTAACCGGTTCACCTGCCCTCTGCGCCTACAAGCAGACCCGTCAGGGTAAGCAACATCCACTGAGTGTCAGACCCATTCTGGGTTACAAGGCCCTGACCCAGCTGGGTAGCCGCCATCATCAGGATACGCTGGACAGTTGGGTAACAGAGCGGCTGGAAAAGCTGGCGCCGGTCACCCTGACGACCATGGGCAGCTCACTCAAGCTCTGTCTGATTGCCGAGGGGCTGGCGGATGTCTATGTACGCGGTAAACCGACATCCGAATGGGACACGGCAGCCGCTCAGGCAGTGCTGGAGGCCGCTGGCGGTCGCCTGATGGATTTTCACTTCGAGGCGCTCCGCTACAATCAGCGCTCACACCTGACTAACCCATCGTTTATCGCTGTTGGCGACACGCAACGGCCCTGGCAGGATATTCTGGCCGGCATTACCGGGCAGCATCCTGACCATCAGCACCGTTAGTAACGGGCCAGCCCGGCGAATCAGGGCAAACAGACACCAGTGGGCGTGGTGTCTGCTGATCAGGAGGACGGTGCTTGTCTGAGGATTTACGTTGTCGGCCAGGTATCCAGTAGCAGCCCCACGAAGATCGCCATGCCTACCCAGTGGTTATGCAGGAAAGCGCGAAAGCAGGCCTGACGCTCACGATGACGGGTGTGCCAGTGCTGCCAGACAAACAATACCATGGCAATCACCAGCCCCCAGCCGTACCAGCTCCCCAGCCCCGCCAGCTCACCAATCACCGCCAGCAACCAGATGGTAATACCCTGCAGCACTGCGATGATCAGACGGTCATAGCGGCCAAACAGGATGGCGGTGGATTTCACGCCAATCAGCTCATCGTCGTTACGATCCACCATGGCATAGAAGGTGTCGTAAGCGACCGTCCAGGTCAGATTGGCCAGAAACAGCAACCAGCCGATCAGCGGTACATGGTTACTTTCCGCGGCAAACGCCATAGGAATCCCCCAACCAAAGGCGGCGCCCAGCACCACCTGAGGCAGGTGAGTAAAGCGCTTCATGAAGGGATAGCAGAACGCCAGCCCGAGGGCGACGAATGACAGCTCGACGGTATAGCTGTTGGTCTGCAGTACCAGACCGAATGCTATCAGAGACAGCACCACAAACAGGATCACCGCCTCCTTGCCGGATACCCGCCCCGTTGCCAGTGGCCGGTTTCGGGTACGCTCCACATGGCCGTCCACCCGCCGATCAGCAAAGTCATTGATAACACAGCCCGCCGAGCGCATCAGCCATACTCCCAGCACAAAGATCAGCAGATTGGCACGCTGCGGGATGCCCCCCGCCGCCAGCCAGAGGGCACAGAGGGTAGGCCAGAGCAGCAGATATGTACCGATCGGGCGGTCGGCGCGCATCAGTTGGATATAGGCTTGCAGGCGGTCAGTCATGGAAACATCTCCAGCGGTGACGATACCGCCCGACCACGATAACGATGAGGACTGGGCCGGGCAGAGAGGAAAGCGCGGGCTATTGTAGATGCTCCAGCAGCGGTGGCAAAAAGAACTCCATCACCACCAGCGGATGCTGCTGCAGGAAAAATGTCGAACGTCGCCCCCACAGCCAATCCTCCCCCTGCTCCGTCGCTTTGGCCCGCCCTAGTTGCAAGGGAGTGCGATCCGGCTGACCATGACGAAACAACGCCGCACCCAATGGTTTATCACCCAGCCGCTGCAAGTGCTGACCCGGGCCGGCAAGGGTAGAAGCCGGGACCAGCGTGCGGGCCTGAACCCAGGGCTGACCGAATAGATGCAGATAGACATCCCTGACCCAGACCTGCTGCTCTGCAGCGGTCGCCATATAGCTGGCGCTTTCAGCATCCAGCGGCTGCCATGCCTCCGCCACCACTTCCACGGTAAAACTATCCAGATCGATTGCCTGCAGCCGTCGCGTCAGGGAACCCTGATCACAGAGCCAGTCCAGCAGGTACGGAGACAGATCAGCAGGAGATTCAGCGAGCCAGCTGAGTTCAGCCAAAAAGGTAGAGGGGGCATCAGACACGGCGACAACCATTCGGAGCAGACAGATGTGCGCCACTATACCCCGCCCTCACCATCACGCAACCTGCGAAGGCGGGAGTATTCGGCCATGCCAACCGGTCAGGCCGACAGCGAGAGACGCTCGGCGATCAGGTTAAGCTGCTCGCGTTCATCCAGCAGATGGCGGATGGCGTCACGGCAGAGTTCCGGCTCCAGCCCCAGCAGCTCAAACAGCACCTCATCAGTACTCTCGCCGGGCACATGACCTATTCCCTGCTCGCGCAGCAGGCTCAGGGCGAGGTTGAGCAGATGGGCATATTCCTGATGCGAGCCACGGTAGTCACTGTTATGCATGTGGCGCATGCCGGTCCAGACCTCTTCCGGCAGCTGCCAGCACTGCAGTAACCAGGCGCCAACCTGCTCACGGGTGACGCCCAGCACCTGCTTCTCCACATAGTGAGAGGCCAGATTGAGATTGCACTCCAGATAGCGATTGATCAGCGAGAAGTGCGGCGGGAAGACATGGGCCAGGACCAGATAGCCAAAGTTATGCAGCAGCCCCGCCAGATAGCTCATACCGGCACTGGGGCGACGCGCAGGCGGCATCACCTTGACCAGCGCCTCCATGGCCGTGGCACAACACACCGCCTGCGTCCAGTAGGAGTCTACCCCTTGCGGTACATCGGCGGGCACCTTGAGGGTCTTGTTCAGTGCCAGACCCAGCGCCAGATTCATCACCAGATCGAAACCCAGCACCCGCACAATGGCATCTTTCACCGACTGCACCCGGCCCGGCGCCGCATAATAAGGCGATGATGCCCAGCTGATGACCTGCGCGGCCAGACTCGGGTCTGCTTCCACCAGCGGCACCAGCTCGTTGGCGCCGGCTTCCTGATTACTGCTGAGCATGATGATTTTCTGTGCCGTCAGGGGCAGCGGCGGAATTTCCAGGGTGTCGGCCAGCCGCTCCTTGATGCGCAGTGAGGTAAAACGATCTACCGCCAGCAGGATGGCCTGCTCGTCATCCTGCGTCGGCAGGCGCGAGTCAATCTGATGAGGAGTAAGAGCAAAACGAAAGACTTGTGCATGGGTAAGACGGCTGCGTTCCAGCTCGAAACGCAGACCACTGATGGGCTCATAGATGGCCAGTACATCCGCATCTTTGAGGGCATGATCAAGAATCAGCGGTAATGACAACAGCTTGTCCATAAACTGCGCCTGACGCACCAGTGTAGGGACAAAGATCTTTTTCACCTGTCCCACCTGCGCCGCTTTCAGCGCACGCTGGTAACTGTGGTTGAGCAAGGCCAGGTGGAGTAGCTGTTGCTCTGGCAGAATCACCAATACCTTGCCCCGACTGTCTTCCAGTATGGCAATACGCGCCTGAACTACAGCCATGAGTCATTACTCCCGAACACTGCATTGGTTGCCCGGCTGCCGGTCATCGACCGCCGTTTCCGCTGCCCCACATCCATCAAAGTGTTTCCATCCTGTCAAGATTTTCAAGCCAAGGCTCTATTATGAGCCATTCTCATGGACTGTCACCCCGGTGGTGCAGCCCTGCGACCAAAAGATCGCACCTTCGCCTGCCCGCTTTACCATTCACGAATAACGTCAGCGGCAGCAAAGTGGCCAAACTTTGATCTGTATCGTCTTGCCCCTGCCACAATATCGTCATACTGCCGCGCAAACGGTCAGCCTGCTGGCCGCAGGAGCCCACAGCCGTGTGGCAGCGCATAACACGCGCCTCATCACCACACGTCTATCTTATTCAGGAAATATCCATGGCATGGATCCGTTCGGTGCGTGTCGCCACCAAACTCAATCTCATTATCGGCCTCGCCCTGATCGCCTTGATAGCGGCGCAGTGTTATTCACTGTGGGAGCTGCGGGATGAACTGCTCGCATCACGGCGTCAGGCACTGCAGGAGCTGACCGACACGGCCTACAGTCTTATTGATGAGGCCAGCAAGCAGGAGCCACAACTGGGCCGCGCCCAAGCCCAGCAACTGGCCTTGAAAAATATTCGTGGTCTTCGTTATGGAGACAAAGGGTACTTCTGGATACACGACCGCCAGCTGCATCTGGTATTGCATCCGATGAAGCCGGAGCAGGAAGGCCAGGATGTCAGTCAGGTACGTGATGCATCAGGCAAATTGCACTGGCAGGAAATGGCCAGGGTGACACAGGCTCAGGGTGCAGGCTTCGTCGCCTACACCTATCAGGGGCCACAATTCAACCAGCCTCAGGACAAGCTGTCCTACGTCAAGGAGTTCAAACCCTGGGGATGGACCGTCGGTACCGGGCTGTATATCGAAGATATTCATGGCATTTTCTGGCGTGAAGCGACACGCGCCATGCTGGTACTGCTGATAGCTGCCGTGCTGGTCATCGTTATCACTCACACCATCAGCCGCAGTATCACTCAGCCTCTGCGCCTGCTGACCGCAGCCATGCAACGGACCGCTGACGGCGACCTCACCCCTCAACTGCACTGGCAGGGCAAGGACGAACTGTGCCAGCTGACCACGGACTTCAACACCCTGATTCATACCCAGCAACAGATGGTCAGCCATATCCAGCAGGCCAGTCAGCAGCTGGCGGCTACCTCGCAGGAGCTGGCAGCCAGCACCGAACAGACACAGGAAGGCATGCAACGGCAGTTTGCCGAAATCGACAGTCTGGCCACAGCCATGAATCAGATGACTCAGACCGTACATGATGTGGCACTGCATGCCAGCTCGGCCGCCAGCACAACGGATGAGGCCAAACGTCAGTGCGATGAAGGACAAAGAGCCGTCGAAGCCTCCATTGATGGCATTCAGCAGCTGGCTGGCAATGTCACCAATACCGCCGCCCACATCGAGCAACTGCAGGAACGCTGCAACGGTATCGGCGCCATTCTGGATGTGATTCGCACTATTTCCGAACAGACCAACCTGCTGGCGCTGAACGCTGCCATTGAGGCTGCACGTGCGGGCGAACAGGGACGCGGCTTCGCCGTTGTAGCCGATGAAGTCCGCAATCTGGCCAATCGCACCCGGGCTTCAACCGTCGATATTCAGGACATGATCGCGCAGCTGCAACAACTGGCCACCGAATCGGTACAGGGCATGCTACAGGGACGCGAGCAGGCCGAGCAGAGTGTCAACCGGGCACAGCATGGTGGGCAGGCACTGACGGGCATTGTCAGCAACATGCAGCATATCTACGACCGTGAAATACAGATCGCCACCGCGGCGGAGCAGCAGACGGCTGTCAGCGACGAAATGAATCGCAGCCTGCACCAGATCCGCGATGTTTCAGCCGAAACCAGCGCCGGTGCCGAAGGGCTAGCACGCTCCAGCGAGGAACTGGCGGCCATGGCGCAAGCGCTGCAAGACCGACTGGCCTTCTTCCGTTTGACACCTGCTCAGGACATCACCCGCTAACGCCTGAGCATGCGCCTGTTTAGTGACCCCAGAGGTACTACGAATATGCCGGGAGTCTGCTCACGGCTGGTAGTGAGCAGACTCAGCCGGCGTTCAGCGACCATTGCTGAAACCAAGCTGACGCCAGGCTTCATACACCGCAACAGCAACCGTGTTGGACAGATTGAGACTGCGACTATCCGGCAGCATGGGCAGACGCAGACGTGTCTGCGGCGTGAACTGAGCCAGCACTTCAGCAGGCAGGCCGCGGCTTTCCGGGCCGAAGATCAGGGCGTCACCAGGCTGAAAGCTCACTTCGCTGTAGGGATGACTGGCTTTGGTGGTAAAGGCATAGGCAGTGGTCGGCTGAATGGTTGCCAGTGCCACCTGCAACGACGGGTATTTCTTCACTTCGGCAAATTCGTGGTAGTCCAGCCCGGCACGACGCAGGCGCTTGTCATCCAGCTCAAAGCCCAGCGGCTCGACCAGATGCAGAGCAAAGCCGGTATTGGCACAAAGGCGGATGATATTGCCGGTGTTGGGAGGAATTTCCGGCTCGAACAGGATGATATGCAGCATCAACGTTTTACCCGCAGGACAACAACAGGAGCGGGATTATAACGTAAGCGGCCCACCGAGGTGGGCCGCTGACTGCTGACACCGTCAGCACTTCACAGGTAGGGGGCAGGCGTGCAGACGTCAGTCATCACTGTCATCGCCGCTGTCCTCGATATTCAGTTCTTTGATCTTGCGGGTCAGGGTATTGCGTCCCCAGCCCAGCAACTCCGCAGCATCCCGTTTACGCCCAAGGGTATGTTTGAGCGCGGTCTCAATCAGAATCCGCTCGAAACTGGGTAGTGCGCTTTCCAGAATGCCTTTCTGTCCCCGTGCCAGGGCACGATCCACCCACTGCCGGAACGCCTGTTCCCAGCTGATGGAAGCATGAGGTGTGGAGGGCTGCTCCGCCAGCAGCTCCGGCGGCAGATCATCAATCAGCACTTCACGACCCGATGCCATCACCGTCAGCCAGCGGCAGGTATTCTCCAGCTGACGCACGTTACCCGGCCAACTCAGGGTGCCCAGATACGCTTCCGTATCACCATGCAGGGTCTTGGGCTCTACCGACAGTTCCTGTGCGGCCTTGGCCAGGAAGTGGCGGGCCAGACGCGGGATGTCTTCACGACGGTCACGCATGGGGGGCAAATGAATGCGGATGACGTTGAGGCGGTGGAACAAGTCTTCACGGAAGCGCCCGTCCTTGACCAGATTTTCCAGATTCTGGTGAGTCGCAGCGATGATACGCACATCCACCTTGACCGGGGTATGACCGCCAACGCGGTAAAACTCACCATCAGCCAGCACGCGCAACAGACGAGTCTGGGTATCCATCGGCATATCGCCGATTTCATCGAGAAACAGGGTGCCGCCATTGGCCTGCTCAAAGCGGCCACGGCGCTGGGTCGCTGCTCCGGTGAAGGCCCCTTTCTCATGGCCAAACAGTTCTGATTCGATCAGATCCTTGGGAATGGCCGCCATGTTCAGGGCAATAAAGGTCTGTGGCGAACGCGGGCTGTGGCGATGCAGTGCGTGAGCCACCAGCTCCTTACCCGTACCTGACTCACCGTTGATCAGCACGGTGATATTGGAATGAGACAGACGACCGATGGCACGGAACACTTCCTGCATCGACGGTGCTTCGCCAATGATGTCCTTGCTGACCTGATTATTTGGCTCAGGCTCAGGCAACTTACTTTCACGGGAGTGCGCAATAGCACGTTTGACCAGCGCCACAGCCTCATCGACATCAAAGGGTTTGGGCAGGTATTCGAAGGCGCCGCCCTGATAGGACGCGACGGCGCTTTCCAGATCGGAATGTGCCGTCATGATGATCACCGGCAGCGAGGGATGCTCATTCTGTACCCGCTCCAGCAGACCGAAGCCGTCAGTTCCTGGCATACGGATATCGCTCAACAGCACATCCGGGGTAGTCCGACCTAACTGACGCAGCGCCTGATCTGCCGACTCAAAAGACTGAGCCCGCAAACCGGCCTGGGCCAGAGCCTTTTCCAGTACCCATCGGATGGAGCGATCATCGTCGACAATCCAAACATTAGTCTCGCTGGCCATGTTCCTGCTCCAGTGGAATAAAGAGGGTGAATTGGGTTTGTCCTGGCTGACTCTCGCATTTGATCAGCCCCTGGTGCTGATGCAGGATCGAGTGCGCGATGGACAGACCAAGACCAGTGCCGCTGGCGCGTCCACTGATCATGGGATAGAAGATATTTTCCAGCATATGTGTCGGTATGCCGGGACCGTTATCAATGATGCTCAGGCTGCACACCAGCCGGTGCCGCTCCGCCCCCATGGTGAATTGACGCACACTGCGGGTACGCAAGGTAATGCACGGCTCATCCGTACCCGATTCGGTCAACGCCTGCATGGCATTACGGACAATATTCAGCACGGCTTGAATCAACTGCTCTTCGTCCGCTTCCAGCTCAGGAATGCTGGGGTCGTAGTCGCGAATAAATTCAATGGTGCCGCCGGTTTCCGCGGTGATCAGGCTGCATACCCGCTCGATGATCTGGTGAATATTGACATAATCGAAGTGCGGCATGATGCGCGGCCCGAGCATGCGATCCACCAGATTACGCAAGCGGTCGGCCTCTTCGATGATGACCTGGGTATATTCCTTCAGGCTTTCTTCAGGCAAAGCACGCTCAAGTAGCTGCGCAGCTCCGCGAATCCCGCCCAGAGGATTCTTGATCTCATGAGCCATGCCACGGACCAGCTCGCGGGTGGTTTCCTGCTTGGCATACATTTCTTCTTCACGGGTAATCCGCAGCAAGCGGTCACGTGCCTGCAGCTCAAGAATAAGGGCGTGCTCTTCATCCGCCAGCGGTGTGACACTGTAATCAACGGTGATCTGCTGGCCATGATGCAATGTCAGATGGGCCTCACGCTGGGTAAAGGGATGGCCGGAACGCGCCGACTCTTCCAACACCACCATCGCTTCTGCTGTATCCCGAAACAGTGCACTGATATGCGCCCCCATGAAGCGCTTGCCACTGACCTGCAACAGCATCTCCGCTGCGGGATTCAGATACTCCAGATTGAGCTGGTTATCCAGACGCAATACCGCAGTGGACATATTGTCGAGTAAATATCGATAAAACATACTCTTAGCCATGACACTATCCCACGAATCCACTTGCAATCCTTATACCCGGATTGGCTGGGCCGACACCCTCGTCAACGCATCATTTTGGTGCGAGCAACCTTCCAGACTTGCCCCTTCATGGAAAAAAAAGCCCCCGACACGCGGGGGCTTGTGTTGTGTCATCCGCTTGACGGATTACACGGAGTAGTACATGTCCATCTCGATGGGGTGAGTGGTCATGTTCAGACGCTGTACGTCTGCTTTTTTCAGGTTGATGTAGGCGTCGATCATATCGTCGGAGAACACACCACCTTTGGTCAGGAACGCACGGTCAGCGTCCAGGGCAGCCAGCGCTTCGCTCAGGCTTTCAGCCACGGTTGGGATTTCCTTGGCTTCTTCTGGAGGCAGATCGTACAGATCTTTGTCCATTGCTTCGCCCGGATGAATCTTGTTCTGGATACCGTCCAGACCAGCCATCAACAGTGCGGCGAAGCACAGGTAGGGATTCGCACCCGGATCAGGGAAGCGAGTCTCGATACGACGAGCTTTGGGGCTCTGTACGTGAGGAATACGGATAGAGGCAGAACGGTTACGGGCAGAGTAAGCCAGCATAACAGGCGCTTCGAAACCGGGAACCAGACGCTTGTAAGAGTTGGTCAGCGGGTTACAGAAAGCGTTCAGGGCTTTAGCGTGCTTGATAATACCGCCGATGTAATAGATCGCCATTTCAGACAGACCACCGTAGCCTTCACCTGCGAACAGGTTAACGCCATCTTTGGCCAGAGACTGGTGAACGTGCATACCTGAACCGTTATCACCTACGATGGGCTTAGGCATGAAGGTAGCCGTTTTGCCGTACAGGTGAGCAGTGTTGTGTACGCAGTACTTGAGGATCTGAGTCTTGTCAGCGCGGCGTACCAGTGTGTCGAACTTGGTACCGATTTCGTTCTGACCAGCGTTCGCCACTTCGTGGTGGTGAACTTCTACTTCTACACCCATAGACTCCATGGCATTACACATGGCAGTACGCAGCTCGTGCGCAGAGTCAACGGGAGGAACGGGGAAATAACCGCCTTTAACACGAGGACGGTGGCCAGTATTGCCGCCATCAAATTCGTGGTCGGTTGCCCAGGCAGCTTCTTCAGATTTGATCTTGTAGCCACAGCCAGACATATCAACGTTCCAGGTGATGGAATCGAAGATAAAGAATTCAGGCTCAGGACCGAAGAAAGCGGTGTCAGCGATACCGGTGGACTTCAGATACTCTTCCGCACGACGGGCCAGAGAACGTGGGTCACGCTCGTAACCTTCGCCGGTAGAAGGCTCAATGATGTCGCAATACAGGATCAGAGTAGGTTCTTCGGTGAAGGGATCCAGTACGGCAGAAGCGTCATCAGGACGCATGATCATGTCAGATGCCTGAATGCCTTTCCAACCAGAGATGGAAGAGCCGTCAAAAGCCTGACCATTTTCGAAGAATTCTTCGTCTACAGACGCAGCAGGAATGGTGACGTGCTGTTCTTTACCTTTGAAATCGGTAAAACGCAGGTCAACCCACTTAACACTATTTTCCTTGATCAGATTCAGGGACTTAACTGACATGATCTGTCTCCGCAGTTTGGGGCAATGCACTACATAACGTGGTACAAATTCGGTTCTCTCAGCAACTTCATACTGCACCGGGCGTCTCGCAGACATCCGCTCAGGTGTTGGTTAACTCACTGAGCATGGAATCCAGCCTCGGGTAAAAAAGCTGGAGGCTTGCGCCTCCATCAAAGTTGTTGCTGTCAACTGAGTCGTTTTATACAAAGCAACGCCTGTGCCAAATCAGCAAACCTTTGATTTATATAGATTTTAATCTAACGTGCACGCATTTTGCGCCACACACAGAACCAATATAGTGCACATTTATCAATTCGTGCCACTTATTGGTGCGTTTATTCTCCTTGCGAAGTATTGCAAGCAGATAACAGGAGAAGATTGGCGCAAATTTGGTGCAACCACGGCACTCAGAACAGGCGATCCTGCCCCTTACTCTGCGGATCAGGCTTCTCATATAAAGCTACTGTAATAAAGACGTGATGTTCTGCGGATATAAAGCGACGCCATTGAGAGGCGATCACTTTGCGCCTGACATAAAGGCATAGAAGAAAAAATGGCTAATATATCGCCACATTATTGAATTGACAGTCACCAAGATGACCGGAGTCAAGTATAATGCCGGTTTTCCGTCTGCCCCGAGCAGACTCTGTAAACAAGCAGGATTTCCCTTGTGATCGAGAAATTACGCAATATCGCCATTATTGCCCACGTTGACCATGGTAAGACAACACTGGTCGATAAATTGCTGCAGCAGTCCGGCACCCTTACCCGTCGTGATGAGGGTCAGGAGCGCCTGATGGACTCCAACGACCAGGAAAAGGAACGCGGCATTACCATCCTGGCCAAGAACACTGCCATCAACTGGAACGGCTATCGCATCAATATCGTCGATACCCCCGGACACGCGGACTTCGGTGGCGAAGTAGAACGCGTATTGTCGATGGTTGACTCTGTACTGCTGCTGGTCGACGCGGTTGATGGCCCCATGCCTCAAACGCGCTTCGTTACTCAGAAAGCCTTTGCTCGCGGCCTCAAGCCTATCGTTGTCATCAACAAGGTTGACCGTCCAGGCGCTCGCCCTGACTGGGTTGTGGATCAGGTATTTGATCTGTTTGACCGTCTTGGCGCTACTGATGAGCAGCTGGATTTCCCCATCATTTATGCTTCAGCATTGAATGGTATCGCCGGTACCTCTCATGAGGACCTGGCCGCCGACATGACTCCGCTGTTTGAGGCAATCGTCAATCTGGTTCCAGCACCCGCTGTTGATGCCGATGGCGCCTTCCAGATGCAGATCTCCGCTCTGGATTACAACTCTTATCTGGGCATTATCGGTATCGGCCGTGTCAGCCGTGGTCGCATCCGCACCAACACTCCGATCAAAGCCGTTGATATCGACGGAAAAGTGCGTTCTGGCCGCGTTCTGAGCGTGATGGGCTATTTGGGCCTGGAGCGTATCGAAGTACCAGAAGCGGAAGCAGGTGACATCATCTGTGTTACCGGCATGGACGAGCTCAACATCTCCGACACACTTTGTGCCACCGATGCCGTTGAAGCACTGCCTCCCCTGACCGTAGACGAACCTACCGTCAGCATGTGCTTCCAGGTAAACGACTCTCCGTTCGCTGGCCGTGAAGGCAAGTTTGTCACGTCGCGCAACATCAAAGAGCGTCTTGAGCGCGAACTGCTGCACAACGTAGCTCTGCGTGTACGCCAGGGCGACACCCCAGACAAGTTCATCGTCTCTGGCCGTGGTGAACTGCACCTGTCAGTACTGATCGAAACCATGCGCCGTGAAGGCTATGAGCTGGCAGTATCTCGCCCTGAAGTTATTCAGAAAGAGATCGACGGTGTGCTGATGGAGCCATTTGAGCAGGTAGTCGTCGACTGTGAAGAAGCCTACCAAGGCCCTGTCATGGAAGAAATGGGCCGCCGCAAAGGCGACCTGCGTGACATGCAGATCGACGGCGCTGGTCGCGTCCGTATTGAATACCGCATTCCCTCACGTGGCTTGATTGGCTTCCGTAACCAGTTCCTGACCCTGACTTCTGGTACCGGTATCATGACTTCAAGCTTTGACAGCTATGATGAAGTGAAAGCCGGCCCAGCGGTACAGCGTATCAATGGTGTAATGATTTCCAACATTACCGGCAAGAGCCTGGCTTACGCTCTGTTCAGTCTGCAGGACCGTGGTCGCATGTTCATCGCTCCCAACCTGGAAGTGTATGAAGGCCAGGTGATCGGTCTGCACAGCCGTGGCAACGACCTCACCGTCAACCCCACCAAGGCAAAGCAACTGACCAACGTGCGCGCCTCCGGTAGCGATGAGAACATCCTGCTGACCCCACCGGTACGCCACTCTCTTGAACAGGCTCTGGAGTTCATTGAAGATGATGAACTGGTGGAGATCACACCAAAGAGCATTCGCATCCGTAAGAAATTCCTGACTGAGAACGAGCGCAAGCGCGCCTCTCGTTAATTTCTTCGTCTGCTCCGCAAAAGCCCCTGCCTCGGAAGAGCCAGGGGCTTTTTCATTCTGCCTCACCGCTATATCGATCCTGAATAAAACAAGACCCTCTGTACCTGACCTATACTGTGGCTAAATGTCGTTAAGCACATTTAGAAAGGGTGGGTCACGATGCACATTCTCTTTCCTGAAATTGGACCTTATGCACAGCACAAGCTAGCTGTTGACCCTCTGCATACGCTCTATATAGAAGAATGTGGTTATCCCGGAGGCATCCCTGTCCTTGTCATTCACGGTGGCCCAGGCAGCGGCTGTAACAGCGCTGACCGACGCTTCTTTGATCCTGGCCGCTTCCGCATCATTCTCTTTGATCAGCGTGGCTGTGGCCGTTCTACGCCGCATGGCAGTCTTATCAATAACACAACACATCATCTCGTTGATGACATTGAGGCTATCCGCCGCTATCTGGGCATTGAACAATGGCTACTGTTTGCAGGCTCATGGGGGGCGGCCCTAGCACTAAGTTACGCACAGCGTCAGCCGCAGCAGGTTTCTGGATGTATTCTGCGTGGTACTTTCCTCTGCCGGCCAAGGGATATCGACTGGAGCTATGCTGCCGGAAATGGCGCTAGCAGATTGTTCCCCGATATTTGGGACGCACTTTTGCAGCCTTTACAGGATCAGGAAAAGTCAGCCGTTTTGCCTGCCTATTACCGGCGATTGCAAAGCGGCAATGAATTAGAAGCAATGCACGCTGCTCGTAGCTGGAATCAGTGGTTACGACGCTCCTTTGCAGACCCTCAAAGTCAGCTTGGACATGAGCATGAGGATCAATTAGCCAAAGCCCGCATTCATACCCATTACCTGATTAATTATGGCTTTCTAAAGGAGCACCCCATCCTGGATGCCATGGAAACAATTCGACATATACCTGCCATTTTGATCCATGGCCGCCTGGATACCGTGTGTCCAATTGAGCAGTCTTATTTGCTGCACAAACACTGGCCT
This sequence comes from Pokkaliibacter plantistimulans, assembly GCF_003194385.1. Lineage (GTDB taxonomy): Bacteria > Pseudomonadota > Gammaproteobacteria > Pseudomonadales > Balneatricaceae > Pokkaliibacter > Pokkaliibacter plantistimulans. The sequence continues at coordinate 21,840 of NZ_LAPT01000049.1, forward strand.
AATGCAGAGCTGCATATTGTCCATCAGGCAGGTCACAGCGCGTTTGAGGCGGGTATTCTTGATAACCTAGTCAGAGCCACGCACTATTTCTCACTTAAATTAGCCTGATGGCTAGCAAGTGCTATTAACTGGCACATCACAACAAAGATGAAGGACTCAAAGTGAAAGCCCTTATTCAACGAGTACAGACTGCCAAAGTTGAGGTCTCCGGGAAGACCATTGGCCAAATCGACAAAGGTATTCTGCTGCTACTTGGGATTGAGAAAGATGATGATGAAAACAAGGCAGACTGGTTGCTCGAGCGCATTCTAAACTACCGTATCTTTGCAGATGAAAAACAGCGTATGAACCTGAGTCTGCGCGATATACAGGGTGGCTTGCTAATAGTCTCGCAATTTACTTTAGTTGCAGATACTCGAAAAGGCTTACGCCCAAGCTTTTCTGAAGGAGCGGACCCTATATCAGGAGAGCGTCTATACGATTATTTTATAGACCATGCTCACAGCGTTTATGATCATGTCAGTACTGGAAGTTTTGGGGCAGATATGCAAATCAGTTTGATAAACGATGGGCCTGTGACATTTTGGCTGGAAACAAAATAAATGGTGCAGTGCAAATCACGAATGAGGAAACATTACCTTACACGCCAGAAACAATAATGATTAAGCCTATTGGCGAATCTAATAAAATTTAGGCTATAATCCGGCCATTACATATTCCTTTATAAAAACGGTTGGTGAGCCATGAAATATTCAGATTTGCAATCTCTGTCTCTGTCCGAACTTGAAGCGCTGCAGGCCGATGTTGAAAAAGCCTTGGATCAGAAAAAACAGCAAGCTCAGGTAATCGATCAAATCAAAGCCATGGCGCTAGAGAATGGCATCCCATTTGAATCCGTTCTGAGTGAACTTCAGGGTTCCGTACGCAAAACCACTGGCGTAAAATCTAAATCAGCTCCTCAATATTACAATCCAGCTGATCCAAGTCAGACTTGGACTGGCAAAGGCCGCAAACCAAAATGGATTGAAGAAGCACTGAACAACGGCTCAGATCTGGAAGATTTCCGTATCGCCGGTTAATGATTTACAGATATAAAAAAGCGGGCTTAATGCCCGCTTTTCTTCGTGATATATAGCCGACCTTTTATGGTCAGAGTATCTGCTTCTGATTCAAAGTAGCGTAAATAACCGTCACTGGCATCAAAATATGTTGCCTCACTAAATCGACAGCCTCTTCTTTACGCCTTTGCAGCACACTGTCGATCAGCCGTTGATGCTCGACTTGGCTTCGGGCTAAAGAGTATAAATCCAATACGGTTTCCTTTAACCAGAGCTGCCGATACCTCTCTGCACGCGTATAAAGCATTAGCCGAACATCCAGCAACTGCGGAGACTTACATCCCAGAACGATCGCCTCATGTAAGTTGCGATGACATAACTCCCAACGAGCAACACGCTCTCCGTCAGGGACCGTCTTATCAACCTTAAACAAACGATAGGCGGCACCGACAATACCTGCCTCCCAGGAATCATCTCCTCGCTCAATTGCAAAAGCAGTAATACTAGCCTCAACCTCACTACGAGCTTCGTAGATTGACGTGAGCTCTTCTCGAGATATAGGGCTCGCTCGGAATCCACGCTGACTCTCTGCGACAACTAATCTCTCAGTGATGAGTTGTGACAAAGCCTCCCGAATGGGGCTACTTCCCACACCGTATCGCTGTTTTAAGCTGGAGATAAGCAACTTTTCACCCGGTAGGAATATACCTCGAATAATATCCTCACGCAGTTGGGATACAATCACAGAACTTTGATTCTGCCGCTGGCTATCTGCTGCTTTATGCTCAGTCGAAGTCAACTCGTACATAGACCATCCCAAACCGTATGGAAATCAGAGTATACGCCTTCACTAAATACACAAGCGATAGGCCGTCATCCTCTGAATACGCTTATTAGCAGGGGCCCCCAAGACTTATGAATCAGGCTATCTGGCACTATCGTCTCAGTGAGCTGATGTTGAAGCATCTACCTTATGGTCGAGTGACATGTTATGGGCAACTAGCCCGCCTTGCGGGAATGGGGCATCAGGCACGCTGGGTTGGCCGCTGGGTGGGACAAAATAGTACGGAGTTAGCTTTACCTTGGTTCAGAGTGCTCCGTAGTGGAGGTCAACTCCCTTTCAGCCATGATAGTGCTGAGGGCCAAGATTTCATTCATCATCTTCAGGAAGAGAATATTGTCGTTCGTAAAAACCACGTAGACTGGCGAACCTATGCTTGGTTACCAAACATTGTCGATGAAGAAGGCTGGCTAATGTGGGCCGAACATTCGGGCTTCTATTCTCTAAAAAACCCCTATTAACCCAGAGAATGGCCCACTTGCTAAAACATCGCATAAGCTAAAACCCCACAACTAAACCTATTTTTTCGTATCTGCCTGCCAGTACCTTACTTAAAGCGGAAGTGTAGTGGCTCAATGATTTCGGACACTCAGTAAAGCGTTATTCTAACGCGCTCAGTGAGGTGTCTTATTTATGAGCAAACGTCGTCAGTCCTTTACTCCAGAGTTCAAGCTGGAGGCCGTCGCGTTAGTGACCGAGAAAGGCTATTCCGTAACGGAGGCCTGTCAGGCGCTGGGGGTCGGCCCTACAGCGCTTCGGCGCTGGATCAAACAGGTGGAACATGAACAGAACGGTGTGGTGCTCTCAGGGAGTCAGGCATTAACCCCTGAGCAGCACCAGATTCAGGAGCTACAAAAGCGTATCCAGCGTTTGGAAATGGAGAAAGAGATACTAAAAAAGGCTACCGCGCTCTTGATGTCGGACGAGATCAAGTTCAGGCGCTGATTCGTTT
>NZ_LAPT01000005.1 GCF_003194385.1 Pokkaliibacter plantistimulans
ACAACGTGGTGGGTTTACACAACTAGGGGGATCAGGCGGGAAGTACTGACATCTTCAGCCTGATGAATACGCACCCTGAACCGGCAGGCAGTTTCCAATCGCTGCCGACCCCAGATGCTGGGTGCCCACCACAGAGGCTAATCACCCTGTGCAGGCAGGCCGGACTTTGGGCCGAAGGGCATCCGCACCCTTCGGCTTTTTCTGCTTTAAAGAGTCAGATTTCGACTCAGACAGAAGTGACCTTTTAGCTACTTATTGTGCTTGAGTACAAAGAGCGGCTTTACTGCGGTACAGAACAGCTGCTGGCGGCTTCTTCCATGGCTTTGGCGTAGTCCACATAAGTGGCGGGGTCATAGGGAAAGGCATTGATGTTGAAGCTGGATGTTCCATCAAACTCGATATCTTGACCTACTCGTATCGCCCATGGCTGCGCCTGATACTGGGTAACCATATCGTACGAGTGAAATGTGAGATCACTATTCTCGTCCAACCCAGAGTAAAGATAACGCAACCCGTTGTACCAGCCGGGTGTGCTCGTGACGGCGTTAATCACTTCTTTCGCGAGGGTAGTATCCCCCTTGTTTGACGAAGACAAGTTAGTACTGAACGAAATGTCCTTGGCTCTAGACAGCTCCAGCAAAGGCACTGGCAGCGGCTCACGACTGATTAAGCGTGAGTATGAACAGTCAAATACCCACTTGCCGCTTCGCACGTAGTCATCTGCATAAATCACCAAACCATTGCCAAAATCAGTGTTGTATACGCTTGTCATGATCTTGTATCCGTAATTACCCACAACCAATAACACAGGAAGCACGAGAGCACTGCCAATCCAGAAACCTTTATTGCGGTAAAAACTCAACATGTCCTCCTGGAATACCAACGGGGGTGCTACCTGAAATAACAGGGTTAATAGCACCTATAATCTGATAGGTATATTTGCCGTCCTTATGAGTGTCTCCTCGCTCCTTCTTTAACTGATTCCACCTTTTACACCACTCCTCTCCCGGCACTCCGTTATCGCTGATCCTGCAAAGATCACCCAAGCGACGATCCTCAAACGAACCCCAGGTATTTTTGTAGTCCGAACGGCGAATAAAGGCATGCACGGGAATGCTCAGATGGTTGGCCAGCAACTGTGCCAGGCTCTCATTGATATGCGGGAAGAACTGCACGGCCTCTTCAATCTTGTAGTCCGGCAGGTTGCCCATCCCCGTTCGGCAAGCGTAGCTGTCGATATGAGCAGAGGGAGAAAAAGCCTGAGGTGAAATCTCGCTGTAGTTCAGCACATCCAGTGATAGCTGACTGTCCACCGACAGGTCGTAGCCAAAGGCAATACGCTGCGGTACGCCGTGGCTGAAAAGAGACAGCTGCTGAATAGGCGCTTGCTGTCGATCCTGCCCGGAGTTCAGGTAGCGAATCAGTTCTGCCGCGCTTGAAACGGTGACAAAGCCCGCTTCATACAACTTTGCAGAGTCGTGGGCTTTAATAAGCATGGATTCATTGTAAGACGGCGTAAACACCACCAGCGTTCGCGTCATGGCAGGTTGATTGCGCTTAAACTCAGCCAGTTCACGTACCGCCTGACCGATAAACATCATCTTGTTGCCTGAGCTGTTGTCGTGCTGGCTACCAGCTACAGCAATCAGTTCAGGCTTGGGCAGCTTGTTGGCCAAATTCAGCACGGCCTGAGCCGCACCCAGCAGGGCATCGCCGAAGTTACCGTTCTTCAATGCTTCGGCAGCCTGAGATAAGCCGCTGATAGCGACACTGCCTTTACTCAGTGCCTGACTATAAGGGCTCAACTGCGTGGCCAGCTCAAGCAGGCTATCAGCGGGATCAACAGAGCTGGAAGACGAAGCAAAAAGCACATTGACGCCATCAACCAGTGTGCTCTGTACCGGCATGGAGCGGCCTGTCATGCCCAGTACTCCCGGCACCGTGCTGATGGCAACGGCTGGCCCCGGCGTCATATCAGGCTCATAGCCACCAATCTTGCTGCTGGCAAAACAGCCCGGCCCCACCATCGTCGGTAGTGGCTTGTCCTTGAGGGTGATAGCGGCATACCCACGGCCATGACCTTTGGGCGCATTACCCGGCGAAAGAAAAAACAGATGTAACTTGCCCTGATCGACCGCTTCGGCAGCAGCCTGCCCCATCTGTACAACATTGCCACTTTGCGCAGCGCGGCTGCCAATATGGCTCAACGCCTGTGACAGGGACTGACCTGCCAGATCAGGCAAGTTCGTCAGGCGCGCCGAGGGGGCGCGAGCCAAGCCGGTAACACGGCTGGGAGAATCGACCAGCACCAGCAATACGCCGGTCCGGTCCTTAAAGGAAATATGCAACATAGGCAGGCATCATCCATGCAGCCAGGGCTATCCATAAAGCGGAATTGGAAGCAGAAAAATAGGGAAGCAGAATGCCGGTCCTTCGGGAAGTGCCGCATCCTGCTGGCAAAACGGCGAGGAGTGTAGGAAGGGAATTGCTTTCGGGTCAAGGGGAAGGCAGCCCTGTGGCGCTGAACTATGAACAGCCTCGAGCATCCACTTCGCGGGACGGATCCACGAGTATGTCGAGCTGTGAATATTGGCTGACACAGAACTATGAACAGCCTCTCGGAATTTCGGCTTCAAATTGAATTTTTCTCCAAGGGAGTTTCCAGTCGATTTTTTCCATACTTCCTCTGAAACTTAACTTTTACTTGTGGGGTTGTGTAGCTATCCAACACCAAGTTTTTGTTATGTTTGGGCTGGAGTAGGAAGTCTTAGCCAGCCCAACACATGCTTTCCATTGATAACCCAACCGCCATTCTGCTTCTCGATTGTAAATACCGCTCTTGAGGATGCGAAGGGTCCCGGGTTTTGTTGGACTATTTGAATAGTGTTGGGAAATACAGATGAAACAATTGCAACATGACCATAAGGGTTAAGCAATGACGGCGCGAACACTATGATGTCATCAACTTGCGGTTTTGAATTAGACCCATTTTTATACTGAAGCAATCCTCTTTGAGGATTGATAACACCATCGTCTATTTTCGCATTGAAATAATCTTTGGCGTTACCCATCGAGTCAGGCATTTTATGGTTAAATCGCTGGTAATAATACCTTTTAATAAATTCAACACATTGATATTTAATACCTAAATTATAGTTGTCAGATGTAAGGTTACGGCCACTAGAATTATTTACACCCCCATTAAAATAGACTTTAACACCGTTGAAGTCGTCGATAATAAACCCAACGGATATATCACTATTGAGATTTGTCTTTGTAACGTAGTAATAAGTCTCACCTGCCAAAATAGAAAGTAAAATTGGCAAAGTGATTAAGTGGCGTTTTATAAAAAGCACAGATAATTTCTCATCGGCATAATATTATGTAATTTTGTGCTCATAGATAATGAACCCCCAAAATAATAACTTGTAAGATTTCACACCCAAAAACATAACGCCCACAGCAGGAGCTGAATGGAGCAGAGCCAATTTGCGGCATAGTGAATACAGCGGACCGCAAATTGGTGGCGCGTAGTTTTCTGCTGCTGGTTATTATTAGCCGTCGAAATTGAATGTCTTCTCGACATAATCAACAAATCCTAGCGAACCTCTGAAGATTTTATAAATATCCTCATGAGTTTCGTCTATTGAAGCCATAGCAAAATTCGAATGAACTAAAACATTTCTCATGCGACCAAGTGTCATGAACATTTTTTCACTTTCTTTTATATCGTTATTTTTAGAAATATCTTCTTTATGTTTCTGCTTAATCCTCTCGCCAAAATGAGAAAAAAATTTGTTAGCGTTATTTTCCTTCCAATCGAACAATGTGTGATATTGCCTATCAAAGGCCTTCATTTTTAGAAGATTGTAGACCTTCTCATTTCCTTGAACAACGGCATCACAATATGTAGACAACACCGAAATTATTCTATCTTCGAAATAACTAGCTCCGGCAAGAACCAAAACTTTTGCAAATCGTCTATCCGCATCTGACTTTAATGAAATTTCTTTGTTATCCATCAAGAAGTCTGATAGAAGTTTATGCTGATTAAAGTAGCTATCGATAATATTATCCATTTCACTACCCTATTATAGCTTTTGCCCTTCTCAACCTGATCTGCACGTTGTTTGTACTTGCAGTATCAGTCTGAGATGCGTCAATGAATTCTTTGTCGGAAAAAACCATCCGTATTTTTTCAGGATTTAGCTTATTGGTAATCAGCCCTTTATTAGCAAATGCCTGACCTGCCGACGCAGAAAATACAGCTTCAAAGAACAAAGTTGCAAATCGATTCCTTGTTCCAAAGAAAATTCTGGCCGGAAGATCGGACGTCGCATCAAGAAACGAGTAGAACAGCTCTTTCAAATATACTATTTTCTCTTCATTAAGCTGTTTGCAGTTGTTTGAGAACTTATTCAAAAACTTAACCATTGATGGCTTATATGTAGATCCCTCTATTAGCATCGCAAAGCTTCTTAATAAGATTTCAACATCTCTAGTATGCAAATCAGCCTCTGGCGAATCTAATAGCTTCCTCCAACGTTCATCATTATTAATCTTAAAAAGCATGTCGTAAAACTTTGAATGGTATAAACTCGCTCTAATTTCTTGCGGCGTAAGATTAACCCCGCCAGAGTTTAACCTGTTGAATATTTCAAAAACAGCTGAACTGTCATCTTCCGGAAGGTTTTGTTTCACAATAACATTCCTGACCGTCCTCATATCAAATCCGAGTTTCAACTCACCTAACGTCGAATAGTTCAACCCGTGAAATCTATTTTTATGACCGGGAGTTGGGTCAGAAAGCGACAAATTGAATTTTCTAAAGTACTGGTCATCCTCAAGTATTTCTGGCGGTATCTGACCATACTCGCCAAAAATTCGCCTTATTTCGACCCTTTTTTCTTTCCTAGGGAACCTCTGCTTAATGAAATAAAAAATGCTCATGAGCCGTTGCTGCCCATCGATTACTAAGAATCGGTTCCTAGACTCCTCATAAAGAAAAATTTGTGGTATTGGCAGCCCAAGCAGGATTGACTCTATTAATTTCGACGCTCTTCCAATATCCCAAACATAATTTCGTTGAAATCCTGGAATTATTAATGCTCCGGACTCAACAAAATCAAATAACGTTTTTAAGTTAAAATCATTTGGCGACGCAGTCACGTCGTATTCTTTAATTGAACTTTCCTCCGAAAGAGTAGTTTCATCATCGTACCAGTCGTTTTCCATTTTAATTCCTTCCAAAACTTAATTCTTAGTAGTAAAACGCCTTGATCGGCTAACAATCTTTTAATAAGCCCTTCAATCTCATAACAGTTATTAAAAGACATTTAAATCGACAACATATCATAAAAAAGGTATACCTTATTCCATAACTTTCAAGGATAAGGTACTAGACATAGTGATGTCTCTCTTCCTCTTATTGTCCAAAACGACATCATAGTACATAGATGCAGTAGACGGGCCGCTGACTCCTAACCGTACCCGATAAAGTCCTTCATCCTATTCCACTAAGCAACACCTTACCTCCCCAAAAGTCATTCAAAACTGATATAAAACAAAGCCCCGCTACATCGATGTAGCGGGGCTTTGTGGTTTTAGCGTCGGTTAAACGCCTGGTCGATCACACCCTCAGTTGGCGCTCTGAGCCGTCGCTCCATTGTCCGGTGGAGTGGCTGCCGGAGCAGCGGGAACCGGCGCGGCTGGTGTGGCGGCAGCCGTTGCCGTACCGCTGCTGTCCGCTGCGGCGGCTTTGGCGGGCGCGGCCTTTTCCAGCTTGCTCAGGTCTGGCTGTTTGAGCAGATTGGCCGGATATGTGCTGACCTTGAACCACTGCGGCATATCATCGCGGCGGGCATACCAGTCATCGCCACTGGGGCGGAACTGGTAGTGATAGGCCTTGTCTTTCACCGCCAGCGTGGCGACAAAGCCTTCCTTGGACTGGTTCAGGGTGGCAGCCAGTTTGTCGTCCGCCAGCCCGATCACCATCAGCTCTTTCAGCTCGTTGACCAGCTCGTCCACTTTAGGATTGTCGAGGCTGACCGCAGGCTGATTGGTGATCTGCCAGTTGCCCTTGAGGAACTCAAGATTCAGCCCCGGCAGTGTCACCATGGTCGGCTGCGCGGTGACTTTCAGCAGGCTCTTGTCCAGCCAGTCATGGGCATCCGCCGGTGCCTGATAGGCATTGAAGCTGATGTTCATGATGTCTTTATCACCTTCACGGCGGCCGTAAATCTGGCCGTAATGGGGCGAGGTGCCGAGGTACACCACGGCCTCGTCGGTATCCCCTTTCTTCAGCTCGACCTTACGCTCGAAGCCCTTTTCCGCCACCTTGAAGCGGGTTGCCGCTTCGTCGGTGGTGGCCGAGGGCCAGGCGGGTTTCTCCGATACCAGCGTGTCGATCACTTCCTGTATCTGATGCTCATCAGCGGGCAGGTTCAGCTCTTTGACGGTCCAGTGTTTGTCTTTCAGCAGCAGATGGGTGCTCTGCTTGCCATCACTGACCACCAGCTGGTCAATATCAGCCGCTTTGAAACTGAGCCAGGGCTTATTGCCTGCGGCGTTGCTGTCTGGCCAGTAGCTGGCCACGACCAGCCCGGCCTGCACCAGCATGACCAGCGCCAGCCCCGGGACCAGCAGACTTCTTTTCGATGAAGAGGCGGTCTGTTTCATGCTTTTCCTCCCAGCAGCAGGGCCTGATGGCGTGCCAGACGACGACGGCTGCGCACCCGAACGATGGCGAAGATGATCACAACACCCGCCAGCGCCAGGAAGTAGTTGAAGTATTCCAGCTCCTGACGACCGGCATCATCCATCGCGGGCAGTGTGTGGCTGTACTGGCTGCGGGCGCGGATGGCCATCAGGCCGTCTTCTTCCACGCTCCAGTCGACTGCGTTCTGCATAGCGTCTACCGAGTTCATGTAGGTGCTGCCATTGGCGGAGCCGAGCAGCTGCATGACCTGATCATCAAGCAGATGGTTGGAGGCGAAGACGATCAGGCGGGCCGACTCGGGCGAGCGGGCAATAATGCCGCTGAACACCGGTTTGTCCTGCTTGTCTTTAGCGTCTTTGCTGGCTGCGTCAGCTGGCGTAGCGGCGGCAGGTTTGGCGGCTGCGGCCTTGTCATCCTGCTTCAGCAGCGGATTGTCCTTGTCGGCATAGTAGGAGTCGAAGCTGCCGGTGATGGCCACCGCCAGATCTTCGCTGCTGCGCTTGCCTTCCGGCGTGAAGGGAATCGCCTGTCCGCCCTGCACCCGTGGCAATACCTGCGTTTTGTCAGACAGCCAGGATTCCGCCGAGCTGTGCGCCAGCACTGCCACCTTGCGGCTCTGGTTGAGCTTGCTGTCGATGCTGATGGGTGATGCCCAGGGGAAGGTCAGCTGCGGCAGGCCTTCGGTGACGGGCACTTTGGCATCCATGGCGCCGGGGCGCACATCGACAAAGTAGGGATAGTTCATCATCACCCATTCCTGCACCTGCACGCCGCCCAGATCACGGTTGACCGGCATGGGGAACGGCGAGTTATGGGGGTCCATGACCAGATTGGGCTGGATGGTGACGCCGTAGTGCTTCAGCCAGTCTTCCAGACCGGACGTATGCTTGCTGGCTTTCAGGCCGCTCTGGTCGATGCTGATCTCATAAGGTGAGGTGGCCAGCATGACGGTGCCGCCCTTCATCAAGTACTGGTCGATGGCGAAACGCTGCTTGTCGGTCAGGCTGTCAGGGGCCATCACCAGCAGGGATTCCGCTTCGCTCGGCACGATACCGTCTTTGAGATCGGTGGGGATGACATTGTAGTTTTCGCTCAGGTGGCTCTGCAGCTGTTCAAAGCTCAGCCCCTGTCCGGTCATCGGGTTCATCGGTGGTGTCACCAGTGCCACGCTGTGCATCAGGCCACTGCCGAAGTGCTTCACACCGGCTTCCAGCATCTGCTTGATGCCCTGATCGTTGAGGTTTTCCGGCAGTTGCAGTGGCATGCCCTGCTTGCCGTCATCCAGCGTCAGGTAAAAGTAGAACGGCGTAGTGTTGAGCAGGCTGGCCATCATCGGCTTGAAACCCCACTGCTGTTCCATTTTCTTCGCCACAGACGGGTCAGAGTTGGGGTCTACCCAGTGAATATTGAGCTTACCGTCGGCTTTCTTGCTGGCGTCCTGCAGCTGCTTCTGCAGATCGGTTTTGAAGCCAGCCAGTTCTTTCGGCAGGGTGTTATCCGCAGAAACATAGGCAGTCAGGTTCAGCGCATGGGGCAGGCTGGAATACAGATCGCCCTTGGTCTGATAGGCAAACAGCACACGCTTGATGGCGCGGGTGATGTCGTACTCAGGGTTACGCAGCTGCACCTGAATATCGCCCTGGCCCTGCTTGATGTCGATCAGATCCTTGTAACTCAGGGTCTGGAACTCGCCACCGTAGCTCACCACCAGATTGAAGTAGGCATTCACCACCGAGGCCTGATAACGCCCTGACACCTGGAAAGGCACCGGCTTGATGCCGTACTGGCTGGCCGCATCATTGGCCGCCTGCTGATCTTCAGTGGGGTCGATGTCCACCACTTTGACCTTGCCCTTACCGGCAATCTGGTATTCGTTCAGCAGGTCTTTGATCTGCGGCACCAGCGGCGCCAGCAACGGATGGGTGTTCTTGCTGAAGTAGGCTTTGATGATCAGCGGCTCGTGCAGGCGTGACAGGTAGTCATAGCTGGCTTTGCCAAGGGAGAAACGCTGGCCCTGAGTGACATCCAGACGCAGTGAGGTCAGCGGTGCCATCCAGATATTGACCAGCAGCAGGTTGATCACCACCAGCGCCGTACCACGACGCCACAGCGCATGATGCTGATAGCTGCCTGTTGCCGCCCAGCGCTCACGCTCCAGCCCCCACAGGTTAAGGCCGAGGAAAATCACGATCAGGCTCAGGTAGTAATACAGATCACGGGCATCCAGCACGCCACGGGCAATGGACTCGAACCGTGAGCCGGTGCCGATGGCCTTGAAGATGCTCGCCAGCGGCTCGCCCACCCAGTCGGTCAGGGTTGGTGTGCCGATCAGATACAACACCCCGCCAATCAGCGCGGTCAGCATCAGGCTGACGATCTGATTCTGGGTGTGAGCACTGATAAACAGACCCAGCGCCAGATAGGTACCGCCCAGCAGCAGCGTCGCCAGATAGGCTGCCCATACCGGGCCCCAGTCGATGGGCGACAGCATATTGACGGTGAGGGGCAGCGGCAGAGTCAGCACCAGTGCCAGCGCCAGCAACAGCAGGCAGGCAAAGAACTTGCCCAGCACAAACTGCCAGTTGGCTACCGGCAGGGTATGCACAAACTCCAGGGTGCCGGTGCGCCGCTCCTCACTCCACATGCGCATGGTCAGGGCGGCTGACAGGAAGATCAGCAGTACCGGCATCCATTCAAACAGCGGCCGTACATCGGCCAGATTGCGGGCAAAGAAGGCTTCACCCCAGAAGAACACAAACAGGGTGACCGCCGCGAACGCGGCCAGAAACAGGTAGGCAATCGGCGAGGCGAAGAACTGCATCAGCTCCTTGCGCACGATGGCCCGAATCGCATTAGGCTGCATGGCTGACCTCCTCCGTCTTGTTCACTTCACGGAACAGGCTTTCCAGATCACGGCGCTCAGGCGTCAGGCCGTAAAGGGCCGCACCCTGCTCCACCAGCCGCTGTGCCACCTGCGCCGCCAGCCCTTCGGCCTGCGATATGGAACTGTGGTGCGTACCGGCAAAAGGCAGACGATAGCGATGATGACCATTGCTCTCGCCCAGATGCTGATCAGCGGCAAACTGCACCCCGCTCAGGGTCTGCTGCTGCCACTGTGCCGGGGCCATGGAGGTGGTCACCAGCAGGGCTGTCGACTGGTGCAGATGAGACAGCTGTTCATCGAGTATCAGCTCACCGCGGCGCATCATCAGCACCCGGTCACAGATGGCTTCGACTTCCTGCATGATGTGGGTCGACAGCACCACGGTGGCATTCTTCGCCAGATTCTTCAGCAGATGGCGCATGGCCTGCGTCTGCTGGGGATCAAGGCCGTTGGTGGGCTCATCCAGAATCAGTAATTTGGGGTTGTGCAGAATGGCCTGCGCCACGCCGACGCGCTGTTTGTATCCGCGTGACAGGGTGTGAATGGGAGCAAGAACCTTGTCTTCAAGCTCAGTATCCCTGATCGCCCGGCGCACCGCGGCGATAGCATCAGCCCCTTCAAGGTGGCGCAGACGCGCGGCATAGAGCAGGTAATCAGCGACGGTCAGATCAGGGTAGACCGGCAGGTTTTCCGGCAGATAGCCGATCTGCGCCTTGGCATGATCGGGTGCGTCGTCAAACGCCTGCTGGTTGAACCAGATCTGACCGTCGGATGGCTCCAGATAGCCGGTGATCATCTTCATGATGGTGGTTTTCCCGGCTCCGTTATGCCCCAGCAAACCGACGATTTCACCATGACCAATTTGGAACGACACATCGTTGACAGCGACAAAGTCGCCATAACGACGTGACAGGTGCTCGACCTTTATCACCACAAAACTCCTTATGACTGAGGCTGTCGGCCTGACTGTCGCTGTCGGTCTGATGACAGCAGTGCGGCCAACTCGTATTTGTTGTTGATCTCTGGTCTGCCCGCATCACCTGAACAGAGGGTGGCAGCAGGCGTTCACGTTGGCTTTAACAGGTCGTTGAAAATCTATCTGCGTTGCCGAATACCGCGTCAAAAACAGGCTCAAAATGCTCATTTAGTCCACTAAACTCCGCTTTTTCGCCTGTTTTTTCCTTGTCTCGGCTGCCTCGATAACGTTTTTCAACAGCCTGTTAGAGAGTGGCCGGAAGGTGCAGTTCCGCAGGGGCAACAGACTGAAAAAAAGGTCAAGAAGCGTCATCAAACTGCGGTGTGAATGGGGGCAGAAGCAGGATTAATTGCATGAAATGAGGACAAATCGTGACCTGGAACAACGAGGAGGAATAGACCTTCTCCACGACCTTGGCTAGATTAGCGGCTGGCGTTTTCAGACAGCGGGCCGTCGGGTGAAAGCAGGTTTTCGTGCATCCATAGCATCATCGGGGCTACTGAGCCTGATCCTGTCGATTGCGCTGTCTTTCGTGCTCTTGGCTACGTCAGCCATGAGCGGCTCAGCACAGGCAACAGCCCTTCCCGGCGGCCACTGCATCGCTGACTGTCACAGCTCCGCTGCAAGTCACAGCACCGCTGATTACCACAGCACGCCGTGCGCCATAGCTGACCGCAGCCCATCACTCTGTGAACATACCGCCCTGACCACAGACTGCTGTGCGCAAGGCCTGATTGCCCTGCCGATGCGCTGGCACGCGGCCCACCTGCCGCTCGATTCTCCCCTTCGCCCTCAGCCGCTGGACGATGCCCGTTCGCTGATACTGGCGGTGCCGCAACGACCACCCACAGCGCTTTCCTGATCAAACAGACGCACTCGCTCTTATCCCCTGCGAAGCATCAGCCAGACAGGGTGAATAACGCCGAGTGCAAAGATTCTCTCTGCAGCCATGAATTTCGCCTTCTTTTTCTGATCAGGAAATGACTATGCTTTCACGCCACACCAGCGCACGCCCCGCAACCTTCGTGCGCCGCACCCTGCAGCGCCTTTCGGTTATCGCGCTCACCAGCCTGCCCGTGATGGCCTGGGCAGAAGCAGTCCAGCTTGAGGTATTCAAGGATCCACAATGTGGTTGCTGTCAGGCCTGGCTTGAACATATTCAGGGCTTCAACACGGTCGACAGCCAGCTCAGCTTTGCGCCCAGGGTAAATACCACCGCTGACCTCTACGCCACCAAGGACAGACTGGCCATTCCTCCGCGCCTGCGTTCCTGCCACACCGCCGTCGAAGCAGAAAGTGGCTATGTGTTTGAAGGGCACGTTCCGGCCCGGCTGATTGCTCGCTTTCTGGCAGAGAAGCCTGACGCCAGAGGGTTGGCGGTCCCCGGCATGCCGTTGGGTAGTCCGGGAATGGAAATGGGTGAGCGCTTTCAGCCCTATGCGGTCTATCTGCTGAAGAACGATGGCAGCACCGAGGTCTATGCCAACGTGGAGTCGGCGGCTCAGCAGTATTAAGTGAGATGACGGAAGCGTCTTTGCGCTGAAGCACCGGCGGGGGCACAGGTATCCAGACAGTTCTGGATACCTGGCACATCGATACAGGGTGCATGCCGCCCATGTTGTTCATGCACCTGCCGGATACCCGGCTCAGGTATTAACTCAGATACGTTCGGCGATGGCTTTACCTACACTGGTGGTGTCGGCGTCACCGCCCATATCAGGCGTACGCGGGCCTTCCACCAGCACCGCTTCGATGGCCTCAATGATGACGTCATGGGCCTGACGGTAACGCTCATCACCATTACCGATAAAGTCCAGCATCATCGCTCCTGACCAGATCATGGCGATGGGGTTGGCGATGTTTTTGCCGAAGATGTCCGGTGCAGAGCCGTGCACAGGCTCAAACAGAGAAGGCAGATTGCGTTCCGGGTTGAGGTTGGCGGAAGCCGCGATACCGATGGTGCCTGCCACTGCCGGGCCCAGATCAGACAGAATGTCACCAAACAGGTTGGAAGCCACCACCACATCAAAGCGCTCGGGGCTGAGGACAAAACGCGCCGCCAGAATATCAACGTGATAGCTGTCCTGACGTACCTCGGGATACTGGCCCGCCATGGCGGCCACGCGCTCATCCCAGTAAGGCATGCTGATGGCCATGCCATTGGATTTGGTCGCAGAGGTCAGGTGTTTCTTCGGACGGCTCTGGGCCAGCTCGAAGGCATACTTGAGAATGCGGTCAACGCCTTTGCGGGTGAAGGTGGACTGCTGAATAACGAACTCACGGTCGGTGCCTTCAAACATGCGACCACCGACGTTGGAATATTCGCCTTCGGTGTTTTCACGCACCACATAAAAGTCGATGTCTTCCGGCTTGCGATTGGCCAGCGGACAGGGCACGCCGGGCAGCAGACGCACCGGGCGCAGGTTGACGTACTGATCAAAGCCACGGCGGAATTTCAGCAGCGAGTCCCACAGGGAGATATTGTCAGGCACGACGTCCGGCCAGCCCACCGCACCGAAGTAAATAGCATCAAAACCGCGCAGCTGCTCGAACCAGTCATCGGGCAGCATCTTGCCGTGAGCCAGATAGTAGTCCGCGCAGGCCCAATCGAAGTGGCTCCACTGCAGCTGAATGTCGAAGCGTGCGGCGACCTTGTCCAGTACGCGCAGCCCTTCGGGCATCACTTCCTTACCGATACCGTCACCGGCAATCACCGCGATCTTGTGCACCTTGCTCATGGATTTACCCCTGATGAATGACTACGAACGGCTGGTGTCAGCATCGCTGCGCGCTCTTCCAGCCAAGTGGCCGCATCATAGAGCAAAGTATCTGAGCGCCACACCCGGGCAGCGCTTATGTGGTCATAAATGACAATTATTGGATCCAATCATTTATTTTTGTTCTTCGCGCTGAATGACCTTGATGCTGTCTGCCATCCCCGCCGTAGACGCAAACACTTCGGCATAACGCAGCGTGGCGTTGGCGTGCTCACGCATGATCGCCTCCGCTCTTGCCCCCTGACGACTGAGCAGCGCATCAAACACCGCATGATGCTGCATATGAGCAAAGTTAAAACGCCGGAATTCCCGACGCATATCATTGCTGTCCACTGCCAGCGCACTGACCGAGGCAAAAGGCAGATGTTCATTACGCGCCAGCGCCATGGAAACAGCCGGATTGCCGCTGGCCTCGATGATCTGCTGGTGAAAGCGCAGGTTCAGATCGTGGTAAACCTCCAGATCCTCCTCGGTGACATAGCCCTTTTCAAACAGCTGATCACCGTCATCCAGACATTGTCGCAATACCGCCACCGATTTAGCAGACAGCCCGCGCTCCGCGGCCTGCCGTGCAGCCAGCCCTTCCAGCACACCGCGTACTTCAACCGCACCGGCAATACTTTCCGGGCTGATTTCGCGCACGGTATAGCCACGCGCCCCTGCCTTGACCAGCAGCCCTTCCTGCTCCAGCGTCCGAAAGGCAATACGCACTGGCATACGCGACACACCCAGCGCCTCGGCAGTGGGAATCTCCGCCACACGCTCACCTGCGGCCAACTCGCCCGATGCAATCATCTTGCGCAGAGTGATCAGTGCATGCTGACCGGCCTTGCTCATCCTCATTCTCCCTTCACCGCAGCCATCCGGCACAGATGCCGTCAGCCTGTTAGCCATAGCAGATGCGCCGCAGTGTAGCACAGCCATTGCCGGCATCCGGGGCACGGATATGCAGGCGACAACTCCCGTCATTCATCACTGCACACTCACAGCGAACATCTTTTGTACAAAAAACATTTGACGCCGCCTAGGCCACAGCCCTAAATTGGATCCAATAAAACCTTAAACATAACTATAACAATCCGAGGACCACCGTGATGTTCCCCAAAAATGCCTGGTATGTTGCCTGCACCCCCGATGAAGTGGCCGACAAACCTCTTGGTCGCACCATCTGCAATGAAGCCATCGTTTTCTATCGTGGCCATGAAGGCAAAATCGCTGCCGTTGAGGATTTCTGCCCGCACCGCGGCGCGCCGCTGTCCCTCGGCTTTGTGCGTGATGGTGAGCTGGTGTGCGGTTACCACGGCCTGGTGATGGGCTGTGATGGCCACACCCAGTCGATGCCCGGCCAGCGCGTCAGAGGTTTCCCCTGCAACAAGGTTTATGCCGTCGAAGAGCGTTATGGATTTATCTGGGTGTGGCCCGGCGAGGCGGCACAGGCCGACCCGGAGCTCATCCCTCACCTGGAATGGGCCGTCAGTCCGCAATGGGCTTACGGTGGCGGCCTGTACCACATCAATTGCGACTATCGCCTGATGATCGACAACCTGATGGACCTGACCCATGAAACCTACGTGCATGCATCCAGCATCGGTCAGAAAGAGATCGATGAAGCTCCGGTCAGCACCAAGGTCGAGGGTGAAATGGTCGTGACCAGCCGCTACATGGAAAACATCATGGCGCCGCCTTTCTGGCGCGCCGCCCTGCGTGGTAACGGACTGGCTGACGACGTACCGGTCGACCGCTGGCAGATCTGCCGCTTCACCCCGCCCAGCCATGTGCTGATTGAAGTCGGTGTGGCTCATGCCGGTAACGGCGGCTACGAGGCCGATGCCCGCTTCAAGGCCAGCAGCATCGTGGTGGACTTCATCACGCCGGAAACCGATACCTCCATCTGGTATTTCTGGGGCATGGCACGCAACTTCAAACCCGGAGATCAGCAGCTGACCGATACCATCCGTGAAGGTCAGGGCAAGATTTTTGCCGAAGATCTGGAGATGCTGGAGCGCCAGCAGCAAAATCTGCTGCGTCACCCAGAGCGCAATCTGCTCAAGCTCAATATTGATGCCGGTGGCGTACAGTCACGCAAGATCATCGACCGCTGGCTGGCAGCCGAGCAGAGTGCGCTGATTGCCACCGACAAAGTAGCAGCAGGTCAGGTTTGAGGAGCAGGATCATGATTGATGTACGCGTGAGTCTCTGCGCCGATGAAGCGGTGGATATCCGTCGCTTTCAGCTGGAGCCCATCAACAGCACCACCCTGCCCGCCTTTACTGCGGGCGCTCATATCGATGTTCACCTGCCCAATGGTTTAGTCAGACAGTATTCGCTGTGCAATGCCGACAGCGAAAACCATCGCTACGTTATCGGCGTACTGAAAGATCCGGCATCCCGCGGTGGCTCCAACGCCATGCATGAGCTGATCAGGCCGGGTGACGTGATCCGCATCAGCGAGCCGCGCAATCTGTTTCCGCTGGCTGAACAGGGCAAGCGCCATCTGTTATTTGCCGGTGGCATTGGCATCACTCCCCTGCTGAGCATGGCCGAGCACCTGCACCGCCATGATCAACCCTTCGAGCTGCACTATTGCGCTCGCGCCAGTGAGCGCATGGCTTTCCGGCAGCAGCTGCAGGAGGCCGACTTTGCCAGCCGGGTGCATCTGCACTTTGATGATGGCGATGCGCAGCAGAAGCTGGATGCCGCACAACTGCTGGCCAGACCGGATGCAGATACCCATCTGTACGTCTGTGGTCCGGGTGGATTCATGGAACATGTACTGAGCACCGCACGTCAGCAGGGCTGGCCAGAAAGCCAGCTGCATCGCGAGTATTTTGCCGCCGCTCCCGTTGATCATGACGCCGAGGGCAGTTTTGAGGTGGTGCTGCAGAGCAGCGGTGTGATCTATCAGATTCCGGCAGAGCGCAGCATCGTGCAGGTGCTGGAAGCAGCTGGCGTTGATGTACCGGTATCGTGCGAGCAGGGCATCTGTGGCACCTGCCTGACCCGTGTATTGTCCGGAGAGCCGGATCATCGGGATATGTTCATGACCGACGAAGAACACGCTGCCAATGACCAGATGACACTGTGCTGTTCTCGCTCACGCAGCGCGCGACTGGTGCTGGACTTGTAATGGCGACTCATCGCGCACGGTCAGGCATCTGACCAGCCTTCACACTCTTCACACCTTAGCCAGATAGCCGCCCAAGCCGGATATCTGGCTTTTTAATGCCTGGCTACCCTGCTAGACCGCCTCCCACAACAGTTCTCCCAGCGATCCCTGGGGATATTCCTCCAGCTGCAGACTGGCCACCTGCTTGAGATAGTCCAGCCGCTCCTGCTGACTGGCTTCCAGCCGTGACTTCTCCACCGTACGCAGAAATTGTCTGGCCATCTGCAGACGTTTGTCACGCTGATAGGAAGAATCGCGAATCGCCTCAAGATACAACTGGGCAGCATTGAGCAAAGCGTCAGTATGATCAGGCTGCTCACGCAGAATTTGGGTGAAATACTGCATCGCCTTACCCAGATGGCCACTCTCATAGGCATGGCAGCCATGCTGCAGATAGGCGTCAATTTTGGGATTAGTCAACAGTATGTTTGGGTCCGAGGGCACATTCTGCAGCCAGCGCATGGGCGTTTCACCGGGCTGCTGCCAGATATCCAGCTGGTTAAGCTGAACCCCCTGCTCATCTGCCAGTACCCGCGCCTCGTCATGGTATTTTTCGGCCAGCTTGGGCTGCTTGGCTCCCTGATAGAAGTTACCGCGCATAAAGGCGGACTCCGCAGGTAACAGCGGGTCTTTGGGGAAAAAGCGACCAGCTTTCTTGAGTGCCAGGTCGACCTCTTTTTCCACTTCCTGCCAGTTCGCTGTGCCTGACTCCACCTTACAGCGCCCGACATCCACCAGCTGCAGAAACGGCCCCTTGGATTCGTACACTGACCCTTTACCCAGATTGATAGCCTTGTTGAGCGCAGGCTCGGCAATTTCCCATTCCTGCCCGAGATAAGCGCAATAGCCCAGACGCTGATAGCGCAGGACGTTGTATGGGCTGAGGGTAGTGGTCTGCTGCAGGATATAACGCGCCTTAAAATAGTCGCCGCGCGCCATCTCGATCTTGATGACCATGTCATAGGCTGCCAGCAACAACGGATTCTGACAGATCAGTTCGCCGAGAAGCTCCAGCGCCTGATCATATTCGCGCTCCTGCAAAAGGCAGAACGCCTGCATAATTACCGCTTCACGGCGGTGATACTGGGCATACACCCGCGAAAAGACCCGGGCAGCCTGAAAGTAGCGCCGATGCGCCATCAGGATTCGCCCCTTCAGCAACTGGGCCGCACAGTAATAGGGATTGGCTGGCTCGAAGTGATCACAGAGATTGAGTGCTTCTTTGACATTCTGCAACCGCAGTTGGTGCCAGATGGGCTTCAGGGCAATCTGCCGGGCATCTAGGGCATCAAGACGGCGCTTCAGTTCCTGCGCCGAGAAAGGTTTGGTAATGATGTCATCAGGGTAGCTGTCGATCGCATGGACGATCAGATCACGCGAGGTGTCGCTGACCAGCAGCACCCAGGCGGTGCTCTCTGGCAGGATACCCTGATAGCGTGCCTCCTCCAGCAGCTGTATGCCGGTCACTTTGTCACTGTCGTTGTGACTGATGATGATGAAGTCGTAGGGCTGGTGCTGAATATGGCTGAGCAGCGCGGCCGTCGGCGCCAGGGTTTCCAGGTGATCGATGCCCAGGCTGCGCAGCATGCTCTTCATGGTGAAGCGCATGTTGCCGCTGCTATCAACAAACAGCACCTTCTTCTTGTCCAGCATCAAATCAACCCCATTCGTGGTCTTCCCATCCTTACTGGCCGTGATTAACCGCGGCCGACATCAGTCAATCTGACACACCATATCGGCGACAAACAGCAGGACTTTGATAAAAGCAGCCGTCTGCTTTCAACAGATGTCATCACTCTGCCGATACCGTGCGACTTAATGGCTAAGGTACGCGGTAGCAAGTTTCGCTACACTGGCAAAAAAAAACAGGGCACGCCCAATGAGTACCGCGTTTATCAGCCATACCGACTGCGAGCTGCACGACCTTGGCCCGGACCACCCGGAGAGCCCGATCAGACTGAAAGCCATCATGCATCAGCTGAATCGCTCAGGCCTGCTTGGCGAGCTACAGACGCATAATGCCGTTCATGTTTTGCCAGAACAGATCCTGCTGGCGCACACACCACTGCACGTGCGCCGACTGGAGCTGAAGCTGCCACAGGAAGGCGTGATCTGGACAGATGATGACACCGCGCTTTGCCCCAAATCCCTGCATGCAGCAAGTTTAGCTGCAGGTGCCAGTATTTTGGCAACCAACCGGGTGCTGTCTGGCAAAAATCGCAACGCTTTTTGCGCCATCCGTCCACCGGGGCACCATGCCGAGCATAATCTGGCGATGGGCTTTTGCTTCTATAACAATATCGCCATCGCCGCACTGCATGCCCTGCAGCACGAAGCAATCAATCGGGTTGCCATCTTTGATTTTGATGTGCATCAGGGCAACGGTACGGTCGACATCTTTAAAGATAATCCTGCCGTGCTGTTTTGCTCCACCTTCCAGCACCCTTTCTATCCGGGCCGTTATAACGACCTTGAACGCCCGAATATCATTAATTGCCCGCTCCCTGCCTTTGCTGATGGCGAGGCATTTCGTCGTGCCTTCTCAGAGCGATGCCTGCCCGCACTGGAGGCCCATGCGCCTGACATGATATTCATTTCTGCGGGCTTTGATGCCCACTGGAATGACCCGATGGCAGATATGCGCCTGAATGAAGAGGACTATCTGTGGATCACACGCCAGCTTATGGCACTGGCCGACAGGTATAGCCAAGGACGCATCGTGTCGATCCTGGAAGGCGGCTACAACCCGACGGCCCTGGCCTACTCTGTACAGGCGCACCTTGAAGGACTGCTCGGCGGTTAATAGACGTCAGAAAGCAGGTATGCACGCAACAGAAACGAAAACGGGAAGCCTGAGCTTCCCGTTCTGAAAACCGGCAGTCGAATTACTTGCTGCCGTAAACCCCTACATTGACGTGACCTGCATCGTGCAGATACAGCGCATGCAGTTTGCTCATGACACCGCGGTCACAATAGAGCAGGTACTGTTGCTCCTGATCCAGTTCAGGAAAACGCGTACTGAGCTGATAGAAAGGAATATGCACCACTTCGGCATCCAGTGTGAGCGGAGATTTCTCCTGCTCGGTCGGATGGCGAATATCGATCACCACCGCATCTTCTTTTGCCTCGAACTGATCCAGTTCAGCCTGAGGTTTGAGATCCTTCAGCACCTGATCGATTTTCAGCACCTGCGAACGCTCAATGGCCCGGCGGATCACTTCCATATCCAGCTTAGCCTCTTCCTCCAGCACCTTGTCAGGACGTGCCTTCACAGTAGGCCGGTCTGAAATGACACCGCAGTACTCCGGCATGGAAGCCGCCATATCAAAGGTGCCAATAGCCTTGGCCTGATTGATGATGTCCTGCTTGTCAGACACGATCAGCGGACGCACCACCAGACGCTCACTGGCATTGTCGATGATATTGAGGTTAGTCAGGGTCTGACTGGAGACCTGCGCAATGCTCTCACCTGTGACCAGGGTGTTAACGTGCAAACGAGAAGCCACACGATTACCGGCCCGCATCATCATGCGCTTGAGAATAACCCCCATCAGCGAATGATTGACCTTGGTCAGAATCTCAGCCACCACCTCATCAAAGGGAACAGAGACAAAGTAAACCTTGGCCACGGAACCGTATTGCTTCCAGATATGATGCGCAATCTGTCGCACACCGATCTCGTGTGCTGAGCCGCCCAGATTAAAGAAGCAGAAATGCGTCTTGCAGCCACGCTTCATGGTCAGGTAGGTTGCCACCGCAGAGTCGAAGCCGCCGGACATCAACGACACCACATCTTCCTGCGATCCCAGTGGGTAGCCACCCATGCCGGGCTCACGCTCGGTCTCGATAAAGACTTTCTGGTGGCGCACTTCCAGACGCACCTGCACGTCAGGACGACGCAAATCAACAGAACGCGCCTCGGTTAACTGCATCAGTGCACCACCCAGATGCCGCTCCCAGTCCAGCGAGGAGAAATCATGCTGACCCACGCGACGCACTCGCATGGCGAAGCTCTTCCCCTTCAGGCGCTCGCTGTTTGCAGCAACCAGATGGGGAATAATCTCCTCTGCGGTGGTCAGGGGGAACTCCAGCACCTGCTGGAAATAGGCAATACCGGGATTGCGACGCAGGACATCCCGTGCATCCTCAGCAGTGATGGCCGGGTTGTGAATCAGTATCTCAATATAGTCCCAGTGGCTGAGCACTTCCGTCCCGGCACCTTGAGCGACCTGCTCGCCAAGATCCTTGAACTGAATACGCAGATTGGAAGCCAGTCGTTTGCAGAAACGCTGACGCACAGAGCGACTTTTGATGGTGATCTCAGGGAACAGCTTGACGATGAACTTCATGGTATCGAGGCAGTATCTGGTTAAAAAAGCGGCACATTGTATCAGGCTTGAACGCACCTGGCAGCCAAAATTACCGGGATCTGACGATAACCAAAAAGAAGAAACATAAGACAACCAGCTACGAATCAGCTGAAGTCTATAAGTTAGATAAACAGGGAGGATATAAAAAGGAGTGGCGCGCTCGAGAGGATTCGAACCTCTGACCGCCTGGTTCGTAGCCAGGTACTCTATCCAGCTGAGCTACGAGCGCGCAACGTATAACGATGTACAACAGACGGATCACGATGATGAAGTGGCGCGCTCGAGAGGATTCGAACCTCTGACCGCCTGGTTCGTAGCCAGGTACTCTATCCAGCTGAGCTACGAGCGCACAACGATATCATATTGATGTAACACTACACATTCACACTGTTGGCGCGCTCGAGAGGATTCGAACCTCTGACCGCCTGGTTCGTAGCCAGGTACTCTATCCAGCTGAGCTACGAGCGCGCTGCAGTGTAAAACGTTTTCAGTTATGGCGCGCTCGAGAGGATTCGAACCTCTGACCGCCTGGTTCGTAGCCAGGTACTCTATCCAGCTGAGCTACGAGCGCAACACGATAACTGAGACTTGTTTGAGATGGCGCGCTCGAGAGGATTCGAACCTCTGACCGCCTGGTTCGTAGCCAGGTACTCTATCCAGCTGAGCTACGAGCGCTTCAAACTCAAACAAAAAAGGTTTGCTTAACTTCTGCAAACCTTGCACATGGCGCGCCCGAGAGGATTCGAACCTCTGACCGCCTGGTTCGTAGCCAGGTACTCTATCCAGCTGAGCTACGGGCGCTTTGTGTGGCGGAGAGTGAGGGATTCGAACCCTCGATAGAGTTTCCCCTATACACCCTTAGCAGGGGTGCGCCTTCAGCCACTCGGCCAACTCTCCAAACAACGCGGCGAATATTACCGCATTGATTTTAAAAAGAAAAGAAAATTTTACGATTCAGAGGAGCCAGATTCCTGATCCTGTTTTTCTTTCTGAATACGTTGATAAATCTCTTCTCGATGAACAGACACATCCTTAGGTGCATTGACGCCAATGCGCACTTGGTTGCCTTTTACGCCCAATACGGTAACGGTGACATCATCACCAACCATCAGGGTCTCACCTACGCGACGGGTAAGAATCAGCATCTCCGTTCTCCTTACTTGTTTCCTCTGCCATGCGGCTTAGCTCCAGCTCCCGCATTGATTAGACTTAGCTATCGATCCAGACAACTTCAAGCCTAGATGCGGGCATGGAATTGTATGCAGGCCACGCTGACACTGTGAAGTAAAAAACCCCACATTTTTGTAGTGCAGCGTTAACCTGCGTAACGAAAATGCTGACTCGTGATAACAAAAAGTATTATTCAGCGATGGTATCGACTTTATCCAGCTCAAAGGCTGAGTGCAGTGCGCGAACCGCCAGCTCCAGATACTTCTCGGCGATAACAACCGAGACCTTGATCTCAGAGGTGGAAATCATCTGGATATTGATCCCTTCATGAGCCAGTGCAGCAAACATCTTGCTGGCTACACCTGCATGAGAGCGCATACCTACGCCGACGATAGATACCTTAGCGATCTTGTTGTTACCGCTCACTTCTCGAGCACCCAATTCAGCACAAATACGCTGCAGGATATCTTTGGTCTTGTCGAAGTCGTTGCGGTGAACAGTGAAGGTAAAATCGGTGGTCTGATCGGCGGCCACGTTCTGCACGATCATGTCGACTTCAATATTGGCATCGCTCACGGGCCCGAGAATCTTGTAGGCCACACCGGGGATATCAGGCACACCCAGAACAGTCAACTTGGCCTCATCACGGTTAAAGGCAATACCGGAAATGATAGGCTTTTCCACAGTGTCTTCTTCCTCTAAGGTAATCAGGGTGCCAGGGCCATCCGCAAAACTGGAAAGCACACGTAGCGGTACATTGTATTTGCCGGCGAACTCAACGGAACGAATCTGCAGCACTTTCGAGCCGAGACTGGCCATTTCCAGCATTTCTTCGAAGGTAATCTTGTCCAGACGACGGGCTGTATCCACTACACGGGGATCGGTTGTATATACACCGTCAACATCAGTATAGATCTGGCACTCATCAGCCTTGAGCGCAGCAGCCAGAGCAACACCGGTCGTATCGGAACCGCCACGCCCCAGCGTGGTGATACTGCCGTTGTCGTCCACACCCTGGAAGCCAGCAACGATGACAACTCGACCTTCCGCCAGATCCTGACGAATACGCTGATCATCAATATGCTGGATTCGCGCTTTGCCATAGGCACTGTCGGTGCGGATTGAAACCTGGGCGCCGGTGTAGGAGCGGGCAGGCACACCACGCTTCTCCAACGCAATAGCCAGCAAGCCAATAGTGACCTGCTCGCCGGTCGACATAATCACATCCATCTCACGAGTACTGGGCTCGTCGGTAATCGACTTGGCCAGTTGAATCAGACGGTTGGTTTCACCAGACATGGCCGAGACAACGATTACCAGATCATGTCCCTGCTCACGGAATCCTTTTACCTTTTCGGCAACTGCCTCGATGCGCTCCACTGAGCCCACCGAAGTGCCGCCGTACTTCTGCACATACAATGCCATTTTTTTAGTTTTCCCCAACAGGAATGGCCGGAATAAATTCCGGCCTTTTCTTCACAGTTCTAGCAATCGCAACCTCAAAGCTGCGATTCAATCCATTGGGCCGCGTCAATCAGCGCCGCAGGCAAGGCATCAACCTGAGTACCACCACCCTGAGCCATGTCAGGACGGCCACCACCTTTGCCCCCTACCTGCTCAGCAACACGGCGAATCAGGTCACCAGCTTTAACCTTTGCGGTCAGCTCCTTGGTCACCCCAGCTACCAGACTGACCTTGTCATCTTCAACGACAGCCAGCAGCACCACTCCATTACCCAATTTATTTTTCAGCTGATCCAGCAGATCGCGCAGGGATTTGGACTCAACGCCTTCAACCTGGGTAACCAGCACTTTGGCACCCTTGATCTCACGTGCACTGTCCAGCAGCTCATTCCCTGCGTTCGCAGCCAGACGACGTTTGAGTTGGTCCAACTCACGCTCAAGCTGACGATTGCGCTCCACCAGGGCTTCAACCTTATCCAGCACAGCGTCACGGCTGCCTTTCAGCATGGAGCCCAGCCTGCGCAGAGTTTCTTCACCTTCTTCCACGTAACGCAGAGCTTCTTCACCAGTGACAGCTTCAATACGGCGCACACCTGCAGCAACACCGCCCTCCGACAGAATACGGAAAACAGCGATGTCACCTGTACGTTTGACGTGCGTGCCGCCACATAGCTCAAGAGAGAATCGCTCCTCACCTTCACCCATGCTGACAACCCGAACCTCGTCATCGTATTTCTCACCAAACAAGGCCATCGCACCCGCGGCTTTTGCCTCATCGATGTTCATCAGGCGAGTCTGCACCTCTGCATTGGCACGCACCTCAGCGTTAACCAAATCCTCGATACGACGCAGCTCTTCAGGCTTGACCGCTTCAAAGTGACTGAAGTCAAAGCGCAAGCGGTCAGGAGCAACCAGAGAACCTTTCTGCTGCACATGCTCACCCAGCACTTTGCGCAGAGCGGAGTGCATCAGGTGTGTCGCGGAGTGATTCAGCGCTACAGCCTGACGACGTGCTGCATTGACATGGGTAACAACCTTGCCACCTACAGCCAGACGCCCTTCGACCAGCACACCATGATGAAGGAAGAGTTTGCCTTCCTTGGTCGTATCCTTGACCTCAAAACGACCATTTGACCAGGCCAGATAGCCAGCATCACCGACCTGACCGCCGGACTCTGCGTAGAAAGCAGTGTTGTCCAGCACCACAACGCCAGACATTCCTGACTCCAGCGCATCAACGGATTCGCCGGCTGCCAGCAAGGTCACCACATTGCCTTCATCAACCAGCTGGGTATAACCATTGAAATGCGTTTCACCTTCCAGCTTCAGCGCCTGATTATAGTCAACACCAAACTGGCTGGCGGCACGAGCGCGCTCACGCTGAGCTTCCATTTGCTGCTCGAAGCCATCCATATCCAGATCGTAACCACGCTCACGGGCAACATCCGCAGTCAGGTCAACAGGGAAACCATAGGTGTCATATAGACGGAAAATAGTTTCGCCCGGAATCACTGCACCTTCCAGACCCTCGATGGCCTGTTCAAGTAAGCGCATACCCTGGTCTAGCGTCTTGGCAAACTGCTGCTCTTCCTTGAAAATCAGCTGTTCAACATGAGCCTGCGCCTTGGCAAGCTCCGGATAGGCAGAGCCCATTTCCGCAACCAAAGGCGCAACCAGCTTGTGGAAGAAAGGCTCAACGGCACCGAGCTTGTGTCCATGACGGATAGCCCGGCGCATGATACGCCGCAACACATAACCGCGACCTTCGTTGGAGGGCACAACACCATCAACAATCAGGAAGGAACAAGAACGGATATGATCTGCAATCACTTTCAATGAGTGACTCTTGGTGTCCGTAGTACCTGTTACCTGCTCGACAGCAGCCAGAAGGTTCTGGAACAGGTCAATCTCGTAGTTTGAGTGAACATGCTGCATAACGGCAGAAACACGTTCCAGACCCATGCCAGTGTCTACGGATGGGCGAGGCAATGGATGCATCACACCATCAGCAGTACGGTTGTACTGCATGAATACCACGTTCCAGATCTCAATGTAGCGATCACCATCTTCCTCGGGGCTACCGGGAGGACCTCCTGCCACATCAGCGCCATGATCATAGAAAATCTCAGTGCAAGGGCCACATGGACCAGTGTCACCCATAGCCCAGAAGTTATCTGAAGCATAGGCAGCGCCCTTGTTATCACCAATACGTACAATCCGCTCGACGGGAACACCGACCTGCTTGGACCAGATCTCATACGCTTCGTCGTCACTGGCATAGACTGTTACCCAAAGCTTTTCCTTGGGCAGATTCATCCATTCAGGGGCAGTCAGAAACTCCCAGGCAAAATGAATGGCGTCCTGCTTGAAATAGTCACCAAAGCTGAAGTTACCCAGCATTTCAAAGAAGGTATGGTGACGCGCGGTATAGCCTACGTTTTCCAGATCATTGTGCTTTCCACCGGCACGTACGCAGCGTTGCGAAGTGGTAGCACGAGAGTATGAACGGGGATCAGTACCCAGGAACACGTCCTTAAACTGAACCATACCCGCGTTGGTAAACAACAAAGTAGGGTCATTAGCGGGAATAAGTGAACTGCTAGGGACAATTTCATGCCCCTTACTCTTGAAATACTCAAGAAATGCTTGGCGGATTTCTGCGCTCTTCATATATCTGCCTAAAAGAGAAACATCGGCTATCAGTGATCAGCCAGCATCATGACGGCGTTGAGGCCGCCTCACCATCCTGCTTTGGTTGGCCTAGTGCGCTGGGCGGTACTTAGCGGGTTAGTATATCGAGGTAGATCAGGATTAAAACAGCTGGAGCGGAAATAGGAGGAGTTTTTAAAAACGGTGCTAAACAGGGCCAGATATGAGCATAAGCATATTACTCACTCATCCCACTCGTTGATTTTTAGTGCCTGTAACGCTTGCTGCTGCGTAAAGCCACGATAGAGCAGAAAGCGTAACTGCCTGGCCTTTTCTTTAGGTGTATCAGGTAATGCGTCACCAAAGCGACGTGACCTTACTTGACGGGCTTGAGCAAACCAGTCCAGCTCATCTTCCACTTCATGTAAGACATCGGTAGAGAGCACTTTGTGCTTCAGTTCGGCCTTGATACGTTGCGGCCCCTGGCCTTTGGCAATGCCCACCCTGACCGTCGATGCAGATACCCGGTCGTCATTGAGATAACCGAGTTCCTCTAGCCGAGTCAGCACCGCCGTAATCTGCTCCGCGTGCTTCTGAACATCCTCTTCATGGCCGAAGCTTTCTGAAGAAGTATCTTGATGCTCACGCAAGAGTTTGCGCAGAAAACTCTGTAGCCGCCGCTGCAACTCGGCGCGACTATAGTCACGCCGAGACAGCAGAGAAACAGCTTTTTCCAGCAAAGAAGAGGCTTGCACGATCACGCTTCGTCTTCAGCACTTACCTCAAAATCAGCACCTGCATTATTAGGTACGTTCAGCAGACGCTCGCGCAACAGCGCTTCCAGTTCCTGTGCAATTTGTGGATTGTCTTCCAGGTACTTGCACGCATTGGCCTTACCCTGCCCGATCTTGTTGCCCTGATAGGCATACCACGCGCCAGACTTCTCAACCAATCCCTGCTGCACGCCCAGATCGACAACCTCACCCATACGATAAATGCCTTTACCGTATAGAATCTGGAAATCTGCCTGACGGAAAGGCGGTGAAACTTTGTTCTTAACGATTTTCACCCGGGTTTCGTTGCCTACAACTTCATCGCCCTGCTTGATAGAACCCGTACGGCGAATATCCAGACGAACAGAGGCATAGAACTTCAAAGCGTTACCGCCCGTTGTAGTCTCAGGGTTACCGAACATAACACCAATTTTCATACGAATCTGGTTGATGAACACCACCAGGCAATTAGCGTTCTTGATGTTTCCGGTGATTTTACGCAGCGCCTGAGACATCAGACGGGCCTGCAGCCCCATGTGAGAGTCGCCCATCTCTCCTTCAATCTCAGCCTTGGGAACCAAGGCTGCGACAGAGTCAATGATGATCACATCAACTGCGTTAGAGCGAACCAGCATGTCAGCAATTTCAAGTGCCTGCTCACCTGTATCAGGCTGGGAAACCAACAGATCATCAACATTAACGCCGAGTTTTTCTGCATAGATAGGATCAAGCGCATGCTCAGCATCAATAAAAGCACAGGTCTTGCCCTGACGCTGTGCCTGAGCAATGACAGACAGCGTCAGCGTGGTCTTACCAGAGCTTTCAGGGCCGTATATTTCGACAATGCGACCATACGGCAAACCACCGATCCCCAGTGCGATATCCAGCCCCAGCGACCCTGTTGAAACTGCAGGGATCGCCTCACGTGGCTGATCGCCCATACGCATAATGGCACCTTTGCCGAATTGGCGCTCAATCTGTCCTAACGCCGCCGTCAGTGCACGCTGCTTGTTCTCGTTCATTACGTTTTCACCCGGAAAGTACTGTATATATAGTCAGCATTATTCCACACTTTTCTCAAAGCGCAAGCCAGAATTCTCTTCCCTGGTATCACGCCCCATCCAAATGCTCTACCAGACCACGCAACGCGAATTCTACCGTTTGCTGACGTACCTGCCGTCGATCACCGGGGAACATGTAAACCTCAGCCCAGTGCTGCTCACCATCAGCCCATGCAATCCACACCGTACCCACTGGTTTTTCGTCACTACCACCATCGGGCCCGGCGACACCACTGACAGCCACGGCATAACGCGCACCACTACGCACCTGCGCGCCTTTGACCATAGCCAAAACGGTCTGTTCACTGACAGCTCCCTCATGCTCCAGTACCGCAGAAGGAACAGCCAGAAGCTGCTCCTTAGCCGCATTGGCATACGTTACCCACCCAAAGCCAAACCAGCGTGAACTGCCGGGCAACTCCGTCATGGCTTGAGCAATACCGCCACCGGTACATGACTCCGCCGTAGCCACAAAAGCTCCCTGCGCTAAAAGCCGTAACGCTAGCTGCTCAACCAATAGCTCGGTTGGTAAATACTGAGAACCTGACATGGCGCCTACTCCTGACATTACTTGGTTATGCCTGAACATGGCGTAATCTCGCCTAAAAACAAGGAGGAACAGATACTTGCCCTAATTGCCTCAGGATCAAAGTAGAGGTCAGCAGTTCATTTAAGTAGAATCTCGCAGTTCGACATTTCCCTTTTTGGGTAACAACCAGAGACCACAGCCTGCCAACACTATGACTGCACAGAACTCTACAGCTCAGCACACCCCCATGATGCAGCAATATTTACGCATAAAAGCAGAGCACCCTAATGAGCTACTGTTTTATCGCATGGGTGACTTCTATGAGCTGTTTTACGATGATGCCCGCCGCGCAGCCAGGTTGTTGGACATTACGTTAACTGCACGCGGCCAGTCCGCTGGCGAGCCTATTCCAATGGCAGGCATTCCCTACCATGCCGCTGAAGGCTATGTCGCCCGCTTGGTACGTATGGGCCAGTCCGTTGTGATCTGTGAACAGGTAGGCGACCCTGCCACCAGCAAAGGGCCTGTAGAGCGCCAAGTTGCTCGTATTGTCACCCCAGGCACTCTTTCAGATGAAGCTTTTCTGGAAGATCGCCGCGACAATTTATTGGTAGCAGTGTTCAGCCACGATGGCCGATATGGCATTGCCGTCCTGGACGTGAGCAGTGGTCGTTTCAGTGTTATCGAGGTAACTGGAGAGGAGGCACTGCAAGGGGAAATGGAGCGCCTCAATCCCGCAGAGCTGCTCTTGTCTGAGGATCAAAGCTGGCCAGAATGGCTGAGCAAAAGACGTGGCGTGCGCAAAATGCCGCCCTGGCACTTCGAGCTTGATACGGCTTTGCGCCTGCTCAATACCCAGTTTGGCACTCGAAACCTGGAGGGCTTTGGCTGTGCTGATCTGACTTTGGCTCTCGCAGCGGCAGGTTGCCTGCTGCAGTACGCCCGAGACACCCAGCGAACCGCCCTCCCTCATATTCGCGCCATCTCCGCTGAAAACCGCGAAGAGAGCGTTATTCTGGATGCATCGACGCGGAAAAATCTGGAGCTGGAGCGCAATCTCAACGGTGGCAACGAGAACACCTTAGCCAGCATTATTGATCAATGCTGCACGCCTATGGGAAGCCGCATGCTAAGGCGCTGGCTACATCGACCGTT
This sequence comes from Pokkaliibacter plantistimulans, assembly GCF_003194385.1. Lineage (GTDB taxonomy): Bacteria > Pseudomonadota > Gammaproteobacteria > Pseudomonadales > Balneatricaceae > Pokkaliibacter > Pokkaliibacter plantistimulans. The sequence continues at coordinate 29,692 of NZ_LAPT01000005.1, forward strand.
ACGAGACCTTGGCCGCCTGACTGCAAGACAAGAGTCTATTCAACTGCTGCTGGATACCTGTTTATGGCAGGTAATCCAGGACATTCTGCGCCCGATTGGTGATATGGAGCGCATTCTGGCAAGGGTCGCATTACGCAGCGCCCGCCCGCGCGATCTTGAAAAGCTCAAGATGAGCCTCGCACAACTGCCGATACTGCAGCATGAACTTTCTCAGGTGGAGAGCGGACTGCTGCATCAACTGGCGTCCGCCATTGGCACCTTCCCTGATCTGGAGAAGTTGCTGCAGCAAGCCGTCATTGAAAATCCACCAGTAGTCATCCGTGATGGTGGCGTCATCGCCCCCGGTTATGACAGTGAACTGGATGAGCTAAGAGCACTGAGTGAACACGCCGGGGATTTTCTGCTCAAACTGGAACAGCAAGAGCGTGATCGCACCGGTATCAATACCTTAAAGGTGGGTTATAACCGGGTTCATGGATACTACATCGAGATTGGCCGTTCACAGTCGGACGATGTTCCAGCCAACTACATACGTCGCCAGACGCTGAAAAACGCCGAACGCTTTATCACACCCGAGCTTAAAGCATTCGAGGACAAAGCCCTCAGCGCCCGAAGCCGCGCACTTGCCAGAGAGAAGGACCTCTATGACCAGCTGCTGGAGACGCTGAATGAGGATCTGGGCCAGCTGCAGGATGCAGCCATGTCACTGGCCGAGCTGGACACCCTGACCAATCTGGCTGAGCGTGCAGAAAGCCTGAATTACTGCCGCCCCAACCTTAGCCATGACAGTCGCTTGCACATCATTGCTGGTCGTCATCCGGTAGTGGAGAGCGTTTCCTCAACGCCTTTTGTTGCCAACGACCTACGTCTAGATGAACAACGGCGAATGCTGATCATCACCGGCCCCAATATGGGGGGTAAGTCTACCTATATGCGCCAGACTGCCTTGATTGTACTTCTCTCCCACATTGGCAGTTTTGTTCCGGCGCAGCAGGCTGAGATTGGTCTTGTTGACCGGATATTCACCCGCATGGGTTCATCGGATGATCTGGCTGGTGGCCGCTCTACCTTCATGGTTGAAATGACAGAAACAGCCAACATTCTCCACAACGCCACCCGCTCCAGCCTGGTACTGATGGATGAAGTTGGCCGTGGCACAAGCACCTTCGATGGCTTGTCACTGGCCTGGGCAGCAGCAGAGTGGCTGGCCAACCGTCAGGTACTCACCCTCTTTGCCACGCACTATTTTGAGCTAACTGCCATGGCTGATGACTTCGATCATGTTGCCAATGTGCACTTAACTGCAACCGAACACCATGACAGCATCATCTTTCTGCACAGCGTGCAGGAAGGTCCGGCTAGCCAGAGCTACGGAATTCAGGTCGCCAAACTAGCTGGGGTACCAGAGCCCGTCATCCGTCAGGCCAGAGAAAAGCTACTGGCTCTTGAAGGCTTGCAAAAACCAACATTGATCAGCATGACTCCAACGAAAGCTGCTGATCATCCGCTACAGGGCGACATGTTCGCAGCCCTGCCAAGCATAGTGGAAGATGCTGTTGCCAAGCTGGATCCTGATGCGCTGACACCTCGTCAGGCACTGGAGCAGCTATACCAATTAAAGGCCCTACTAACCTCAGGTTAACCACTAGAAGACCAGATTACTGAACCGTTAGCGAGACTGACCATGACCTATGTCGTCACAGAAAACTGCATAAAGTGCAAATACACGGACTGCGTTGATGTCTGTCCAGTAGATTGTTTCTATGAAGGGCCAAATTTTCTGGTAATACATCCTGATGAATGTATTGACTGCGGCCTGTGTGAACCTGAATGCCCTGCAGATGCTATTTTTTCTGAAGATGATCTTCCAAAAGACCAGCTCGCCTTTGTCGATCTAAATGCCGAGCTGGCAGAGGTCTGGCCAAATATCTCTGCCCAGAAAGAGCCCCTGGCAGATGCCGATGAATGGAAAGGGAAGCCTGGAAAGCGTGACTTACTTGAACGTTGAAAATGTCGATAGCTGACAGTCAGCAATTAGCAATAAAGGCGGTTGTCTGGCACTAAAAATCTTGACAATCATTCCTGCGCATTTAAGTAAACAGGAAGGCCGCATAAGCGGCCTTCCTGTTTACTCATGACTAACCTTACGTATGGCTTCAGGCGAACAGATCATCTCCGTGCAGACCCTGACGCTCAACGATATCTCTTAGCCGACGCAGCGCCTCAACTTGAATCTGACGTACCCGCTCACGGGTAAGCCCTATCTCTTTACCTACCTCTTCCAGAGTACTCATTTCATAGCCACGAAGCCCGAATCGACGTGCCAGCACTTCACTCTGCTTTTCAGGCAACAGCGACAACCACGTTTCGATAGAACCATGCAGGTCTTTCTGCTGCAACCACGACTCAGGATCAGCAGCCTCCTGGTCAGCCAACGTATCCAACAAGGGCTTATCTGAGTCTGGCGCCATAGTAGAGTCGACTGAAGTGACTTTCTCATTCCAGCCCAGCATTCGCTCCACATCCTCAACAGGCTTGTCGAGATGCACTGCAATCTCTTCGGCTGTGGGTTCATGGTCTAACTGATGAGCCAGTTCACGGGCAGTACGCAGATAGATGTTGAGTTCTTTTACGACGTGGATAGGCAGGCGGATTGTGCGGGTCTGATTCATGATCGCCCGTTCTATCGTCTGGCGAATCCACCAGGTTGCATAGGTAGAGAAGCGGAAGCCCCGCTCTGGATCAAACTTTTCGACAGCCCTGATTAACCCCAGATTGCCCTCTTCAATAAGATCCAGCAATGTCAGGCCACGGTTCAGGTAACGCCGAGCAATCTTCACGACAAGACGTAAGTTGCTCTCGATCATGCGCTTGCGCGAAGCTTCACACCCCCGCAGCGCTTTACGGGAGAAAAATACCTCCTGCTCAGCGGTCAGCAAGGGCGCAAAACCAATTTCGTTCAGGTATAGCTGGGTAGCATCGAGTTGCTTCTTGCTACTACGAGAAGTACTGAGCTCTGGGGGTAAACCCAATCCAGAATACTCTTCTCCGCTATCCACATCGTCCGTCAGCGCTTCCAGCTCCATTTCCTGGACATCTAATATGTCCATTTCCAGATCTTTCTCGATCATCGGCTGCCACCTTGGAGTTGTTATTATTGGCCCCTGAGCATCAGGATGGATAGCGAAAGACTAACAGCTGTAGAAAAAATAGCCAGCCTAACGTTTGGGCAAGTAACTCAGTGGATTCACCGGTTGCCCATCCTGCCTGATTTCAAAATAAAGCATGCCTGACTTAGCTTCTGACTGCCCCATTTCAGCAATCACATCACCACGTTTGACCTTCTGCTGTTCACGCACAAGGACTTTCTGGTTATGTGCATACGCGCTCAGGAACTCCTGATTATGATTAATAATTACCAGATTGACGTACCCTCTGAGCCCGTTACCCGCGTACACAACCACCCCATCTGCAGCGGCACGCACCGGACTCCCCACAATTCCTGCAATATTTATACCCTTGTCGCTATTACGATTTTGTGAAAAGGTGCTGACCACCTTACCAGACACAGGCCATTGCCACGTGAGACCGCTCTTGCTGGTCGCGGTTGGACGGTCATCACCGGCAGCCACGCTGACGGCACGTGAGGGTGACGTTTTACTGCTACCAACCGTACTTCCCTTGCTACTTTTCTCCACATCTTTGCTACTGCTGGTTGATCCTGAAATACCTGTGGAGGTTGAGGCTAGCGGCCGAACGGTAGTGCTTTGCACTCGACCGCCTGACTCTGCACTCACCAGCGTTGACCTGCTCAACTGTAACGTCTGTCCAGGATAGATAGTGTACGGTGCCGGTATGCTGTTCTGACGTGCCAGCTCCTTGTAATCACGACCATAGCGATAGGCGATTGAGTACAGAGTCTCGCCAGTCTTGACCACATGTTTACCGGCAACATCACCCGCATGAGCACGGGCAGAAAGATCGCTGACTGGTGCATATTTGCTGTTGCTAGAGCAGCCTGCAAGCAGCATCAACATCACCAGTACAAAACCTCTTATTGCTATGTTAGACATCAACCACGCGCCTCCTGAACAGAAGCAGCTCTGGACAATCCCAAAACAACCATCACTCCCAGTAACATCAGAGCCACCACCGCGAACGTCATAGGAGCCTGGCCAGTCAATCCTTGATAAGAGTGAGGCAATACACTGTCTTGTAACAAAGGCACAGACTGACCATGACTATCGAGCCGATAGGCTCGGGTAATCTTCCATGGCCACACTTTCCCTAACGAACCCACCATAAAGCCCGTCAAAATCGCCAGAGTCATTGCACGATAATGTTGTAAGCACCAGCTGAGCACACGTGAAAAAACCATTAACCCGGTAACGCACCCACAGACAAAGATCAGGAGCGTCGAGAACTGGAGCTGTTTAACCGCGGACAGGACGGGTTGATAGAGTCCCAAAATAAGCAGTATGAAACTGCCAGAAATGCCGGGCAGGATCATCGCGCAGATGGCTATTGCTCCACCGATAAACAAATTGAAAGATGTTGGAGACAAAGAAAATGCAAAACCCTGAGTTAATATCCAGCCCAGCAGTACACCCAGCACGAGACTCAACAGCGTGTCAGTCCGCCAACGTTCAACTTGACGTGCAATCAGCAAGCAAGATGCCATGACCAGACCAAAGAAAAATCCCCAGATCAATAGAGGATAAAACTCGAGCAGCCAGCTAATACCTTTGGCCAGAGTCAGAATACTGGTCAGTATTCCCGCTAGCAGTACTGCCAGAAATGAACCATTCGCCTCTCGCCAGGTAGCCGGCAAGCCTTTGCGAAATAGTGAGAAAAACAAACGCGGATGGATATTGCGAATGGTCAGCAGTAGCTCTTCATAGATACCGGAAATAAAGGCAATCGTTCCACCAGAAACACCGGGAACAACATCTGCCGCCCCCATAGCCATGCCCTTGAGAAAAAGAAAAATACGTTCCATAAAAGGGATTCATTCCATTAGATCAATTAGCGTAGACGGCCCTTGAGCAGAGGCACAAATCGAACAGGTTCCAGCACTTCTTCATGATATTGGTCTTGTTGACGACGGATACGCCGCAGTGACTGCGCCTCCTGCCCTCCAACCGGAATAACCAGTACGCCACCTTCCGCCAGCTGAGCCAGAAGCTCGTGCGGCACCTGCTCGGCGGCGGCAGTCACCAGAATTGCATCGTAGGGGCCTTTTTCTGGCCATCCGACAGTACCGTCCGAGTAGCGGGGAAACACATTATAAACTTTCAACTGTTGCAGACGCTTGCGGGTCCGCTCATGTAAAGGCCGAATGCGCTCAAGAGTGTATACATGCTCTGCCAGAGCAGCCAACACGGCACTCTGATAGCCTGACCCGGTTCCGACTTCCAGCACCCTTTCTATTCTTCTGGCCCCCAGAATAAGCTCTGTCATTCTGGCGACCACATAAGGCTGGGATAAAGTCTGCTGATAGCCAATTGGCAGTGCGGTATCTTCATAGGCACGATGTGCCAAAGCCTCATCGACAAAAAGGTGCCGTGGGATGCGAAGCATCACATCTAACACCTCCTGGTCGCATATCCCCTGCTCCAGCAAGCGAGCAATCATTCGCTCGCGAGTTCTGGCAGAGGTCATACCGATACCATCCAACTGGAAATCAGTCACTCCTACTCCTGAATACAGATCATTGGGCCCAACTACAGACATCTTTGCCAGCATTCATACCGAGAATGCCCGAGAAAATTATCCAGCATCCGACTGATTATGAACAACGCACAATTCACGTATCACCGAGGTAGCAAATCCACCACGGGGCAAGCTGAAAGACAGACTCAGGCTGTCCTCCCTCAAATCAGACTGAATGTTAACCGGACGTAACTGTAACGCTCGTCGCTCATGGTGAAGGCCGAAAGACTCAAGACCGGTACACCAGGCTAGCCATGGCGATATGACGTTCTGCTCAAATGACTCACAGACACTGCGGCAACCGTATCCCTTACCCCATAGCGGCCCCGTCGGCTCCACTTGCCCCATTGCACACGCACTCAGTAGCTCCTCACTGACCTGCTCGACAATGGATACCGAATTACTCGCTTGATTATAAACTGCCTCCCCCGGCAACAGCGTAGTCCAGGTGCCGAGGGCTATGCGCTCGCTCAGCACTTGATTGAAAATAAAACTCCGCGCCGTAGATAGAAACAACCCACGCTTATAAGGTGATAATCGATCCAGCTCCCCCGCAAATAACCGCTCAACCATCTGCAGGTTATAGCCCTCTCGCCCAAAGCGCTGCTCACCAAAATAATTCGGAACACCTTCAAGGCCAATGCGTTGCAAGCGCTCTGGTAAAGAGCCCAACTCACCTCTCAACTGATGCAGGTGAATCTCAAAATGATTGCGTAGATGCATACCACGTTTCAGCTTGCGACTGTGACGTACACAGCGAAGGATACGCATATTCTCGTGCTGAAAGCCCGCTATATCTGGCATGCTTTTGCCAGGCAGATGAAGACTGAACCACTGACTAGTCCGAGCATTACGATCCTTCATGCCTGAATAGCTGACAGCACGCAGCGGCAACTTGAGCCACTTGGCTAATACTCGTGCAGCATCATCTGTATTGAGTTCCCGTTTTTCAACCCAGACATAAAGGTGTTCGCCCTGCCCTTCAGGCTCAAACCCCAGCTCCTCAATAACTACAAAGTCCTCAGGAGAAACTTTAAGCTGCCCCTGCACTGCTGGCATCGATACGGCATAGCGCCAATCAGGTAACAAACTCATGGCTGCTTTTCTGGCTCCAACAACAAATAATAGGTCTCACCTTCCCGAATCATGCCCAACTCACTGCGTGCCCGCTCTTCAATTGCAGCCATACCTTGCTTGAGATCATCCACTTCAGCTTCGAGTAAATTGTTACGATGCTCCAAACGCTCGTTAAGTTGCCGCTGCTGCTGTATAGAGTCTTTCAGAGCCCAGAGGTCCGGCAAACTCCCCTCTCCCCACCAGAGTCGATATTGCAATCCTGCACAGAGCAGCAACAGGACAAGTACCAGACGCTTCATTTGTTTCGCTTCCCACCGTGTTCATTAGCGCTACGAACACTTCATGCCGCCCTTTATTCAAGCCTGAACAAAGAAGCAGGACAAAATAAAGCCTTATGCTAACCAACCCCCAACCGTCAGGGAAGTAAGTTCCCACTATCAAGTTGCAGGTAACCGTTTTGAAAAAGCAAAAAAAGGGGAGCTCAGCTCCCCTTTTCAATTCAGTCAAACTTATGCCTGACCTTTGATCTCTGAACGACCGCGATAAACAGCTTTGTCGCCCAGCTCTTCCTCGATACGCAGAAGACGGTTGTACTTGGATACACGATCAGAACGGCACAGAGAACCTGTCTTGATCTGCCCGGCCGCGGTACCTACTGCCAGATCGGCAATAGTGGTGTCTTCAGTCTCACCGGAACGGTGAGAGATTACTGCGGTGTAGCCAGCCTCTTTGGCCATTTTGATCGCATCAAGCGTTTCAGACAGCGAACCGATCTGGTTGAACTTGATCAGAATGGAGTTGCCGATACTCTTCTCAATACCTTCTTTCAGGATCTTGGTATTGGTCACAAACAGGTCGTCACCAACCAGCTGAACGCGGGTACCAATCTGCTTGGTCAAAATCGCCCAACCTGCCCAGTCCGACTCATCCAGACCGTCTTCGATAGAAACGATAGGATATTTCTGCGACAGATCGTCCAGATAGTTCACGAAGCCAGCAGAATCAAAGGCCTTACCTTCGCCAGAAAGCTGATACTGACCATCTTTGTAGAATTCAGAAGAGGCACAGTCCAGCGCCAAGGTGATGTTGTCACCCAGCTGATACCCAGCGCGGGCCACCGCTTCCTGAATGACAACCAGTGCTTCTTCGTTGGAGCCCAGATTAGGTGCAAATCCACCCTCGTCACCAACCGCAGTATTCAGGCCGCGCTCAGACAAGACCTTTTTCAGGTTGTGGAAAATTTCTGCACCGTAGCGCAATGCTTCAGCAAAACTTGGAGCGCCTACAGGCTGTACCATGAACTCCTGAATGTCCACGTTGTTGTCAGCATGCTCTCCACCATTGAGGATGTTCATCATAGGCACAGGCATGGAGTACACACCGGGGGTACCGTTGATGTCGGCGATATGCTGATACAGCGGGATATTCCTGGCGGCAGCCGCTGCTTTGGCACATGCCAGAGAAACAGCCAGAATTGCATTGGCGCCAAGGCGGGCTTTGTTCTCGGTACCATCAAGGGCCAGCATGATGTTATCGATTTCACGCTGATTCACCGCATCCTTGCCCAGCAAGGCTGCACGAATTTCAGTGTTGATACCTTTCACTGCGGTAAGAACACCTTTGCCTAGATACCGGCTCTTATCGCCATCACGCAGCTCAAGCGCCTCGCGCGAACCAGTCGATGCGCCAGACGGGGCACAGGCACTGCCAACAGTACCACAAGACAGAATTACATCCGCTTCGACAGTAGGGTTGCCGCGGGAATCCAAAACTTCACGTGCTTTGATATCGACGATTTGAGTCATACCAATGTCTGCTCCCTGTTAAAAGGTGGCTGATAAAATCCGGGGGATACTCACTATGAGTTCCCGGCAAAGTTGTCGAACCAGTCCGATACAGCCAACTCCAGAGGTATTGCCCCTGGAGAGCCCGTTAGTATTTTATTGTTTATCCGAATAGTCCACCGCTGCCTGGATGAAACCTGTAAACAGCGGATGACCATCACGAGGAGTAGAGGTGAATTCAGGGTGGAATTGGCAGGCCACAAACCAGGGATGATCTGGCACTTCAACCACTTCGACCAATGCACCATCCATTGAGCGACCGGAGATGGTCAGACCTGCATCGGTCAAACGCCCCAGATAGTTATTGTTAAATTCGTAACGATGACGGTGACGCTCACGAATGACATCACTACCGTAACATTTGTAAGCGTGAGTACCTTCCTGCAGACGGCACTCCTGCCCCCCCAGACGCATGGTTCCGCCCAAATCAGAGCCCTCGTCACGCACCTCGACTGAACCGTCTTCTGCCACCCACTCTGTAATCAGAGCAACAACGGGATGCGAGCCTTTGGGTTTGAATTCGGTGCTGTTGGCGCCTTCGAGCTTGGCAACGTTACGAGCGAACTCGATGACCGCCACCTGCATTCCTAGGCAGATGCCAAGATAGGGAATACGGTTTTCGCGAGCATACTGCACAGTACGAATCTTCCCTTCCACACCACGCTCACCAAACCCACCGGGAACCAGAATCGCAGAAACACCTTCCAGACAGGATGTGCCTTCACGCTCCACCTGTTCAGAGTCGATATATTTGATGGTGACTTTGGTATTCGCATGCAGTCCAGCGTGCTTGATTGCTTCAATCAGGGACTTGTATGCGTCCAGCAGATCCATGTACTTACCCACCATCGCGATGGTGACCTGATGGGCTGGATTTTGTTCACGATCCACTACCCAATCCCATTCACGCAGATCTGCTTCACCACAGTCCAAGCGGAACTTATCAACCACAATCTGATCAAGCTTCTGCTCATGCAGCATGCGCGGAATAGCATAAATGCTGTTGGCATCAGGCAGACTGATAACAGCTCGTTCTTCGACGTTAGTGAACAAAGCAATCTTACGACGCTCAGGTGCTTGAATAGTCACCTCAGAACGGCATACCAGAATATCTGGCTGAATGCCGATTGAGCGTAACTCTTTCACCGAGTGCTGAGTCGGTTTGGTTTTAGTTTCGCCTGCGGTGGCGATATAAGGCACCAAGGTCAGGTGCATGAAAAGTGCTCGCTCGCTACCCAGCTCCACACGCAGTTGGCGAACGGCTTCCAAAAATGGCAGAGACTCGATATCACCGACCGTACCACCAATTTCCACCAGCGCCACATCGGCCCCTTCAGCACCATCAATAACCCGGCGTTTGATTTCATCGGTAATGTGAGGAATAACTTGAACTGTCCCCCCCAGATAATCACCGCGACGTTCTTTACGCAGCACGTGCTCATATACACGCCCTGTGGTGAAGTTGTTCCGTTGCGTCATATGGGTGCGGATAAAACGCTCATAATGACCAAGATCCAGGTCAGTTTCCGCACCGTCGTCGGTGACAAATACTTCACCGTGCTGGAAGGGGCTCATGGTACCTGGGTCCACGTTGATGTATGGATCCAGTTTGAGCATGGTCACCTTGAGACCTCGAGCTTCTAGAATCGCGGCCAAAGAGGCAGAGGCAATGCCTTTCCCCAATGAGGACACGACGCCGCCCGTGACGAAAATATAGCGCGTCATTGAAAACCTGTACGTTTCTGCGTTGTGGGAATAGAGAGGTGACGATGATGTCATCAAGATGGGACGTCAGGATAACAGAACTACCTCATCCCAACAATGGCAGAATCCCGTCAGACTGAAGCACAATCGAGATGATCAGCACCTTTATGGTGCAAATATAGGCAGCAACTCAGGTGTGTTCACGCTGCCACGTCAACCACCAGCCGCACTCGTCTGCCTGAGCGACCCAACCCTGAGCCGGATGCGTTGCTACTGCCACCAGCTCATTATCACAATACAGCAAAGGTATAAGTGCCCTTTCCCAGGGAGGAATACCACGCCCCTGCAAATAATGCTTCAGGCTTACTTTATGCGCGGCGCCCGCCGGTTGCCATGACTCTCCCCCCTGACGGAAGCGCACTTCCCAGCAAGCCTGAGGATCAGCCCGCACACCACAGCCCTTCACGTCACTAACGATTAACTCGCCGTAAGGTAAGAGAGTTCTGGTTTGCAGCACACGACTTTGCGGAAGAGAAATATTTCCCAGCCATTCGGGAACAAAATAAAGACGCTGCCGATATCGGCGTAATTGCCAGCCTTCCCAGCTCAGCTGCGGCTGTCGATCATCAGCGGCTTCAACAAACTGTGATAGCTTCGCTTTGACAGAGACTGGGGGCGGCAAGGCACCACGGGCCAAAAACCAACAGCGCAGCACATTGAATTGCCTGGACTGACTCAACGCAGCCCATGCAGGTAGCGCTAACGATAAATCAGACGCCAGCCAGTCACACTGACGCATGTCCAACTCCGCCAACTCCTGCAGCAAGGATGAAGCCTCATCACAGGCTTCTATCGAACGCCGTAAACGAGCGTTCAAAGATGGCCAGCGTTGCGCCAAACGAGGCATAATCTGATGGCGCAGATAATTACGGTCATATACCTCTAAGGCATTGCTCGGATCCTCAATGGGCTCCAGCTGCCACTGACAGGCATACTCTTCAAGCTGCCGGCGCTCAATATGCAACATCGGCCGCACCCAATACACCCCATCACTAGTACGCACTTCAGCCATAGCCGCCAGCCCCGTCGGGCCGCTACCACGCATCAGTCTCAGCATCAGCGTTTCACTCTGGTCATCGGCATGCTGCCCTAAAAGCAACACATCACCGGATTTGGCGTGAGCGCTAAAAGCCGCATAGCGTGCATCACGAGCACCGGCCTCAACGTTTGCTGTGGAAACCGCAACGCGAAAAGCACGATAGACAAATCCATAGCCAGCGGCCAAGCGCGCTACCTGAGCCTGCCAAGTGGAAGCTCCTGCCTGCAGACCGTGATTGACATGCCAGACCTCGACAGGGCAATACAGGCAACCACTGCTGACAAGGCGCCAGGTTAGATGCAGCAACACTTGTGAATCCAGGCCACCGCTAACCGCTATTACCAGCCTGCGAGGGGCCAGATGCTTTAGCCCCACCAGAAGCCCTTGCGGTTCAACGGTCTGCCAAGATGAAAAAAGCCGGGTAGACCCGGCTTTTTTCATGGAGGTAAGAAGATTATTCGAAAGAGCCAAAATTCATCAGCCGCTCATAGCGCTGCTCCAGTAGCTCTTCCTGCGTCAGACCGCGTAACTCGTCCAAGGTTTCCTGCAAGGCCAGCTTTAGATTAGCGGCCATCAAGCGAGGATTACGGTGACTGCCACCCAGTGGCTCATCAATCAGACGATCAACGAAACCCAACTCCTGAAGGCGACCCGCTGTCATTCCCATTGCTTTTGCGGCTTCCGAAGCTTTCTCTGAACTTTTCCACAAGATAGAAGCACAGCCTTCAGGAGAGATAACTGAATAGACTGAATACTCCAGCATCAGAAGGCGGTCACACACACCAATAGCCAGAGCACCACCAGAACCACCCTCGCCAATGACAGTAGAAATGATAGGGGTCTTGAGGCGCGACATCACCGCAAGATTGAAGGCAATGGCCTCACTCTGCCCGCGCTCTTCTGCATCAATGCCAGGCCAGGCTCCGGGCGTGTCAATGAAGGTCAGGATGGGCAGGTTAAACCGTTCCGCCATTTCCATCAGGCGCAATGCTTTGCGATATCCTTCAGGGCGAGGCATGCCGAAGTTGCGGCGTACTTTTTCACGTACGTCACGGCCTTTCTGTTGGCCAATGATCATTACCGGCTCGTCGTCCAATCGTGCAATGCCACCAACAATCGCAGCATCGTCAGCGAAGTGACGGTCACCATGCAGCTCATCAAAATCAGTAAAGATGTTCTTGATGTAGTCCAGCGTGTAGGGACGCAGAGGATGCCGTGATAACTGGGTTATCTGCCAGTCACTCAGGTTGGAAAATACCTGCTCTGTCAGGCTGGCGCTCTTTTCTTCCAGCTTGGCAATCTCTTCTGTGATGTTGAAGTCATTGCTGCTGCTCACCAGACGCAGTTCGTCGATTTTAGCCTGAAGATCAGCAATAGGCTGTTCAAAATCCAGATAGTTTGGGTTCATTACTCGTTTCCGCTAATGCAGCCAGCCCCTTGGGGCGTCAATAATGGCTGCCTACCATACGCTTTTCTTGCCTGGGAGTCGAGACACCCCGACCCGCTCAAAATGTTCAACGATAGACCAGTTTCACTGACTGTTTACCCAGCTGAGAAGTCAGGGATAACAGCAGTTCATCCGCTACTTTTACTCGCCAGCTCTCACCACAAACCACAAAAGCCTCAGCCTCCTGCTGCTTGTAATGGATACGAATCTGGTTGCCTTCCTGATCCCGATAGGGAGCAAGCATGGCTTGAATCGCTTGTATCTCGCGAGCCTGCAGTCCTTCACAGGACAGCTTGAGCTCAAGATGCTTGGCATGTCGGGCCCGTGCCTCCTCGATAGAGAGCAAACGCTTGGCACGAACACGCAAACCGCCACTGAAGTCATCCTGACTGACATCACCTTCAATCAGAATGACAGCATCCTTACCTAACACTTCACGATGCTGATGATAGAGCTCACCAAACACCGATACCTCTACCCTGCCAGTACGATCATCCAATGTAACAAATGCAAGGGTCTCCCCCTTTTTGCTTTTCATTGTTCGAACCCCTACCACCAGCCCGGCAAGCAACTGACTTTCACGACTAGGTTTCAGGTCTGCCAGACGCACCTTGACCATGCCTTTGAGCTCATGCTCATAAGCATCGATAGGATGCCCTGTTACGAATAGCCCCAACGTATCTTTTTCACCATTGAGGCGTTCCTTGTCGGGCCACTCCTCCAATGACAAATAGCTGGAGTACAGGGTGTTGTGATCATTGGCCGCAATAACATCACCAAACAGATCAAAGACACCACTGTCAGAGTTACGTGCCTGCTGATCAGCAGCCTGCAGAGCATCACCAATGGCAGCCCAGAGCACCGCTCTGCTCGGACCAAGCTTGTCCAGCGCCCCGGAGCGAATCAACGCTTCAAGCACTCGCTTGTTGAGCTTTTTCGCTCCGACGCGCTCACAGAAGTCAAACAGGTCAGTGAAAGCCCCTCCATTCCGGCGCGCCTCCACGATGGCTTCGATAGGTCCTTCACCCACCCCTTTGATCGCACCCAATCCATAGACGACTTCACCCTTGTCATTCACGGTAAACATGAAGTCGGAAGCATTCACGTCGGGCAATACCAACGCCAGCTTCATGTTGCGGCACTCCTCTATGAGGATGACCACCTTATCCAGGTTATGCATATCCGCAGACAACACCGCGGCCATAAAAGGTGCGGGGTAATGACGCTTTAACCAGGCAGTCTGGTATGACACTAATGCATATGCGGCAGAGTGAGACTTGTTAAAGCCGTAACCAGCAAACTTTTCCACAAGATCGAAGATATTACCCGCCAGATCCAGGCTTATATTGTTGCTGGCACAACCATCAAGAAATACCGAGCGTTGCTTGGCCATTTCCTCCGGCTTTTTCTTACCCATCGCACGACGCAGAAGATCCGCACCACCGAGGGTGTATCCCGCCATCACCTGCGGGATCTGCATCACCTGCTCCTGATAGAGGATGATGCCGTACGTTGGTTCAAGGATGGGTTTCAGCGATTCCAGCTGGTAGTCAGGATGAGGCCAGGCCAGCTCTGCCCGTCCATGCTTACGGTTGATGAAGTCATCCACCATGCCTGATTGCAGCGGCCCCGGGCGGAACAGCGCCACCAAGGCGATGATATCTTCAAAACAGCTGGGGAGCAGGCGCTTGATCAGCTCCTTCATCCCTCGCGACTCCAACTGGAATACTGCTGTGGTGTCGCCTCGTTGCATCAGCTTGTAGGTTTCGCCGTCTTCCAGATCTATACGGGCAATATCCAGAGGTGCCTTGCCCTGCTTGGCATGAATGGCATTGATCGTCTCCAGTGCCCAGTTGATGATGGTCAGGGTACGCAGACCAAGAAAGTCAAACTTGACCAGCCCCGCCTCCTCAACATCACCTTTGTCATATTGGGTGACGAGCCCTGAGCCATCAGCTTCACAGTAAAGTGGGGCAAAATCCGACAACTTGGTGGGCGCTATAACCACCCCACCAGCATGCTTACCAACATTTCGGGTAATACCTTCCAGCTTGTAAGCCATTTCCATTATTTCTTGCGCTTCTTCGTCACCATTGACAAAGTCACGCAGCGCTTCTTCCTGCTCCCAAGCCTTCTTCAGTGTCATCCCCACTTCGAAAGGAATGAGCTTGGACAGTTTATCACCCAGACTAAATGGTCGCCCCTGCACACGAGCAACATCTCGCACCACCGCTTTGGCTGCCATAGTGCCGAAGGTAATAATCTGCGATACCGCATTACGTCCATAACGATTGGCAACGTAGTCGATAACCCGGTCTCGATTATCCATACAGAAATCGATATCGAAGTCAGGCATGGAGACACGCTCAGGGTTGAGAAAACGCTCGAATAGCAGATCGTATTTCAACGGATCAAGATCAGTAATTTTCAATGCATAGGCAACCAGAGAACCTGCACCCGAGCCGCGGCCAGGCCCTACTGGAATGCCGTTGTCCTTAGCCCATTGAATAAAATCCATAACAATCAGAAAGTAACCGGGAAACCCCATCTGATTGATGGTATTGAGCTCAAAATCCAACCGCTCGACGTAAAGCTGCTTTTTCTGTGCGTACTCTGGGTCATTGGCATCCAACAGACTCTGAAGGCGCCACTCCAGACCTTCGTGAGAGATTCGGGAGAAGAAGGAGTTGATTGTCTCGCCTTCAGGGATCGGGTAGTCCGGCAGGAAGTAAGTACCGAGTTGAATGTCAATGCTACATCGACGAGCAATGGCCACACTGTTCTCCAACGCCTCCGGCAAATCGGCAAACAACTCGGCCATTTCATCTGCACTGCGCAGATACTGTTGCTGTGAGTACAACTTTGGTCGCCGCGGGTCGGCCAGCGTCATGCTCTGGTTGATGCTAACGCGCGCTTCATGCGCCTCAAAGTCATCTTCCTTGATAAACACCACATCATTGGTAGCCACCAACGGCACCCGGAATTTTTCGGCCAGCGCAACACAGGCGTGTAAGCAGTTTTCCTCCCCCTTACGTCCAGTACGCTGCACTTCCAGATAGAAGCGATCAGCAAATATGCCTAACCAGAACTGCAACATGCGCTCCGCATCAGCCTGCTTGCCAGCGTTCAAAGCGATACCGATTTCGCCGTATGCACCTGCCGATAACGCAATCAGACCCGCGTTCTTCTCTGTCAGCCATTCGCGCTTGACCACTGCAATCCCATTCTGCTGGTTAAGTTGGAAGCTCTGAGAAATCAACTCCAGCAGATTAGCGTAACCTTGCTTATTTTGGATCAATAACAACATACGAGCGGGAGGCTCACCAGCCACCTCGGCCTCAAGCCAAATATCACAACCACAAATCGGCTTAATTCCCGCCCCCTTGGCAGCTTTATAGAATTTGACGAAAGCGCAGCCATTGGAACGATCAGTCAAGGCAACAGCAGGCATCCCCTTGTCCTTGGAGGCGTTAACCAGATCCTTGACCCTGACCAAACCGTCAACAAGGGAAAATTCAGAGTGGACACGCAGATGCACAAATGCCGGTGTAGTCATGACTAGCCTTGATTATGTTCTGAGTAAAAAGAAGAAGAGTATATCGCTGAAACAGTGCGGCAAGCCTAATTGGCCTCTACGACAGCGTATCCGACAAGAGTTTTTTCACGGGAGCAAAGCTGCGCCGATGTAAAGGCGTAGGGCCGAGGGCTCTTAACGCCTGTAAATGACTGACTGTAGGGTAACCCTTATGCTGTTCAAGCCCATAGCCAGGGTAGATCAAGGCCCACGTTTTCATCGCTCGGTCGCGACTGACTTTTGCCAGAATAGAGGCAGCACTGATCGCTTCGACCTTGGCATCACCACCGACGACAGCCTCACAGGGAATATTCAGTTGAGGGCAGCGATTGCCATCAACCATGACATAATCAGGCTTGATGTGCAGAGCTGCAATCGCACGCTGCATGGCGAGCATGGTGGCATTGAGGATATTCAACTCATCAATTTCTGCAACCGATGCAGAAGCGATAGCGTAGCTTATCGCGTCGACACAAATCTGCTCATAAAGCCGCTCGCGTCGACTTTCACTCAGTTTTTTTGAATCTGCTAATCCAGCAATTGGCTTGTTGGGATCAAGAATCACTGCGGCAGTCACTACATCACCAAATAAAGGACCACGCCCTACTTCATCAATACCGGCAACCAAACCACCAGCAAAGATCATGCTCATCTGCATAACGTGCCTCGCTCGATCAGTAGTCTCTCAATCGTGTCTGCAGCGGTCTCGCCCCCTCCCGCTCGCAACAGATGATGCAAAGCGGTGAACTCCTCTATCAGCGGACCAGAGAAAGGTTCTCTAAGCATGGGTAAAAGCTGCTGTGCGACACGATCAGGAGTCACCTCATCCTGAATCAACTCTGGCACCAGACGTTTACCGGCCAGCAGATTAGGCAAACCGATGTGTGCAACCTTGACCATTCTGCGGGCAATACGATAAGTCAGTGCAGCTAGGCGGTAGGCGATTACCATAGGTCGTTTGTAAAGGGCAGCCTCCAGAGTCACTGTCCCGGATGCCACCAGAAGGGCATTGGATGCAGCCATGCACTGTGAGGCCTGCGCCGTTGCACAGATCCACTGGCCAGGAAAGCCAATGGCGCGCAGCTCTGCCTCGCGTTTCTCATTGGCAGGCACCAATACGACTTGCAACTCCGGCAGTTGTTGCTGACAGAGCTTGGCAGCCTGAATGAAGATCTCACCCAAGCGCTTCACTTCACCACCACGGCTGCCTGGCAGTACACCCAATACAGGTCGATCCGCATTCAACCCAAGCAAGAGACGTGATGATGCCTGCTCTACGGTCAAGGGAATCTGCTCTGCCAATGGATGGCCCACATAGGTAACGGGAATACCTGAACGTTTGTAAAAATCCGCCTCGAAAGGCAGAAGTGTCAGCATGTGATCAACAGCTCTGGCAATTTTCTTCAGCCGCCATTGTTTCCATGCCCATACTGAAGGGCTGACATAATGAACCGTGAGAATTCCCGCCTTGCGCAGCACAACCTCCAGACCGAGATTGAAATCAGGAGCATCGATACCCACAAAGACATCTGGCGGATTTGCCAGCCAATGGTCACGTAGGCGATTTCGCGCCCGAACCAGGCTGAAAAGATGTGGTAACACCTCAATCAGCCCCATAATACTCAGAGCTTCCTGAGGATAGAGGCTTTTAAGACCGGCACTGAGCATTCGCGGACCACCGATACCTTCGAACTCGGCATCAGGAAAGCGCTTGAGAAGAGCTGACATCAAGTCAGCTCCGAGAATATCACCCGATAACTCGCCCGCCAGAATGGCAACGCGCAAAGGTCGAGACACCGACATCAACGAGCAATGCCGCGACTTGCCTGTTGTAATGAATCCAGCAGAAGCTGTATTTCAGGGCAGTCAGCAGTCATTGACTGCAACTCGTCCATGGCCTTATCGAGTGTATTACCTTGGCGATAGACGATTTTGTAAGCCTTGCGCAGAGTCTTCAGCGCGTCGTCCGAAAACTTACGCCGCTTCAAGCCTTCCACATTGATGCCATGAGGCTGCAACGGATTTCCGCTTGCCATGACATAAGCAGGCACATCTTTCAGTACCAGTGAGCAACCACCGATCATGGCATGGGCGCCAATACTACAGAACTGATGCACTCCCGCCATTCCACCCAGAATCGCCCAGTCACCGACCTTCACATGCCCGGCCAGCCCCACCGTGTTAGCCAGGATAATATTGCTTCCTAACCGACAATCATGTGCTACATGCACGTAGGCCATCAAAAGATTGTCATTTCCCAGTTCGGTCAATCCTTCGTCCTGAACGGTACCACGATGCAGCGTACACCCCTCACGAATGACATTGCGGTCACCGATGATCAATCGAGTTGGTTCACCCCGATACTTCTTGTCCTGGCATTCCTCACCAACAGACGAGAATTGAAAGATCTTGTTATCCTTGCCGATGTGACATGGCCCCTTGATAACAACATGTGAGTGAATAACTGTACCTGAGTCTATGGTGACATCAGGCCCGATATAAGACCAAGGACCGACCTCCACATCGGAAGCCAACTGCGCCTTTGGATCAACGATGGCTTGAGGGTGAATCAAAATCAGACTTCCCTTACCGCGCAAGTAATAACAGTAGAAGCAACTTCTTTGCCTTCTACCAGTGCAAAACACTCAAACTTCCAGATATTACGCTTCACCGATAACACTGAAGCATTGAGCTCCAGACGGTCCCCTGGCACCACCGGTCTCTTCAAACGCAGCTTTTCGGTTCCGACAAAATAATAGATCGCACCATCCTCAGGTCGCTTATCAATCATTTTGAAACCGAGAATGCCAGCCGCCTGCGCCATTGCTTCAATGATCAGTACCCCGGGCATAATGGGGTGATCTGGAAAATGGCCATTAAAGAAAGGCTCATTGATGGTTACATTCTTATAGGCACTAATGCGGCTGCCAACAAGTTCACCATCTTCAGAGGGAATAATTTCAACCACTCTATCCACCAAAAGGAAGGGATAGCGATGGGGGAGAAACTCCCGAATTTCGTTAATTTCCATCATCGAGTGAACCTTTATCTTCAGAATTAGAATGCAGCTTTTTTTCCAGCTGCTTAACCCGCTTGGCAATATCATCCAGATTACGGAACCGTGCTACGTTCTTGCGCCATTGCGCATTTGTAGTCAATGCAGTACCGGATGAATACACGCCAGGCTCACGTATCGATGCACTGACAAGGCTCATCCCGGTGATATGTACGTTATCACCAATTTCCAGATGCCCTGCGACACCCACTCCACCGCCAAGGGTACAGTGCTTTCCAATAATGGCACTGCCAGCTATCCCAACGCATCCGGCGATGGCAGTGAAGTCACCAATCTGAACGTTGTGCGCAACCTGGACCTGATTGTCAATCTTGACACCATTACCCAACCGAGTTGGCTCAAGAGCACCGCTATCAATAGTAGTATTGGCGCCAATTTCCACATCATCGCCAATCTCAACACCGCCCAGTTGAGCAATCTTGATCCAACGCCCCTGATGGGGTGCAAAGCCAAAACCATCAGAACCGATGACTGCACCACTGTGAACGAGAACGCCATTACCCAGTCTTACATTGGAATAAAGAGTGACTCGTGCCATCAGATGGCACCCATCACCAATGATGCTTGCAGTCCCCACGGAGCATCCTGCCCCGATGATGGTGTTCGCACCAACCATCACAGCTTCGCCAATAACGACGTTAGCGCCTATCGATGCGCTAGGGTCAATACTTGCACTGCTAGCAATCACCGCACTGGGATGAATACCGGCAGGAGGATTAATATCCGTGACAAACCAGTGAGAAATACGTGCGTAACCAAGGTAAGGATTGGCCAGAACCAGGGCATTGGTTGGACATTTTCCTAACAGATCCTGTCCAATAATGACGGCACCAGCGTGGGTATCCTGCAGATCTTTGGCGTATTTGGAGTTAGCTAGAAAGCTGAGCTGGTCAGCTTTAGCGTTACGGAGAGTAGCCAGCCCCCGAATCGGGAGCTGGCCGTCACCATGAAGATCAGCCCCAAGATGGCTGGCGATCTCACCAAGAGTGAATGTTTTTGAAATCAAACGCAGGTCCCGTTATTTGGACTTATTCAGCAGATCAACCAAGGTCTTAGTCATGTCTGCATCAGGTGCAACATAAACAGTGCCCTGTTTGTTAAGAATGACCTTGATATTCTTCTGATCAATCATCTGACGAATGAGTTTATCCAGCAAAGCCCGGTTATTATCCAAAAACTCCTGCTGGCGATCTGCACGGCCGGACTGAACCTTCTGCTGCAGGAACCGATACTCAGAGACCTTATCCTGCAACGACTGCTCCATTTTGCGGCGGTCAGTGTCTTTCATCACTGAACCATCCTTCTGCAGCTGCTGCTGACCAGACTGAATATCACGAGCCAATCTTTCCAAGCGTCCTTCGCTGTCAGAAAACTCTTTATCCAACCCTTTCATGAATGTCTTGGCACGCTCGGAACTGAATAATGCCTGAGGCACGTCCAGTACAACCACATCAATTGCATGCGCAACAGATGCCAGAGACAGACCCATACCTACGAGCATGGCACTCGCCCAGGTCTTCATCATTTCACTCCTTTAAAAAATCAGAATGTTTGCCCCAGAGAGAACTGGAAGCTTTGCTTACGGTCACCGTCTTGCGCATTCAATGGTTGGGCAATGACAAATGACAGAGGCGCAAATCGCGTGAGCCACACAACCCCAACACCTGTTGAGTAACGAATATCGCCCAGATCAATATTCCGGCTGCAGCTGGAATCAATGCTGCGATCACACTTCGTATCGTAGACGTTACCTGCATCAAGGAAGAACAGACTACGGATAGAGCTCTTATCTTCAAAGTAAGGAACAGGGAAAATGAATTCTGCGGTACCAGCCACTTTCACGTTACCGCCTACAGCATTACTGCTGGTATCGGAGCCATCACATGGAGAATCCGTTCCTTCGATACATGGGGTCCCCTTGGGCCCAACCGATCCAGTCTTAAAGCCACGCAATGAGCTGATACCGCCCAGATAGTAGTTCTCATAGAATGGCAGCTTGGTCTCTCCACCATAGCCATCGCCGTAACCCAAGTTGGTGCCCAAGTGTACGGCATAGCCTTTCTGACCGATGGGCCAATAAATGTCACCCTTGTAGCCAAGTTTGTAATAGTCGAGCGTACTACCAGGCAGAGCCACATCAAGACCAGCACGTTGGTAAGTACCATCTGTAGGCATCAGGGTGTTGTTCAGGCGGTTACGATTCCAAGCGACGCTGCCCAAGAATTCGTTATAGCTGTCACCGTAATTATCCACGTACTTGATAATTTCACGGATCGGAGAAGATCCAAGATCAATACCTACTTTTTCATAGCCAATGGTGCCAGAAATGTTGGAGTCTTCGTCCAGAGGATAACCCAGTGTCATATTGGCGCCGACCTTACTCATCTGGTAATCACTGACATCTTCCTGGTCATAGTCAGTCTTACGATAGTAAACACTGAAGCCTCGCGACACTCCATCGACGGTATAGTAGGGATCTAGATAGTCGATACTATAGTCAGTGCGCACTGAAGAACGGGTCAGAGAAAAGCTTACTTGATTACCTGAACCCAGGAAGTTTTTCTGCGATACATCAAAGCCAAAGATAAGCCCTTCTCCCTGCGCAAAGCCAATAGAGGCTGACAGAGATCCTGATGCCTGCTCTACCACAGAATAGTTCAGGTCGACCTGATCCGAAGTATTGGGAACGGGCGCCATATCAAGGTTAACCTCAGAGAAATAACCAAGGCGTTCAAGGCGCTTCTTCGACTTGTCAACCAGATCAGTATTGACCGGGGCCGCTTCCATTTGCCGCATTTCACGACGCAGCACTTCGTCAGCAGTTACGGTATTACCTGTAAAGTTGATACGTCTTACATAAGTACGGGTCTGAGGATCAATGAAATAGGTGACGTCGACCGTTTTGCTATCGTCATGCACTACCGGCACAGGGTTAACGTTTGCGAATGCAAAACCATCATGCCCCAAACGGCCCTTTAAACGATCCACGTCTTCAGTAATAGTTTTCCGGGAGAACAACTCACCGGACTTAACTTCTACCTGCTTCTCCAGCTCAGCCTGACCCAGGCTCAAATCACCCTCAAGTGACACCTTGCCAATGTTGTACTGATCACCTTCATGAACATTGATAGTGATAAAAACACTCTTTTTGTCAGGACTAATGGAAACCTGAGTAGATTCGATATTGAAATTTACAAAGCCACGATCCTGATAGTAGGAACGTAAGCGCTCCAAGTCGCCTGAAAGCTTCTCCCTTGAGTACTTATCATCATCAGTAAAAAAGGACAGCCAGTTACTAGTACTTAACTGGAACTGCTTAAACAGTTCGTCTTTACTAAAGTGTTTGTTTCCCACGATATTGATGTGAGAAATCTTCGAGACGCTACCTTCCTTGATCTTGATATTAATTTTGACACGGTTATTGGGAGCATCTTCAACGGAAGCGGTTACCTTCGCTCCATATCGACCTTGAGCAAGATACTGCCGCTCTAATTCAGCCTGAATTCTGTCTAGCGTTGCACGCTGAAAAATTTCACCTTCTGCCAGACCCTGTTTCTTCAGACCATCCTTCAATGCATCTGTCTTGAGGACCTTGTTACCTTCTATATCGAGCAAACTGATGGCTGGACGCTCTTTTACGGATACAAAAAGAACGTTGTTTTGGCGTGATATATCAACATCCTGATAGTTGCCAGTAGCAAAGAGACTACGGATCGCAGAAGCCACCCGGCTATCATCTATCGTGTCACCGACGCTGATGCCCATAGCAGAAAAAACGTTGCCCGGGGCGAGGCGCTGCAGCCCTTCGAGCTTGATGTCTTGAACTTTGAATGTGTCAGCCCACAACGCTGTAGACACCCCTAAACAGGCGCCGAAAACCAAAGTGTGTACTAGTCGCTTCATGCTAATCCAGGGCTTCATTGCTCAATTAAATGAGCGCCATATTACAAACGCATCAAATCATTGTACAGAGCCAGCAACATGACACCGCCGAGCACCACCATACCAAAGCGTAAAGAAATCATCTGCACGGTGTCAGATACAGGCTTACCCTTGACCATTTCTGCCAGAAAAAACAGCAGATGACCGCCATCCAGCATAGGAATCGGCAACAGGTTCAGTACACCGAGACTAATACTCAGATAGGCAAGGAAGGAAACAAAACTCTCCAGCCCTGAAGATGCAGATGCCCCCGCAACCTTAGCGATAGTAATCGGCCCACCAAGACTTTCTACGGACATCAAGCCTGAAACCAGCTTACCTACCGATGCAACCATCAGACTGACCATTTCTGATGTCTTGTGAAGCGCCTCGGCAAATGCATCCACGGCACCGTAATGAATGGTTCGCTTCATGGCATCAGGCCAGACAGGCACCTGTGGAGCAGCGCCAATGTAACCAATCACCCGACCATCGACGTCACTGTTCTTACTATGAGGTGTCAATGTCAAACCAAGCTGCTGTGCACCTCTCATCAGGGCAACTTGCATTGACTGGCCGGGATGCCTCTGCACGATATCCACCCACTGACTCCAGCTGGATATTGCAACACCATCAACGCCCAGGATTTTGTCTCCCGCCTTCAGGCCTGCTGCCTCAGCAGCTTGCCCCGGCACCACCTCACCAATAATGGAGTCCCAATGCGGCCGCCAAGGTAACATGCCGATACCATTTAAAAGATCCGGCTCAGCCTCTTTTGCCAGCCATTGTTCAATAGGCAGCTGATAGTGAATACTCTTGCCATCGTTCGCTTTTACATCCAGAGCTACACTGGTAGTTTCCCCGATCAGCGCAGCTAACCGGGTATTTACCTCTTCCCAGCTTCTGACAGCATGCCCATCAATAGCAGTTATTTCTGCATTCACTGGCACCTGCACCAATGCTGCAGGCGAACCCGGAACCACTTCCCCAATCACTGGCACAATAGTCTGAACACCGATGACGAACAGCCACCAGTACACCAGTACTGCAAAGATGATATTGATCATTGGCCCGGCAGCCACAATGGCAAAACGCTGAAAAACAGTCTTGGTGTTAAAGGCAAACGCACGCTCAGACTCCGCGACCTCTCCTTCCCGCTCGTCCAGCATACGCACATAGCCACCCAAGGGAATGACAGCAATACAAAATTCAGTACCATGACGATCATGCCAGCTAAGTAAAGGCTTTCCGAACCCAACCGAGAAGCGCAGCACTCTGACTCCACAGCGACGAGCAACCCAGAAGTGTCCATATTCGTGAATTGTCACCAGGATACCCAAGGTGACGATCAGGGCGATCAGATTCGTCATCGCTCAACCTTTAAGAACCATTACCTACCAGACAGATTTGAGCACCAAATACTGCAATTGGGCAAAAACCGACGAAAAACATCAAACCACCATCCATCGGACTTCATTGAAGTGAGACAAGCTTCAAGCTTACCTGTGCAGTAAAAGATTAAACCCATCCAAGCATCCAGATAGCAAAGACATAGCATGGCAAAGCGGCACACAAACTATCAATACGATCCAGAATACCGCCATGACCAGGCAACAACTTGCCGCTGTCTTTCACTCCCACTGCTCGTTTGCACATGCTTTCAAGCAGATCGCCCAGTATAGATACCAGCACAATCGGCATACTCAGCACCCACAACGAAGCAAAAGACAGAGGCAATATAGACAAGGAAGAAAACACGACAGCTAGCAGACTAACTGTCAGAAAAGCACCGGCAGCGCCCTCAAGGGTCTTACCGGGGCTAACCTGAGGTGCAAGTTTGGTCTTCCCGAAACGTTTCCCGGCAAGATAAGCGCCGGTATCAGCACCCCAAACCAAAAACAACAAATAGATCAGCCAGGAAGCAAAATTGGCTACCGCATTAAGCCAGACCATAGCTACCCATAGCGGAACAAGCACCCACCAACCGATCAGGGTCATGAATCGCCTGGTATGCCAGCCTTGGGCTTGCGGATAACGAACAACCCAGTAAGCCGCAATCAACCAGAACAATACACCAGGGAGCAACAACCATACTTGTACACTCGACAACAGACTTAGCAGTACGAGGCTCCCGCCAATCACTGCTACGTAAGCACAACGGTCGCGCAAATCGCGCATACCCGCCAAAGAACTCCACTCCCAAGCACCGAGTACAACAACCAAACCGGTGAATAACTGAAAGCTCAAGCCATGTAAAAAAAACAATCCCCAGAAGACGATTGGGATCAGACACAGCGCAGTGATTAAACGAGTCTTAAACACCTTTCATGGCCTCTACTTGCTCAGTAGTATGACCAAAGCGCCGCTGGCGCCCAGAGAAGTCAGCAACCGCTTCCAGCAGCTGCTTCTCACGAAAGTCAGGCCAGAGCGTTGGTGTAAAGTAGAATTCCGTATAAGCCATCTGCCACAACAAAAAGTTGCTGATGCGCTTTTCACCACCCGTACGAATGCACAAATCCGGGGCTGGCAGATCCCCCAAACTCACAGCTGCGTTAAAAATATCTTCTGATATATCGTCACACGCCAACTCGCCAGCCTGAACCTGAGCGACTAATTTCTTGCATGCATTAACGACATCCCATTGACCGCCATAGTTGGCAGCCACAGCAAGAACCAGCCCAGTGTTATTGCAGGTTAATGCCTCTGCGCTATCAATCAGCTTGTTAAGCTGCACACCTAAGCGCTCACGCTCACCTACAACCCTGAGTTTGACGTTACTCTTGTGTAATTTTTTGACCTCACGCTCAAGCACATACACAAAGAGTGACATTAACGCATTAACTTCATCTTCTGGCCGTCGCCAGTTTTCACTGCTAAAAGCAAACAGCGTCAGTACCTCGATACCATGCTTGATGCAGGTATCAATGACTGCACGAACTGACTTTACTCCTGCCTTATGACCTGCCACTCCCGGCAGAAAGCGTTTTTTTGCCCAACGATTGTTTCCATCCATGATTATGGCTACATGACGAGGGACTGTACTCAGGGCAACTTCCTTAGACATAGAGAATACGACACTCATGCACTGCATCGTTTGCAGCGTTATGGGTTTGGGGCCAAGCGAGCTCGGCCCTCACCATCAGATCGCCATCAGATCCGCTTCTTTCGACTCGAGATGCTTATCAACATCAGCAATGTATTTGTCGGTCACTTTCTGGATAGCTTCCTCAGCACGACGCTGATCGTCTTCGGAGATTTCTTTCTCCTTGAGCAGATCCTTGATCATCCCATTGGCATCACGACGCACATTACGGATGGCGACACGTGCATTCTCTGCCTCCTGACGCGCCTGCTTGATGTAAGTCTTGCGCGTCTCTTCAGTCAATGGAGGCATAGGTACACGAATAACGTCACCCGTAGTATTCGGATTCAGCCCCAAATCGGAACGATAGATCGCCTTCTCGATTTCCGGGACCAGCTTTTTCTCCCATGGAGAGATCAGAAGGGTACGGGCATCTTCTACAATGACGTTAGCCACCTGGCTCAACGGGGTATCAACTCCGTAGTAACTGACTCGTACCACATCCAGAATCGCAGGTGTTGCACGCCCAGTGCGAATCTTGTTGAACTGGCCTTCTAACGACTCGATACTTTTCTGCATGCGCTGCTCAGCATCGCGTTTGATATCTTCAATCATTATGGTCTCCCGACTTGGTTAACGCGCCACACTGATAAGGGTGCCTTCAGGCCCCCCTGTCACAATGCTGGCCAACGCTCCAGGCTTGTTCATGTTAAATACCCGAACAGGCATGTTGTGATCGCGCGTCAAACAGATAGCTGTAAGATCCATCACGCCTAACTGACGCTCAAGAACTTCATCATAGGTGAGAAAATCGTATTTAGTAGCAGCTGGGTCTTTTACCGGATCAGCAGTATAGACACCATCAACCTTGGTTGCCTTCAATACCACATCTGCCTCAATTTCAATGCCACGTAAACAGGCAGCAGAGTCAGTGGTAAAAAACGGATTACCTGTACCAGCGGCAAATATAACCACATCTCCCTGTTTGAGGGCACGAATCGCGCCACGGCGATCATAATGATCGACCACACCACTCATAGGAATTGCAGACATGACTCGAGTAGCTATATTTGAACGCTCCAGGGCATCGCGCAGAGCCAGGGCATTCATCACTGTTGCCAGCATCCCCATATGATCACCGGTCACACGATCCATTCCGGCAGCATCCAATGCCGCACCACGGAACAAATTCCCGCCACCTACCACTAAGCCTACCTGAACGCCGATCCCGATTAACTGGCCAACTTCCAGCGCCATGCGATTAAGCACTTTAGGATCAATACCAAAGCTCTCATCCCCCATCAGGGCTTCTCCGGAAAGCTTCAGCAGAATACGTTTATATTTGGCTTGATTCTTTTCGGTGGCCATAAGGTCGAGCTCCAGAATACAGATATGTGGTATACACCATATAGACAAAACCGCCGACAACAGTCGGCGGTTTAAACAGAAGCTGAATTACTTCTTCAGCTGTTCAGCAACTTCCTGAGCGAAGTCTTTCTTTTCGACCTCGATACCGTCGCCTACTTCGAAACGCACAAAAGACACCACTTCAGCGCCAGCCTGTTTGGCCAGATCACCCACGGTGACTTCTGGGTTCTTAACGAAAGGCTGGTTGATCAGACTGCTTTCAGCCAAGAACTTCTGAATACGACCCTGCACCATTTTCTCAATGATTTCTGCAGGTTTGCCAGACTCCTGAGCCTGAGCGGTAAAGATTTCTTTCTCTTTCTCGATCAGCTCTTGAGGCATATCAGCAGGTTTGACGACCTGAGGATTGGAAGCAGCAACATGCATTGCTACGTCTTTTGCCAGCTCAGAGTTACCACCTTTCAGCGCAACCAGAACAGCGATACGGTTGTTGCTGTGAACATAGCTGCCAACCACATCAGATGCTACCTGCGCTGCGCGGCGCACACCGATGTTTTCGCCAATTTTCTGAACCAGAGCAGAACGATCGCTTTCCAGTTCACCTTCCATCAGTGCAGCCACATCAATCTGCTTATCACTGAAGGCTTTGCCCACAACCTTGGCTGCGAAGGCAGCGAAGTTGTCATCGCGAGCAACAAAGTCAGTCTCAGAGTTAACTTCAACTACTACAGCGTAAGTGTTGTCATCAGACTGTTTAACTACAACCACACCGTCAGCAGCAGTACGACCGGCTTTCTTGGCCGCTTTCAGGGAGCTGGACTTGCGCAGGTTGTCGATTGCCAGATCGATGTCGCCATTGGCCTCTACCAGTGCAGCCTTGCACTCCATCATGCCCAGGCCAGTGCGCTCACGCAGTTCTTTCACCAGAGAAGCAGAAATAGCTGCCATGTCGGATATCCTCTTAAAATGATCTTGAACGGGTATCAGCTTTCAAAAAAGGGGAGCACTGCTCCCCTTCTTCAACGTCAACTCAGTGAATTACTTACTGAGCTGCCGCTTCTGCGTCTTCGCTGACTTCAACGAATTCGCCTTTGTCGCCATCGGCGTTCTGCGCTACAGCTTCCAGTACGCTATCAGCCATTGACTTAGCGTAGATTTCAATTGCACGCAGGGCGTCATCGTTACCCGGAATTACGTAGTCAACGCCAGCAGGATCACTGTTGGTATCAACAACACCAATTACAGGGATACCCAGCTTGTTAGCTTCCAGAACGGCATTGCGCTCGTGCTCAACGTCGATAACGAACAGGGCATCAGGCAGACCACCCATATCCTTGATACCACCGATAGACAGCTCAAGCTTGTCCATTTCACGGGTACGCATCAGGACTTCTTTCTTGGTCAGCTTGTCGAAAGTACCGTCCTGTTTCTGTGCTTCAAGCTCACGGAAACGACGGATGGACTGACGGATGGTCTTGTAGTTGGTGAGCATGCCGCCCAACCAACGATGGTTTACGTAAGGCATACCGGCGCGGGTAGCTTCCTGCTTGATAACTTCAGCAGCTGCACGCTTGGTACCAACGAACAGGATCTTGTTCTTTTTACCAGCCATTTTGCCAACAACATCCAGCGCATCATTCAGCATGGGCAGAGTGTGCTCCAGGTTGATGATATGGATCTTATTGCGAGCCCCGTAGATGTATTTGCCCATCTTGGGGTTCCAGTAGCGAGTCTGGTGACCGAAGTGTACACCTGCTTTCAGCAGGTCGCGCATGGTAACTTTTGCCATGATTTTTCCTTTAGATGTTAGGGTTAGGCCTCCATGTACCCCAGTCTCCGACCCTTTTCAGGGCACCCTCGGATGCTGTGTCGGCACATGTGTGATTTAACACTGTTGATGTTTAAAATCGCTCCCGCAACATATGCATATCGGGGTTAGCCACTTTAAGCGCCGGTGTTATACCACAAAACCCTGTCCAGCAAAAGTTACACGGCAATTTTTCCCGTTGCTGCAATCTGTGTACAATGGCCAACGTCCTCAACTCCCTGCCCGATAGCCGCAGAATGCCATCGACACTGGGGAGTCTTTCGCTATGGAGCCAGACCCAGCCTCATGACTGTCAAGATCAAAACCCCGGAAGAAATCACCAAGATGCGTGTTGCCGGCCGCCTGGCCGCAGAAGTTCTGGAAATGATAGAACCCCACGTTCAGCCCGGAGTAACGACGGATGAATTAAACCGTATCTGTCATGACTATATTGTGAATGAGCAACAGGCCATTCCGGCTCCCCTGAATTACCACGGTTTCCCCAAATCCATCTGCACCTCTGTGAACCATGTTGTGTGCCATGGCATCCCCAATGACAAGCCCCTGAAGCAGGGTGACATCATTAATATCGATATCACTGTCATTAAAGATGGATACCACGGCGATACCAGTGCGATGTTTCACGTTGGCAAACCTATACCACACGCTCAGCGCCTGACTGATATCACCAAGGAATGTCTGTATATCGGTATTCGTCTGGTCAAACCCGGCGCACGTCTGGGCGATATTGGCCATGCCATTCAGCAGTACGCTGAAAGCAATCATTATTCCGTGGTACGAGAATACTGTGGCCACGGCATCGGGGCTGAATTCCACGAAGACCCACAGGTACTGCATTACGGCAAGCAAGGCACCGGGGTCGAACTCAAGCCTGGGATGATCTTTACCATCGAGCCAATGATTAATGCTGGAAAGCGTCATGTGAAGCTGTCAAAAAAGGACGGCTGGACGGTAGAAACCGTTGACCGCCGTTTATCCGCACAGTGGGAGCACACCCTGCTGGTGACCGACACCGGCGTGGAAATTCTGACCCTGCGCAAGGATGAAACCGGCATCTAAGCCTTTTTGGGAGACAACTATGGCTCTGCCTGTGGACAGTTATCCAGACGATACTGAGCTTTTCGATGTCGCTGCTTTCCGTGAGGATCTGGGACGTACCCGTCACAGTATTCCTCTGTTCAAGAAAGCCATTGAGCACGCCAAATCAACGCTGGACCACCGTTTTCGCGAACACCACAACATTCGTCGCCTGATCAACGGCAGAGCCTGGTTCATGGATCAGTTGTTACGCCAGGCGTGGGCCTGGCATCAACTGCCTGAAGACGATGACATCAGCCTGGTGGCGGTCGGGGGTTACGGTCGGGGCGAATTACACCCCTGCTCCGATATTGACCTGCTGGTGCTGATGGACGATGAGCTGTATGCCAGTAAGTATGAAGAGTCCCTTGCCGCCTTTCTGACCTTTCTATGGGATATCAAGCTGGCAGTAGGAAGTAGCGTTCGCACCGTGTCCGAATGCTACGAACAGGCCAGGGATGATCTGACCATAGCAACCAACCTGCTTGAAGCTCGTACACTGATTGGTCCAGCCAGTCTGCGAGTAGAAATGCAGGATAAGGTTACCTCTGAGGATGCCTGGTCATCGCGAGCCTTTTTCAAGGCCAAGTGCGAAGAGCAACGGGCTCGCTACGAAAAAACCCAGCAAACTGGCTACAATCTGGAGCCGAATATCAAGAACTCCCCCGGTGGCTTGAGAGATATCCAGACCATCGGCTGGGTAGTCAAGCGCCACTACGGCGCCGAGTCCCTGAGTGAGCTGGTCAGCCATGGCTTTCTGACCGTGAAGGAGCTGGAGAGCATCAACCAGGGCCTGGAGTATCTGTGGACTGTCCGCTATGCCCTGCACATGTTTACCGGTCGGGAGGAAGACCGCCTGCTGTTCGACTATCAGCAGACGCTGGCGACCTTTTTCGGTTATGAGAACGAACCCGGCTCACTGGCCATTGAGCAATTCATGTGCAAGTACTACCGGGTTGCAGGCTACTTCGCCGAACTGAATGACCTGTTGTTACAGCACTTTGAGGAAACCATCCTCACGCAGGAAGCAGAAGATACCGTCATCCCCCTCAACAACCGCTTTCAGATTCGCAATCAGTACCTCGAAGTTACCCACGACAAGATATTCCAGTATTACCCCTTTGCCATGATGGAGCTGTTTGTCTTGCGCGCCCAGCATCCGGAAGTGCAGGGGGTACGAGCAGCGACCATTCGTCTGCTGCGCCAGCACCGTCATCTCATTGATGACAAGTTCCGAGCCGACATCCGCAATACCAGCCTGTTCATGGAGCTATTACGCAGTCAGGAAGGCGTCTCCACGGAACTCAACCGCATGCGCCGCTATGGCATACTGGGCCGCTATATTCCCTCCTTTAACGATATTATTGGACGCATGCAGCACGACCTGTTTCATGTCTACACAGTCGATGCCCACACTATGAAAGTACTGCTGATGATGCGGCAGTTCCGTCATCCAGAAGTAGCAGACCGCTTCCCCATCGTATCCAGCCTGATTCACAAACTACCCAAGATTGAATTGCTCTATCTGGCCGGGCTTTTTCACGACATAGGCAAAGGCCGGGGCGGCGATCACTCGGAGCTGGGAGCGCAGGATGCACTGGCCTTCTGTCGTCGCCACAAGCTGCCCAAGTGGGACACCGCTCTGGTTGTCTGGCTGGTTCGCCATCATCTGCTGATGTCGATGACTGCGCAGCGCCGCGACATTTCCGACCCGGAAGTGATCAAGCATTTCGCCATGCAGGTACGTGACCCCATCTATCTGGACTACCTTTTTGTGCTGACCGTGGCTGACATTAACGCCACCAACCCCAATCTCTGGAACTCCTGGCGGGCCGCGTTATTACGCCAGCTTTTCTCCGATGCCAAGCACATGCTGCGCAAGGGGCTGGACGAGCCGATCAATATTTCTGAGCTGATTGAGGACATCCAGAAAGATGCCATGGAGGGACTGCAGCAGCAGGGACTGGATGAAGTCGCCGTCAATCGCCTGTGGCGTTTACTGCCCAATGAGTACTTCGTAAGGGAAAGTGTACGCGACATCATCTGGCACACAGAGGCCATCCTCAATCATCTGGACCAGACCCGGCCACTGATCCTCATTCGCGAAACCACCAGCCGGGCCCATGAAGGCGGCACACAGATATTTATCTACACCCTGGATCAGGACGACCTCTTTGCTGCAACCACTGCGGCACTGTCGCAACTGAATCTCAACATTCACGATGCACGCATCATCACTTCGCGTGATGGCTTCAGTCTGGATACCTTTATCGTCCTGAATGAGGACAACCAGTCTCTGGGCCATAACCCCCAGCGTATCAGCCAGATCAGGAGCTATCTGGAAGAAGTACTGTCAGCACCTGATGAGTTCCCTGATATCGTCCGCAAGCGTGTACCACGGCAGTTCAAGCATTTCACCATGCCGACCCAGGTGCACATCAGCGATGATGCCAACAACAAGCGGACGGTGCTGGAGGTCATATCTCCTGACCGCCCAGGCCTGCTGGCTACCCTCGGTAAAATTTTCTACGACTT
The DNA here is from genome assembly GCF_003194385.1 of Pokkaliibacter plantistimulans. Taxonomy (GTDB): domain Bacteria; phylum Pseudomonadota; class Gammaproteobacteria; order Pseudomonadales; family Balneatricaceae; genus Pokkaliibacter; species Pokkaliibacter plantistimulans. The sequence goes on from NZ_LAPT01000005.1 coordinate 63,036, forward strand.
CGACGTATTTGTGCAGACCGCTAAGATCGCCAGCATGGGCGAGCGTGTAGAAGACGTATTTTTTATTACCACGCAGGAAGGCAAGCCGCTGGAAGACCCCGCACAGCGCGATGCCCTGCGCGCCGCCATCTGTCAACAACTCGATGAACTGGCCCAGATCTGACCATGATGAATCCCCATCTCCAAGACCTTCAGCCTTATCCCTTTGAGCGCCTGGCAGCGCTCAAGGCCGGAACGACACCGCCCGCTCACCTGCGTCATATCGCACTGTCCATCGGTGAGCCCAAGCACGCCGCACCGGCGATGGTTGAACAGGCCATGATTAATGCCATTGGCGGGCTGTCTGTCTACCCTACCACCAAGGGGCTTCCAGAGCTGCGCCAGGCCATTGCCGGCTGGCTGCAACGTCGCTTCAAGCTGACTGAAGGCAGTCTGGACGCCGAACGTCATATTCTGCCCGTCAACGGCACGCGGGAAGCGCTGTTTGCCTTTGCCCAGGCGTGCATTGACAGCAGCCAGCCTGAACCCCTGGTACTCAGCCCCAATCCTTTCTACCAAATCTATGAAGGTGCAGCGTTCCTGGCTGGGGCAAAACCTTACTTCCTTAACTGCACCGCAGAAAACCAGTATCGCCCCGACTACGACGCCATTCCTGCAGAAATCTGGCAACGTTGCCAGCTGCTGTTTCTCTGCACCCCAGGCAACCCGACTGGCGCGGTAATGAAGCTGGAAGACTTTGCCCGCGTGCTGGAGCTGGCTGATCAGTATGATTTTGTCATCGCCTCGGATGAGTGCTATTCGGAAATCTACTTCGATGAGCAGCAGCCTCCGATGGGGTTACTGGAAGCCTGTGCCAAACTGGGCCGTCACGACTACAGCCGCTGTGCCGTTTTTCACAGTTTGTCCAAACGCTCCAATCTGCCAGGACTACGCTCCGGTTTCGTCGCCGGAGATGCCGAACTGATGACAGCTTTCCTTCGATACCGCACCTATCACGGCTGTGCAATGCCGGTACAAGTACAGCAGGCCAGCATCGCTGCCTGGGATGATGAGCAGCATGTCGAACAGAATCGCGACCTCTATCGCCGCAAATTTGACGCTGTGCTGGATATTCTCGGCGACGTGATGACAGTCAGTCGCCCAGACGCGGGTTTCTACTTGTGGCCGCAGGTAGCCGGTGGGGATGATGAAGCTTTTGCACGCGACTTGTTCAATGAGCAGCATGTCACTGTACTGCCTGGCCGCTATCTGTCTCGCGAAGCGGATGGTATACCCGGCGCAGGCCACGTACGTATGGCACTGGTGGCAACACTGGAAGAATGCGTGGAAGCGGCTCAGCGTATCCGCCGTTTCGTTGAGTCACGTCTCTAAAATAGCCAGCCACTGACAAGTGCCATGACACAGGACTTACCGATGATCACCCTGTACGGGATCAAAAACTGCGACACCATCAAGAAGGCTCGCAAATGGCTGGAAACCCAGCAGCTGGACTATCGCTTTCATGATTACCGGGTGGATGGCCTGACTCAGGAACAACTGACAAGCTGGTGTGATGAGCTGGGATGGCAAGCGCTGCTAAACACTCGTGGCACTACCTGGCGTGGGCTCAGTGACGAACAGAAAAACGATATGGATAACCAACGGGCGATTGCACTGATGCTGGAACAGCCTGCATTAATCAAACGCCCTCTGCTGGATACGGGCAGCAGCCGCCACCTCGGATTCAAAGAAGCAGACTACGCTCAGTGGCTGGGCTGAGTCAGCCGTCACTGAAGCCTTACCGTTTTTAATCACAATGACAGATATAGGAGATACACCATGAGCACATCCCACCTCGCCCTTGGGATTGGTATCGGCAGCCAGTCTCAGGCAGGAGCCTGGCTGGAAGTGTTCTACCCCTATCCCCTGCTGAATCCCACCGCTGCACTGGTGGATGTATTCAAGCACCAGCTGGGATACGAGGGTGGCAATCAGGTGATCGCTCTGGATAAGGACAGCATTCCAGCCCTGGCGACGGCCCTGACCCAGGCTGAATATGAGCAGCTGGCAGAACTGCTGGCCATCAGCCAGGATTCAGAACAGCCACTGGTAATCACTATTCTGGAAAGTGATACGGCCCCTGCCAGCCTGGCCGAGGTGTACCTGAAGCTGCATTTGCTGTCGAACCGTCTGGTCAAACCGCACCAGCTGAATCTGACTGGCATGTTTGGTCTACTGCCCAACATTGCCTGGACCAACCAGGGCCCGATCGCTCTGGACGAGCTGAATGATCGTCGTTTGCAGGCACGCCTGAAAGGTGAATGGCTGACGGTAGTCTCCGTCGATAAGTTCCCGCGCATGGCAGATTACGTCGTCCCTGCTGGCGTTCGTATCGGTGATGCAGACCGTATTCGTCTGGGTGCGCATCTGGGCGAGGGTACGACCGTGATGCATGAAGGCTTTGTCAATTTCAATGCGGGCACTCTCGGCACCAGCATGGTCGAAGGCCGTATTTCTGCAGGTGTGGTCGTTGGTAAGGGTTCGGATCTGGGTGGCGGCTGCTCCACCATGGGCACCCTGTCCGGCGGCAACAATGTGGTGATCTCTGTCGGTGAAAACTGCCTGCTAGGCGCCAATGCCGGTCTGGGCATCCCACTGGGTGATCGCTGCACTCTGGAAGCCGGCCTATATCTGACCGGCGGCTCGAAAGTCACTCTGCTGGATGACCAGGGCCAGGAAGTCAAAACCATCAAGGCGTCTGAACTGGCAGGGCAATCTGACCTGCTGTTCCGTCGCAACTCACAAACCGGCCGCATCGAGTGCAAGACCAACAAGTCAGCCATTGAGCTGAATGAAGCGCTGCACGCACACAACTGACCGGTATAGTAGACGCACCAAACGGGGCCAGACGGCCTAATGCCAATCAGTTAAGCCCAACAGCTTGACCTTTTGCGCCCTAAAACGAAAATCCGATGCTTGTTTTGAGCATCGGATTTTTTATGCGACTTTCCCGCGCCTTGGCACTGACTCACGAAGTGGCTTCTGCTACTCACTCCCTTGACGAGCTGGAGGCGCTGCTTGATCCAGAGCTGGTTAGCACCGCACTGGAAACGGCGGGAGTGGCGACTTTGCGTAAACGACGTCTCCCTCTTGAAGCCATGATCGGGTGCGTGATCGCCATGGCGTTGTTTCGCCGGATGTCAGCCTGGGATGCCGCGAGCCGTATGGACATCATGCTGCCAGGGCAAAGGCCATTGGTCGCGCCCAGTGCCATTGGGCAAGGTCGCCAGCGCTTGGGCAACGCTGCGGTGCGAGAAGTCTTTTCCCTGACTCAACAACGCTGGCATGCCAGCGCCAACCACCCCACGTGGGCCGGTTTGCGCCTGCTCAGATACCGGCTATCCCCAAGTTCGCATGGTCTGCCAGATGGAGCTGACCAGCCATATGCTGGTGAGTAGTGCTTTTGCCGGCTACCACAGCAACGAGATGAAACTGGCCGAACAACTGATCGACAGTACACCCGATCACTCGCTGACCTTGTTCGACCGTGGTTTCTATTCACTGGGGTTACTTCATCGCTGGCAACAGACAGGCACTCAGCGCCATTGGTTACTGCCGCTGCGCAAGGATGCTCAATACGAGGTGCTGCGTAAGTTAGGGCGCCACGATGCCATCGTCTCGCTAAAGACCTCGCCGCAGGCGCGTAAGCAATGGCCCGACCTGCCAGACACGCTACAGGCTCGGTTATTAAGCAAAACCATCAAGGGCAAAGTGCGGCAGGTACTGACCTCGATGATCGATCCTCTGCGCTTCCCACCCGACGACATCGTGGATCTGTACAGCCAGCGTTGGGAAATCGAACTGGGCTATCGAGAACTGAAGCAAGGCATGCTCGCGGGTCACTACACACTGCGTAGTAAGACGCCGGAAATGATTGAACAAGAACGGTGGGGCGTACTACTGGGGTACAACCTGCTGCGTTATCAAATGCTGGAAATGAGTCGCCACTGCCCTGGCATCTCCCCCTGTGAAATGAGCTTCACCGCTTGCACCTGGGCGATTCTGGGCTTCTTGAACGGGGTCTCTTTGAAGCATCCTGGCAACATCCCTCGCTACCTGGCCGAACTACAGGCTTCGGCCATGCACTACGTCCTGCCTCATCGACGCGAGGATCGCAGTTACCCGCGGGTGGTCAAGCCCAAGCCGTCCAAGTATCCGACCAGAAATAAAAATGCCAGTCAGCTTAACTGACTGGCATTAGCCAGACGGCCCCGTTTTTCTTTTCTCTTCCCAACACCTACCCGGCATCACAATGCCCGCCCTAGGTCTACTTTACAGTTTCTGCCATCTCTTTTAAGGTCACCATTTAGTGAACTCCATTCACAAAAACAACAATGAGATCGCTCTAGATGAAACTGGCACACAAGGTAGGTATTAGTTACTTGCTCATCGGCCTGACCCTGCTCACTGCCTGCGGTATCGGCATTTGGGTAGGCAGATCACTCAGTCAGGCGCTGGATTACGTTACTGGCCCTGCTCGCGACCATGCTGACCACCTCACTCAGGGCAGCCTCTCCATTCAACGGCAGACAATTGCTCTCTATCGACTGCTACTCGAACCTGACGACCCCGACGCACTGCAACAGCTGAAGGAGGCCAGCGACAGTGCAGAGCAGGCATTGAATGCGGTCTTTGCCAACGGCTTTCTCAGTCCTGATAAAGCCAAGCAGCTGGATAAACTGCTGACGACTTATCGCCACTCCCGAGATAGCTGGCTTGATCAGCGCTTTATGGGCGCCGTAGCGGATGGATTATTCAATGATTTGAGCGATCAGTCCCTGCATCTGCTGGGTGCACTAAATGCACTGCAACAGGACAGCCAGGCAAAGGTAAATGCCTACACATCTACCCTGCCGGGCATCAAAACTCTTAGCCAGTCCATTCTCTGGGGTAGCCTCCTGGCAGGTCTCGCCGTCATCCTTCTGAGTTACTGGTTTGTCACCTCCTCGGTAGTAAGGCCGGTATTACTGACCACCAGGGAGCTGCAAAAACTCAATACTGATGATGCAGACCTCACCATTGCCCTGGCGCCCAAGAGTAAGGATGAGGTCGGTCAGCTGGCCCTGGCATTCAATGGTTTCGTCAGCCGCATACATCAGCTGGTGAGCCATATGCAAACCACCATGACCGATGTGATAAGCGCGAATAGTGAAGTCAACGCTCATAGCGTGCAGACTCAGCAGCGGTTACTTGAACAGCATGCTTCCATCGCCGATGCGGCCCATGCCGTCGTTGAAATGAGTCAGGGTATTGAGCAGATCGCTAACAATACTGGTCAGGCTTCCGCAGCCGCAGACAGCGTCCGCACTGCGGCACGTCACGCCGAAAACCTCACACGACAGACAATTGTCACCATGCGTGAACTCGAAGTAGAAATTGAGACTGGTGAGAGCGTCAGTCAGCAGCTCTCCCGGGAAGGAGACAGCATCCGTTCCGTCCTTGATGTCATTCGTGGCATCGCCGAACAAACCAATCTGCTGGCATTGAACGCTGCCATTGAAGCAGCCAGAGCCGGAGAGTCCGGACGAGGCTTTGCGGTAGTTGCCGACGAAGTACGCACCCTCGCCAGCCGGACTGGGGACTCAACACAAGAGATCGAAGATATCATTCAGCGTTTGATAAAAGGCATGGAGGATACTCGTACCGCCATGGAGCGCAGCCGCAGCTGGGCACAAAAGGGCGTCAACAACGTGGATGATGGTGCTGGTGGATTAGGTGACATTTTGTCCAATGTGGAAAGCATTCACAGCATGAATGTGCAGATTGCCAGTGCGACCGACCAGCAGAATCAGGTCAGTCAGGCCATCAGCCAACGCCTGAGCCATATCCGTCAGTTATCAGAGCAGACTCAGGCCATGATGGAAGCTGCGCGCCATAAAGAGCAGACCGTCACCCAGAAACTGCGAGCGCTGGGAAGTGAACTCAATCAGTTTGTGACCTAGGACGCTGCATTCAAACCGGCTGGTAGGCCAAGCGACTGGCCTACCTCGGTTCAGCTCAGTATGATGGGGCGCTGAAGGAGAGCCCCATGTCATTCGTCAACTGGAAAACTACCTACGCGGCAGTATGGCGCGCCCACACTCATCAGTTGCGGCCCATCAGTCGGCTCGATCCTGTTCGTCTGACATCCTTGCTTGGCGTGGAACGTCAGAAGCAGGCACTTCTGAGCAATACTCAGCACTTTCTGCAAGGCCAGCCCAGTAACCATACGCTGCTATGGGGTTCCAGAGGGACCGGAAAATCTTCACTTATCAAAGCGTTACTTAACGAGCTGGCCCCACAGGGGCTCAGAATTGTTCAGGTCGACAAAGAGGACTTACTGTGGCTGCCGGAAATTCTTGATCTGCTGGAAGCCGAACCCTATCGCTTCATCATTTTCTGCGACGACATGTCATTTGAAGAAGGTGAAGTGGGCTACAAGCCACTGAAATCCATATTGGAAGGCGGGCTGGAACTCCCTCCTGAGCACGTGCGCATCTATGCCACGTCCAACCGACGTCACTTGTTGCCTGAACACATGTCAGATAATCAACAAACGCAGGTCGTGGATGGAGAGATCCACTACGCCGATGCAGTTGAAGACAAGATGGCCCTTTCAGACCGATTTGGCTTGTGGCTGTCCTTTTACCCAACCAGCTGGGACACCTACTTCACCATGGTTGATCAGCTGTTCGGGGACGTTAACACTGACCGATCAGCGCTGCACCAGGCAGCCCGCCTTTTTGCAATGGGGCGAGCCAGCCACAGTGGACGCACCGCCAAGCAGTTCTATCAACATTACCTCGCCACTCTGCAAGATAGTTGAGCAATGACCACACTCTCCCCCACTTTGACCCTGGCTGCCGAGCTGATCCGCCGCCCCTCCGTGACACCTGAAGACTTTGGCTGTCAGGAGCTGATGATTGAGCGCCTGCAGGCTCTGGGCTTCCAGATAGAACGTCTGCGTTTTGAAGATACCGATAACTTCTGGGCCCGCCGTGGCACGGAAGGCCCTCTACTGTGCTTTGCTGGCCATACCGATGTTGTTCCTACCGGACCACTGGAAAAATGGGACAGCCCGCCTTTCGAGCCCAGCTTCCGGGATGGCTATCTGTATGGCCGTGGCGCAGCCGACATGAAAGGCAGCCTGGCAGCCATGATCACAGCTGTTGAACGCTTTATCGATCACCATCCAGACCACAAAGGCTCTATTGCGTTCCTGATCACCAGCGATGAGGAAGGCCCTTTTATCAACGGCACGGTTCGAGTGATAGAAACCCTCGAAGCACGCCAGGAAAAGATCACCTGGTGCATAGTCGGCGAACCATCCAGTACAGAGAAGGTAGGTGACATCATCAAGAATGGCCGCCGCGGCTCTATCAGCGGCCATCTCCAGGTCAAAGGGATTCAGGGACATGTTGCCTACCCCCACCTGGTGGACAACCCCATTCACAAAGCAGCTCCTGCACTGGCTGAACTGGCACAAACCCGATGGGATAATGGTAATGCCTTCTTCCCTCCCACCAGTTTCCAGATTTCCAACATTCATGCTGGTACAGGCGCTACCAACGTGGTCCCCGGTGAAGTAGACGTCCAGTTTAACTTTCGCTTTTCCACTGAGAGCACAGCAGAACAGCTGCAACAGCGCACCGAGGCGGTGCTGAACAAACACAGTCTGGATTACCAGTTAAAGTGGACCCTTAGTGGTCACCCTTTCCTGACAGCTGAGGGTGATCTGGTTGCCGCCTGTGTCGAAAGTATCAAAGCTGTTGCTGGCTATGACACCGAGCTATCCACTTCAGGCGGTACCTCTGACGGCCGTTTCATAGCACCAACGGGGGCTCAGGTTGTCGAACTCGGCCCGGTCAATGCCACCATTCACAAGATCAATGAATGTGTTCGCAGCAAGGACCTCGATACGCTGTCTGACCTGTATGAGAATATTATGGCGCGGCTTTTAAGCTGATATGGCCATACTGGCTTCCTGGCTCGACGCCATCAGGGCACGCAGTGAACAGCCATTGCGCTACCTGATCAGAATGCTGGTCGGAGCCCTGCTATTCTTTCCCGGGGTCGCTATACATATCGTGGCCCCCTGGTTCCACCTGCCACCTCAGACAGAGTACTGGGTAGGCACGGTGGGCATTGCCGCCGCAGTCATCGGAGGGCTGATCGCTTTGAGTGGCTACCTGATGATTTTGCTGATTTGGCTAGTACGCTTCCTGGACACCTGATATGCCCCGACATCCTGACATAGAAATCTATGTAAAAAATGCCTCCGTTGAGAGCATCCGCTCCTGGCTGGAACAGTGCTTTGGCGAGCTGCCGCCGTTTAAGAAACGTGGTGACAGTCAGCAGGCCAAGGTTCAGGGAATTCCGATCGTGATTGTAGAACGGGCAGCTGGTAAGGAGTTCACCAGCATTTGGTTTGACTCGGCAGCCACTCCCTGGGAAACCGATCTGGATTGCGCCAAAGAAGCCAGCAAGATGCTGTCCTGCCAGGTGCGCTGTATTCGCAGTGGCTGGGAAGAGCAGCAAGATCCGGATGAATGGTGGAAGGTGGACGGTGATGAAGTCACAGCCATCCTCTGGAAAGGCTAATCGACGAGTTATCCCCACTTAGGGTTGATAGTCTTGTGGAAAAGCTCAGGAAAAAGCCTGAAAGCCACGTGGCATCAGGCTTTCCACTGCTGACCGAGAAATACTCAATGTATTACTCAGTACCTGCCAGCTGCTTGTTCAGCCAAGTATAGGCGGCAAGAAACGCTTCTTTTTGAAAGCGCTTGACCCCAATATCCTGTTCATTTACCGGAAAGCGACTTAAAACACTCTTGATGTCACTGGGTTCCAACAGCGTTGAGTTCAAATTTTCAATCAGCTGAATAGCCGTTTCCATTTTAAAAGTCGCCCCCTCTCCAGCAAAACGTCCCTTGTGTGGACGACTGATCATGGCGACATGATCGACCTTGTAATCCTCAATCAGCTTGGCAAAGGTGAACTGGAAATGACGGATCCCCTCGGCGTTGGCATCATCTTTGAGCGTGATACGATTGGTACGGCAGGGTAACCAGTGAAACAGTCCACGGTCACGCTCTAGCAGTGCCACAATGGCCTCACCACCTTTAAACTCAACTCCACAAACGCGCATAAGCACCTCTTCCAGAATAAGGCGTTCATTCTACTGATATCCGTCTCAGACCTCACCTGCACTGCCATCTTATCCACAGAAAATCTGGACAACCCTGTGAACAAGACAGCAATAGCGAGCAGAACATCTAGATTCCGGTTGTTCTGCAAGGCAGGAATACTTTAGTCTAAGCCGCGCAAAATCGGGCTAATGCAGCACCCTGAGCAGCATCTGTACAGACACGTTGTCTGAGTGCTGCTTTTTCAACCATCTTCAAGCCTGACAATACGAAGCACCTCTACCAACTCGAATAGTTCTATAAACATAAGGTAAGAATGATGGTTACGCCTCACTACATGATCACCACAAGCGTACGCGACTATGAATGCGACATGCAGGGCATAGTGAACAACGCCGTTTATCAGAACTATATGGAGCACTGCCGCCATGAGTTCATCAAGCAAATAGGTTTAGACTTCGCAGAACTGACCCGTGCAGGTATTCATGTTGTTGTTGCTCGTGCCGAGCTGGACTATCTGGCCCCGCTTAGCAGTGGGGACGAGTTCACGGTTGTACTCAGGGTTGCGCGCCAAGGCAGGATTCGAGTCATCTTCGAGCAAGCAATTCTTCGTACTTCTGACAATAAACTGATGGTAAAAGGCCGCTTCACCTGTGCAGCCATGACAGCCAATGGACGCCCTTGCAGAGACACCACGCTACTGACTCCTCTGCTAGCGATTGCGGACGATGTAAATGATGCAAACTAAATCTCCCGCACAGCAGAAAGGGCGCCTGAGCGCCCCTCCTTTCTTAGTTCAGCTTGCTGAACGCAGATCTCAAACAGCTACATCAGGACATCGCTTCCATCACATCAACCTGCTGCCCACGAGCAGGAGTCCACTTACGTCTTAACTCCCGCGGACTCATATCCATCCATGCCCGCGTAAATCGGCTCAGGCCATTCTGACTTTGAAATCCTAACTGGCTGCTCACCTTGATAAGAGGGATGTCCGGATTGGTGAATAACACTCGGGCACGATGGCGACGCACGTTTTCCAGCAAATCCTGAAACAACAGGTCTTCTTCTGACAACTTGCGCTGCAATGAACGGGGACTCATGTACAGCTGCGCCGCAACATACTCCAGAGTTACCTTCTTCTGCCCCAAGCCTTTAGCAATGATTAGCTTGACCTTCTGCCCCAGCGCCACGGGCGAGGAGTCTGAAATGAACCGCCGGAGCTCCTCACCCTGCCCTTCAATGTAGGAATACAGTGGCTTGGTCGCCTCCTCCACACTGTAGCGCAGTGCTATCCGAAAACCATCGGCAATAACAGGAGCAGCAAAAAACTCCTCATAGCGAGGGAACATAACCTTGTTGTAATGGACAACCTGAATAGGCTTGATAGGTGAGGCAGTCACAAACCGGCTCAAGGTAACAATGGTAGACAGATTAGCGTCCACCAAGGCAGCAGAAATGCTGTCAAAATCCTGGTTGGGCACCAAGCCAATTTCTACATAGTCTGCAGTCTGCTCGATCACCACCTCACCCAGATTACAGATACGATGAAAATTGTCACCATAGGCCTGCAATGCCTTGAGCAGATTGGACTGGGACAACACTTCCAAAGACAGACTGTTGAAGCTCATGGGATGAAGATGGAGTCCCACCAACAGACCGAAGTCAGGATGAGTTTTTTCTACTTCCTTGCATAACAGCCTCAACCGTTCAGCATCCATCACTGCGGTTGGGCAACTGAGATCCTCTTCTTTCAGTTGGAAACGAGCAAAGAGTTCACTGGCATTTATCCCCAGGCTTAACAGTGTTCTGAATACACATGCAACCCAGGCTGAATTCACATATTCACGCATAGTTATTTGCCTAACTGTAAAATTCATCTTAGGCCAAATGTTGAGCCTTTCCTGGCGACCAGCCTCGTTACTTGATATCCCATTGTTCTTCCCTGAACGCTGTCTAACACCGCAACATTGGCGTCAACTGCTACCCCCTAGCTGAATACACCTTGAACTTCGTTGTTTCAGCCACAACGGCAACACGCTTGAACTGCTCCTGCAACCATCCTTCATAGGGAAGATGCGCGTTGGCGACCACTTCAAGCCAGCCGTCATACACGATCTTTTTTCGAGCCTGTGCAATCAGTTCGGTCACTGCCCGATAATCCGTCTTGATTCCCGTGTGAAACGGTGGATTACTCAGTACCACTTTGAATCGCCCCTCGATATCCGACCACGCATTGCTCGGATACACCAGCGCTTCTATGCCATTTTGAGCCAGTGTGCGCTTGGCGCTTTCCAATGCCAAGGCACTCACATCAATTAATTCGACATCCAGCTGCGGATTTCGTCGTTTTGCAACTGCCCCAATAATGCCTGCTCCGCAGCCAAAGTCCAGAACACGACCTTGCTCAGGCAACTTCATATTGGGCAGTAATAATGCTGTACCCTCGTCTAATTCACCAAGACTGAATACGCCCGGTAGACTTACAACCTGCAATTCGGTGTCGTCCAGGACAACACTTGAATAATGCAACCAAGTCTCGATATCAAAAACAGGAAACGCCCGATCCACTGTTACTCTGTATAGAGTACAGCGTCGCGCGTTGTCCAGTTTACTTAGCTCGATTTCATGGTCCTCGAGGAGGATCTTAGCCGCACTTTTCACGCCTTCCTGATGTTCTCCCACGATCCAGAGCTGCCGTCCTGTCTCCATATGACTTAACAGCATGCTTAACAGCATACGTGCTAGTTCTTTTGACTTGGGCCAATACAACAAAACATCAGCATTGTCTGGCAGCTCATTAACAACAGCAGCAAAATGGCTTTGAAAGCCTGCCAGCCGCAATTCGCTATGAACGCGAAAATCCTGCGAGAAAAAATGCAGAACCGTATCTGCGCTCCATTGTTGCCATACTCCTATCTCTGGAGCATTGACCACCAGCAGTGATGATGACGCTTCGAATACAGAAAGATTGCGAGAGATAACCTGGCTCACGGGCAACCAGGTACTTGCAGCTGAGTTCATTCAGTTTCCTGTCAACGGGGATAGCTTAATTGACAGCTGGTGAAGTCCATCAAAATAACCTCACCCGCTGCCTGAGCAGTATAACGGCGATACCTTGCATGTGCTGAATTTATGACTAGTCGCTTTTAGCGGCGTGTCGCCATTTAATGACACTTTAAATGGCAGAAACTACTGGTCGTCGCAAATCAGCAACAACAGCAAAACCTCGTTGTTATTGCGACTAACTGAAATTATCAACATCCTTCAGTTAAAGATGTCTCTATTTAGCGACACTTTCAGACCTCATCAGGAGGAATAACTTTCTCTCTCCTACTAAATCACACAAATAAAACATCTAAATCGTTGTTTTTATTGTGCTTTTAAAAAGATGGCACGAGGTTTGAAATATACCCTGTGACGCAACCGCAAATGCGGTGCTGGGCAAGAAGGCTTCATCCTAAACCGACTGCCACAGCCACCCCGGAAGCCTTTTTGTCCAGCAGCGTCACACATTCTGCGATCATGCCTGTCGGCGAGCACTTATACAAAAGTAGCTCCTGCTCTGAGTGAGTCGGCAAGAGCGTGACAAGCAATGAACATTTGAAAGAACGTGAGAACTGCGCCATGACACGCACAGGTATTTATACAGGTGTTGGTATCCATCTGGTGGTTCTGGTCGCACTGCTGCTTCTGTTAATACCGTTTCGTCAGTCAGATGCCAGCACCGTGATTGAAGATCTCTTTTACCAGCTGGATAGTAATCACGATGAACAGTTACAGCCAGCAGAGGCTGCACAGCTGCCGGGTCTGAAAGCGGCGTTCTCACAACTGGACAAAGACAACAGTAAAACCCTGGACCTTAGCGAGTTCAAGCAACTCAAGCAGCTTCGGTCTTGAGCGCAAAAGTGTTTTGACAAGTACTCCAGCCAGGGTTGGCACGAGTGTCAAATGATCCCACAGGAATGTGAGATCAGGCAGGAAGCCCAAACAGGGATGGATCTGACCTACGATTGTTCAGGACGTAAACAAGGAGAGACAAGCTCATCGTAGTGCTCACGTATTTGCTACGTCTGGATGCAGGATGCAGCGCCTCTGCATGAGGTGAGGAAAAGGACAGGCATTTCCAATAAGGGAGCTCAGAGCAATGGATTGTCAGCACTGGTTTCTGTCAGGGAAGTAAAAGCCAGTTGCGAGCAGGAGGTGATATTCATCCAACATCACCAGCAGTTCACGGACGAACAGGTCAGGATGACCGCGTCAAGGATGTAGAGATCCAAGAAGGATCAGACCAGCCGCTATGGATAGAGGCTGGTTGGCATCTCCAGCAAGGTGTCCGGCCGCAATGCGTATTGCTTTCCCCTTCAGGATGAAAATGCATTACGTATGGCCGGGTTGCCTTTTTGTCATGTATTACGACTCCTGGCAGTCGTGACAGAAAGCAGTAGAACCTCAGCTAAAGGACCCTGCACAGATGAAGAAAATCAGTCTGCTTGCCTTGTGTCTGGTGGTTTCCGGTACGGCTAATGCCCTTGGAAACGAGGCATTCAATCAGGTCGATGAAGACCAGAACGGAACCATCAGTGTCAGCGAGGCCCAAATCAACGAAGCCCTCAGCCTCCAATTCGCCGAGCTGGATGTAAATCAAGACGGTGTTTTGAGTGCTGAAGAGTTTGCCAACTTTCAAAGTTAAGACTGCTTCGTACTCCTTATGGGTAAGAGCCACGATCTTAACCGACCATTGTCATTTTCATCATGCTGACTAAGCTAAGGCATCCTCCCCGTCTCCTCACAGTGAACTTTCGCCCCTCGATGCCTGCCACGTCCACTATTAGCCGTCACTGGCGCCCAAGAACACTACTCCAGCTCGTGTTGCTGGGTTTTGTATTGGTTACAGCACCTCTCCTGTACTTGATCTATGAAACCACCCACTCATTAGACACTGTTGCCAGTCGGATGCAGCAGTACAGTCAGGAAGCATTGTCGACGACTCAAAGGGGTCAACAACTGGTCAGCCTCTCCATCGAATTGGAGCGCACGGCACGACAGTTCCAGGTCGTCCGAGCCGATAGCTTACACACCTTGTTTTCACAACAACTGGACCGCTTCAGGAACTTGCTGGAGCTACAACATCAGCAGGCAGATATTGGCGGCCTCTACCAGGAACTGGAACAACTGCTTGTCCCATTGCCTGACCTCGTGAGTGGCCAGGATACTGCCAGTGAGCTTGATACTGTCTTGACCCAGATTGATAGCAAGACTGAACAGCTACGCGACAGCGTGGACAAACTGGTTAATCAGCGTCTCGATGAGCTTAACCACTTCAACGAAGACACCCGCACTCACCTGCTGCTTTCCTCAACCCTTCTACTCGCCCTCAGCTTGGTGCTGATGATCATGAGTGGTCTGGTCATTACCCGCCCTGTTCGCCGTCTGGAGAAAATGATCACACTGCTGGGAGAAGGTAAGGCACTTCCTTCCAATCGGATTGGAGGTCCGGCAGAGCTGGCTAATCTTGGCGGCAAACTGCACTGGCTGGATCAGCAACTCGCATCTCTCGAACAGCAGAAAAAGCAATTTCTGCGACACATGTCACACGAACTCAAAACGCCACTTGCCAGCCTGCGCGAAGGCGCTGATCTATTGGGGGAAGGTGTACTGGGAGAGCTCAACACCTCGCAGCAGGAGGTTGTGGAGCTGATGCAATATAACAGCCAGCAACTACAGCGTCTGATAGAGCAACTGCTGGACTACAACATGCTCCATCAGAATTTGCCAATGGCAGTGAGTGCATGTGAACTGCCCACTCTCATCAAGGAAGTAGTCACACTGCATCAGCTGAGCGTGCAACAGAAGCAGATCCACCTGCAAACCCAGGGTGATGCTCTGAGCTGGCCAGTCGACAGGCACAAGTTGCAACGCTGCCTCGACAATCTGATTTCCAATGCCATCAACTATGGCGCACGGGAAGGTCAGATATTGGTTGCCTGGCAAACTCTCAACAACCGACTGATCATTGATGTCGCCAATACCGGGCAGACCATTGCGGCTGCGGAACGAGTTCGTATCTTTGAGCCCTTCTATCAGGGGCAGTCTCAACGCCTGGGTCCGTTGAAAGGTTCAGGGATCGGTTTGAGTGTCGCCAGAGACTGCATAGAAGCTCACGGCGGCAGCCTTACCTTGCACGATCTCCATGGCTTTGATGTATGCTTCCGTATCGAACTGCCAGAGTCTGAACACCTCGCGGTGTAATCTTCCTGACCGGCCCTGCGGCCGCTCCTCTCGGACTCAGCCCAGCAATGGACTAGACCATGATTAACAAAGCCATCCCTCTGGTACTGAGCATGTTTGTGCTTGGTGGATGCCAGACCCTGCAACAGAACACGGCCAGTAGTGGTAGTGGCTGCCGATTAAGCGGTGCCGGAAGCAGCTGTGCAGCACAGGAAGTACAGCAACTGCTGCACATTCAACGCCAGCTCAATGCAATGACGTATGTCGAAAGAGAACGCTGGCTAAAGAAACAGGGCCAGAAACAGCCCTGGCCAGCGCCTGTACTGGCAGTTGTTGCCTACACTTCAACTGATGCTACGCTGGAGCAGCGACAAAAGGTCGCTGGCCTGATGCAAAAGCTGTCCCCGAATCTGAGCTATGACAGCCGCAGCCTGCTGAATCTGATGAGCGAGAGTAATCAGCAGCAGCTTGCATTGATCAGAATGCTGCAGAAGAGCCAGAAAAATAATGATCAGCTACAAAGCCAGATATCGGATCTTGAAGGCAAGATCAAAGCCCTTACTGCAATCGAGGAAAAACTGGCTCCCAATGAAGCCGTTGGCAGTGGCAATACCAAGCCCTGACAGCCCGCGCCATAACACTACTCATTTCGACACTTAACTCATGAGCCTGAACGGACCAATACTTCTCGTCGACGACGACCCCAGCCTGCTTAAGCTGCTCACAATGCGCCTTAATGCCAGTGGCTACGAGGTGATCAGCACCGAGCACCCTACGGAGGTCATGGGGCTGATTGAAAGCCGCCATCCACAGGTGGTGATTTCCGATCTGAAGATGGATGAGATGGATGGCCTGACCCTGTTTGGCCATATTCAAAAACGCCACCCCACGCTTCCCGTAATATTATTGACCGCCCATGGATCCATTCCAGAGGCTGTCAGTGCAACCCAGCAAGGCGTATTCAGCTTCCTGACCAAACCCATTGATAAGAACGCCCTGCTGGAAACCCTTGAGAAAGCTTGTTCCCATTACAGCACCCCCGACGCCAGCGAAACCTGGCGTGCAGCCATCATCACGCAAAGTCCACTGATGGAAACACTGCTGGAGCAGGCAAAACGGGTAGCAGAGGCAGATGTCAGTATTTTAGTCAGTGGCGCCAGCGGTACCGGGAAGGAGTTGATGGCGCAAGCCATTCATCTGGCCAGCCCCCGTAACAAGAAACCCTTCATCGCGATCAACTGCGGTGCCTTACCTGAACAGCTGCTGGAGTCGGAACTCTTCGGCCACGTGAAGGGCGCCTTTACCGGCGCCGTTACCCATCATGAAGGGCTGTTTCAGGCTGCTCATGGTGGCACGCTGTTTCTGGATGAAATAGGCGACATGCCCTATCCGCTGCAGGTCAAACTGCTTCGCGCCCTGCAGGAACGGCAAATCCGCCCGCTGGGCAGCACCAAAGCCGTCGATATAGACGTCCGCATAGTGTCTGCCACCCATCGCAACCTTAAGGCAGCCATCGAAGCCAAGGAGTTCCGCGAAGACCTGTTCTATCGGCTCAATGTCGTCAATCTGCGGCTGCCATCGCTACGTGAACGAGCGGAAGATATCCCGTTACTTGCCCGCTACCTGCTGCAACGAGCAGCCAGCGGCCACAGAAGTTACGTCAAAGGCTTCTCTCCCGACGCCCTGGCCCTGTTGAGCTGTGCCTCCTGGCCCGGCAACGTACGGCAGCTGGTCAATGTCGTTGAACAGTGCGTCGCCCTGACCTCTACACCGATGATTACCGAGGGGCTGGTTTCTCAGGCGTTAGCCGAGCAGGCCGAGAGTTTCCCTTCATTCATCGAGGCAAGAAATCAGTTCGAGCGTAACTATCTCATCAAGGTGCTGAAGCTGACCGAAGGCTCGGCCAGCCAGGCAGCCAAAATTGCACAACGCAATCGCACTGACTTCTACAAACTACTGGCACGTCATAATCTGGAGCCTGCCGACTTCAAGCCGGGCGGAAGCCAGCATCAGCCATTGCCGGACTAGTCAGGAGGAGCGGAAAACAAGGAACATCAGCCCTTGCGGTTACCAAGGGCTAAAAGCAGGAGGAATTAGTCTTCGCTGGGATAGCGAGTATCTTTCAAACTGTCTTTGATCTTCTTCAGATGGGCATGGAAATCAACCCCACGGCGCAAAATGACCCCTGTAGACAGTACGTCCAGCATCGCCAGATGCACGATGCGAGAACTCATCGGCATATAGATATCAGTATTCTCATCCGGTGAAACCGGTAACGACAGGGTACACTGCTTGGCCAAAGGAGAGTCAGGCGTGGTTATCCCCAGCACCGTCGCGCCTGTTTCACGCGCAATCTGGGCGATCTCTACCAGTTCACGAGTGCGCCCTGTATAGGAAATGATGACGATCATATCCCCACGATGAGCCGCAGAAGACACCATGCGCATCATCAGCACATCGTCATAGGCGGAAACAGGAATGTTGAAACGGAAGAATTTATGCTGTGCATCATATGCCACAGGACCAGATGCTCCCAGACCAAAGAACATGATCTGCTTGGCCTGGATCAGGTAATCCACCGCCTTGTTGATCATGGTTGGGTCCAGCCGCTGTCGGGTATGCTCAAGCGCCTGTACGGTGGCCGCGAAGATCTTGTTGACATACTCTTCCGGCCCGTCTTCCGATTCTACATTCTGCCCGACATAAGGCGTGCCACTGGCTAGGCTTTGTGCCAGCTGCAACTTGAAATCGGGGAATCCTTTGGCACTAAAGCTACGACAAAAGCGGTTAACCGTAGGCTCGCTAACCCCCGCCGCCTGCGCCAGTGTAGCAATGCTGGCACGCGTCGCTGACTGCGGATCTTTGAGTATGACTTCAGCTACCTTACGCTCGGAGCGATTCAGAGACTCCAATCTGGATCGTATGGCTTCCAGCAGATTGGAAAAGTACGGGGAGTGCATGCTTGGCTTTACCTGCAGACAAGAGTTGAACGGCCTGTACCACTAACTCTGTACCACGAAGGAACTTGATACGCTGCAATTCAAACCTATTCAGTAACTTTGATGAGCTTAAACCACGCAATTGCTGAATCGATTCTTCTTGCTGACAAGTACCCGCAGAGGACAACGAAATGACACAAAACTGCAAGGATAATACTCGCTGAAACAGTTTTTGACCACTTGGGGCAAGCGTCAAGTCTGGCTTTCAAATGTTTTTTTAGTAAAATTACTAAATAATTTTTAAAATACAGGCTTGGAAAGCGCTAGCAGCCCATTTATAAGCTAAAAATTACTACTTGGTGCCATATGACAGTGAACAGCCAACACGCCTGCAACCTAGCCCTTTTTGGTGCCATGGGAGATCTTTCCCGGCGCAAACTTCTCAAAGCACTTTATTATCTGGATCGCGCGAGCCTGCTTCACGCCGATACCCGCATCATTGGCCTGGCCCGCAACTCGCTGGATGATCAGGGCTTCAAAGAGGTTGCCATAGAAAACCTCCAGCGCTTCGTCCCTACCAGTGAATTGGACGACACTATCCTTCAGCGCTTTGTCGCCCGCCTCAGCTACATAGCGTTAGACATGACCGAAATTACCGGTTATCAGCTGCTGGCTGATCACATTGCCGCCGACAGCAAACCCATGGTTGCCTATATGGCCACACCGCCCAGTGTGTTTGGTGATATCTGTGCCAACCTGGATAAGGTCGGTCTTAGCCATCTCCCCAATCGCATCGTTCTGGAAAAACCTCTGGGCAAGGATCTTTCTTCCTCACAGGAGATCAATGACAAGGTTGCTGAGCACTTCAAAGAGCAGCAGATCTACCGCATCGATCATTACCTGGGCAAAGAAACCGTACAGAACCTGATCGCCCTGCGTTTTGCCAACAACCTGTTTGGCTCACAGTGGAACCAGAACCATATCGACCACGTGCAAATCACTGTGGCAGAAGAAGTCGGAGTTGAGGGTCGCTGGAGCTACTACGACAAATCCGGCCAGATGCGCGATATGATCCAGAACCATCTGCTTCAGCTGCTCTGCCTGATTGCCATGGATCCGCCCTACGACCTGTCAGCTGACAGCATCCGCGACGAAAAACTGAAAGTACTGCGCGCACTCAAACCCATGACTGGCGAGCGACTGTCGCAAAACTCCGTGCGCGGCCAATACGTAGCAGGCACCCAGCATGGCAAAGCCGTTCCTGGCTATCTGGAAGAAGAAGGCGCCAATCTGCAGTCCACCACCGAGACCTTCGTTGCCCTGAAAGCCGAAATCGGGAACTGGCGCTGGGCTGGCGTGCCCTTCTACCTGCGCACGGGCAAGCGCATGCCCTCCAAGGTGTCGGAAATCATCATCCAATTCCGCCAGCAGCCGCACTACATCTTTGCCCCCGACCAACGCAACATCGCCAGCAACAAACTGATCATCCGTCTGCAACCGGATGAAGGTATGACACTGCAGATTGCCACCAAGGATCAGGGCCTCGACAAGGGCATGCGTTTACGCAGCGGCCCACTGGAACTGAACTTCTCTGAAGCCTTCAAGCAGGATCGTATCCCTGATGCCTATGAACGCTTGCTGCTGGAAGTCATGCTGGGCAACCAGTCACTGTTCGTGCGACGCGATGAAGTTGAATACGCCTGGCGCTGGGTTGATCAGATCATTCAGGGTTGGGAAAACTCCAACGAGCCACCGAAAAAATATCAGGCTGGCACCTGGGGACCCGTGTCTTCCATTGCCCTGATCAGCCGTGATGGCCGGAGCTGGAACGAAGATGCGTAATTACTTTGCCCACCGTTTTCATGAGTTCAATGATGGCGAAGCGCTGGCAACAGCCCTGAGCCATCGCATTGCTCAGGAACTCAGCAACAGCAGCACTCCAAGCCTGGCAGTCTCTGGCGGGCGTACTCCCACCAGAATGTTTCAGGCATTGGCAGAACAAGAATGCCGCTGGCCTGACACACTGGTGACCCTGGTGGATGAGCGCTGGGTCGACGAACAGCATGCTGATAGCAATGGTGCGCTGGTACGTCGCCATCTACTGCAGCACCAGGCAGCTGCGGCCACCTTTCTTCCACTGTATCAGAGTGGTGAACAGGTCAGCGCTCAGGCCACTATTGAAGAAACACTCAAACAACTACCCGCGGCGCTGGATGTAGCAGTACTCGGCATGGGCAACGACGGACATACCGCGTCATTGTTTCCTGAGGCGGAGCAGCTAGCAGCCGCGATGGACATGCAACAGCCTGCCCGCAGCCTGTTTGTTCAGCCGCCCGTAGCGCCTCATTTGAGGCTGACCCTGAGCCGGGCCTACCTGAGCGCCAGCAAGACGCTGATATTACACATCCAGGGTGAAGACAAGCTTGCCACGTTACAACAGGCACTCGCAGAGGACGACGAAATGGCCATGCCCATTCGCGCCTTTCTGCCACTCCCCCAATTGGAAATCTACTGGTGTCCCTGAGGACCCCTCGTAGCCACCCTAACAAACACAGGAAGCCATGATGACCACTCAGACAACCAGTACCATCAGCCAGCAGATCGACTCACTGTGCGCTCGCAACCCTATCATCCCGGTAATTGTCGTTGAACAGGCTGAGCAGATTCTGCCCCTGGCTCGCGCCCTTCAGGCGGGTGGCATTACTATCCTCGAGATCACACTGCGCTCAGATGCAGCGCTGGACGCCATTGCACTAGCCAAGAACGAACTGGAAGGAATTACTGTCGGAGCAGGAACCGTCGTCAATGAAAAGCAGATGGATCAGGTTCTGGCAGCAGGCGCTGAGTTCATTGTGACACCCGGCCTGTCCGTGGACCTGCTGAAATGCGCCAAAAGCCGCAATGTGCCTTTCCTGCCCGGCGTAGCTACCGTATCGGAAATCATCATGGGTCTGGATGCAGGCTTTGACCGCTTCAAGTTCTTCCCTGCTGAAGCAGCCGGTGGCCTGCCCTTTATCAAATCCCTGCATGGCCCGTTTTCACAAGTGCGCTTCTGCCCGACCGGCGGCATTGGCCTGCACAACTACCTGGACTACCTCAAGCAGCCCAACATCATGGCAGTAGGTGGCAGCTGGGTTGTACCGAATGATGCCGTCAAACAAGGCGACTGGGAACGCATTACTGAAATCACTCGCTCGTCACTGGCACCACTGCAGAAGTAAAAACCTTACTACCTGTCTCACAACACTCAGGCCCTGCACATGGGCCTGAGTGCTTTTCAGCGAACCTGAAAATAACGGCGCCCCTTACCCAGCAACTATTCCTTTGGTAACAGGAAATTCCTGTTTACAGAAGTCAGCATCTGAGCGGGCTCCACCTCGCTCTCGTCTTTCAACTGCACTCCCGACAATCCGCGGCGGTTCGCTTCCAGCAACAGATACATCAATTTCCCACAAGCCTGTTCATAGCTCAGACCCGCAGGACGAATATTAGAAATGCAGTTACGCGCAGCATCTGTCAGCCCGACCTTTGGCGCATAGGTAAAGTAGATACCCAGACTATCTGGTGAGCTCAGACCAGGGCGCTCACCTACCAAAAGCACCACCATTCTGGCTCGCAACACTTCCGCTACCTCATCCCCAACAGCCACTCTACCCTGCTGCACCAGTACAACCGGCGCCAGGGTCAATCCGGATTGATCAAAGGCCGTAGCCAGACGGGAAACCATGGCAGCACTGTGCGCCTGAACCGCCTGAGACGACAGACCATCAACAATCACGATAGCCACATCCCATAGCCGCTCATCAGCCCCCAATACGCCCTCATCGACACCTTCAGCACTCAGGGCGGCCGCAACTCGCTGCTCCAGCACACTGACCGATTCAGCATTCAACCTTCTTCCCCAGTCAGGCCGTTGCAGATACACCAGACGATTGTGAGCCCTGCTCTGCACCTGCAGCGATTCAAGCCCTGCGGAGGTCAACTGCGTCTGAAGTAACGCCATATCTAACGGCAGATGCACCGCATCTCGCGCTCGCGCATGATCAAGCTGAAACGCCAGTAATGCAGCGGTCGGCACACTGGTTCCAGCACGCCCAAGCGCAATGCGCGCATCAGTAAACTGACGCAAGTTGGACCACGCATTAACTACGACGGATGATTCCTGCTCACTCATTCAAACCACTACCCTTTATAACCAATGCATTCCATCAAAACTGACCGTTATTGAACCTGGAGATGAGCAAAGGCAGCAGGTAACTGCCCCCCACTCAACAGGCGGCCACGATCATCAAAAATACCGTTTCGCATCAACCAGGACTCGAACTCAGGAGCCGGACGCAACCCCAGCACTTGCCGCACGTAGAGGGCATCATGAAAAGAGGTGGTCTGATAGTTCAGCATGATGTCATCAGAGCCAGGTATGCCCATGATGTAGTTGATACCTGCCACTCCCAGCTGAGTCAGCAACATGTCCATGTCGTCCTGATCCGCTTCGGCATGATTGGTGTAGCAAATATCACATCCCATCGGCAGCCCCAGCAGCTTGCCGCAAAAATGGTCTTCCAACCCGGCGCGGATGATCTGCTTGCCGTTGTAGAGATATTCAGGACCAATAAATCCAACCACAGTATTGACCAATAAAGGCCTGAACTGCCGTGCCACAGCATAAGCACGCACCTCGCAGGTTTGCTGATCAACGCCGTGATGAGCATTGGCAGACAGCGCACTTCCCTGACCAGTCTCGAAATACATCAGGTTCTCGCCAATCGTACCTCTCTTCAATGACAACCCGGCTTCGTAAGCCTCCTGCAAAATACTCAGGCTCACACCAAAGCTGGCATTCGCCGCCTCGGTACCAGCGATGGATTGAAATATCAGATCTACTGGGGCGCCTCGGTTTATGGCTTCGATGTGAGTGGTCACATGGGTCAACACACAGGATTGTGTGGGAATGCGGTAGTGCTGAATGACCTCATCCAGCATGCACATAAGGCGCGTCACAGCCTGATAGTTATCCGTGGCAGGATTGATACCGATGACCGCATCACCGTTGCCATACAACAGGCCGTCCAGCAGCGTAGCAGCCACACCAGAGGGATCATCAGTCGGGTGATTCGGCTGCAGCCGGGTGGACATACGCCCTTTAAGACCAATCGTATTGCGAAACCGAGTTACCACTTCACACTTGCGCGCAACCAGAATCAAATCCTGTACACGCATGATCTTGCTGACAGCCGCCACCATCTCAGGTGTTAAACCTGGCGCCAGCGCATTCAAAACATGAGAATCTGCGGCATCGGATAGCAGCCAGTCACGAAAGCCACCTACGGTAAGGTGCGCCACCCTGGCAAATGCCACCGCATCATGGCTATCGATAATGAGCCGCGTGACCTCATCTTCTTCATAGCCAATCACCGTTTCATGCAGAAAGGTTTTCAGCGGCACATCCGCCAGCGCCCATTGCGCAGCTGCTCGCTCCTGAGCATTCTCTGCAGCCAGCCCTGCCAGGACGTCACCAGAGCGCAGCGGAGTTGCCTTTGCCAGCAGCGTTCTGAGATCCGCAAAGCGATATCTCATTGAACCTAAATCCAGCTGATACGCCATACCCCTGCCTCGACTTAGTTTGAAAGCCAGGTACAAAACGCACCTGATAGCGGCTGAAGCCTTTCAATCTCTATGCCATAGGGGAATAAAATGCGCAGTGACAGGAAAACACTCTCAGCAAACTACACAGAGGAAACAACAGGAGGTACAAATCACGATTCTGTAGCTGCGTGAGCACAATAGAGACACCGAACAGGCCGGTACATAACAGGAGAGAGCAGGCATTAAATACAGGAGAAGCCCCATTCAGCCCAACAAAACGCTTTAAGCAATGCACAGAGAAGAAACGGCACACAGACCGCGATGCACCATAAAGACTCAATTGCGAGCAAGCAAAATAAATTCAGAAGGCTGTAGAGGAGTATAGATATAGGGAGGAAACGCAGCGCGATGAGCAGTAAATGGTGGGTCGTGCAGGACTCGAACCTGCGACCAATTGGTTAAAAGCCAACTGCTCTACCAACTGAGCTAACGACCCGTCTAAGAAACACCGTAAGGTGCTATTTGGTGCTGGCGGAGGAAGTGAGATTCGAACTCACGGAGCTGTTACACTCGGCGGTTTTCAAGACCGCTGCCTTAAACCACTCGGCCATCCCTCCCCGTCCACTGATCGAGTTTTCACTAAGGCAGACGGCCTTGTTACTTGCTCTTGCATGGTGGGTCGTGCAGGACTCGAACCTGCGACCAATTGGTTAAAAGCCAACTGCTCTACCAACTGAGCTAACGACCCTAAACGAGGGTTCATGATGGTGGGTCGTGCAGGACTCGAACCTGCGACCAATTGGTTAAAAGCCAACTGCTCTACCAACTGAGCTAACGACCCATGCATGCATGAGAAAAAATAAAAATGGTGGGTCGTGCAGGACTCGAACCTGCGACCAATTGGTTAAAAGCCAACTGCTCTACCAACTGAGCTAACGACCCATGGCTCCCCGAGCTGGACTCGAACCAGCGACCAACGGATTAACAGTCCGCTGCTCTACCGACTGAGCTATCAGGGAACATCGATGGCGGAGGAAGTGAGATTCGAACTCACGGTGAGTCTCCCCACGGCGGTTTTCAAGACCGCTGCCTTAAACCACTCGGCCATCCCTCCGTTTCGACGGCGCACATAATAATGATTTGACCGGCTGAGTCAATACTAAATATATGTTTTTGCGAATCTTTGAGACTCACGACCACACACTCTAGATGCCGCACCGCAATAAGCGCAGTGACTTCAACAGCCATCACATCTCATGTGACGTCTCAAGCGAGTAGGAAAATCTAGCTGATTCATCACCAAGTGCAAGTCTTTTCTTCCCTGCAGCCTCCACTCGACAATAGTCGTCTTTCCGTTACAGCAGGTCACTCGCTAATGTGTATAGACAAAAAGAGAGTAAGCAGTTCGTGCTACGAGAGTTGCATACTCACAATAACAATAAAATGGAAATGACATCATGCTGCACTGGACATCCGCTGAAGATCTGAACCAATACTTACTGGCGTTATTCGATCATCCGTATGGCGATGTTATAGCACTCAAGCATCACCACGCCACGATGAAAATGCGAACAGATCATCGTCACATACGCCCTGGTAACACCGTTTCAGGACCAACCCTGATGGGACTGGCTGATGTTGCTTTTTATGCCGCGTTACTGGGCGCTATTGGACCCGCTCCATTAGCGGTAACCACCAACCTGAGTATCAACTTTATGCGCAAGGCTGATGCAGGCAGCGCCATCATTGCGGACGCAAAGCTGTTCAAGCTGGGCAAACGTCTGGCCGTAGGTGAAGTGCTTCTGCGCAATGAAGATCAACAGGAGTTGATCGCCCATGTTACGACCACCTATGCGATCCCCCCAAACCGCTGAGACACACAACGCCCAATAACCACTATCTTTTTTACCTGAGCCATTTGTGGTAGAAAACAGCGCACAGATTTGTGCTGGAAATGGGGCCAGCACATACCAGCTGGCATGCGCCGGATCTAATTAGGGATACCCCCATGACAAGGATGATTAACTAAATGATGAATATATCGACTTCACTCAGCACTGCTCTCAGCCAAAGCATCATGGAGCACATGAACAAGGATCACAAAGCAGCGCTGGCTGATTATGTGAGAGCATATAGTGAATATCAGACCTTTGACGACGTCGAGATGGTGGCGATACACACCCACCATATTGACCTTGAGATCGTCACTGGAGAAGACAAAGTAGCAGTGGCCATTCCCCTCCCCGAAAGTGCGAACGATGTGAGCAGTGCCCGACAGGCGTTAGTCGTTCTGGCTCACGAATCGCGACGCACTCTTGCTAAACGTGCAGAGGCCACGCAAGAAACTGAAGTCTTATCCTCTGCATTTGTGCAGGATGACAACGGCTAAAACTAAAAGCGTCCAATACACGTGCCGGGAGCAACGCTCTCGGCTGCACAACCTCCTGCCACGTATTTAAAGCGCTCAATCGATACAAAACCCTCTCTCAAAAAGCTGCACAGTGCTACGCGCTTCGATTATCCTTTCACTCTTGCTCCATGCCCCCAGTACTGTGGAGATCGAGCACGGCGCTCGAATAATGATCTATAGTTGTTACCCCATCTCAAGTTCAGGATCTCACCTTGGCCGTACGTCACCTGACATTACACGCATTTCATAAGCCCGAAGAGGGTGAAACCCAGCTCATGCCGCGTCAGGATGCAATAGCCTCCTCACCCTCGGTAGAAACACTGGTGACAGAACTTAATCGCCAGTTACTTGCCAAAGCTGGCCGGCACTATGGTTGTTTTCAGAAGGACAACGAGCTTTACCCTTTTTCACGCTGGCTGAAAGAGCACCAGCAGGGTGGCCTGGAGTTTATGAAGTTGACCTATCAAGCGCTCAGTCTGTTCAAACGGGAGCTGGATCAATCTGACCTCAGCGTACAAGGCTATCTGCTATTTGCTTTTTATGAGCAACCTACCTCTGAACACTTTCTGATCGCCCTGCTTCACAATGCCGATGCAATGGCCATTAATGATGAACTGGAGATCACTCCATCTCACTATTTAGACCTATCCAAGGTTCATCTGGCAGCCAGCATTGACCTCACCGCCTGGAATGAGGATTCCCAGCGTTATGTCTGCTTCACTCAAGGAAAGTCACAACGCCGACTGGCAGAGCATTTTGGCCATTTTGTTGGCTGCCTTCCGTCAGTTGACCGCTCCGAACAAACCGAAACCCTGCTGGAGCAGGTAGCACAGTTCAGCCAGCAACTACCCGCAGAGCAACAGCTGGCCTGCAGAGAAGCCGTATATGAGTACTGCATTGAGCAGGAAAAACTGGCAGAACCCGTGCGCCTGAACGAGCTGGCAAAGGTCATCAAACCAGAGGCGCCAGATAGCTTTACTGACTTCGCCCAAAACCACCCCCAGCCCCTGCCGGAGGAAATTCTGCCGGAGAAGTCGACACTGAAGCAGCTAGTGCGCTTTCATGGCCGCAGCATGGATTTGCAACTCAGCTTTTCAGCGTCTCGACTGGGCAAAGACATTGAGTACAAGGCTGATACCGACACCCTGATTATTCAGGGACTGCCCGAATCTATCAAAGCGCAGCTGCGACGTTATGCGTTAAATGAGTCAGCACCGGCAGGCGATAACGACTGAGACGCTGGCGGATGATACAGGAGACTTCACACAGCCTTCCTGTATCAAGCCCTATTCACCATGCCATACCCCTCCATTTGAAAGCATCTGCAAGAGGCAGCACCATGAAGTTGTTGACCCTAATGCGTCACGCCAAATCCAGTTGGGATGAAGCTGGTTTACCAGATCACCTGCGCCCACTGAACAAACGTGGTCGACGTGATGCACCAACGATGGCGACTCGACTATCAAGCTATGGCATCCGGCCCGATCTGCTGCTGAGCAGCGATGCTGTGCGCTGCCAGATGACGCTGGAATCACTGCTGGACCATTTGCCGTGGGCAGGCATTGCACTGATTCAGGAGCACCGCCTCTATGAATGCAGTGGTGAAGATATTCTCGATGTGCTGAGTGAGCAAAGTGACGAAGCAAAACATATTTTCGTACTTGGCCATAACCCCGGACTGCAACAGGCCTTTGAACAACTTAGTGAGCATCGAGCTGAGAAGTTCCCTACCAGCGCCGTCATCAGCCTGACCTTGCATATCGAGCAATGGCATAACATCCGCACCGGGTGTGGAGAGGTCACCCTCTATGATGCTCCCAAATTAGCGCTACCTACGATCATTCAATAAAACACACTAACCCGAACACTATCTCAACCAGAGCATGGGCTCGCACTTATGCTTTGACCAAACCAGTCGTCGGCAGGCTCTTATATTCATGATCAATCAAGTGCTTACAGATCCGCTCTTTTACTTTTGCGCCGTTCCCGCTGTCATCATTTTTGGCATTGCCAAGGGAGGATTTGGTGGCACGTTATCCATTATTGCCGTACCACTGATATCCATCGCAGTACCGCCCGCTCAGGCTGCCGCCATAATGCTGCCCATCCTCTGCGTTATGGATCTGATGGCAGTGAGATCCTACTGGCGTGAATGGCATACAGCCAACCTGCGTATACTCCTACCCGCCTCAGTGACAGGAATCCTGCTGGGCACTGTTACATTCAGCTATCTGAGCGAAGCACACATACGTATTCTGATTGGCACTATTGCACTCAGCTTTGTTGCACACCACTGGCTGAAACAACAAAACAAAGAGGCACAGCCAGTCAATACCTGGAAGGGCCGTCTGTGGGGATGTATTGCAGGATTCACCAGCTTTGGCATTCATGCAGGAGGACCACCACTGAGCGTTTATCTGCTACCGCAACGCCTCCTCCCCGTCAGTACATGAGTACGTCATCCATCTTTTTTATCTTTACCAACTATATCAAGGTACTGGCGTATCTCTGGCTAGGTCAGCTCAATGCCACTAACCTTGCGACCTCCCTGATACTCTTACCCTTGGCCCCCGTTGGCATCTGGCTTGGCTACTGGCTGCTCAACAAAATCAGTCAGGCAGTGTTCTACCGATTCATCTTCTATTTTCTTTTCGCTACGGGTATCAAGCTAATCTACGAAGGAATTCAACAGTGGCCATAATTTCCGCTTCAGCCAACGGCGACTCTCTGTACTGGAGCACCCTGCTGTTTACCGGCAAAATGGTCGCCCCTATTTTCATTCTGGTATTTATTGGCGTCCTGCTAAAGCGTACACGCGTCGTTGATGAGAGTATTTATCAATACCGCATCCAGACTGGTATTTATGCTGTGCCTGCCCGCTCTAGTCTTTTTCAGCATCAGCCAGACTGACATCAAAGCGGTTTTCAACCCCGCCACACTTGCCTTCTCTGGCATATCAGTAACGCTGACATTTCTCGCTCTCACAGGCTGGAGTCGCTGGAAAAACTATCCGTCAGAAGACCACGGCGCCTTTGTACAAGGTGGCTTTCGCAGTAACTACGGCATTATCGGCTTGGCCATGAGCCACAACCTCTTTGGCCAGTCGGGGCTGGGGCAGGCATCCGTTGTTCTGGCTCTGGTTATCCCACTGTTTAACATTCTTTCCATCACAGCCTTGTCGTCATCACAGAATGGCGCACAGCAATGGCGGCATACTGCACTCCACATCCTGAAGAACCCATTAATCATTGCCACCTTACTCGCCCTACCCTGTTCTGCTATGGGGTGGAGCCCTCCAGAGGTAATCAGCCAGACAGGCCACGCGCTGGGTAGCATGACGCTCCCACTTGCACTGCTGACGATTGGCGCCTCACTGAACCTCAAGGATCTTCGCTCCTCATCGCGTCTGACCCTGCACGCTTCTGCAGCAAAGTTAATCTGGATGCCACTGGCGTTTACACCTTTAGCCTGGGCTGCAGGTTTCGATGGAGAGGCAGTGGCTATACTGTTCATCATGCTGGGATGCCCAACTGCAGCAGCAAGCTTTGTTATGGCGAAAAGCATGGGGGCCAATGCCAAGATGGCAGCCAGTATCATCCTGGTCACCACACTGGGCTCGGTTATTAGCCTGAGTAGTGGAATCTATCTACTGAGATTGTGGGGCGGATCTGAGTACAAGACTGATACAGGCGGGGAATCGGAGAGAGGGGACTAACACCTGCTCGCTGAACTGGCGCTCAGGCGGCCAGTTCAGAAAGAGACTTATCGAGAGCTTCGACTGCTTTCAACTCAAGAGCGTTGAGACGCAGGGTATCGTTACACTTGCTGATCTTGTAACGACGTTCCAGGCGTTCGATGACTCCCAGATAATCACGATCCTGGTCACCCAGACGAGACTCCAGATGAAGCAAACGAACACGGTGGCTAATTTCCATCGCATGATGGAGAGGGGATTTCAATTCTTGCAACATAAACACCTCCAAGTGTCTGTAGTTTTACTGTCCCTGGTCCCGTTTCAAACCAAAGGGACGAAATCGACTATATCATAGGCTTTCAGGCTGTCGACAACATTTATGAGATTAACCCATTAGAAAAACTGTACGCTCAGACCACGTTCCGCAGTTAACGTAACCTTATCCGATGAAGCTAATGTGACAGGACGCACCGTTCTATTTGATCCGGCAGACCCACATTGCAGCGTCTCTTAACAGGCTGTTGAAAAACGTTATCGAGGTAGCCGAGACAAGGAAAAAACAGGCGAAAAAGCGGAGTTTAGTGAACTAAATGAGCATTTGACTCGCTCCGCTCGCCCCTTCGGGGCCGTGCTAAAGCACGTTCAGCCTTTGGCTGTGAGCCTGTTTTTGACGCGGTATTCGGCAACGCAGATAGATTTTCAACGACCTGTTAAAACGCATCGCTACCGGACTACTCCAGCAACAATAAACCCTCTGG
This sequence comes from Pokkaliibacter plantistimulans, assembly GCF_003194385.1. Lineage (GTDB taxonomy): Bacteria > Pseudomonadota > Gammaproteobacteria > Pseudomonadales > Balneatricaceae > Pokkaliibacter > Pokkaliibacter plantistimulans. Next base: position 93,815 of record NZ_LAPT01000005.1, read on the forward strand.
CAGGATGGCCTGA
>NZ_LAPT01000050.1 GCF_003194385.1 Pokkaliibacter plantistimulans
TCACGCTCTAGCAGGTCGTTGAAAATCTATCTGCGTTGCCGAATACCGCATCAAAAACAGGCTCAAAATGCTCATTTAGTTCACTAAACTCCGCTTTTTCGCCTGTTTTTTCCTTGTCTCGACTGCCTCGATAACGTTTTTCAACAGCCTGCTAGGCGGCAATGCTGGTGGCTGAGACGAGATAGGCGCACTGCTGAAGTGTGAAGTGCAGGTAGTGAAAAATGCCATCCATGGCCAAGGGGTGATTCCTCACCCAGGGTGTATTCAGGTGCTCGGGGTCTCAAATGCCGCCGATATGAGCAATAAACGCAGGCTGAATGGCTTTGGCATCCACTCTGGTATCCATGAACAGTTCAAACGCATCAATGCCCTGATAAAAGAACAGCTGGAAGCCGGTGAGAATGCTCAGATCATGCTGCTTGGCCTGTAGCAGGAATTCGGTTTCGATCGGTGTGTAGACCGCATCGAACGCCCACTGTTGCTGTGCCCAGCCATCTTCGGGGAAAGGCTGTCCTGGTGTTTTGTAGTGGCCTATGGGCGTGGCATTGACCAGCCCCTGGCAGCTGCGCATGGTATCGACCAGACGCTCCTGAGTGACAACTTCTGCCTTTGCCCCCGCTGCCTGCAGGCTGCTGGCCAGATCTTCTGCCTGCGCCGTACTGGTATCAAAGATATACAGGGTATCCAGCTGCAGCTGAGTCAGGGCAAAAGCGATGGCACGGCCCACGCCGCCAGCACCCAGCATCAGTACCTTGCCTGCGGGCTGCTGACCGAAGTTTTCCCGGTAGGCGCGTGCAAAGCCGCTAAAGTCAGTGTTGGAGGCGGTAATGCCGTTGTCACGGAACACCAGTGTATTGGTCGCACCGACCAGCGCTGCGCTTTGTGCCTTGTGATCAACAAAGCCGAGTGCCTTCTGTTTGAACGGGAAGGTCACGTTGGTGCCGGCGTAGCCTTCGCTGGCGCAGCGGGCAATACGCTGCTGCAGGAAGTCTTCGGGGAAGTCATCGCCTGCTTCCAGTAGCTCATAGGTACAGGGCATGCCCAGTGTCTCGCCGAGAAAGACATGCAGCCGGGGTGAGGTGGACTTGAGAATGTTCTTGCCGATCAGACCGAGTTTGGTGACGTTATTTTTCATGGTGATACCTGTGTGCCAGTCAGAGACGGTCATCAGTTGTTCTGCAGCAGCGCGTTGATGCGCTCCTGACGTTCTTTGTATTCCTTGGTCTGACAGGCCATACGTACATGGGCGTTGGCTTCGCCATAACGCTCGTAGCCATTGCGCTGCAGAATCTCGAAGAACACGCCGTGCACTTCCTTGGTATAGAAGTGGAAGAATTCCCCTTTGGCATCACGGTCATAGAGGATGTTCAGCGCCTGCATCTGCGCCAGCTGTTCGGCAGGCAGGGAGTATTTGGCATCCAGATCTTCGTAGTAGTTGGCAGGAATCTGCAGCACATAGCGCTGGTCGACCCGGCGGGCGGCCGCAAAGATGTCGTCGCATTCACAGGCAATCTGCTGGAAGCCGGATCCTTTTGACTGACGCATGAAGCGCTGGGCGCTGGTTTCGATACTGGCTGACATGTTCAGTGGAATGCGGATGCGCTTGTCAGCATTGGTCAGGGTCTTGCTGACCACCAGACCGTACAGGTCGTTCAGGTCCTGATTCAGATCGCAGTTGAAATTGAATACAGACTTGTAGAAGAACGATGCCGAGAGAAAGTCGCTCGGTGTAACGGTCTGGGAAATGTGGTCGATGCGTTTGAGCCCGGCACCGGTGCTGGCGTCGGCAATCTCGTTGAAGTCCACATCGTAGAATGCCTGTTGGGCAGCAGCGCTCTGTTGCGCTGCCCCTTTGCTGTTATCAACAAAGTAAATCAGGCTGTCACCGACGCCCTTGATGGCGGGGATATTCAGCTCACCGGGGCGCGTCTGGTGACGGAATTCCGGGCACAGATAGTGCCGTGCCCGATCCAGCATCTGCTGCGGGTTGGGCGTACCCAGACCGAGTGCGCAGACGGACACGCCGTGCAGCAGGAAATGGGTATGCGCAATACTCTCGATTTCCTTGTTGATGACCAGATTGATGCCACCCTGACGGTAGAGGCTGACATTCTTGCTCTTGTGTCGGTGGGTTTCGGTAAAGCCCAGCTGATCGAGCAGGGTGACCAGCGGCTGTCCGGATTTTTCTTCAATGGCAAACTCAACAAAGGCGATGTCGAGGTCAGTGGCCGCCGGAGCATGGGAGCTGGAGGTATTTTTGACTTCAATATGTGGCGCCTGCGCGCGGGTCTGGTCTTCCAGCCAGATCAGTGAGCGCATGCCGTCCACTGCCTTGGCGCGGGCAGAGGAGGCGCGGAATTCGTCGTTGAAGATCTCGTGCGAAACGTAGTCGTTGTAACCCAGCTGCTTGAGCACCTGCATGAACTCCACCACGGCGAAGTCGCCCTGCCCCGGGAAGCAGCGGAAGTGACGGCTGAACTGCAGTACATCCATCATTTTCAGGTCCGGCGCATCGGCCAGTTGTACCAGGGTGATCTTGTCTGCGGGAATCTGCTTCATCAGCTCGAGATTGCTGTGGCGGGCATAGATATGAAAGCTGTCGAGAATGATGCCCAGATTCGGGTGGTCCGCTTTGCTGACAATGTCCCAGGCCTGCTCGTAGGTATAGGTGTGCTTGCCCCAGGCCAGCGCTTCAAAGCCGATCTGCATGCCGTATTCGGCCGCCATCTGTGCCAGCTTGTGCAGGTCTTCCGCCGCTTTGTCGGTGCTGTCGATGGTGTGCGGGGAAACGTTACTGCAGATCAGCAACTTGTTGGTGCCCAGCTCGCGCATCAGTTCAAACTTGCGCCGGGCACGTTTGAAGTTGTTGGCCATCATCTCGTCAGGCAGGGCTTCGAAATCGCGGAAGGGCTGCAGGGCGATGATTTCCAGCCCCAGATCTGCTGCGATCTGGCGCACCTCTCCGGCTTTGCGATCAGACAGCAGGAAGTCATTCTCGAAAATTTCCACGCCATGGAAGCCGGCCGCAGCGCAGGCTTCCAGTTTTTCCAGCAGGTCGCCGGACAGGGTCACAGTAGCTAGAGAGGTTTTCATCAGCAGTTACTCCAAACTATCCCCGCTCGCGCAGAGCAGGCATCGACAGCGTCGTTAAATCTTCAGCCGCTAAAGGCCTGGTGCAAGTAGTCCAGTGCCAGCCGGTAACCCGTCACGCCAAGACCGGCAATGACGCCGTCGGCACGCAGGGAAACATAGGAGTGGTGACGGAATGACTCGCGTTTGTGGACATTGGACAGGTGGACTTCCACCACTTTGCCTTCATAGGTATTCAGCGCATCGAGAATGGCCACCGAGGTATGGGTGTAGGCTGCGGGGTTGATGATGATGCCGCGTGTGGTGCCACGTGCCTGATGGATGCGATCAATAATGGCCCCTTCGTGGTTGCTCTGAAAAAACGCCAGGGTCAGACCGTGTTCCGCTGCCCGCTGGTTGAGCATCGCAGCAATACTGTCGAGGGTGTCATAGCCGTAAATTTCAGGCTGGCGTGTCCCCAGCAGGTTCAGATTGGGGCCGTTGATGATCAGTATGTCAGTCATGTGCCTGAATCCTGGATAGCCGCTCCCGCACCGGTATTGTGAACACCAGTCGGAGCAGGGTGGTTCGGGAAAAAGCGGTCTGACCGAAACGACAGATCAGACCGAACACGTGTAGCTGCGAATTAGTTCAGAGACCGGGCTCCGAGACAGTGCGGGCCCGGCGGGCTATGGGGAACCTCGCCGGGGTAACGATGTATTACTTGCGAGTTTTCTCGATATCGTCATACATGGTTTTCACCAGATCCTGATCCAGATCTTTGGAGAACTGTTCGATCACTGGCTTCACCTTGTCACGGAAACGCGCCATTTCTGCTGGAGTGATGTCGTTGATCTCCATGGACTTGGCCAGGTTTTCACGGGCTACGTCCTGCGCTTTGACAGAGACGTCACGCTCATAGGCTTCGGCTTCTTTGGCCACTTCGCTGACCAGCTTCTGCTCATCAGGATTGAGCTTGCTCCAGCTCTTGGCACTGATCAGGAACGACTGTGGGTTATAGATGTGACGGGTAACCGACAGGTACTTCTGTACTTCGTTGAACTTGTTGCCAGCGATGGTGGTGAAGGGGTTTTCCTGACCATCTACCACTTTCTGTTCCAGCGCGGTGTACACCTCGGGGAAGGGCATGGGAACAGGGTTAGCACCCAGTGCCTTGAAGGTTTCGATGTAGATGGGAGACTGAATAACGCGCAGTTTCAGGCCTTCAACATCCTCAACCTTGGTGATTGGGTGCTTGCTGTTGGTCATGTTACGGAAACCAAGGTCCCAGTAGCCCAGGGTGTGCAGGCCCTTGTCTTCCAGGCGCTTGGCCAGTTCCTGACCCACTTTGCCGTCGATCACGGCAAAGGCCTGTTCATTGCTGTCGAACAGGAAGGGGAAGTCCAGCATGGCGAAGTCTTTCACCTGAGCAGACAGAATTCCGGAGTTCAGTACGGTCATATCCAGCGTACCGCCCTGCAGAGCGGATACAGTTTGCAGGTCACCACCCAGCACGCCACCGGGGAACAGTTTGGCGGTCATCTTGCCGCCGCTTTTCTCACTCAGCAGTTCTGCGAACTTCTGTGCGCCCTGGCCCTGGGGATGCTCTTTTACGTTCTGGAAGGCAAAACGGAAGGTGTGCTCGCCAATGTCGTCAGCCTGAGCACCGGCAGCAGCGATCAGAGTGGCAGCGCAGGCGCTGGACAGCAGGGTTTTCAGCCATTTTTGCATGATGTACTCCTGGTTGTTGTTGTACTGGTTGATGCTTTTTAGGTTGTCGCATCAAGGGTGTTGCATCAGCGAAGTTCGCTCGGTTTCAACTCAGCGCAGCCGTAGCCACGCGGTGATCTGCAGGGCAGATTCGGGTTGGGCATGAACGCCTGTGCATGCCCGGTGTTTCGTTCACGTCTGAAGTCACTCAGCCATGGAAAAAGTTCATGGGAATGGTGACCAGACCCGGGAACAGAATCAGTAACAGCAGCACGAGAATCTGGGCCAGCAGGAAGGGCCAGACACCACGTACCATCTCTTCCATGCGCAGTTTCGATACGGCGCAGACGACGTTCAGTACAGTACCTACCGGTGGGGTCAGCAGACCGATGGAGGTGTTGAGGATGAACAGCACGCCGAAATACACCGGATCAATCCCAGCCTGCTTGATCGCGGGCAGCAGCACCGGGGTCAGTATCAGGATGGCTGGGGTCATATCCATCACCATGCCGACAGCGACGATCACCGCCATCACGATCAGCAGCAGAATGGTGGGGTGCTCCATGAAGGGTTCCAGCACCGAGGCCAGCTGACCGGGCAGATCGGCGATGGTGACCAGCCAGGCCGATACCATGGCGGCGGCAACCAGCAACATGACGCCGGAGGTGGTCTTGGCCGCAGTCACAATGACCTCGAAGACCTGACTCAGCTTCAGCTCACGATAGATCACTGTCGCGACGAACAGGGCATAGACCGCTGCCACTACGGCGGCTTCTGTCGGGGTGAAGATGCCGAACTTCAGGCCGAAGATGATGATAAAGGGCAAACCAAGGGCCCAGCTGCCATCTGCCAGCGCATGCAGGATTTCCTTGCGGCTGCGTTTTTCCTGCACGGGCACGTCTTCAGTGCGGGTGGTGTACCACCAGGCAATAGCCAGGGCAGCACCGAGCATGATGCCGGGGACAATACCGGCCAGGAACAGCTTGGAGATGGACACACCGGAAGCCACACCAAAAATGATGAAGCCGATACTGGGCGGGATAACCGGAGCAATGATGCCGCCAGCAGCGATAAGGCCTGCCGAGCGACCGCGGCTGTGGCCCGCAGTCACCATCATCGGTACCAGCAAGGCTGCCAGAGCGGCCGCATCAGCCACCGCAGAGCCTGACAGGGAAGCCAGCAGGCACGAGGCGATGATGGCGACATAACCCAGCCCGCCGCGTTTATGTCCGACCAGTGTCATGGCGATGGTAACGATGCGCCTGGACAGGCCACCGGCGTTCATGATTTCACCGGCCAGCATAAAGAAGGGCACGGCCATCAGTGGGAAGCTGTCAGCACCGTTAAGCAGGTTCTGAGCAATGATCTGTGAGTCAAACAGGTCGAGCTGGAACATCAGTGCGACACTGACCAGCAGTAGCGCGAAAGCGATAGGTATACCGATGGCCATGGAGCCCAGCAGCGTGCCGAGGAAAATTGTCAGCGTCATCAGTGAGCCCTCCGCGCATGATTACCCTTGTTGAGCTGCTCTTCACTGACATCTTCAGGAATCAGTCCATGTTGTGGCTCGCCACCAAGCTTGCCGGTCATCACCAGCAGCAAGTCAACCAGCAGGATCAGGCCCGCAGTGACACCGAAGAACACGCCGGTGCCGTAAAACCAGCCCATGGAAAGGCCAGAGGCAGGTGCGGTGACACTCATGTTGATCTGCATCTGTACCCAGCTGCCGGAGGTAATCAGCCAGGTGATGTAGAGCATCGCCAGATAGCTGATAAACAGGCAGATGCGGCGGCCAATGGCAGGGAACTGCTTGACCAGGGTGTCTACTCCCAGATGGGCGCGCTCTTTCAGCAGAATCAGGGAGCCGGTGAAAACCATCCAGACGAAGAACCAGCGTGACAGCTCTTCAGACACGGAAATACTGGAGTTGAAGGCATAACGCAGGACAACGTTGGTGAAGACCAACGCCACCATGGCAATCATGCAGAAGGCGATAATCAGCTTGAGCAAGCTGAAGTAAAGATCGACGACCTTGCGCATCGAGGACACCTCTTGGCCCGCAGGGGCTTTTTCACGCTCGTAATGAGCGCCGCATCAATCTCCCATCTCTGTGACAGGCAGTCAGAAATGATGAAGACCGGTGGTTTGAACAATTGCTACTGATGGAGTGGGGTCAATGGCTGTCTGGGAGGGGGATAAGGCAATAGGGGATCGGGGCTTTTGTTGTTGTGATCATGGTCTCGGGCTCCGCAGCTATCCGGCAATTCGGACTCATTCTTATGGTTATGTCAGCAATAGGGCTTGACTGTTTGTATAGGGAAAGTAGCAGTGCTATCTGGTCAAGTCAATAATCAATGATAAAAATCAAAGTATCCTATACTTTTTGTTTTGTATGGTTGTTTGAGGTGGGGACGAAAAAAAACCAGAGTCTGTGCTCTGGTTCCTTTTGTGAGTTTCGGCATGCGTTGCCGATACCTGTTAATTGTAATCAATATCCTCAGGCTGGCGAGTGCCGCGGGTGATATGGGCTTCAAGCAGGGTGCAAGCCTCATCCACTTTATCTTCGAGAATCATGTTCAGCAGCACCTTGTGTTCCTCTTCCGCTGCATGGCCGCGGAAAGGCCGTTTACTCAACGCCAGTACCTGATAACGCATAAAGAGTTCCAGTACTGAAGAGTGATAGCGAATCAGCTGGCGGGAGCCGCTATTGGCAACCAGTGCCATATGAAAATCGCGGTCGGCTCGCTCCCACTCTTTGACGAACTGAGTTTCGTCAGTTTCCATCAGCTTTTCCATGCATGATAGCCGGTAATGAGCACTGACCAGATTGGACTTCCAGTCCATGGTTACGCGTTGCATGGACTTGCGCAGGCCAAGCAGTTCCATGCTGATACGTAGTTCAGCAAGTTCAAGCAGCTCATCCGGAGAGATGGGGGCAACGCGAAAACCTTTCTGGTCCTCGAATAGCACAAAGCCATCGGATACCAGACGCATCAGGACTTCACGCAGAGTATTGACACTGACGTCGTAGCGATCACGCAGTTCGTTCAGTTTTAATTTGGCGCCAGGTTTAAGTTTGCCGGTGACGATATCGTCGCGCAGCATGTCGTAGGTCGCCTGACCTACGAGTTTTTTATCGATCACGGTGCTCATGGAACTACTCGCCAAGGTCTTTTGCGGGAAAAGTGCTGCAGGCAGCCAGACTAATTATTCTTCTAATAAGCCTATAAAGCGAAAAATATAGGGTGAAACGGATTTTACATCTTTTCCTTTACAGGCCCAGCAATAAATTTGTGTGGTGACCCAAGGCTGATGCAGCAGGCGGGCCGCCAGAAGGTAGGGCCTAAGTGGGAAATTGAGCGACAGCAGGTCCATGCTGATCGCTGCAAAGTGATAAGAGGCCTGTTTGATTCAGCGTAGATAAAAGGACAAAGGAGCCTGATATGGCTCCTTATAGAGTGAAGCGAGACTGTGGGTTGTCAGGGCTGACAATCAGGCGTGTACGGCACGTTTCCGCTGGGTATGGGATTTACGGAGTTCAAACGCCAGCATGCCTGTCATCATGGCAGCGACAAAGATCAGTGCCTGAGGGGCGCCAGCCCCCATCGCCACAATGGCAGGCCCCGGGCAGACACCCGCCATACCCCAACCGATACCAAACAGTAAGGCACCGACGACCAGTGGCTGATCAATCACACGGCTGTTGGGCAGTTGCATCCTGACCTGCAGGAGTGAGTAGCTACGCCGTTTGGCCAGGGTGAAGGCGATCAGACCAACAGCAATAGCACCTCCCATCACCAGCGCCAATGAAGGGTCCCATATTCCGGCCAGATCCAGAAAGCCTAACACTTTGGCAGGATTCGCCATGCCAGCCAGCAACAGACCAATACCGAAGATCAGTCCACTGATTAAACTGCTCAGATTTTTCATCGTTCAAACCTCGGTGATCAGCCCAGCAGGTGTCGAATAACAAATACGGTAGCAAAACCTGCCGCCATAAACGTCAGGGTGGCAACCAGAGAGCGCGGCGACAGGCGGGATAGTCCACAGACGCCGTGGCCACTGGTACAGCCAGAGCCTAAGCGGGTACCGAAGCCGACGATAAGGCCCGCAATGCCAGTCACTGTCGGTGAGGCCTGCCAGTCAATCTTGGGTGAACCGGCAATCAGCATATACAGCATGGGGGCCAGCAACAGGCCAATAAAGAAACAGAAACGCTCCAGCCAGTCTGTGCCTGTAGGGTGAAGTAGCCCGGCGACAATACCGCTGATACCAGCAATCTTGCCATTGAGCAGTACAAAAATGGCCGCCGCCAGGCCAATGAACAGGCCCCCGGAAAGTGACGCCCAGGGGGTGAAATGAGTCCAGTCGATTGACATAACCTAGTCCCCAATCTGTGATGATCGTTAAATTAGCATTATCTAAATTAATGATCAATGATGTAATGCGAGAAACCTGGCGAGAAATCAATGTGGTTGATTAATCAGTCCCCTGTTATTGGGTTTTCACAATTTGTAATTATTATTTGATCATTATTTGCATATTAGGGATTAACAATGGCAATCAGCTCGGCTCTGCTGCAGACTCTGGGGGTTACTTGCTATAAAACGCACTAATGATAATGAATTGCATTTGTTTTCTTGTTGTTGTTGCAATGATGCGTCATCAGAACCACCGCTTGGGCTGATAGCTGAAACAGTTGCACTGACAATACCGGGGATCAAAGGCTGTTAACCACTCGGGCGATCACAAGAGGTTATAGTGAAAAGAACATTGCTTGCCTGTGCCATTGCATCTGTCACCCTGTCTCAATGGGCATCTGCGGCAGTTGAAGTGAAGGACATCCGTTTCAGTCCTGCTGCCAATATGCTGGCTTACACCGAGTTTGAACTGTCTGGTGAGCCGCTGGCGGAGTCATTGGGGATTGATCTAGACACCCTCGATCCCAATCAGGTTAATCAGCCCCATGCCTTTGATTACAAGGCGGGTATCGAATCTTACGAATACTCTGAAGAAGCGATGTACGCCCTGAACTATCAGTCACAGATGGGTATTCATCTGGCTAATGGTCCACTGAACAAGGCCCGCGGCGGCACCATGCAGGATTTCGGTAAGCGTGTTATCGAAATGGCCGGAGCCGTCGGTTTCGCTCCCGAGGAAATCCCTCTCAACATGTATCCTCTGTCTCTGCCCTATGCCTCCGGTGTGCCTGAGCTTGGTGAGAACATTGATACTGCAACAGTAAACAGCGATGAGCTGGATGGCACCACTGCCAAGGGCAATGCCATGAAAGGCAGCATCCAGACGCCTGCATACTATCGTGATTACAAGACTTTAGGCTGGAAGGCTGACAGCTTCGACAAGGCGCTTGAGCCTGCAGCTATCGGCGGTATCTTCCTCAAGGAAGTGATGTGGTCACAGGATTTTCTCGGTGGCATGCACGTAGCGGAATCTGATGAGGAAGTGGAAGCCACTTCTGCCACCATGGATCAGGATGGCAAGCACAAGCTGGGTGTTTCCTCTGCCGATGGTATGAACGGCATGTTCCTGACCGAGGAGTCCATTGATAAATTGCTGACCATGCAGCAGAGCCTGGGTTTTGACGGCAAGCAGCTTGGCGCCACGATTACTCCTCAGTATGACCCTGCCAAAGGCATCATCTACTTCCCGCACAAGGTTAAAGTGACTCAGGGTGAAGATAACGGTGTCAACAGCATTGCTGGCCTGAGCGTTGAAGACAGCGCCTCCACACTGCGCGATACCTGGATGATGCTGTGGCCACTGTCTGAATTCTATGCTTACAGCGATCAGCGCAAAGCTAACGAGGGTCAGAATCCTGCCTTCCTGGCCGTGTTTGATGGTGCACCTTTTGCGGCCGCGCCTGCAGCGAATACGGATGCAGATGCCAGTAATGATGTCGCTGGCAGCGATGCGTTCTCTCTGGCGTCCAACCTGTCCAATCTGGAATTCAAGAACCTGCAGGCGCTGCATTTCAACAGCAAGGCCGGCACCTTTGTTGACCGTTTCAGCGAAGGTAAACAAGGTCAGCACGTGAGCACCTATGATGCTGCTTACACCCTGGTCGCGCTGCAGATTTTCCAGCGTGCCCATGATGCGCTGCCCGTAGGTTATGCATCGGGTGACGCGGCGACCGGCATTGATACCCCGGAAGGCAAGCAGGCACTGGAGCTGATTCGCAAGCAGGCTGACTTTATTCTCAGCAAGCTGGTGGGCAAAGATGGTCTGGTGGCGGATGGTCTGGCTCTGGATGGTCAAGTGGATGCAGGCAAGAGCGTTGATGCGCAGTTCGCTGCGGTACGTGGTCTGACCGCTGCTTTCCTGGCGACCAAAGATGAAAAATACCGTGACGCAGCACGCAAGCTGTTCGCTGCGGCTGACAAGGCCTATTTCAACAGTAAGGCTGGCAGCTGGATTCGTGGTGACAAGGACGAATACACCCCCTGGACTCAGGCAGCCATTTCTGGTGGTCTGCGCTCAGCGATCCAGAACCTGCGCAACCGTGGCGACGAGAAAGAGCCTGCGCTGGAGCTGCAGCAGCTGACCGAGCGCTACGTGTCCTGGTTCGGCAACACCGTCAATGGTGGTATGCAGCTGGCTGAATGGCTCGGTGACTCGGGTGAAAATGTGCTGACTACCGGCAACACCGGTGACACCGATGAGGATGGGGTGAAGCAGATTACTGCTGTGCACCGTGCTCAGGTGCTGGCAGGTAAGGCAGACGTTACTGCCAAGTAAGCCGGTTAATCGCCGCTACAAGGCAAGGCCGTTTCTGAGGCCTTTCAAGGACGGAGATCAGCAGCCCTGATCTCCGTCATGTTGTTTCTGGGCCAGCGTACTATGCTTGTCATTGAGATCGTTTCGTCAGGAGCATGTTCAGACAGTCTGAGCGTTGTTGAGCGAGCGAATGGCAGTGTCCCGCCTCTTCTCAGAAGGGCGTTGCATCTGGATAATGCCCGATACGAAAAATACTCAACACTTTCACATTTCGGGGTCGGTGTGGCCTTATAGTCTTGAATAAGAATCAGAAACACTATCAACAGACCTTCAATCATGCATCAGGCAATCAGGCTGAAACATACTACGCCACTCGATCACGACCCTGAGGGGCGTGGCGAGCACAAGCACCTGACCCCTGTGCATGGATTCCGCGGGCGTCGTTCGCATTCTGGTCATCATCACGGCCAGCATGCTGCCCTTCCTTTTCGTGCTCGTATGCACAAGCTGGCTTATCGGCATAAACCCGCTGAGCTGGTTATTTACGTGTTGTTTGCCAGCGGCCTGCTACTGTGGTCTCCGCTGCACATCGCCTGGCAAACCCAACGCTGGGCGTTGTCCATCCATATGGCACTGGGCATCGCGTTATTCTGGGTGACCGTCGGCGTGTTCTGGTGGGCACATCGCAAGCTGCTGATGCGCAGCCGCAAGGCCTGGTTGCGTTTTAGTGGGCGGGTGCTTGAGGTGATGCTGATGACGCTTGCTGTCACCGGTGTCATTCTGTTCTTTCACGGCAATCCGGGGGATATGCTGGGGCGTGTTTCTCACCTTCTGCACCTGTTTATCAGCTTTTTTATGACCGCACTGCTGTTGAGTCATGCCTGGCGCTGGACTGTGCTGCGCCTGCGGAGACGCCATCGATGAGATTTCCCCTCGTTGCAGTTTTGAGGGTAGCTGCCACTGTGTTCCGTTCTCTTACTTCTCCTGTATTGATACTGCTATATATCCTGTTGTCGCCAGCGACGCAGGCAGCGGTCAGCAGCAGCGCTTTTGTCTTGCGTAATCATCAGCTGTTCAGTGCCAACTATGAAGCAGGCAGTGTCAGCAAGATTGATGAGCAGACCGGTGCACTGCAGGCTGAAGTCGCGTTAGGCAAGGATATTCGCAGTGTGGCCTTATCCGACGATGATGCCGCTCTGGTGCTGGCCACCGACTACGTGGATGACAAGGTATTCCTGCTCAGCGCCAACAAGCTGGCTGTCAAACAGGTGATTGATGTTGGCCACCGACCCTACGCTGCGGTTTTCGACAGTGTTAATAAGCTGTTCTGGGTGACGCTGTTTGAGGATCACAAGCTGCTGGCAATAGACACGGCCGGTCAGATCGTGGCGACCACCGATACCGCTGATACACCCCGAGGTCTGGCCTTGCTGGATGACGGCCGCCTGCTGGTCAGCCATGCCATGACCGGCGAGGTGTCGATCTATCAGACCCGTCAGCAAAAGCCCGGCCAGCTCACCTTGCTCAAACGCATTCATCTGCAGGAAACCGCGAATCCTGATGAGACGGTTTCACAGGGTGTGCCCCGTCTGCTTGACAATATTGCCATCAGCCCGGAAGGGGATGAGGCCTGGTTGCCCCATGTGCTGTGGAACTTCGATCACTCCTTTCAGTTCCAGAGCACGGTGTTTCCTGCCATATCGGTGCTGGACCTGACGCCCGGAGAGGAAGAGGAGAAGCAGGACGAGCGCAAGCAGCTGTTCCAGCAGATCAATCTGCTGACTGCCGCCAATCGCAGTGAAATTGTTTCCAATCCTTATCAGGCGGTATTCAGCGCGGATGGCAACAAGGTCTATGTGACCCTGGCAGGGTCTGAAGACCTGTTGGTGTTTGATCGCTCCCGTCGTGGGCCGATCAATAAAAAGCGTCATCGCAGCTCAGGCAGCCACGGTGGTGCGCGTGCTACGCAGTTGTTACGTCATCTGCCTGGTGAGAATCCGCGAGGCATCGTCATCGATGGTGACACGCTGTTTGTGCAGAATGCCCAGAGTCTGGATGTATCCAGACTCAATGCCGGTGGCGGGGGGGCCTTTGCCCGCGCCACGGTCAGTGACGATCACTTTGCACTGCTGGTGACCAAGGACGCGGCGGCGCCTGACTTGCGTCGGGGTATCCGCTTTTTCAATCTGGGTAATACTTTTGCCAACAAGGATTACCCCATGGCCGGTGACAACTGGATGAGTTGTCAGTCCTGCCATCTGGATGGCTTCAACTTCACCAATAAATACCTGCAGCAAGCCCATGCCATGGCCCCGGCCGACAATGCCCTGACCGGTCATGAAAACATGATGCATATGGTCTCGGGTGACTTTCTGTCGGAATACATCCGTATGGTGCAGCTGACACAGGGGGGCTTCGGTGCGGATGACCGCGATGGCGCCAGGCCTGTCGACCCGACCCGGCCACCTGCCGAAGTCAAAACCATGATGGAACAGCTCCATCGCTACGTCATTGCTCCTTACAATCTGCCCACTCTGGCCAGCTGGTTGCGACTGCAAGGCGAGCAGGTGCCGCATCCACAGGAGTGGCTGAACTCAGCCAGTTGTCAGGCCTGCCATAGCGACATCTTCAAGCAGTGGTCGAATTCCAATCATCGTCTGATGGGGCAGTCCAACCCCTATTACACCGCGGTACTGCAGCTGGCAGAGAAGAGTGAAGGGAAGGAGTTTGGCCAGTGGTGCCAAAGCTGCCACATGCCTCAGGCGGTATTGAGTGGCGTGAAGGAACTGCCGACAGAGAGCCATATGCTGGAAAAAGACGGCGCCTCACTGATCAAGGCTTATGCAGAAGGACAGCCGGTGGTGGAAGAGGGGACCAGCTGCCTGCTGTGTCACCGCATTACCCGCGTGGAAGATGCTGGCGGCAATGCCTCTTTTACGGTCAATCTCGACCAGCGTCAGAGTTATCTGTTTGAGGCCAGTGATAACGCCTTTGCCCGCTGGATTGGTGAACGCATGATCAATGCCAAACCAGACGCGCATATTGCCTCCTATCAGAAGGATTTCTACAAGGACGCGGTGTACTGCAAGGCTTGCCACGACGAGTTTGCCCCGGGTACGGGGGCCAATATTGTCAATACCTGGGAGGAGTGGTCGAAGTCCCATTACGCCACCAGCAGTGATCCAGCCGAACAGCGAAGCTGTATCAGTTGCCACATGAACGCCAATCCTGGTAATGGCGGTGCACCTGTACCGGGGCAGGCGACCCTGAACGGGACGCAGAAGGCCAACGTCTTCACCCATGACTTCACCGGTGCGCAGATGCATCTGGCGGGTATGCGTGATCCTCATCTGGCAGAAATGAGTGTGGCACTGCTGAAAAGTGCAGCGACCATCAGTGCTTCCATGGCGCCCGGCGAGCTGGTGGTGCGGGTCACAAATTCCGGGGCCGGGCATGCCTTCCCCACCGGCGTTTCAGACTTCCGCCAGTTCTGGCTGGCGGTAAAAGTATGGGATGCCACAGGTCAGCTGGTTTATCAAAGTGGTCAACCCGACGCTGCGGGCGAGCTACCTGAAGATACGCGACTGTTCCAGAAAGTGTTTGGTGATAAGGACGGTAAACCTGTGGGTCTGCACTTCTGGCGTTACGCCAAATTGCTGAAGGACACCCGCATACCCGCCGACAGTTACCGCGATGAGCAATTTGCCTTGCCTGCCGGGCTGAGCGGTGCGGTCAGAGTCGAGGTCAAGTTGCAGTTCCGCACCTATCCCCAGTGGATTACCGCAGCAGCGCGTAGCGTTGAACCTGCGCTGACCGATCCGCCAGTGGTAACGCTGCATGCGCTGGACCAGTCAATGACCGCGATGCCCGCCGCACCCAGCGTCAGCATGTCGCCAGATTCTGGTGCGGTAGCCCAGTAAGATTTCATTAATCAGTCAACCCAGTACCTCAGTCCGAGTACAAAGTAGAGGATAGAGAATGTTAGCAAGCCTGCTGATCACCCTGCGTGAAGGGTTGGAAGCCTTTCTGCTGGTGGGAATCTGCCTGTCCTATCTCGACAAGCTCAATGCACGCCGGTTTAACCGTTATATCTATGCTGGCGTGGTGGTCGGCCTGCTGACCTCGCTGGTCGTCGCCTTCCTGTTCCAGGTAGTGGTGGATCAGTTCAACAACGAGAAATATCGCAACCTGCTGATGGCGGGCATTCTTATTTTTGCCACCCTGGTGCTGTCGAGCATGGCGCTGTGGATGCAGAAACAGGGCGGCAAGGAAGCCGGTCAGATGAAAGAGAACGTGACCCAGCTGGTCAATGGCGAGAAAGCCTTTGGTCTGGCGCTGCTGGCTTTCCTGGCGGTGATGCGTGAAGGCTTCGAAACGGTGTTGTTTTTCTCTGCGCTGGTCTATTCCGGTCAGGGCATCACGCTGCAGTCGGGTCTGAGCGGTGCGGTAGTGGGCTTGCTGCTGGCACTGGTGCTGGTCTGGTTACTGATGCGTTCTACCCGTAAAGTGGCGCTGCGCCCTTTCTTCCGCTGGAGCAGTCTGTTGATTCTGGTGATTGCTGCGGGCCTGTTCTCCTCCTCCATCAATATGCTGCAGGCTGCACAATGGCTGCCGATGGTCATGAGCCCGCTGTTTGATATCTCCTTCATTCTTGATGATCGCAGTGTGTTTGGTACCTTCCTGCGGGCACTGTTTGGGTATAACTCCTCTCCCGGTTTGTTGCAGCTGCTGGCCTGGGGCGGTTATCTGCTGGTCTTCGGATACTTCTGGAGAAGGCAGTACGCGCAGTGAGCGGTGTAGAAGAGAGCAATGCTATTGACGATATGAGTGCTGGTAGTGAGCCCGTACCCGTTGCTGAAAGCCATCGCCATGCGGTGGTGCTGGGCGCCGGGCCTGCCGGGCTGATGGCCGCCTGGCGGCTGCGTGAAGCGGGTTATCGGGTGACCGTCATCGATAAGGCCACTACGGTGGGTGGCATGTGTGCCACCCTCAAATTTGCCACTGATGACGGGGACTACTACTTCGATTACGGTGGGCATCGCTTTATCACCAAAAACCCCAAATTGCTGGCCTTCGTCGACGAGCTGATGGGGGAAACCCTGTTGCATGCCGAGCGCAAAAGCGTGATTCGCTTTCAGGGGCGTACTTACGATTACCCGCTCAACCTGCCTAACCTGCTGAAAAATGCACCATTCAGCCTGCTGTTTGGCACGTTGCTGGACTGGCTGGCCATGCCTTTCAGGCGGCGTATCGGCAAGGATGAGGAGTGCAGTTTCGCCGACTGGATTGAAAACCGTTTCGGCAAGACGCTGTACCGCCATTTCTTTGAAGGTTACACCCGTAAATTGTGGGGTATAGAGCCCGATACCCTCTCTGCTGACTGGGCGGGGCAGCGTATCAGTCTGATTGACCTTAAGGATGTGGTGCGCCGCCTGTGGCAGCGTGGGCCTTCCACCCCGCGCACCTATGCCCGCAAGTATCGTTATCCCAAACTGGGATTCGGGCAGATTTTCGATACCTTGCATCAGCGGTTGCTGGAGCAGGGGGTAGAGTTTGTCATGGGCGCAGAAGTGAGCGGGCTGGATACTCAGCAACAGCGCATCACGGCGGTTCGTTGTCGCACAGCCGCAGGCCGCGAGCAACAGCTGGCATGTGATGAGGTCATTGCGACACTGCCGCTGCCGCAGATTTGCCACTGGCTGAATATTCCCTGTGAGCTGTCGTACCGCGCACTGCGGTTTTTCAATCTACCGATGCAACAGCAGGATGTCTCCGACAATACCTGGCAGTATCTGTCTGACCCCGGCATTCTGGGCACGCGCCTGCAGGAGCCGCGTCGCCGTTCTCCTCACATGGCCCCGGCGGGACGTACCTCGCTGATGTTCGAGATCCCCTGTCAGCAGGGAGACGAACTCTGGCAGGCGGATAACGAGGCGCTGTGGCCACGTATCAAGGCGGATATGCAGCGCTTAGGTGTCGATCCGACAAAGGCTGATGGCCGCTATTTCACTGCCTATTGTGAGCATGCTTATCCCATCATGGAGGTGGGTTATCAGCGTCAGCGGGAAGCGGCGATCTCGGCGCTGTTACGCTATCCCAATCTGGTCATGGCGGGGCGTCAGGGTACATTCCGTTATATCTTTACTGACACTGCCATGGAGATGGGCCTGATGGCAGCAGAAATGCTGATCGAGGGTGTGGATCGCCGTCGGCAGATATTTGATCACCGTAATGAAAATACGGTCATTGAAACCCAAAGTGTTGCCTGAGGAGGCGTCATGTTGTTGAAGACAGCACATCGCTTGGCCAGTCCCGCCCGTGCCTGGGTAGTGGGATTCACCCTGTTTGCGGTAGCAGGTATGAGCGCGGAAGTGCATGCCTACTCTTACGCTGCAGCAGGCAAGGAGCCGTTGATCGAGGGCCGTGAGCTGCTGCTCAATGCCGCACAACAGCACGACAAGACCGCCATGCAAACCGAGTTGACGGCCATCCACGACGAGTTGCTGTATCTGGAGCAGAACCATCATGTGACGCTGATTGAACCACTGGCCAAAGCCGCCGGTGCAGAAGATCAGCAGGCGATCAATGAGGTCATGGCACTGGCATACAAGGCTGAGATCGAGCGGCGTCTGGAAGGGGCGGTGGTCAATATCAAGGACTATCAGACGGCCAAGGTTCTGGTGGTCAAGAGCAAGCAGTTTCTCGATCTGCTGCAACCGATGATGGATAAGGCACAGTGGGACAAAGCTGATGCGGCACTGCGTGTCTGTCTGGATGCCATTGGTAATCCGGGAGTATTCGGTGTGGGTACCAAGGCGGCAGATCCTGATGCTTTTACCAAGGCTGAAAAAGACGTCATGACGGCACTGGGGCGCTGATCTGCTGTCACGATTACTGTTCGCTGTGCGTGATGCTGCGAAAGAAGGGCTGCCCGAGCGTCAGCTGAAGGGGCTGCCGCTGCCTGATGTGCTGGCATTGCTCTGTATTCTGTTGTGGCTCGGGTGGCTGGCCTGTTTCCCCTGGCAGCTCACCTCCGATGATGCGCTGAACTTCGCCCGCGCCGTGGTACGGTTCAGTGTCATCGAGGAATCTCCGCACTTTCCTGGTTACCCCGGTTTTGTCTGGCTCACCCGGCTGGCAGCCGGGTTGGGTCTGTCTCCCGTTGCCGCCATCGTTGCAATTTCCTGGCTGGGGAGCGGGATGATTGCCTGGTACGGCTATCTGCTGTGCCGGTCCCGTGCTGCGTGGTACGGCTTGCCCGTCTTGGTGGTGCTGTTATTCCATCCATTACTTCCCACTCTGGCACTGTCAGGGCTGACCGACGCTCCTGCCATTGCCTGTCTGCTGGCCGCCTGCCATAGCGCTGAGTGTCAGCGCCCGCGACGGCAGGCACTGTGGCTGGCAATAATGCTGGCGATTCGCCCCAGCTTTGCCGTGCTGGCAATAGGGTTGTGGAGCTATAGCGGCTGGCAGTCATCTCGTCGTCGGCGCTGGCTGCTGGAAACTCTGTTGCTAACAGCAATGATCGGCGCTGGTTGTGGCTGGTTTATCTGGATGCATGATGGCGTAGCCTATCTGAACGAAGGCGTACGCTTCACTCAGGGGCATTATGAATTATGGGGTAACACGCCCGTCAGTCATCCCTGGCAGGGGCTGGTGCAATGGTGGCAGTTGCTGGCGGGGCAGTTAACGCCAGTGGGTGTGATATTGCTGTGCTGGCTAGTGCTGCAGCCACTATGCCAGCGACAAGGCTGGAGCTTTACTCCGCTATGGGTATGTTTGCTGGTCAGTCTGCTGTGGCTGTTGACGTCACAGAATCCGGAAAACAGCCGCCATGCGGCACTGCCGGTCATCTTGTCTGTGATCCTGTTCGGTCGCTCCGCCGTCTGGTGGCGTACCGGCCTGCTGCAGGTAGCGGCATTGGCGCTGATCTGTGTTGGCTGGCAAGCACCCAGCCCTCCGGCCATCAGCACCGCGTTAACCTATGCAGCACAGCATTGCCATACTCTGGTTACCCAGTATGGCGTCAAGCTGGCGCAGCAGCAGTTCCAGCTGCAGGTTATCGATGCCTGGTATCAGGCCAGCGCTCGTCTGGCACTGACACAGGGGGCATGCCGGCTCAGTAGTGAACCTCTGGCTGGGAGTGAAGTATTCCGTGGGCGTTTTGCGGCTGAGAAAGATTACTACCTGCTGCTTCCACGTAATTGATGGTCCTCGCTGGACTGCTCCAGTAACTGTACGCAAAGACGGACAAAGTCGGATGGGGTGACGATACCGAGCAGCTGGCCCTGATCGTCCAGCACGGGCAGGCAGCCGTGCTTGTTTTCCATGCAGTAACGACCAGCGGTGGTTAGTGCGGTATCTGCCGTTGTGGTGATGACTTCCGTCGCCATGACGCTGCTGATGACGGTCTGACGCTCCAGCTCAGCCAGTTTGGACATGCCGTGTTCGCTGACAATGCGGAATGACTCCTTGAGAATATCACGCTGGCTGACGATGCCTTTGAAGGTATGTCCGTCGTCTCCGACGACCGGAATATTGCGAATATTGTGCAGGCGCATGACCTCTCGCGCATCGGCAACAGAGTGCGTGTCGTGCAGTACCTGCAGCTTGGTTATCATCAGATCGGCGACGGTTTTCACGGGTTAGACTCCATGAACTGAGAGAGTGGGGAGGCAACGGCGTCCGTGCTGCCTTTCGCACTTGAGTATAGATGAGAAAAGAGGGAAGACAGTTTGTCCCAGAACAATGAACAGCCAACGGCAGAAGATGCTGAACCTTTAGCCCGGCTGACTTCTGACATGGCCAGCCCGACAGCGTTCAGCTCGGCCGATGAAGCCTGGATGCGCCGTGCCATGGCACTGGCCAGTCAGGCAGAGGCTCTGGGTGAGATACCGGTGGGGGCGCTGGTGGTGGTGGATGGTCATGTGGTGGGGGAGGGGTTCAACTGCCCCATTAGCAGCCATGATCCCAGTGCACATGCAGAGATGGTAGCCGTTCGGCAGGCTGCTCAGGCTTTGCAGAACTATCGTCTGACTGGCGCTACCCTCTACGTGACACTGGAGCCCTGCACCATGTGTGTGGGGGTGATGGTGCACAGCCGTATCGAGCGAGTTGTCTATGGTGCTCCTGAACCCAAAGCCGGCGCAGTGCAAAGCCGCGCCCAGTTGCTGGGGGCGCCGTATCTCAATCACTATGTCAGGTGGCAGGGTGGATTGCTGGCTGAGGAGTGCAGTCAGCAGCTGAGTGATTTCTTCAGGCGGCGGCGAGCAGAAAAAAAGCAAGCCAAGGCGCTACAGTCATCTCGTGAGCAGGCCGGGTGATCGCTGCCTACTCAGCTCTGCCTGCTCTTCGCCTGTCAGGATTATGAACAGGTTCTGATAACGAACCGATATGGCTCAGAGTGTCGGCGGAATACGATCAAAAACGTGGATTTCTGGCAGTTTAGGCGGTGGTGACAATTCGGCCTTGAAGGGCAGGTTTTCCAGACGCAGGATTTCGCGGTACAGGCGTACGTTACGGACGTAGATCACCGGCTCCCAGCCACGGGCGTAGCCATGCTTGGTCTGCTGATTCCAGCGCTTCAGCGCCAGCTTGGGCAGGTACTGACGCACGTCACTCCAGCGACTGGGGTTCAAGCCTGCATCTGCCGTCAGATCCATGGCGTCCTGCAGGTGTCCCATGCCCACATTGTAGGCAGCCAGCGCCAGCCAGGTGCGATCAGGGTTGGGAATGTCGTCGGGTAGCTGGTCGTACATTTCCCTGAGATAACGTGCACCACCGAGAATACTTTGCTCGGGATTACTGCGATCCTGCACGCCTACGGAGGCGGCAGTGTTCTGTGTCAGCATCATGATGCCGCGCACCCCGGTGGCGGAGACGGCGGTGTTATCCCATTTCGACTCCTGATAGCCGATAGCGGCCAGCAGCTCCCATTCCCAGTCGAACTTTTGTGCCCCTTCTTCAAACCAGGCTTGGAAACTGGCCAGACGGCTCTGGATATGTTTGCGGAAGGCCCGGATACCGATGAAGTCGTAGCGCTGGGTGTGTTCGAAATATTTCTCGTAGAGCTGGCCAATCAGGTCCTGAGTGCTGCGTGAGGTAAGAAAGTCATTGATGGCTTTGGTCAGGCTCTGGTCCATGGTGGGCGCCAGATACCATACCAGCGGTTGAGGGGCGTTGAGGCTGAAGGCCACTTCCAGATCCGGATACATCGGCGCATAGAGCGACAAGGCCATGTTATCGCTGATCAGATAATCGGCATCACCGCTTTTCAGCATTTCCAGCATGTCAGCCAGATCCATGTCTTCGGTTTCTTCCCACTCCAGCCCCGGCAGGTCTTCCTTCAATTCCTGCAAGCGCTGGGCATGGGCACTACCAGCCTGCACCAGTACCCGTTTACCTACCAAATCCGCAACAGAAGTGGCCGCAGGGCCATCGCCGTCATGACGCAGGCGAATCACCTGAGAGACCGCATAGGCATAAGGTTCGGAAACAGGGAAGTTGGCTTCGCGTTCACTGCTGAGGAAAAGGGAGGCGGCGACCACATCAACATTGCGCTGGCGCAGCAGTTCAAACAGGTCTTTGCGGTTGCGTACCACTTTCAGCTCAAGCTGCAGGCCACGTTCTTCGGCAAAGGCTTTGATCAGGTCATACTCGAAGCCAGCCGGCCCCTGAGCATCTTCATAATAAGCAGTGGGAATATTGCGGGTAGCGACACGCAGCACGCCTCGGTCATCAATACGGGCAAGCTGGCTGATTTGTTGCTGGGCAGCAATCAGCGGGATGGTCACCACCACCAGCAGATAGAGCCAAAACAACCAGGAGCGATGATCTTGCATCCACATTCAGCAGAACCTTACAACCTATTCTGTTGAACCACCTTTGACTGAACGCTGACGTCTACTGCGGACCCCATGTTCTGCGACTTGCCTGCCATCACAGTCGATGGGTGGTGCTGCCTGCGCAGGCAGCGGTTATTTAATCAGAGGTTCCCTGTATCCAGTGGCGGTTTTTCAGTATCATTTACGCCCTCTGAATTTATCCCGGAAGACTTCCCGCTGCCGCAACCGAGTTTTGCGGGATAGGTTCCCAATCTGACATACCAGGTTCTTAACCCAAGAATCTCCGACAAGAGGCACGATACCGTCATGCTGACCCTGCGTGGAGCGCCCGCATTATCACCCTTCCGTCGCGGCAAATTGTTGGCCACTTTACAGGCTGATGTTGCGACTGTCACGGATGTTTATGCTGAATTCTTACATCTGGTGGATGTAGCGGACGCCCTGAGCGCCGAGGAACACCAGGTTCTGCAGCGCCTGCTGACTTACGGGCCTGCCAACTCTCAGGAACAGTTTGACGGCGCTACTTTTATCGTAGTTCCTCGTGCCGGCACCATCTCTCCCTGGTCCAGTAAAGCCACCGACATTGCCAGAAACTGCGGCCTTGGCAAGGTCCGCCGTGTCGAACGTGCCGTGCGCTATGTCGTCGTTGGCGGTGCTTTCGATACCGCTCAGCAGGCGCTGATCAAGTCAGCGCTGCATGATCGCATGGTGCAGGATGTGCACACCGAAGAAGCTGCGCTGGAAGGTATGTTTACCGCCCATGAGCCCCGAGTCTTTACCACGGTCGATGTGATGGGTGGTGGCCGTCCGGCATTGGCTCAGGCCAACCGTGAGCTGGGTCTTGCTCTGGCGGAAGACGAAATCGATTATCTGGTAGAAAGCTTCACTGAACTCGGCCGCAACCCGGTAGACGTTGAGCTGATGATGTTTGCTCAGGCCAACTCCGAGCATTGCCGTCACAAAATCTTCAATGCGTCCTGGGATATCGATGGCGAAGAGCAGGAAAAGTCTCTGTTCGCCATGATCCGCAATACCCACGCCATGAATGGCGAAGGGGTGTTGTCAGCCTATAAAGATAATGCTGCCGTCATCGTCGGTAGTGAAGCACCACGTTTCTTCCCCGATCCAGCCAGCAAGGAATACGGCCGTCATCAGGAACCTGTACACATCCTGATGAAGGTTGAAACCCATAACCACCCGACAGCTATTGCTCCTTACCCGGGGGCGGCTACCGGTGCTGGTGGCGAAATCCGTGATGAAGGTGCAACCGGCCGTGGTGCCAAACCCAAGGCTGGTCTGACTGGCTTCACCGTCTCTGACCTGAATATTCCCGGCTTCGAGCAGCCCTGGGAGTCCAGCTATGGCAAGCCTGACCGTATTGTTTCCGCTCTCGATATCATGATCGAAGGCCCCATTGGTGGTGCTGCCTTTAACAACGAATTCGGTCGTCCCAACCTGAATGGGTACTTCCGTACCTACGAAGACAAAGTGGCGACGGCGAACGGTGAAGAGGTTCGCGGTTACCACAAGCCCATCATGATTGCCGGTGGTATGGGTAACATTCGTGCTGATCATGTTGAGAAGGGCGAGATCGTCGTAGGTGCCAAACTGATCTGTCTGGGTGGTCCCGCGATGCTTATCGGTCTGGGTGGTGGTGCCGCTTCTTCCATGGCCTCAGGCTCCAGTGCCGAAGATCTGGATTTTGCTTCTGTGCAGCGTGATAACGCTGAAATGGAGCGTCGTTGCCAGGAAGTGATCGATCAGTGCTGGCAGCTGGGTGATGCAAACCCCATCGCGTTCATTCATGACGTAGGAGCGGGCGGTCTGTCCAATGCATTCCCTGAGCTGGTGAAGGATGGTGGCCGTGGCGGTAACTTCGAGCTGCGCAAGGTCAACAATGCTGAGCCGGGTATGTCGCCGCTGGAAATCTGGTGCAACGAAGCGCAGGAGCGCTATGTCATGGCCGTGTCACCAGAGAACATGGCGACCTTTGAAGCCATCTGTCAGCGTGAGCGTTGCCCCTATGCTGTAGTGGGTGAGGCTATTGACGAGCAGCACCTGCAACTCGGCGATGAGCTGTTCAACAACAAACCAGTTGACCTGCCCATGGGGGTGCTGTTCGGCAAACCTCCCCGTATGCACCGCTCTGTGCAGCGCAAAGCTTTCGAGCGTCAGGGTTTGAAGCTGGAAGGCATCGAACTGGCCGAAGCGGCCCGACGCGTGCTGCAACTACCGGCCGTCGCCAGCAAAAGCTTCCTGATCACCATTGGCGACCGCACCATTACCGGACTGGTTAACCGTGACCAGATGGTTGGCCCCTGGCAGGTACCTGTTGCCGACTGCGCCGTCACTGCCACTGCTTACGACGTATACACGGGCGAAGCGATGGCCATGGGCGAGCGCACTCCGCTGGCCGTGATCGATGCGCCTGCGTCAGGGCGTATGGCTATCGGCGAAGTGGTCACCAACCTGGCTGCTGCACGTATTGGCAAACTGGGTGATATCAAGCTGTCCGCCAACTGGATGTGTGCTGCGGGCCATCCAGGTGAAGACGAAAACCTTTATGACACCGTTCGTGCGGTGGGTATGGAGCTGTGCCCTGAACTGGGTATGTGCATTCCGGTCGGTAAAGACTCCATGTCCATGCGTACCGTATGGAAAGACGGTGATGAGCAGAAGAGCGTTACCGCTCCATTGTCACTGATCATCACCGGTGTGGCGCCTGTCACTGATGTGCGTCGTTCGCTGACGCCACAACTGCGTACCGATCAGGGTGAGACCGACCTGATTCTGATTGATCTGGGTCAGAACCAACAGCGCCTTGGTGGCTCCGCGCTGGCACAGGTATTCGATCAGGTGGGTGATCAGGCGCCCGATGTGAACGATGCCGGTGAGCTGAAAGCCTTCTTTGATGCCATTCAGAGTCTGAATGAGCAGGGCACCTTGCTGGCTTACCACGACCGCTCTGACGGTGGTGTGTTTACCACTCTGGCGGAAATGGCTTTTGCTGGCCGTACCGGTGTCGATATTGAACTGTCTGATCTGGTACAGGGTGAAGATGATCTGCTGCCTGCTCTGTTCAATGAAGAGCTGGGTGCGGTGATTCAGGTCCGTCGTGCCGACAGTAATGAAGTGCTGCGTCAGTTGTCTGCCCACGGTCTGGCTGAATACGCTCAGGTCATCGGTAGTCTGAATGATGACGACATGCTGCGCTTTACGGTGGAAGGTGAAGAAGTGCTGGTTGATGGTCGTGAAGACTTCCAGCGTCTGTGGGCTGAAACCAGCTACCGCATTCAGGCCATGCGTGATAACGCAGACTGCGCACAGCAGGAATTTGACCGTATTCTCGACGTTGAAGACCCCGGTCTGCACGTCAGCCTGAGCTATGACGTGAACGAGGATATTGCTGCACCGATGATCGCCACCGGCGTCCGTCCACGTGTGGCTGTGCTGCGTGAGCAGGGCGTTAACGGTCATGTGGAAATGGCAGCCGCTTTTGATCGTGCGGGCTTTGCCGCTGTTGACGTGCATATGAGTGATATTCTGTCAGGTCGTGTCAGCCTGCAGGACTTCAAAGGCCTGGTTGCTTGCGGTGGTTTCTCCTACGGTGACGTACTGGGTGCAGGTGAAGGCTGGGCCAAATCCGTACTGTTCAACAGCCGTGCACGTGATGAGTTTGGTGCGTTCTTCCTGCGTCAGGACAGTTTTGCTCTGGGCGTATGTAATGGTTGCCAGATGATGTCCAACCTGCATGAACTGATTCCGGGGGCTGATTTGTGGCCGCACTTTGTACGTAACCAGTCCGAGCAGTTTGAAGCGCGTCTGGTCATGGTTGAAGTGACAGAGTCACCTTCCATCTTCCTGCAGGGGATGCAGGGTTCCCGGATGCCGGTTGCTGTGGCACACGGTGAAGGCTATGCCGAGTTCCGCGATCAGGCACAGCTTCAGGCACTGATTAACAAGGGGCAGGTTGCGCTGCGCTTTGTCGACAACTATGGACAAGCGACAGAAGCCTATCCTGCCAACCCCAACGGCTCTCCACTGGGTACGACAGGTATCACCACACCTGATGGTCGCGTGACCATCATGATGCCTCACCCAGAGCGTGTATTCCGTGCTGTGCAGCATTCCTGGCGCCCTGATGGCTGGCAAGAAGACGGTAGCTGGATTCGCATGTTCCGCAATGCCCGTGCCTGGGTGAATTAAGCGAGTGAGGGTTCGTTCGAACCGTCACTGTTAAAGACATCGGGCGCCTTTGGGCGCCCGTTGTCATTCATGGCTGCGATCGGTCAATGAGTGAGTCTGTGAATCAGCGTGTGCCGCTGACGTTGGGAATACTCTGCCTCAGTATGGTGAAGCAATGTGGATTTTTTCCCTTTGCCTCTTGTCTCCAAAAAAAATACCCCCACAATAGCGCCGCATGCGTGAAACACTGATGGTGTCTGCTCTCAGTCCTGTTCGCGTATGGTGGCAAATTTGGCTTTATTGTGAATTGGACAAGTCCGTTTCTATGCTCATACTTAGCGGTAAATCGCCTGGGGCGGAGCAGCGGCACTTGAGGTTACAGGGGGAAGCATGAGTAAGTTTGGTTCCTTGCAAGAGCAGCTTGAACGGATGAAGAAAGCGGGCAAGGGTGGCACATCGGAGAAGCGTTCAGGGCTGAAGACGTTTGTCCCGGTGTATGCACCTGCCAAGTCACCAAAGAGCGACGATGATGAAGCGGGTGGTGACACGATGGAAGATTTGAGTGGTGTCCTGCCAGCCGATGCCGACTATGAAGGTGATGGTCTTGATGGCAGTGGTGAGGATTTCGGCGACGAAGAAGAGGTCGAGCACGAAGAGTACTGAGGCAACATCGTTTACTGATGTCTTTTGGTCAGATGGCGCTACTGATCGCGTCGTAGCGCCGTGCGCATGAGTTTGACATGTTGACGCTCTCTTCTTAAGCCTCTTTTTGAAGCATAAAAAATGCCCCGCAGAGCGGCACTGATCATCAGTGATGTCTGCGGGGCATTTTTATTTACATCGTCTGGCTTGCCGACGCGCAGCAGCGCGCCGGGCTTTCACTTCAGGGTGGCGGTTACTCGAACAGTCCGCCCGTCAGCTTGTGAAACAGACTGCGATTATTGCCATCATCGTCTGCGGCAGGTTGCTGCTCTTCAGGTTCTGCGGGTTGCTGAACTGCAGGCTGGGCCGGTGCCTCAGTGTTTGATTTCACCAGCGTGGGTACAGGCAGCTTGGTGTCTGAAGACTGGAATACGCCCATGGTGTAACGGTCGAAGACGCTTTCCTGCTTCAGCACATCTTTGTCATAACCGGGATAGTTCAGATCTAGCACTTCTTGTGTTGACTGAGCTAGCGTGGGTTCATTTAGCGCTTTGTAAGCCACAATCATAATTGCCAGGCCATCGGGTACGGCGGGTGTTTCCTGAAAGTTTTCCACCACATAGTTACCACGATTGGCCGCTGCCAGATACGCACCGCGCTTCAGGTAATACTGGGCGACGTGAATTTCATAGCGAGCCAGACGGTTACGCAGGTAAACCATGCGGTTACGTGCATCTGACGCGTAGGGGCTGTTGGGATAGAGCCGTACCAGTGTGGCGAAGTCGTTGTAAGAGTCTTTCGCTGCACCGGGATCACGTTCAGTTTCATCAGTAGGCAGGAAACGGTCAATCAGGCTCTGATCTTCTTCGAACGCGGTCAGGCCGCGGAGGTAGTAGGCGTAATCCACATACTCACTATTGGGATAGACGCGGATAAAACGATCTGCGGAAGCCTGTACTTGTGCAGTCTTGCCTGAGCGGTAGTAGGCATACATCAACTCAAGCTGAGCCTGTTCAGAGTAACGACCGAACGGATAGCGGGCCTCCAGCTTTTCATACCAATCTGTAGCTTGATCCCAGAGTGCATCGTCCAGTGATTGAGTGGCCTTCTCGTACATGACCTGTTCTGGATAGTCGGGCTCTTTCGGCTTTAAAGAAGAACAGCCCGTCAGGGTGACAGCCAACAGTGAAGCCAGCAGGAGTTTACCTTGTCGCATCGGAATACCATTGCCGCTCGTGAATACTCAAGGCGGTTATTCTAGCGGTATTCGTTCAGGTGTACAGCCTGTGTGCTGAATAACCTTGGGTGTCCCTGTATACTGGCGGTTTTCATCCCGGTGCAAAGCAACAACCGCTGACCCTGAAGTCTGGGGCAGTGATCATAGTTGCCTTGCCGGGGGAGCGTAGCCATGCAACCACAAGGCTACGCATGCATTTAGCCATGAGCACAGAGTCAACATGAGTGAAACCATTAAGCATCGACTGCAAGTCCCTATGGACAAAGGCGGGATGCGTCTTGATCAGGTCGCTGCCGAATTGTTTTCGGATTATTCCCGCGCCCGTTTGCAAACCTGGATCAAAGAAGAAGCATTAAAGGTAGACGGACGTGCCTGCAAACCCCGAGAAAAGTTGCTCGGTGGCGAATGGCTTGAGCTTGAAGCTGAGCTGGAGGCACAGGAGCGCTGGCTACCGGAGGCAATTGATCTGCCGATTGTCTACGAAGATGAGCACATCCTGATTCTGAACAAACCAGCAGGTCTGGTTGTTCACCCAGCTGCAGGGCATAGCGAAGGAACGCTGCTGAACGCACTGCTGCATCATGCTCCTGAGCTGAATGTAGTGCCCCGTGCCGGTATTGTGCATCGACTGGACAAAGATACGACCGGACTGATGGTTGTAGCCAAGACCATTCAGGCGCAGACCGACCTGGTTGAGCAGCTGCAGGAACGCTCCATGGGACGTGAATACGAAGCAGTGGTGCAGGGTGTGATGACCGGCGGTGGTACGGTTGATGAGCACATGGGGCGTCATAGTCGTCACCGGCAAAAGATGGCTGTCGTCGCGGAAGGCAGCGGCAAGAATGCGGTAACTCATTACCGCGTGCTGGAGAAGTTCCGCGCCCACACCCACATTCGTTGCAAGCTGGAAACCGGTCGTACCCATCAGATACGTGTCCATATGGCACATATCCACTACCCTCTGGTAGGTGATCCACTGTACGGTGGCCGTAACCGTTTACCCAAGGGCTGTACTCCTGATTTGCAGGATGCTCTGCGTCTGTTTCAGCGGCAGGCTCTGCATGCCAAGCGTCTTGAACTCTCACACCCTGCAACCGGAGAGTGGATGGAGTGGGAAGTGGAACTACCTGAAGATCTCAAGGCGCTGTTAGCTGCACTGGATGAAGACCGTCAGGGTTATGACGATTATCTTTAACTGAGCTTGTATGAATGATCAGGTACGGCTCAGGCTGTACCTGAACCATCTGAGATCACTCTTCGGCAGATGTCGTCCAACAATAAAAGCGATGACCGTAAAGAGATAGGAGGTCGATCTTGTCATACGTCTATCCAGACTGGCCTGCTCCAGGCAATGTTAAAGCGCTGTGTACCACTCGCCTGGGAGGGCATAGCCAGGGGGCCTTCGACAGCTTCAATCTTGGTGACCATGTGGGGGATGATCCCCAGGCCGTGCATGCCAATCGTCTTCAGTTGCAGGCAGAGTTGAATCTTCAGCAGCCTCCAGCCTGGTTGGTACAGGTGCATGGTACGGATGTGGCGTGCCCTGGCGAAGCGGAGGATTATCAGGCTGATGCCAGTGTGACCCGTCATCGTGGCCAGGCGCTGGCGATCATGACAGCGGACTGTCTGCCCGTGTTGTTCTGTGATGACAAAGGGCTGGTCGTGGCAGGTGCCCATGCTGGCTGGCGGGGGCTGTGTGCAGGCATACTGGAGGCCACCATTCAGGCCATGGCTGTCGCTCCGGTGTCGCTAATGGCTTGGCTTGGGCCAGCGATTGGACCCGCTGCATTTGAAGTGGGAGATGAGGTGCGAGAAGCCTTTATTGCCCAGCAACGAGATGCTGCCGCGGCATTTGTAGCGGGAGAGCTACCCGGGAAATGGCTGGCGGATATCTATCAACTGGCACGACTACGTCTGCGTCAGGCAGGTATTGAGCGGATATACGGCGGTGAGTATTGCACGGTCAGTCAGCCTGAACTGTTCTACTCCTACCGTCGTGACCGGCAGACCGGCCGCATGGCTTCGCTGATCTGGCTGGACTAAAAAAGAGACAGGTCTTGTCTGGTTACTACCCGTAGAGCTTTCAACCCCGCAGAGCTTTCAACAGAGTGCAGTGGCGGGAGTTCCGTCACTGCACTGGTTGTTAATACTTCACCCTGTCGTTCAGAACGACTGCAGCGGTTCCATCTTGCCTTGCTGCCAGTCCGCTTCCGTCTGATCCAGCGCCTGACTGATATCCGCGACCTTATCCGACTTCAGCATCTTCGGCAGCGGGTCCAGACCTACAGTAGCAAACACCTGACCGTAAGCATTACGCAGTTCGGCATAGGCCAGATCCTGACGCAGATGCGCATTGAGCGCATTCAGCTCGCCCTGGATCAGCTGCAGTTCCCCGATGCTGTTGGCCTTGTAGCGATTGCGCAGCTGATCGGCAATCTGGGTATCCAGACCACTGAGCTCGGTGCTGGTCTTGTACTGACGCAGGGCTTCATTGTAGTTGGCACGGGCCACATAGAGCTGCGCCATGATCGCCAGTGACATGGCCTGACGCTGCATTTTTGCTACCACCTCATTGGCTTTGGCCGCATCTCTTGCTGCCGGGCCTGAGAGCAGGTTGAACAGGTTCCAGGTGACTTTCACCCCCACATCCGCCCAGCTCTGATTGACCAGGAAGGAGTTGCTGTCGTAATGGCCACCGGCATCGATTTCCAGCCCCGGTAACATCCGCAGCAGAGACTTGCGGGTTTCCGCGGCACTGATACGGACCTGATAATCCTGCTCACGCAGTTCAGGACGGCTGACCAGCGCCACCTCTTCCAGCTTGTTGAAATCCACGTTCAGCTGCGGAACCGGCAGGTTGGTGTCATCCGGCACCGCCAGAGTATAGGTGGACCCCAGTGGCAGGTTCATCAGCGTGGCCAGCTCGGTCTTCGCCAGTGACAGGGCGCGGCG
Organism: Pokkaliibacter plantistimulans; assembly: GCF_003194385.1. GTDB lineage: Bacteria > Pseudomonadota > Gammaproteobacteria > Pseudomonadales > Balneatricaceae > Pokkaliibacter > Pokkaliibacter plantistimulans. Next base: position 31,375 of record NZ_LAPT01000050.1, read on the forward strand.
TTGTTCTTCCAGCTGACGCAAGGCATCCAGTAGCGCGCGCTGATAGCTCAGCGCCTCAATCGGATCACCGACCTGCTGGGCGGTCATGCGCTGACTGGTGGCGCGCGCCTCATTGACGCGATCAATCAGACTGTCGATCTTGCTCAGCAGACGCTCCGCCGCCGCGGCCCGCCAGTAGGCCGAACGCACATCCTGAATGATGGTATGAATGACCTTGCGCTTGCGCTCCTGCGCGATCCAGCGCTGATCCGACTTCTGCTGGGCAGTCACATAACTGACGCCGAAGTCCAGCACGTTCCACACCATGGTCAGATCGGCCACATCGCGATCACTGTCCAGCGACGTGGACGGCTCCAGCGATTGCTGGCCGGTTTCCACACTGAGGCTGCTGGAGGCACTCAGATTGCTGCGGCCGGAATAACCGGCAGCCAGTGCCATCTTCGGCAGCATATCAAAGTGCGACAGATCCAGCTGACGCTGGGCCAGCGCCTCCTCCATCACCTTGAGCCGGGCTTCAAGGTTGTATTTGAGGGCGCGGGCCATGGCATCGTGTAGCGTGATGGGCGCTGTCACCGGCTCCTGATTAATGAACATCTGTGCCAGATCCTGCTGCACCCGCTGCTCACTCTGCACCTTGGAGATGGGCTGGCTGGTCACGGCACAGCCACTGACCAGCAGGGCGATGACACTGAGGCTGAATAACTTACGGCCATTAGACACAATGTGGCTCCTAAAGGTGTTCGTCATTGTCATGGATAGATTGCCTTTCACTGGATTATCCCTGTTGTAGGCCTAATTCGAGCAGAGCATGTTCAATGGCACTGATCCGCTGCAGTTCGTTGTCATCAAGGGCGCGTAATTGCTGATCCAGGCCGGGCGAGAACGCGGCCAGAGGGACACCGGCACCACCGCTACCCGAAATACCTCCAGTGCCACCAAAGCCGCCGTTGTCCACATCGATATTACTCCAGCTACCGCCGGAGAAGATCTGCATGGGTGTGATGGACGGCAGGTGAATGCCCGAGAACATCCCCGCCAGGGTCGAGCTACCGCCCAGGGCGCCACCGTTGTTGAAGCTGGGGAAACTGCCCAGACTGCTGTTGAAGGAGCCAAGACCACCACCGCTACCGGACTGGAAGGTGCTGCCGATCTGCGAGGTAGAGAACCCACCGTTACCGCCATTGGTGGTACCCGACTGGAAGATCGAGGTGACGACTGAGTTGCCACCGTTGCCACCGTTACCGCCAATGCCTCCCAGTGAGCCGTTGAACGACAGCCCACTCTGACCACCATTCCCAGAAGTATTTCCACCGGCGGGCGGTGTGGGTGACGTCGTGGGCGTTTCGGAGCCATTGGTCCGGAACTCCGGGTCGCCCCCCGTGCTGGTGGCGCGGGCCACGGTCAGCGTAAAGGTGGTGGTGGCCTGAGCACCGTCAGCATCGGTGGCGGTCACCGTAATGCTGAGGGACCCCACATTGGCGGCCGCCGGCGTACCGCTGAACAGGCCAGTTGAGGCATCAAAACTCAGCCAGCTGGGCAGGGCCGCTCCATTCGCCAGCGTGGCTGTCAGGGTCAGGCTGTCACCGGCATCCACATCGGCAAAGGTGCCTGCAGGCAAGGTAAAGCTGAAGGCCTGATTCTGCACCGCGGACTGATTGCTGACACTGTCAGCGGTCGGAGCATCATTGGTATTAGCAACGGTCAGACTAAAACTACTGCTGACCGAAGCGCCACTGGCATCGGTAGCCGTGACCCTGATGCTCAGGCTGCCCACATCGCCGTTATCCGGGGTACCGGAGAAGGTGCCGGTGCTGGCATCAAAACTCAGCCAGCTCGGTAGCGCCGAACCGTCGGCCAGGGTGGCACTTAGAGTCAGACTGTCACCGGCATCCACATCGGCAAAGGTGCCTGCCGGGACGGTAAAGCTGAAGCTACTGTCTTCGGTGGCACTCTGGGCACTGATCACTCCCGCAGTGGGTGCATCGTTGGTATTGGTAACGGTCAGGCTAAAGCTGCTGCTGACCGAAGCGCCACTGGTGTCAGTCGCGGTGACCCTGATGCTGATCGCACCGACATCGCCGTTATCCGGTGTGCCGGAGAAGGTGCCGGTGCTGGCATCAAAGCTCAGCCAGCTCGGTAGCGCCGAACCGTCGGCCAGGGTAGCACTCAGAGTCAGACTGTCACCGGCATCCACATCGGCAAAGGTGCCCGCCGGGACGGTAAAGCGGAAGGCGCTGTCTTCGGTGGCACTCTGGGCACTGATCACTCCCGCAGTGGGCGCATCGTTGGTATTGGCAACGGTCAGACTAAAGCTGCTGCTCACCGAGGCACCGCTGGTATCGGTTGCCGTGACCTTGATGGTCAGACTGCCTACATCGTCATTGGTGGGCGTTCCCGAGAAGGTACGCGTGGTGGCGTTAAAGCTCAGCCAGCTGGGCAAGGCCGAACCATCGGCCAGCGTCGCGGTGTAGGTCAGGCTGTCACCGGTATCCACGTCACTGAAGGTGCCCGCCGGGACGGTAAAGCGGAAGGCGCTGTCTTCACTGGCGGCCTGATCTGCTATGCCTGCACTGGTGGGCACATCATTGGTGTTCACGACTTTGAGTGTGAACTGGGTACTGGCCGAGGCACCGCTGGTATCGGTCGCCGTGACCTTGATGGTCAGACTGCCTACATCATCATTGGTGGGCGTACCGGAGAAGGTACCGGTGCTGGCATCAAAGCTCAGCCAGCTCGGCAGGGCCGAACCGTCCGCCAGGGTGGCGGTGTAGGTCAGGCTGTCACCGGCATCCACATCACGGAAGGTGCCCGCCGGGACGGTAAAGCGGAAGGCGCTGTCTTCATTGGCGACCTGATCTGCTATGCCTGCACTGGTGGGCACGTCATTGGTGTTCACGACTTTGAGTGTGAACTGGGTACTGGCCGAGGCACCGCTGGTATCGGTGGCCGTGACCCTGATGGTCAGACTGCCAACATCATCATTGGTGGGCGTACCGGAGAAGGTACCGGTGCTGGCATCAAAGCTCAGCCAGCTCGGCAGCGCCGAACCGTCCGCCAGGGTGGCGCTCAGGGTCAGACGGTCACCGGCATCGGCATCGATGAAGGTGTCCGCCGCCAGGGTAAAGCGGAAGGTGCTGTCTTCGGTCGCAACCTGATTGGGGATGACGCCAGAGCTGGCCGCGTCATTGGTGTTGATCACGGTCAGGCTAAAGTCGCTGCTGACAGCGGCCCCCTGGGTATCGGTCGCCGTGACTTTGATACGGATGATGCCGACATCACCGTTATCCGGCGTACCGGAGAAGGTGCCGGTGCTGGCATCAAAACTCAGCCAGGCAGGCAGGGCGGAACCGTCGGCCAGGGTGGCGCTCAGGGTTAGACGGTCACCGGCATCCACATCAGTGAAGGTGTTCGCGGGAACTGTAAAGGTAAAGCCCGCATCTTCGGTGGCACGCTGATCACTGATCGCCCCTGCCTCAGGCGCATTGTTCACATTGGCCACGGTCAGACTAAAGGTACTGCTCACCGAGGCACCGCTGGTATCGGTGGCGGTGACCCGGATGCTGATCGCACCGACATCGCCGTTATCCGGCGTACCGGAGAAGGTACGGGTACTGGCATCAAAGCTCAGCCAGCTGGGCAGGGCCGAGCCGTCGGCCAGGGTGGCGGTGTAGGTCAGGCTGTCAGCGGCATCCACATCACTGAAGGTGTTCGCGGGAACCGTAAAGGTAAAGCCCGCATCTTCGGTGGCACGCTGATCACTGATCACCCCGGCGGTCGGGGCATCGTTGGTATTGGCAATGGTCAGGGTAAAGTCAGCGCTCAGACTGACCTGATTACTGTCCATGGCGGTGACCCGGATGCTCAGGCTACCCACATCGCCGTTCTCCGGGGTACCAGAGAAGGTACCGGTGCTGGCATCGAAGCTCAGCCAGGCAGGCAATGCCGAACCGTCGGCCAGGGTGGCGGTCAGGGTACTGAGCGTCCCCAGCTCACTGAAGGTGGCCGCCGGGATAGTAAAGGTGAAGGCACTGTCTTCGGCCACCTGCTGGTCGGGAATGGTA
>NZ_LAPT01000051.1 GCF_003194385.1 Pokkaliibacter plantistimulans
GGCATCAAAGCTCAGCCAGCTCGGCAGGGCCGAACCGTCCGCCAGGGTGGCACTCAGGGTCAGGCTGTCACCGGTATCCACATCACGGAAGGTGCCCGCCGGGACGGTAAAGCGGAAGGCGCTGTCTTCGGTGGCGCTCTGCGCACCGATGGTGCCTGCCGTAGGCGCATCGTTCACATTGGTGACGGTCAGACTAAAGCTGCTGCTGACCGAGGCGTTGCTGCCGTCGGTGGCGGTGACTTTGATGCTGAGACTACCGACATCGCCATTGGTGGGCGTTCCCGAGAAGGTACGCGTGGTGGCGTTAAAGCTCAGCCAGCTGGGCAGCGCCGAACCATCGGCCAGCGTCGCGGTGTAGGTCAGGCTGTCACCGGTATCCACGTCACTGAAGGTGCCCGCCGGGACGGTAAAGCGGAAGGCGCTGTCTTCACTGGCGGCCTGATCTGCTATGCCTGCACTGGTGGGCACATCATTGGTGTTCACGACTTTGAGTGTGAACTGGGTACTGGCCGAGGCACCGCTGGTATCGGTCGCCGTGACCTTGATGGTCAGACTGCCTACATCGTCATTGATGGGCGTACCGGAGAAGGTGCCGGTACTGGCATCGAAGCTCAGCCAGCTGGGCAAGGCCGAACCATCTGCCAGGGTGGCGCTCAGGGTCAGACGGTCACCGGCATCGGCATCGATGAAGGTGTCCGCCGCCAGGGTAAAGCGGAAGGTGCTGTCTTCGGTCGCCACCTGATTGGGGATGACGCCAGAGCTGGCCGCATCATTGGTGTTGATCACGGTCAGGCTAAAGTCGCTGCTGACAGCCGCCCCCTGGGTATCGGTCGCCGTGACTTTGATACGGATGACGCCGACATCACCGTTATCCGGCGTACCGGAGAAGGTGCCGGTGCTGGCATCAAAGCTCAGCCAGCTCGGTAGCGCCGAACCGTCGGCCAGGGTAGCACTCAGAGTCAGACTGTCACCGGCATCCACATCAGTGAAGGTGTTCGCGGGAACCGTAAAGGTAAAGCCCGCATCTTCGGTGGCACGCTGATCACTGATCGCCCCTGCCTCAGGCGCATTGTTCACATTGGTGACGGTCAGGGTAAAGCTACTGCTCACCGAGGCGTTGCTGCCGTCGGTCGCGGTGACCCGGATGCTGATCGCACCGACATCGCCGTTATCCGGCGTACCGGAGAAGGTACCGGTACTGGCATCAAAGCTCAGCCAGCTGGGCAAGGCCGAGCCGTCGGCCAGGGTGGCGGTGTAGGTCAGGCTGTCAGCGGTATCCACATCACTGAAAGTGCCTGCCGGAACGGTAAAGGTGAAGCTACTGTCTTCGGTGGCGCTCTGGGCGCTGATCACCCCGGCGGTCGGCGCATCGTTGGTGTTGGCAATGGTCAGGGCAAAGTCAGCGCTCAGACTGACCTGATTACTGTCCGTGGCGGTGACCCGGATGCTCAGGCTACCCACATCACCGTTCTCCGGGGTACCGGAGAAGGTGCCGGTGCTGGCATCGAAGCTCAGCCAGGCAGGCAATGCCGAACCGTCGGCCAGGGTGGCGGTCAGGGTACTGAGCGTCCCCAGCTCACTGAAGGTGGCCGCCGGGATAGTAAAGGTGAAGGCACTGTCTTCGGCCACCTGCTGGTCGGGAATGGTACCGGCGACGGGCGTGCTGACATCCGTAATGCTTAACGAGAAGCTACTGCTGACGGCTGCACCGCTGCTATCGGTGGCGGTCACCCGGATCGACAGGGTGCCGACATCACCGCTGGAGGGAGTACCGGAGAAGGTAGCGGTGGCGGCATTGAAGCTCAGCCAGCCCGGCAATGCCGAACCGTCAGACAGGGTGGCACTCAGGGTCAGACGGTCACCGGCATCGACATCACTGAAGGTGCCGGCAGGCAGGGTAAAGGTAAAGACGTTGCCTTCCTCACTCTGCTGATCAGCCAGCGTGGCCGCCGTGGGCGCATCGTTGGTATTGGCAACGGTCAGACTAAAGCTGCTGCTGACCGAAGCGCCACTGGTGTCGGTCGCGGTGACCCTGATGCTGATCGCACCGACATCGCCGTTATCCGGGGTACCGGAGAAGGTACCGGTGCTGGCATCAAAGCTCAGCCAGCTGGGCAAGGCCGAACCGTTCGCCAGGGTGGCACTCAGGGTCAGGCTGTCACCGGCATCCACATCACTGAAGGTGCCTGCCGGGACGGTAAAGGTGAAGGCGCTGTCTTCGGTGGCGCTCTGCGCACCGATGGTGCCTGCCGTAGGCGCATCGTTCACATTGGTGACGGTCAGACTAAAGCTGCTGCTGACTGACGCGCCACTGGTGTCGGTCGCGGTGACCCTGATGCTCAGGCTGCCCACATCGCCGTTATCCGGGGTACCGGAGAAGGTACCGGTGCTGGCATCAAAGCTCAGCCAGGCAGGCAATGCCGAACCGTCGGCCAGGGCGGCGCTCAGGGTCAGGCTGTCGCTGCTGTCGGCATCCCCAAACAGGCCCTGTGGCAGGGTAAAGCTGAAGGCGCTGTCTTCGGCCACCTGCTGGTCGGGAATGGTACCGGCCACCGGTGTGCTGACATCCGTAATGCTCAACGAGAAGCCGCTGCTGATGCTGGCACCGCTGCTATCGGTGGCGGTCACCCGGATCGACAGGGTGCCGACATCACTGCTGGACGGGGTACCGGAGAAGGTAGCAGTGGCGGCATTGAAGCTCAGCCAGCTGGGCAAGGCCGAACCGTCAGACAGGGTGGCACTGAAGGTCAGACGGTCACCGGCATCGACATCACTGAAGGTGCCGGCAGGCAGGGTAAAGGTAAAGACGTTGCCTTCCTCACTCTGCTGATCAGCCAGCGCGGCCGCCGTGGGGGCATCGTTGGTATTGGTAACGGTCAGGCTAAAGCTGCTGCTGACCGAAGCGCCACTGGTGTCGGTCGCGGTGACCCTGATGCTGATCGCACCGACATCGCCGTTATCCGGGGTACCGGAGAAGGTGCCGGTGCTGGCATCAAAGCTCAGCCAGCTGGGCAGGAAGGAACCGTCGGCGAGGGTCGCAGTATAAGTCAGGCTGTCACCGGCATCCACATCTGCAAAGGTGCCTGCTGGGATGGTAAAGGTGAAACTACGGTCTTCGGTCGCACTCTGGGCACTGATCACCCCGGCGGTCGGGGCGTCGTTCACATTGGTGACGGTCAGGCTAAAGCTGCTGCTGACCGAGGCGTTGCTGTCGTCGGTCGCGGTGACTTTGATGCTCAGGCTACCGACATCGCCATTGGTGGGCGTGCCGGAGAAGGTGCCGGTAGCGGCATTGAAGCTGAGCCAGCTGGGCAACGCCGAACCGTCGGCCAGGGTGGCGCTCAGGGTCAGGCTGTCGCTGCTGTCGGCATCCCCAAACAGGCCCTGTGGCAGGGTAAAGCTGAAGGCGCTGTCTTCAGTGGTGCTCTGGGCACTGATAGTGCCTGCCGTCGGCGCATCGTTCACATTGGCCACGGTCAGGGTAAAGCTGCTGCTCACCGAGGCGTTGCTGCCGTCGGTGGCGGTGACTTTGATGCTGATCGCACCCACGTCGTCATTGGTCGGTGTGCCGGAGAAAGTACGGGTGGTGGCGTTAAAGCTCAGCCAGCTGGGCAAGGCCGAACCATCTGCCAGGGTGGCGCTCAGGGTCAGACGGTCACCGGCATCGGCATCGATGAAGGTGTCCGCCGCCAGGGTAAAGCGGAAGGTGCTGTCTTCGGTCGCCACCTGATTGGGGATGACGCCAGAGCTGGCCGCATCATTGGTGTCGATCACGGTCAGGCTAAAGTCGCTGCTGACAGCCGCCCCCTGGGTATCGGTCGCCGTGACTTTGATACGGATGACGCCGACATCACCGTTATCCGGCGTACCGGAGAAGGTGCCGGTGCTGGCATCAAAACTCAGCCAGGCAGGCAGGGCGGAACCGTCGGCCAGGGTGGCGCTCAGGGTCAGACGGTCACCGGCATCCACATCAGTAAAGGTGTTCGCGGGAACCGTAAAGGTAAAGCCCGCATCTTCGGTGGCACGCTGATCACTGATCGCCCCTGCCTCAGGCGCATTGTTCACATTGGCGACGGTCAGGCTAAAGCTGCTGCTCACCGAGGCACCGCTGGTATCGGTGGCGGTGACCTTGATGGTCAGACTGCCTACATCGTCATTGGTGGGCGTACCGGAGAAGGTGCCGGTAGCGGCATTGAAGCTGAGCCAGCTCGGTAGGGCGGAACCATCAGCCAGGGTCGCGGTGTAGGTCAGGCTGTCAGCGGCATCGACATCACTGAAGGTGCCTGCCGGGACGGTAAAGGTGAAGCTACTGTCTTCGGTGGCGCTCTGGGCGCTGATCACCCCGGCGGTCGGCGCATCGTTGGTGTTGGCAATGGTCAGGGCAAAGTCAGCGCTCAGACTGACCTGATTACTGTCCGTGGCGGTGACCCGGATGCTCAGGCTACCCACATCGCCGTTCTCCGGGGTACCAGAGAAGGTACCGGTGCTGGCATCGAAGCTCAGCCAGGCAGGCAATGCCGAACCGTCGGCCAGGGGGGTGGTCAGGGGGCGGAGCGGACCCAGCTCACTGTAGGGGGGCGGCCGGGATAGTAGAGGCGGGGGCACCGTCTTTGGACGCCTGGGGGTCGGGAAGGGTACTGGCGACGGGCGGGCCGGA
>NZ_LAPT01000052.1 GCF_003194385.1 Pokkaliibacter plantistimulans
GTTCAGGCCGTTCAGGCCGTTACGACATCATGTTTTACGTCCCCATGACAGTAATGCTGAGAAGACCCGCAGACCCTCTGGCCGTTCTGGCCGTTCTGGCCGTTCTGGCCGTTCAGGCCGTTACGACATCTAACCTTAGCCTTTTGATATAGTCGGCAGAATCCCGCAGACCCTCTGGCCGTTCAGGCCGTTACGACTTGTAGATTTTCAGGAATGGATCAGCACAAAGGTATTCTAACCCGCAGACCCTCTGGCCATTCAGGCCGTTACGACTTATATCAGCCTCATGAAGTTTCCGTTTCCGAAGTTCTCCCGCAGACCCTCTGGCCGTTCAGGCCGTTACGACAAACCGCCTTGTTCAGCAGACTGCGTACTTCCTGCTGCCCGCAGACCCTCTGGCCGTTCAGGCCGTTACGACTTGTTATCAGCATCGCCGGAATTCAGGATGTAACGCCCGCAGACCCTCTGGCCGCTCAGGCCGTTACGACAAGCTGAAGGAGAAGGATGGTCGGGGATCGCGGCTAAACCCGCAGACCCTCTGGCCGCTCAGGCCGTTACGACCTTTCTTTATAGGACGATCACCGGTTGCTGCGGCCATATCCCGCAGACCCTCTGGCCGCTCAGGCCGTTACGACAGATCAACGCTGTCTCATAGTCGATAGCGTCCTTCGGTCCCGCAGACCCTCTGGCCGTTCAGGCCGTTACGACATGAAGCTGGGGGCAATTGCCATGGCGTAGTGAGAAAAAGCCCGCAGACCCTCTGGCCGTTCAGGCCGTTACGACTGAAAGGCTATCCCGGCCGCCCATGAGTTGTTGCATATCCCGCAGACCCTCTGGCCATTCAGGCCGTTACGACTCCAAACCACTCTTGAAGCGGAGCCCATACGGAACCCCGCAGACCCTTTGGCCGTTCAGGCCGTTACGACGTTATCCACCGTATGCGCCGCTTAGGCTCAACCAGCTTGCCCGCAGACCCTCTGGCCGTTCAGGCCGTTACGACCCTTTCACACCTCCGCCTGACTCGAACTGCCAAAACCCGCAGACCCTCTGGCCGTTCAGGCCGTTGCGACTTGTTCACGTGGTTTTCAATTCCAGCCATGGAACGGAAAGGCCCGCAGACCCTCTGGCCGTTCAGGCCGTCTTTCCCCTTCCAGACCACGGTAAACGGTGCGGTTCGTGCCTCACCGTCACCGCAGTGAACCTCACCATCTGCAATATCCAATTCGCTGGTTGGCGGTAGCTCCCCCTCTCCCCCAGCCCCTCTCCCGCAAGGGGCGAGGGGAGCCTGTATCGTGTTTTGCTCATGTTCTGGTGACTAGCAATGACTAGCAGCCGGAGCGGCGCTGTGCTCTAGCATGTCGCCCGCTTTGCCGAGTGATTCAGGAAGAAGAGGAAACAGATAGCGCCTGAACTACCGCACAACACACATCGGTGATCCGGCAATCGGGTCGCGGTGGATTTCAGCATCAAGATCAAACACATCGGCCAGCAGTTGACGGGTAAGAATCTGCTCTGGTGTGCCTTCGGCGACGACCAGCCCTTCTTTCATCACGATCAGATGGTCGCAGTAGCGCGCCGCCTGATTGATGTCGTGCAGCACAGTCACCACGGTTTTACCCTGTTGATTTAACCGTCGCAGCAGTTGCATCAGCTCGACCTGATGGCTGAGGTCCATATAGGTGGTGGGCTCGTCGAGCAGCAGGTAGTCGGTATCCTGCGCCAGCACCATGGCCAGCCATACCCGCTGACGCTGACCGCCCGACAGCTCACTGACCTTACGCTCGGCCAGTTCAGCCACGCCGGTCGCCGCCATGGCCGTGGCGATATGCTGCTGATCACTGCCGGATAGCCGCCCCCAGAAACCGCTATAGGGGCTGCGGCCATAGGCCACCAGCTCACGCACGGTGACGCCTTCGGGGATCGGTTGCGTCTGCGGTAGCAATGCCAGCTGCCGCGCCAGTTGCCGGGAAGCCATGCCATGTACTGACTGGCCCTGCCACAACACCTGCCCGGCCAGCGGCGGCAGAATACGGGCCAGACATTTGAGCAGGGTCGATTTGCCGCAGCCGTTGGGGCCGAGCAAGGCGGTCATGCAGCCATGGGGAATCTGTACATCAACACCTTTGACGATGGCGGCTGTGCCATAGCCCACCTGTAGCTGTCGCGTCAGCAGATGCGTGTCGGTGCTGGCAGGCGGTAATACAAAGGAAGGAAGTGCCATGGGTTATCTCAGTTTCAGCAGCAGCCAGAGGAAATAAGGCGCGCCGATCAGCGCCGTCATAATACCGGCCGGTAGTTCGATGGGCGGGTGGATGATGCGTGCCACCAGATCAGCGATCAGCAATAGCACTGCTCCGACCAGCATGGCCACCGGCAACAGCCGCTGATGGCGCCCCCCGACCAGTTGCCGCGCCAGATGCGGCGACACCAGACCGAGAAAGCTGATCGGCCCACAGAGAGATACTGCCGCCGAGGTCAGCCCTACCGCCAGCGCCAGCGCCAGCAAACGCACGCGCGGCGCCCGGACACCAAGGCAGGTGGCGCTGTCATCGCCCAGCCCCATCAGGTTCAGGCGATGGCTCAGCCACAGTGCCGCCGGTAGCAGTATCAGCCAGGGCAACAGGGTGTAGAGCTGCTGCCAGCCACGGCCCCACAGGCTGCCGGTCAGCCACAGCAGGGCGTTGTTGATGTCCAGTGGCCTTGTCAGTAGCAGAAAGTCGATGGTGCTGCTGTATAACGCCGCCAGCGCCACGCCGGTCAGTGCCATTCTGATTGGCGGCGCTTTACTGCCACACACCAGCCATAACAGCACAGCCGCCGAGAAACCGCCTGCCAGTGCCGCCCAGGGCAGCAGCTGAATGGACGCATGCGGCCACAGCGTCATCAGGCTGACGGCAGCCAGCCCGGCGCCCTGACTGACGCCGAGAATATCCGGGGAGGCCAGAGGATTGCGGATCACGCCCTGCACCAATACTCCCGCCGTGGCCAGCATGGCGCCCACGCCGATGGCCAGTGCAATACGTGGCAGGCGGTATTCATGCACGGTGAAATACTGTTCGCCCTCCGCCGACAGCCCTTGCCAGACTTGCGTAAGAGTCAGATCGACCGCCCCCAGACAGAGGTTGGCGATGATCGCTATCAGCAGCAGCCCAGCCAACAGCCAGACGCGCTGTTGCAGAGGTGACAATGTGAGCTGGCGGTGACGGGATGGGCATGTCAGATCACTCATGTGCGTGACCTCACCATATAGATAAACCAGGGTGCACCGATCAGCGCCAGCACCGCGCCAGCCGGGGTTTCGGACGGAAATGCCACGGCCCGGCCAAGAATATCGGCAGCCATCACCAGTGCCGCGCCCAGCAAACAGCAGGCAGGTAACAACTTGCGATGGTCAATGCCGAACAGTGCCCGTGCCATATGCGGCACCAGCAGACCGACAAAGGCGATAGAGCCTGCCGCCACTACGCTGGCACTGACCAGCACCAGCACCACAATGCCCACCGCCAGCCGGACCCAGCCCAGGCGCATACCGAGATTGCGCGCCTGTTCATCACCGACCGCGAGAATATTGAGGCTGGGCGCCAGCGCCAGTGCCGCCAGCAAACCCGCTGTGGCCACTGGCCAGAGGTTATACCAGACCGTCCAGCGGGCATTGGCGACACTACCGGCCAGCCAGGTCAGCACCCCGGCAGCCTGATCTTCCGCCAGAATGATGGAGGCTTTGGTCAGCGCGCCACACAAGGCGGCCACTGCCACCCCCGCCAGCACCAGCCGGCCTTTATCCGCACCGGGGCGCCACGCCGCACCGAGCAGCATCACCAGCGTCCAGGCGACGCCGCCACCGAGGATGGCCGCCGAAGACTGGCCCATCACGCCCATCCATCCGGCATAGGTCGACACCAGCGCCACGCCCAGTGCTGCGCCGGCATTCACACCAAACACCCCCGGTGAGGCCAGCGGATTGCGGGTCAGCCCCTGCATCAGCGCACCGGCGGTCGCCAGACAGGCGCCCACCAGCCCTGCCACCAGCACACGGGGCAGGCGCAACTGGCGCACAACCACGTCACTGACCTGCGCAGTGGGGTGGCTGAATAACGCCTGCATCGCCTGAGTGCCGCTGAGCGGAATGGCTGACCAGGCGAACAGCCCGACCCAGGCCAGTATCAGCAGTAGTGACAGCAAACCCAGCATGCGCCAGCCATAAGCATGCCCGGCAGCACGCCGAGGTGACGTGGCGGTGTCGATGGTAGTCAGTGACATGGCAATCGCAGCCCTTATGGCTGTGTGAAAATACGCACCAGATCGGCGCCCATATGTTCCGCCGCCAGAATGCCAAGGCTGCGCACCCAGGCATTACCGTCAACGGTATAGACATGGTTGTTCTGCACGGCAGTCAGCGCCTGCCACAGCGGTTCGGTTTGCCACTGCTGCACGATGCTGTTGCCCGCATAGGTGCCCACTACGAGATAGTCGGGGTTGATCGCCAGCATCTGCTCAAGGCTGATCTGGCGGGACTCCTGCTGGTCCGTGGCACTGACGCTCGGCACCTTCAGCCCCAGCGACTGAATCACGCCGCCCGCGTAGGAATCCGGGGTATGCAGGTAGAGGGTGTTCTCCCGTGCCACGGCAAACTGCACGACTTTGCCCTGAGGCAGCTGCCGGGCGTAAGACGCCATCAGTGCCTGATGATGCTGCAGCCGCGCCTGCATTTCCGCCTTTTTACCCACCACTTCACCGATGATGGCCGCTGACTTCAGATTGTCGGCATAGGTCTCACGGCGTGACTGCAACATCAGGGTGGGGGCAATTTTCCTGAGCTCGTTATACACCCCGGCATGGCGGCTGGTATCAGCAATAATCAGGTCAGGCTTGAGTGCGGCGATCATTTCCAGACTGGGCTGGGAGCGGGTGCCGACCGATTGCCACGGGCCGGTCGCTTCCCGTACTTCCGGCAGCAGGCGCTCAGGCTGGTTATCATCCGCTACGCCGACCGGTGAAACCCTGACCGCCGCCAGCGCATCAACGAAGGAGTTCTCCAGCGCCACCACGCGCTGGGGCACATGGTCGATAGTGAAGCTGCCCCGCGCGTCGGTCACTGTCAGTGCCTGCGCAGGCAAGCTGCCGAGCAGTGTCAGAGCCATCAACGCCAGCGCGGCTGCCAATCGCCGCTGCAGACCGGTGAAACAGGATGTATTCAGGGAAAGCGCTGTCGGGCGTGGAGAAGAAACAAACCGGGAGAAAATCATCCTGAACGGGCACCTGCGATAGGGAGTGAGTAAGTCGAGCCGGTCAACACCATCGTTTTCACGATCCAGAGGCGGATGACGATGACATCTGAGTACATGTCCGGAGCATCAGCGCAAGGCGGCCATTCTAACCCCGGCTGCGCCAATGCAACAGATTATGAGAATCGCTATTATTAGCAAAATTATCCTGACACCCAGCTGACACCCCGACCGTCTGCCCCTCAGCAGTTGCTGACATCGCTTCCCCTTCGCAGATGGATCAAGTACCTTAAGGCCGTGTTTTCAAAGGCCTGTAACCGGTTTCATGTCCTCATCACCTCACACCGACTCCTTCGCTCTGCTGGTGGATTTTGACTGGCAGAATCAGCGCGATCAGCAGCTCAACCCCGACCTGTTGCACCAGCGTGACCGCCGCATCGGCCTGTCGCTATCGGCGTCATTACCGCCTCGCGAGCAGGCCCGGGCCTGGCTGGCGCGGCTGCATCCCAACAGTCAGGAATTGCCCGGTCAGCAGATCACCCAGCGCTTTGGCTGGGTCACGGCCGCCATTGCCCTGCTGGGGGTGATGACCGGTATCAGCACCTTTGCCGGTCTGCTGGCCTATGACGGCAGCCAGCGCATCAACGTGCTGCTGATTCTGCTGCTGGTGCTGATGCAACTCGTATTTACCCTGCTGTCCTGCACGGTGGCTGCGCGCGGCGTGCCCAGCGCACCCTGGTTCAGCAGCGGCCGACTGGCGGGACTGCTCAGCCTGCTGTTGCCCGGCGACAAAAGCAGCCTGTCACTTTTCCATCATCAGCATGGTTTAAAACCGCTCTACCCCTGGCTGGTACTGCGTTTTTCCCAGTTTTTTGCCTGTGCCTTCAGTGCCAGCGCCCTGCTCTGCCTGCTGCTGAATGTCACCGTGCAGGATCTGGCCTTTGGCTGGAGCACCACCCTGCAGATCAGTGCCACCACTCTGCATGGGCTGGTCAGCACTCTGGCGCTGCCCTGGCAGGCGTTCTTCCCGTCCGCTGTACCGGATCTGGCGCTGATCGAGCAAAGCCGTTATTTCCGGCTGGCTGGCAGTGCGCAAAGCGGCCTCGATAACCCGGCGTTGCTGGGCCAGTGGTGGCCGTTTATTGCCATGTGCTGGCTGAGCTATGCCCTGCTGCCACGCATCGTTCTGGCCATCTGGATTGAGCGGCGCTGGCGCCGTCGGCTGGCCGGTCAGCTGGAGCAGCACCCGGGCTTCCAGCCACTGTTCCGCCGCCTGCATCGTGCCTGGGTCGGTACAGCATCCGAGCAGCAGGAAAGCGATACCGAAGCCGTTGCTGCCGTGTCCCACGCAGCCATCACCATGCCCAAACTGAAAGCGGCCAAGGTCGTGCACTGGGCCGATACCGCCTATGGCCACCCGGACCTGCGCCAGATTGTCCCGACGCTGGATGCCGACGACAGTTACTGTGCCGGGGGTGGCCACGGCCTTGATCAGGATGAAGCGGTGATCGAAGCCTTCAGCCATCTGCCGGATGATCTGCCGGTAGTGATACTGGTCAAGGCCTGGGAGCCACCGCTGGCAGAGCTGCAGGATTTCCTGCTTGATCTGCGTAACCTCAATCGCCACAACAGCTTCTATCTGCTGCCGATCAATCCGGGGCAAAAGCTGGAGCCAGCGGAAAGCAAATACCTGCCACAGTGGCAGCACTTCATCACCCGCATGGACGATGCTCACCTGCATCTGGTCAAAGCGGCGGATGCAGACTGAACTCAAAACCGGTTGGGGATGACTGAATGACACCTACCTTTGCCGTCGTCGGCCACCCCAACAAGGGCAAGTCCAGCATCGTTGCTACTCTGGCGCAAAACGACTCCATCCATATCGCCATGCAGCCGGGCACCACCCGCAACAGCCATCATTATCCGATGTCGGTCGATGGTCAGGTGCTCTACCATCTGGTCGACACGCCCGGCTTCCAGCGTGCCCGCAAAGCGCTGGCGTGGTTGCAGGCCCACAGCCGCTCTGCTGCGGATCGTCGCGATACGGTGCAGGGCTTCATCACCCAGCATCAGGGCCTCAGCCAGTTTCATGACGAGTGCGAGCTATTGCGCCCCATTCTGCAGGGCGCAGGCATCATCTATGTGGTGGATGGTTCGGTCCCTTACGGCCCGGAATACGAAGCGGAAATGGAAATCCTGCGCTGGACCGGTCAGCCCTCCATGGCGCTGATCAACCCGATTGCCAGCGATGCTCACGTGCAGGAATGGCAGACTGCGCTGGGTCAGTTCTTCCGCACCGTGCGCGTATTCAATGCCCGCACGGCAGAATTCGACAAGCATCTGAGCCTGCTACGCTGCTTTGGTCAGCTGGAAGAAAGCTGGGAAGCACCCCTCAATGAGGCGATTGACTACCTGCTGCAGCAACACAGGCAGCGGCGGGAAACGACCTGTCAGCAGATCAGCCGCATGCTGGCCGACATGCTCAGCCATCAGCAAAGTATCAAACTGCCCGACGGGGTCGATACCGAACCCATGAAAGCGTTGCTGGAACAGCAGTGGCAGGCCTTTCAGCGTCAGCGCGAGCAGGAATGCCGCACTCACATTGAGAAGCTCTATCAGCACCATCACCTGCAGCGCCATGAAAGCGGGCTGGAATGGCAGCAGGAAGACCTGTTCAACACCGACCAGTGGTATCTGTGGGGGCTGAGCAAAACGGAACTGCTGGCCATTGCTACCGGTGCCGGTGCTGCTACCGGGGCGCTGGCCGATCTCGGCGTCGGCGGCGCCTCCTTCATGCTGGGTGCACTGGGCGGCGGCGTCGTTGGTGGCGTCAGTGCCTGGCTGTTTTCCGCTGAGCTGGCGCGTTTCAAGATCAAAGGCAAGTTACCTCTGGGCGGTCAGCAACTGACCTACGGCCCCTCCAGCCACCGCAATTTTCCTTTTGTTATTCTGGGCCGGGCGCTCTATCACTGGCAGGCCCTGATTCGCCGCAATCATGCCTGGCGCGAGCCTCTCAGCCTCGACATTGCCCCCGGTGACTGGCACGAACAGCTGTCTACCAGCCAGAAGCTGGATCTGGAAAAGGCCTTCGGTTACTGCCGCAAGCAGAATATCGACAAGGCCATGCCGCTGCTGGAACAACACATCCTGCCGCTGCTGCAATCGCTGGACCTGCTGGAGCGCTAGCAGCGCCGCTCCCACCACATCCGCATCGGGACAGACACCCCGCCCTTCGCACAACCCCGCTCCAATAAAGCCAATCCGCGACAGGATGACGCCAGCTTGCTGAAAACTTGATAGTGATCGATGCAAGCGGCACCTGAATCCCTATGCTGAGACCTCAGTGGCTGACTTTGATCCCTTACCACCTTTTATCTCTGCCCACTCAGTCAGCGACTACACTTAGTGACATTATCAGGACGGCAATCTAACCGACCGCCTGCCTGTCAGCTGAAAAGACATACCAATAACGATAAGACTGTGCCGCCTCCGCCGGGCGGGACATGCCCCGAAGGAGCTTACCATGGGTATTTTCCAGCGATTCAACGGCACTGCCTCCACCTCCGTGGTTACGCTTCATGCGACCTCTCGCGATCTGAACGACAAGCTCAAAGGCCTGTCCGTCTCCCCTGCCCTGATCGTTGGTTTTGTTTCTCCCCATATCAGCCTCGATCAGGTCGCCACCAGCGTACGCAATCGTTTCCCCAATGTTCCCTTTACCCTGTGCACCACGGCAGGCGAGCTGTGCAACAGCAGCCAGGGCCTGTATTGCCAGGCCGGCAATCAGTGGGATGGCATTGTGCTGCAGTGCTTCCCGACATCCCTGATCAGCAAGGTGGAAATCGTCCGGGTGCCACTGGAATGTACCGACCTGCGCAAGGGGCGGGCCAGCCTGAACATGCAGCAGCGACTGGACAAGCTGATGGCGTCCATCAAGAACCTGCGGGTCGGCATGGAGATTGATTATCGCGACACCCTGGCCTTTGTACTGTTTGACGGTCTGTCGTCTTCGGAATCCTTCTTCATGGAAGCACTGTACGAGTCCGGCCGCTTCCCCTGCCTGTTCGTCGGCGGCTCCGCAGGTGGCAAGCTGGATTTCAAGCAGACACTGATTCATGACGGTCAGCAAAGCCTTGAAAACCATGCCGTCATTACCTTTATCAAGATGGCACCGGACATTCGTTTCGGCGTGTTCAAAAGCCAGAACTTCGAGCCAACCCATTTCAGTTTCAGCGTACTGACCGCCTCGCTGGAACAGCGCTTTATCAGTCAGGTTATCGACCGTCATGGCAATATCGCCTCGATGGTGGACACCCTGTGCCAGGAGTTCAAATGCGCGCCGGAGCAACTGGAGCAGCGGCTGGCCGATTATTCCTTCGCCATTCGTGTCGGTAATGAGCTGTTTGTCCGCTCCATCGCTCGCATCGACCTGCCGCGGAAACAGGTCCATCTGTTCTGCGACGTGGCGCCCGGTGAAGAGCTGGTGATGGTCAAGCGGACCAATATCATTCAGGCCACGCAGAAAGACTTTGCCGAATTCATGCGCAACAAGCCCGGCCAGCCGGTAGGCGGTCTGCTTAACGACTGTATCCTGCGCCGTCTCTATAACGACAAGGATCTGTCGGGCATGGGCAAAGTCTTTGGTGATATTCCCCTGATCGGCTTTTCCACCTTCGGTGAAATCCTTGGGCTGAACCTCAACCAGACCCTCACCGCGATTTTCTGGTTCCGTGAAAGCAAAGGCGACAAGACGTTTCAGGATGACTACGTCAACAACTTCGTCTCCAAATACGGCGAGTTCAAAGCCTTTTTCCTGCGCCGCCAGATCAAGAAGCTGAGTGGCCTGAGCCATGTGGTGGTGAAGCAGATTGAGCAGTTCAAGCGCAATGACTTCGAGAGTTTTATCGATGCCAAAGGGCTGGATGAGCATATTCGCCCGGTGTTCAAGGGCTTGTCGGATTTGGGCGGGGTACTGAGTGAAGCACGGCGGATGGAGGCCGAGATTGCCACGCAGCTGGAAGACTGCGCCACCGATCTGACCAACTCGGTCAACGAGCTGACCGAGCACGTTCACACTCAGGCCGCCGCGGTGGATGAAGCCGGTACGACCATCAGCCACATGACACAGCAGGCTGAAGAAGTCGCCAACAGTGCCCGCACGCTGGCATTGTCCAGCGACCGCATTCAGAGCGTGGTGCAGGTGATCCAGCAGATTGCCGATCAGACCAACCTGCTGGCGCTGAATGCTGCCATTGAAGCGGCCCGCGCCGGTGAAATGGGCCGGGGCTTTGCCGTCGTAGCCGACGAGGTACGCGGGCTGGCAGAAAAATCACGGCAAAGTGCCGGTGAAATCGGCGCTGACATCGACAAGCTGGCCAACGAGATACGCCGTGTGGCGCAGGATATTGAAGGACAATCAGGAGCAGTGGGCGAGCTGTCGTCCATGCTGTCGTCACTGGAACACACCAGCTCGCTGACGGCAGATAACGCATCACGCACCAAAGGAGTGGCCAACACCCTGCTGGCCCTGACCAAACGGCACTGATGCCGTGTGGTTGTTCAATAGCAGATGACTGAAAACCATAACGCCGCCGTACCTGACCGGGACAGCGGCGTTATAAGAGGACGTTCACGATCTCGCGAGCCAGACGAAAAGCACTGAAGATGCGGCAGCGACTGGCGATCAGCAAGCAGCTGGCTGTAAATGGGCATTCCGAAGATCGTTCTGCTGCGTGTGATCTGTACACCACAGCATCCGGGGTTTAGCCGCGTAAATGGTAAAGCAGGATACCCGCGGCAATAGCAACGTTCAGTGATTCACTCTGACCATAGAGGGGAATAAACAGATTGCTCTGGGTCTGATCCAGCAACGCATCACTAACGCCGCTGCCTTCGTTCCCCATGATCAGGGCAAAACCGGGCTGAGCCTGTATCTGCTGGAAAGGCACGGCCTTGCGCAACGCTGACCCAAACACTGGCACACCACGCCGCGCCAGTGCGGCCATGGCCTCTGGCAATGGCTGATGCCACAACGGCAGGTGGAAATGACTGCCCTGTGCTGAACGCAGCACCTTGGGGTTATAAGGATCGACACAGCCCTCACCGAGAATGACGCCATCCAGACCGGCGGCATCCGCCGTGCGAATCATGGTGCCCAGATTACCGGGATCCTGCACCGCATCCAGTAGCAGGAAACGCTGACCTGACGCCAGTACGGTCGCCTCTTCCTGCATCTTGCAGATGGCCGCAACACCCTGCGGCGTTTCCGTATCGGCAATGGCCTTCATTACTTCGGGGCTGATTTGTGTCAGCGCCACACCGGCGCTACCGGCAGGCACCGGCTGGCCTTCCACCAGCAGTAACTCTTCCACGCGTCCGGCCTGTTTCAGTGCTTCTTCCACCAGATGATGACCTTCCACCAGAAACTGCCCGCTTTGCTGGCGGTACTTGCGAGTCTGGAGTTTTTTCCAGGCTTTGACCTGGGGATTCTGGGTGGAGGTAATCTGGCGCACGCGAGTCTCTTTTGATCAGACGGTAATACGGAGGGTGAAAATAAAAAGAGCCGTTAATGATAGGCGATCCGCCCAGCAGAAACGACTCTTACGTGCTGACGTATCAGCTACGAGACCGCTCAGAGCATGAGCTGTGCTCAGGAGGCCAGACTGGCGCTGTCTGGCAGCAACCCTTTCAGTGCATTTACATAAGCATTGCGGGCAGTCTGCAGGGCAGCGGCCTTGGCCTGCAGGCGGGCCAGTTCCTGATCGACAAACTGAATGCTGGCGATCTGCGCCTTGGCTTCTTCGGACAGTGTATCGAGATCGTATTCTTTGTTATCGATATTGATGCTAGGCATAACGTTCCTTGAATCCTGTACAAAGGTTGGCAGCGGCACCACCGCTGTTGAAGGTGAAGCTTCCGCAGTGTTATCGAATCCATCGGGATTGGCAATGCGCAGATAGCCAAGTCGTTGATTAATATCCAGCAAGTTTCGGATTTTGCTGTCGGTTTCCGCCACCACCAGCGGGACTCGCTGGCGTTCACGCTGGCAATGGAGAAGCGCTTGCTGGCGCCCCTGCTGCGGATCGCTGGCCAGCGTGTAACCACTGCCCAGCAAAGTGACAGCAGCGCGCTGGAACAGGGGCAGCGGCAATGCCAGTTGCTGCAGTATCTGTTCACTTAACCGGAAACCACTGGCTTCGGTCAGCGCCAGCATGTAACGGGTCGGCTCACGCAGCACCAGTCGCCCGTCCACGGTGAGATGCAGCAGCGGGAAAAAAGGTGCCAGCTCCGGCAGCAGGTGATTGGCGAACACCCGGTCTTTCCAGTAGCGCCCGGCAATCAGGATAAAGTGCTGGTAGTTCTCGATAGGGCGAAAGTTGGCCTGATAGAACGGCAGGATTTCTACCTTGGGCTTGGTCGGAACAACGGTGTCATTGGCCACATCGATGTAGAGGCTGCCGACCTGAAAGGCATTCTGGAAGTATTCGCGGCGCAAATCCCCCCATACCTGCCGGATCATCCCTCCTGCCTGCAGGAATGACCGCATCGCCTGCCAGCCTGCGTTGACCTGCCCGGACGGTGCCCCGGCACCCAGGCGGGCAAGGCGCTGCTGCATCAGCTGGGAGATTTCCAGGCACTGGCCCAGAGGGTAGGTTTTGCCCAGTTTGGTTGGCTGTCTGGGCTGCTGCTCGGCATCGACCTCCGCCCGCAATGACAGCAGCCACTGCTCAACCTCATTCAGGTAAGGCAGCAGATACTGCTCCGTCAGGGCATGCTGGACGTGGTAGTCCGGCACTCGCGGTTCATTGGGCAGCAGGTGCTGCAGAGGAGGATGAACAGAAGGCGGCCAGGGCGACAGGCTGTCGGGCACGGTTGCTTCCTTAGTGCTGGCAGTAGGAGCACCAGCATATAAGCCATTGCAGGTCGTGGCTACGCCCAACCTTCCCTGCAATGGCATGACCCCTCAGTGATCGTGATCGGGGTCAGCGATGGGCACCATCAGCTCGTTATCCAGGTCACCACCGGGCTGACCGATCATCTCGTCATAGGCGCTCTGATGACAGAGATAAGCACGGGAAATCCCCATACCCCGGAAAGGCTTTTTGGCATCGATCTGGCTGCGAAAACGCAGGCACTGGTTTTGTTCATCGCGCACGCTGCGCCATTCATCCCCTACCTGCACTTCCACCAGATACAGGCTGTTTTCCAGAGAAAGCAGGCGCAGTGCCTGCGGGCTGGGGGTCAAGTGGCGAATCTGGTTGAGAGTAACACCTTGCATGTTCTGACTCCTCTGCTGGTCGCATCACGCGGGGTTATACGCAACTCCAGCGTCAGTGGATGACTCTATCGAGCCATTCACCCTGTTCTCCCCTCCGAAACTGGAAAGATTGCCCCGCATACACCACATTTAAGGTCAAACTCCGCAAACAAAAAGAACAACAACCTGGCAGGTTGTGCTGGAGATTCCCACCATGACTATCCGCACCAAGGTATATGCCGGCATCATCACCCTGATGCTGGTCATTCTGCTCAATGCCGCCGCTGGCCTCTTCGCTATCCGCCAGCTGTCCTCTGCCCTTGAATACATTACCGGCCCGGCCTGGGCGACGGCGGATGGCGCCATGGAAGGCACGATCGGCATTCAGGCAGAAATCATCCTGCTCAAGGATTTTGCTGCGGGCGAGATCGACCTGAACAAAGCTCACAGCAAGCTTGAAGAGGCCGGCCAGTTCACCGCCCAGGCATTGACCCGCATGAAGGAGGCGGCGCTGATCAGCCCGGCGCAGATTTCGCAGCTCGATCAGCATCTGCAGCAGTTTGCCAGGGCCAAAGAGCAGTTGCTGAGCAGCACACCGGATAACCGGACGCAGGCGGCCAGTGCACTCAGTGCTCAGGTGGAAACCATGCTGGACTTTATCGACAAGCTGGAGGCCGATGCAGACAGCAAGGTGGAGGCCACGGCGGGCGATCTGGATGTGGTCATCGGCAGCCTTAAATCCACAGCGGTCGTCACTCTTGTCATCGCTCTGGTGTTAGCCATGGTGATTCTGCTGCTGGCACGCCGCTACGTGATTCAGCCAATACGCCGCCTCACTCAGCTGCTCGCGGAGCTGTGCCGTGGTGACGGCAACCTGCGTACCCGGCTACAGATCAACAGCAAGGACGAGATGGGTGAGCTGGCCGGGTACTTCAATCAGTTTCTCGACGTGATTCACAATCTGGTGCGGCAGGTGACTCACACTATCGACCACACCACCTCCCTGATGCAGCACATCGGTAGCAGCCTGCAGCAGATTGATGAAGGCGCTACCCGGCAATGCCGGGAGACAGAGCAGATCGTCACGGCAGTCAATCAGATGACATCCACACTGGGGGAGGTGGCGCACTTTGCCGCCGATACGGAAAGCAGCTCCACCACCGCACAAAGTCAGTCGCGCAGTGGTCAGAACGATCTGCAGGGCACCATGGACTCGCTGCATGAGGTGGTGTCGGAAATGGAAAAAGCCTCTACCGTCATTGCCCATCTGGAATCAGACGGACAGAACATTGGCTCGGTGCTGGAGGTGATTCGCAGTATTGCCGAACAGACCAATCTGCTGGCACTCAATGCCGCCATTGAAGCAGCACGGGCAGGAGAAACCGGGCGGGGCTTCGCGGTAGTAGCCGATGAAGTGCGCAATCTGGCTAACCGCACCCATCAATCGACACTGGAAATCCAGACGGTGGTAGAACGTATCCAGCGCGGCTCCAGCGACGCCGCCAACGTGATGCGCACCTCGCAGCGGCTGGCCGATTCGGTAGCGGAACAGGCCGCCAACAGTATTCAGGTGTTCGGCCAGATCAGTGACACCATTGATCAGCTCAACGGCCTGAACCGGCATATCTCGTCTGCTACAGGAGAGCAGCGACGGGTATCGGAAGAGGTCAATGCGCGCATCGCGTCAGTGGCCAGCAGTGCCAATGACAATGCGTCGTTGACCCGAGCCGCGGTCACCACCAAGGATCAGCTGCTGCACGATATCTATCAGCTACAGACACTGACCAGCCGCTTTGGCATCTGAGCTGGTTCGTGATCAGGCTCCGCAGGCTGGGGAGCGGATCAGGGGAGGAGGTCAATCAGTAAGAGGCTGAGCGTGCAGCCTCTTACTGTCAGCCGTTCATTTCCAACCTTTCATTTCCAACCTTTCATTTCCAGATAGAGCGCTTCGACCTTGGCGCGAGCCCAGGGCGTCTTACGCAGGAAACGCAGGCTGGATTTGACACTGGGCTCGTTGCGGAAGCAGCGGATGTCCACCCGCTCTGCCATTTCATCCCAGCCTTTCTGCTCCACCAGTTCATTGAGGATCATTTCCAGCGTCACCCCATGCATGGGGTTGTTGGCCTGACCTGCAGTCTTGGCGCTCTCTGCTTCGGCAGAACGTGACTCGGTGGGAGTGTGGTTATCAGTTGTCATAGTGGTACTCAAAAGACGCTGCTCAGGGCACACCCAGCAGGGCTTTCCTTAACAGGCTGTTAAAGAGATTGCAGCGCGCTGGAATAGAAAAGGACGCTATTGTAACCCTGCTCCCGCCATGCGTCAGCCCGCTGCGCCAGCAGAAACAACAACGCCCGCACAAGGCGGGCGTTGCAGATAACACCTGACGCTTACTGACCAAACACCAGCTGACCGTCGGCCAGACTGACCTTGATGGTGCTTCCCGGTGCAAAGTGACCGGAAAGAATCTCGTTGGCCAGCGGGTTTTCCAGATGACGCTGGATGGAGCGCTTGAGCGGGCGAGCACCGTAAACCGGATCGAAGCCCACCGCCACCAGATGGTCCAGTGCCTCGGGGGTAATCTCCAGCTGCAGGTCACGCTCTTGCAGACGCTGCCCCAGACGACCGATCTGAATGTCGGCAATGCCACGTACCTGGCTCTGGCCAAGACTGTGGAACACCACCACTTCGTCGATTCGGTTGACCAGCTCGGGGCGGAAGTGGGTCGCTACCACATCCATCACCTTGTCCTTCATTTCCTCATAGAGGGTGTCAGAGCTGGTGTACGCCTGAATGATGTCTGAGCCCAGGTTGGAGGTCATGACAATCACGGTATTGCGGAAGTCCACGGTGCGGCCCTGACCATCGGTCAGGCGACCATCTTCCAGCACCTGCAGCAGGATATTGAAGACATCCGGGTGCGCCTTCTCCACTTCATCCAGCAGCACAACAGAGTAGGGCTTACGCCGCACGGTTTCGGTCAGGTAACCGCCCTCTTCATAACCCACGTAACCGGGAGGAGCACCGATCAGACGCGCTACGGAGTGCTTCTCCATAAACTCGGACATATCGATCCGCACCATCGCCTCTTCGGTATCGAACAGGAAGCGTGCCAGCGCCTTACACAGTTCGGTCTTACCTACCCCGGTCGGGCCGAGGAACAGGAAGGAACCGTTGGGACGATTGGGGTCCGCCAGCCCGGCCCGAGAGCGACGCACCGCATTGGCAACCGCCACCACGGCCTCATCCTGCCCGATCACGCTTTCATGCAGCGCATCTTCCATCCGCAGCAGCTTTTCACGCTCGCCTTCGAGCATTTTCGAGATGGGAATGCCGGTCCACTTGGACACCACTTCAGCAACTTCCTCCTCCGACACACGGTTACGCAGCAACTGCATATCCATCATTTCTGCCTGAGAGGCCATATCCAGCTGCTTTTCCAGATCAGGAATCACGCCGTATTGCAGCTCAGACATGCGCGCCAGATTGCCGCTACGGCGCGCCTGTTCCATATCAACCCGCGCCTGCTCCAGCTGTTCTTTGATCTTCTGTGAGCCCTGCAGTGCAGCCTTTTCGGTTTTCCACACTTCTTCCAGATCCGCGTATTCGCGCTCCAGCTTGCCGATCACCTGCTCAAGGTCATCAAGGCGTGTCTTAGAGGCCTTGTCGGTCTCCTTCTTCAACGCCTCGCGTTCCATCTTCAGCTGAATCAGACGACGATCAAGACGATCCATCTCTTCTGGTTTGGAGTCCATCTCCATACGGATACGGCTACCGGCTTCGTCAATCAGGTCGATAGCCTTGTCCGGCAGCTGGCGGTCAGTGATATAGCGTTGCGACAGCTTGGCTGCTGCGATAATGGCCGAATCGGTGATATCGACACCGTGGTGCACTTCGTAGCGTTCTTTCAGGCCACGCAGAATAGCGATGGTGTCTTCAACGCTGGGCTCATCCACCAGTACTTTCTGGAAACGACGCTCCAGCGCCGCATCTTTCTCGATGTACTGACGGTATTCATCCAGTGTGGTCGCGCCTACACAGTGCAGCTCGCCGCGCGCCAGGGCAGGCTTGAGCATATTGCCCGCGTCCATGGCGCCTTCACCTTTACCAGCGCCGACCATGGTGTGCAGTTCATCGATAAAGAGAATGACCCGCCCTTCTTCCTTGGCCAACTCATTCAGCACGGCTTTCAGACGCTCCTCGAACTCACCACGGAACTTGGCACCGGCAATCAGGGCGCCCATATCCAGTGACAGCACCTGCTTGTCTTTCAGACCTTCCGGCACCTCGCCGTTGACGATACGCTGCGCCAGCCCTTCAACAATGGCGGTTTTACCCACACCGGGTTCACCGATCAGCACCGGGTTGTTCTTGGTACGGCGTTGCAACACCTGAATAGTACGGCGAATTTCATCGTCACGACCGATCACCGGGTCCAGCTTGCCTGCGACTGCACGCGCCGTCAGATCGATGGTGTATTTCTTCAGCGCATCACGCTTTTCTTCGGCATTGGGGTCGCTCACGTTTTCACCGCCACGCACTTTCTTGATCACCGCTTCCAGTTGTTCTTTCCTGATGCCCTGTGCGCGCAGCACATCCCCCAGCCCGGACTTGTCATCCATGGCGGCCAGCACGACCAGCTCGCTGGAAATATACTGATCGCCATTCTGCTGCGATGCCTTGTCGGCCAGATTGAGCAGGCGGGCAAAACGCTCCGACGGACGCACATCACCATCGTGCTGTTTCACCGTCGCCAGTTTGCCCAGTTCCTTGTCCAGCTCACGCCGCAGTTTGGCAACATCAAAGCCTGCCTGCGACAGAATGCTGCGGGTACTGCCACCCTGCTGTTCCAGCAGGCTGACGAATAAATGAAGGGGTTCAAGCTGGTTATGGTCACGGCCGACAGCCAGAGAAACGGCGTCGTTCAGTGCTTCCTGCAGCTTGGTAGTAAAACGGTCGATACGCATTGAGCTACCTCCAAAGTCATAAGCCCGGTAATAGAAACGGCGCTTGCACTGGATGGGATGCCAGTCGTGTCATGGCCGTTGTGTGTTTGGGCGATTGACTGTCAAAGTTGGGGCACGGCTGATGAATTCAAGACGACTAATGTCAGAAAACCCACATTGGCACTGGTGAAGTTGATGCGGATCAACAATTACCTGTGGGAGAGTGGATTCAACCAGTGCAGAGGGCTTGAAGTTGAGCGCATCTCCCCTCGTCCGGCAGATAAACTCTGCTACACTGCGCTACAACTGATTGCTGAATATGAGCCTGCATCGGCCATGCTTTCGGCAAGTTCAATCGCACTGCAGACCCGTGCTGCAGTCAGCATGAGGTCAAGACAGCGTGCTTTACCACCACTTTTTTCTGCGTAGATTGCCCTTTATTTCACCAGCCACATCATCTTTGGTAATAGCCACACTACTGGGCGCATTGACCGCTCCGCTTGCACAGGCTGACGACCCCTTACTGGCCCCCCTAGCCAGCTCAGCACCCACGACCGAACTCTCCTCAACCCAGCAGGCTCGTGGTGTGTTGCGTGCTATCGCTCAGGCCACCCTGTCCAGTGATCTGGCCGGGCGCATCATCGAATTACCCTTCCGTGAAGGACAGTCCTTCAAACAGGGCGACTTACTGGCACGCTTTGACTGCTCGGTCTATCAGGCTCAGTTGAATGCCTCTCAGGCCAGCGCTCGCGCCGCTCAGGCGGAACTTAACCAGAACCAGCAACTGGCCCAGATGAAATCAGTCGGCAAATACGCGGTGTCACTGTCGGCTGCCAAGCTTGCTCAGGCTCAGGCGGAGAGTCAGGTTTATCAGATACAGGTCAGCCGCTGCCGTCTGCTGGCTCCCTTTGATGGACAGATTGTCAGCCGCAAAGTGAATGCCTTCGAGAGCGTGACCCAGGGCACACCTATGATGGAGATAGTGGATAACCGCCATCTGGAGATTGATCTGCTGGTCCCCTCACGCTGGCTGACCAGAATCCACCCCGGCATGACGTTCACATTCACGCCTGATGAAACAGGTCAGCCATTGCAGGCCAGAGTGGCACGGCTCGGCGCCCGTATCGATGAAGGCAGTCAGACGCTAAGCCTGATCGGTACGATTGATAACAAGAGCAATACTGGTGATAACAAGAGCAATACTGGTGATAACAAGAGCAATACTGGTGATAACAAGAGCAATACTGGTGATAACAAGAGCAGTGCAGGCAAAGACAGCCACCTGATCGCTGGCATGAGTGGCACCGCGCAGTTTACGGAGGCCCAGTGAACGCTCCCGCCTCCTTTTCCGTCGAGCGGGTATTTGCCCGCTTCCTCGATATCGAACGCCAGATCCGTGCCGCAAAAAAAGTAGAAGAACTGGCCTATATTCTGGTCAATGACAGCCAGACCCTGTTTGGCTTTCGCCACGCCGCACTGGTTATTGATGGCAAGGTCCGCGCCATTACCGGCGTCACCCAGCCCTCCCCACAAGCCCCCTTCGTGGCCTTTATCGAACGCGCCTGTGACCAGTTGCTGCAACAGCAGAAGCTGGACCAGTGCGCCATCGTGGAAGCAGCCAGTCTGGATCAGCAGTGCCGTAATGACTGGCAGGCATTGTCTGCCCCCGAAGCCCTGTGGTCCCCCTTAAAGGATCGTCAGGGACGCACCTTTGGTGGCATCTGGTATGCCCGCGAGCGCCCCTGGCAGGATGCGGAAAAGGTGCTGGCGGACCAGCTGGCCAACGCCTACAGCCATGCCTGGCTGGCCCTGGAGCAGCGTCGCCCCTGGCGCCGCGGGGGAATTCGCTGGCCCGTAGTGATCACGGCCCTGGCCGTGCTGGCCTGCATGTTTATTCCGGTCAAACAATCCGTCCTGGCTCCGGCAGAAGTCGTGCCGCTGCAGGGACGCGTGGTTGCCGCGCCGCTGGATGGCGTCGTGCAGGAATTTGTGGTGCAGCCCAATCAGGCAGTGAATCAGGGTGATCTGCTGGTGCGCTTCGATGCCACTACCCTGCGTGCTCAGGCTGATGTGGCCGAGCGGGCGCTGGATGTCGCCGAGGCTGAATATCGTGCCAACGCACAGCGGGCCTTTCAGGATGCCGACTCCAAAGCCAAGCTGGATCTGCTGGCTGCACAGGTGGCACAGAAGCGCGCAGAGCGAGACTATGCCAGAGAGCTGCTGAGCCGTGCGGAAGTGCGCGCAGAGCGGGATGGTATAGCAGTATTTGCGGATGCTGAGCGCTGGACCGGCAAGCCCGTGCGCACTGGTGAACGTTTGCTGGAGCTGGCCGACCCGCACCAGGCTGAACTGAAAATCGAACTGGATGTCGGCGATGCCATCGGTTTTGCATCACAGGCACCGGTCACGCTGTTTCTCGACAGTGATCCCCTGACACCCCATCAGGCCATTCTGGAGCGTGCGGCCTACGAATCAGAGCAGACGCCATCCGGCAATCTGGCCTACCGGCTGGATGCACGTTTTACTGACGCACCGCCCCGTATAGGTCTGCGTGGCACGGCCAAGGTCTATGGTGAAAATGTGCCACTGGCGGTCTATCTGTTCCGCCGACCTCTGGCCGCCATCAGAAAGGCGATCGGGGTATGAATGCGGCTGCATTGCTTCCTGCCTTGCGTAATGACCTGCAGCTGTCGGAAGCCGCTGCAGGTCGCGACGGCGCACCGCAGTGGACACTGTCTGATCCGCTGACCGGCCGGTATTTCAAGCTCTCTCCCACTGCCATCCGGCTGCTTCGCCACTGGGCACTGCGTGACCCTAAACGAGTACTGGAAGCCGCCAATGCCGAGCCGGGCTTACCTGTGCTGGGCAAAGAGCTGGAACAGCTGCTGATGTTTCTGCGTGGCCATGATCTGATCGCTGCCAGCGACGCCGAGCAACGCAAAAGCTATGTCGGCAAGGCACGAGCCCGGCAAAACAGCCTGTGGAAATCCGTGCTGCACCAGTACCTGTTTTTCCGCATCCCGCTGTGGCGACCCGACCCCTTCCTCAACCGCAGCTGGCCCTGGCTGCAGCGCCATGGTCGCCTGCTGCTGGGGATAGGTTTACCACTGGTACTGATCATCGGTCTGTTTCTGGTCAGTCGTGACTGGGTACGCTATACCCACTCCTTTCCGCACCTGTTTACCCTGCCCGGTATGGCCACCTTCGGTATTGCGCTGGTGTTTGCCAAGTTTATCCATGAGATGGGCCATGCTTATCTGGCCAAGCGCGCCGGGTGCCGGGTGCAGAGCATCGGCGTGGCCTTTATTGTGCTGTTTCCGTTGTTCTATACCGACGTGACCGATGCCTGGAAGCTGAAGGATCATCGCCAGCGCATACTGATCGGTGCCGGCGGTATTCTGGCGGAATTAACGCTGGCCTGTATGGCCCTGCTAGCCTGGACACTGCTGCCTGAAGGCCCTGCCCGCACGGCAGCGTTCATGCTCTCCAGCGCCACCTGGATCACCACCGTCATCGTTAACCTCAACCCGCTGATGCGCTTTGACGGCTACTTTCTGCTGAGTGACTTCTGGCGGGTGGAAAACCTGCAGGAGCGCGCTTATGCGCTGTGCCGCTGGCGTCTGCGTGAATGGCTGTTCAGCTACGGCGCACCGGCACCAGAAACCTGGTCACCCGCCATGCAGCGTAAATTGCTGATCTGGGGCTATGCCTCCTGGCTGTGGCGCTTTTTCCTGTTCCTCGGTATCGCACTGGTGGTGTATCACCTCTTTATTAAAGTGATTGGTATTGTGCTGATGCTGGTGGAGATTCTCTGGTTTATTGGCTTACCGATTCTGAAAGAAATGAAAAACTGGTGGACCTTGCGTAAAGCCTCTCATCCTGCCGCGGTGCTGCGCTCCGGCCTGCTGCTGGCAGCACTGCTTGGCCTGTTGATCTATCCCTGGCATGGCAGTATCAGCATCCCGGCGGTACTGCAGGCAGAAAAAGTCAGCACCCTCTACGCCCCCATCGCCGCACAGGTGCAAACACTCAGGGTGGTGGATGGTCAGCAGGTTAAAACAGGTGAGGTACTGGCCGAGCTGACTTCTGCCGACCTCAACTACCGTATTGATATCGAGCGTCAGCGTATTGATGTGTTGCAACAGCAATTGCGCCGGGGTGCGGCCCGCCGGGAGACTGCCAGCGAGTCTCAGGTGCAGGAGCAACAACTGGCAGAATCACTGGCGCGCTATCGCGGTCTGGTTGCCCAGCGCGAGCAACTGCTGATCAGGGCGCCGCAGGATGGCCAGGTACGTGACATTGCCCGCGATATGACCGCAGGCCGCTGGGTGGCGGCAGATATGCCGCTACTGCGCGTCACCATGAAAGGGGCAGGCAAGATTCAGGGCTATCTGCCCGAAGACAGCCTGGGCCGTGCCTCACCGGGTATGCAGGGCCACTTTATTGCTGATGATCCTGCCTGGCCACGCCTGACCGTTACCCTGCAAACTCTGGCTCCCACCGGTTCGCCTTACCTGCAGCTGGAAGCTCTGGCATCAGACTATAAAGGCCCTATTGCCGTGCGCCATGATGACGAACGTAAGTTGCAGCCGGTACAGGCACAGTACAGCGTCAGTTTTTCGGTTAACGCAGATTCGGCGCTACCCGAACAACCGTTACGTGGTGAAGTGATTTTGCAGGGTGAAAAGGAATCCATTCTTGGTAGCGTGTGGCGCCGGGTAGCGGCACTGGGTATTCGCGAGAGTGGGTTTTGACGGGGTGATCTCGACTAAAGAATAAGAACCTCAGTATCTGACATCTACCTCGCGCAAACGGGTAGATGTCGAATTACAGTCAGTGCTTTTTTACGCTGAACAAACTTACTGATGCACTGCGCCTGGCTTTCGACAATTTCAATTCTTATAAAAGCCCCATAAAAACAATAAATTACACTTATCAGACGGCTCAGCTTTTACAGCAGCCAATTTCAATTGTTTTTTCCAAACCATTCGATTTCAAAACACTTCAGTCAACCACCACAGATAACGCTGTTTACAAATGTCGTTGAGAATGACCTGACGTAATTTTTTATAAGGAACTCCCTTAAAAATAGCCTAGACACTCTCTTTTCCTACCCATATGCTGACAAACTATTTGCACTTTATTGCACTTTGCTTCACTCATCCCTTAACTGATTTACTTTTAAAGCCATTGGCGACCAGCCATCCGATGTGACAGGTCGTGTCAGGATGATGAAGCAGGTATCCCCTTCTTTATGGAGTTTTCGGTATGTTGTGGCGTCGTCTGTTTAGCAAGCACAATCAGCAATCCCCCTCCGCAACATCCGACTCCCCTCAGCTACTGGGTTTGGCGCTCGAACCCCGCATGCTGTTTGATGGCGCCCTGGCAGCCACGGCTGCCACAACCACAGAGACAACCAGCGCGACCGACACCAGTAGCCAGACAACAGACTCCACGCAGAATGCCGATAGTGATAACGGCTCGTCACAACATACCTCGCAGGATACCGACAGCCACGACGGCTCCGCTGATCTGACCGATACTGCGGTGGCCGGGGATAGCACTCGCCGGGAAGTGGTATTTATCGATACCTCAGTCACTGACTATCAGACGCTGGTGGATAACGTCCCGGCGGGCATGGAAGTGGTACTGATTGATGGCAGCGAAGATGGCCTGAGCCAGATGGTCGACTGGGCAGAAACCCATTCAGGCTACGATGCCATTCATGTGCTCAGCCACGGCAGTGAAGGCGAAGTGCAGCTGGGGAGCTTTACCCTCGACAGCACCACCGCCGAGCTGCGCGCGGATGATCTGGCCAAGCTGGGCGCGGCCCTGACAGACTCGGGCGACTTGCTGCTTTACGGCTGTGAAGTGGCACAGGATTCAGGACAGAGCTTTGTCTCCCTGCTGGCACAACTGACAGCTGCGGATATTGCGGCTTCGGATGATTTGACCGGCGCAGCAGAGCTGGGGGGAGACTGGATACTTGAGACAACAGAGGGCGACATTACCACCACAGCACTTTCTGTTACGGCTTACGAGCATGAGCTAAGTGTTGAAGGAACCACCGTCTCACTGGAGGCAGGCGGTAGCTCATTAGCAACTACTTCAGTCGGTGCCGGTAACGAGTTTACCAGTATCGAAACCGGTGTCTTAACGATCGATATAGATCCTGCCGCATCAACGGTTACTATCATTATTGATGAAGGATCAGGATGGACTGATCCCTTTGACCTCGTTTTCAGTGGAGGCAATCTAGACTCATTCACCAGTGCATCACTGACATCCAGCACCACGACTGGCGATACACCTACGATTACTTACTCAGGCCAGACCCTTTCGTTTGACCCCAATGGAGGGGTTAACGCTGGCAGTGACACACGTACAATGGTCTTCTCTTTTACATCGACGACAACAGGCGGCTCAGACACCATTCCGCCCACTTTCGACACTGGCCCATCCGTCTCCAGCGTAACGCAATCCGGCTTCACTCCATCTGCGAGCATTGATGAAGCGGGGTCAATTTATTACATCGTTGTCAATGACAGCGTTACGGCACCTACTGCTGCACAAGTAGAGGCAGGTACCGACTATAGCGGTGTCACGGTACTGGCGGCAGGTAGCTCGTCAGCCACCACCGGTAGTTTTGATAGCTCATTTGCAGCAGTCACCGGGCTAACGTCCAATACAGCCTACAGCGTCTACTTCGTGGCCAAAGACTCTGCAGGCAATCTCATGAGCAGCGTTACCAAAGTAGATGTGACAACGATACCAACGGCGCCGGGCATGCCCAGCCTGAATGCCGCATCAGACAGTGGCTCATCAAGCAGTGATGGCGTGACTAGCGTTACAACACCGACCTACACAATAAGCGGCGTAACCAGTGGCGCCACGGTGACACTGTTCAACGATGCTGATAATGATGGCGTCGTAGATGTGGGCGAGACCCTGGCTACAGGTACTGCAACGGGATCGAGCATTGAGCTTACCGCCTCAACCATGTCAGATGGCACTTACACTCACATCAAAGCCATCCAGACAATCAACTCACAGTCATCAGCCGCTTCTTCGTCGTCGAATTTAACCATCGATACCACTGGCCCATCGTGGACTACCAGCACAAGCCTCTCTCAGAATGAAAATGACACAGCCATTGAAACCCTGAGTGCCTCAGACACAAACGGTGGCGTCACTTACTCCATTGTTGGCGGAGCGGATCAAACAAAGTTCACCATCAGCAGCGGTAACCTTGAGTTTGCCACAGGTCAGGACTTCGAGAACCCAGCCGACAGTGACCTGAACAATACGTACATAGTGGATGTTCGTGCTACCGATCTGGCTGGTAATACCAGCGACCGCACCATTACCGTGACAGTGCAGGATGCGAACGATGCACCCACTGACATTGCTATTTCCAACGACTCCGTGGCATCCGGCAGTGCAGGTGCCAGCAGCACCATCGGTTCACTTAGCAGCACAGACCAGGACAGTGGCGATACCTTCACCTACTCACTGGTGTCAGGAAGTGGCGATACTGACAATGCTTCTTTCTCTATCTCCGGCGACAACCTGGTCATAGGCGCCTCAGCCTTAAGCGCAGGCACCTATTCTGTGCGGATAAGGACCACCGATAGCGGCAGTGAAACCTATGACAAGGTATTCACTATTACCGTCGTCAATAACGACACGCCCGTGATCACCAATGTGGCTGGCGACTCCGTTGCCTGGGCTGGCGTAGGCAGTACAGTCGTGCTTGATGCGAGCAGCAACGCCACGCTCAGCGATACTGAACTGGATGCCCTTAACAGTGGCGATGGCGATTGGTCAGGTGCCAGCCTGACCGTTCAACGCTCTGGCAGCGCCTGGTCTGCAGACACCTTTGATTTTGATATCTCCGGTGCTTCATTCACCGTTTCTGGCAGCAATCTGCAGAAAGACGGCCTCACATTTGCGACCTTCACCAACACCAGTGGTGTTCTGACTATCACCTTCACCAGCGCCGGTACGACAGCCACTACTGCACTGGTGCAGGAGGTGATGCAGCACATCAGCTACCGCAACGATACTCCGGCCGGTGATGCCACTATCCGCTTCAGCCTGTCGGATGGCACCAGCGCCACCACAGCAGATGTGACTGTCACCAGTGACACCATTTACGTAACCAATGCCACCGACACCAGCGCTATTGATGTCAGCAACGGTGTCAGCCTGAGTGAAGCGGTCGCGATTGCCGCTGCCGACAGCACTGGTACCCAGACCATCGTGTTTGACAGCAGCCTGGCCGGACAGACGCTGACCCTGGCAGGCAGCCTGGCGATCAACGAGAGCCTGACGTTCGATATGGACAATGCCAGCGGTATGTCCATTGCTGGCAGCACCCTGTCCGTGACCAGTGGCGCCATCCTGACACTGAGCAATGGCTCAGGCGACAGTGCCTTCATTACCAGCAGCATCAGCGGTAGCGGCGCTCTGCTTAAAAGTGGCGCAGGTACACTGACGCTGAGCGGTACTAACGATTACACCGGCAGCACGACGGTCAGTGCAGGTGAACTGATAGCATCGGGTGGTAGTGCCATCGGCGATAGCAGTGCCGTCACCATAAGTAGCGGCGCGACCCTTTCCCTCAGTTCATCTGAAACGATTGGCTCATTGGCAGGCTCGGGGGCAGTAGCCCTGGGTAGTAACACGCTCACCGCTGGCGATGACAACACCAGCACCAGTTTTGATGGTGTGATCAGTGGCACGGGAGGTTTGACCAAGAGCGGTACCGGCACCCTGACCCTGACAGGCAGTAACGACTTTACTGGCACGCTGACCATCAGTAATGGCGGGGTGACACTGAACAGCAGCAGCGGCACAGCCCTGGCAGACACGGCGGCTGTCAGTATCGCAGGTACATTGACGCTGGCATCTGCAACAGAGACGGTCGGCTCCATTTCCGGTAGTGGCACCCTCGCCCTGGGATCTAACGATCTGACAGTAAATCAGAGCAGCAGTCGTACGCTGTCTGCGGCCATTAGTGGCTCAGGGAATCTGATCAAGACAGGTAGTGGCACCCTGACTCTTTCCAGCACCAGTAACTCCACTGGCTGGTCAGGTGGGCTTACTGTCACCAATGGTGCCATATCCATTAGCAGTGACTCGAACCTGCCCGCGGGCACTGTCACGCTGGATGGCGGCTTACTGATGCTGGCAAGTGCTTTCAATGGCGGTACGCTGGACAACCTCATCTCGCTCGGTGACGCCGGTGGAACCATCGCCGTACTGGGTAGCAGTACTGTCGTTACTGTCTCCAACAGTATCTCGGGAACAGGTTCCCTGACCAAAGTCAGCCCCGGCACGCTGGTCCTGTCAGGCACCAACAACTATTCCGGTGGCACGTTGATCAACGCTGGTACGGTCAGCATCACCAATAGCAGCAATATCGGCACTGGCGACATCACTTTCGGCGGCAGTAACGGCGCCGCTGGGCTGACCATCACCGGATCAGGCGTGACGGTAAGCAACGCCATCAACCTCTCCTCCAACGAATCTTTTACCATTACCAATGCCAACGCCGTTACTTTGAGCGGCGCCATTTCCGGCGATGATACAACGCTGACCAAAGCGGGTAGCGGTACGTTAAGTTTGTCAGGAACAAACAACGGCTCCAGTTTTGCCACTGTCGTCACTGCCGGCACACTCAGCCTGACCAACCATACCAATATCGGTACAGGTACGATTACGCTGGATGGAGGTACGCTGGCCAATACAGGAAGTGGGACCAGTGATTATCCTGACGCAGTAACCAACACTACCGCATACGACATACTGACCAATGCGATTGAGATCAGCAGCAGCGGGACGCTTAGTGCAACAAATGCACAGTGGGTGTTAACCGGCGCCATCACGGGTTCAGGCGCACTGAGCAGCAGCGGCGCGGGTATCCTTTATATCAACAATGCCAGTTCGTTCACGGGCTCCATTGCTGTAACCGCAGGCATATTGGGTGTGGGGGGAACAGGCACTCTCGGTAGTGGTCAGGTCACGCTCTCCAACGACGTCATGCTGGATATTACCGGCAGCACCAAAACCATTAGCAACGATATTGTCCTGGCCAGCAGCGCTACCATCCTTACCGAAGGCTCACCGATTGCCGATGCAAACGCCGTCTATACCCTGTCAGGGTCTATCACAGAATCAGGTGGCAGCAGAACGCTCACCTTATCTGACTACGGCTCGTCCAACGGTAACTCGCTCGTCCTTTCAGGTCACAGCAGCTTTAGCGGCGGTAC
This sequence comes from Pokkaliibacter plantistimulans, assembly GCF_003194385.1. Taxonomy (GTDB): domain Bacteria; phylum Pseudomonadota; class Gammaproteobacteria; order Pseudomonadales; family Balneatricaceae; genus Pokkaliibacter; species Pokkaliibacter plantistimulans. The sequence goes on from NZ_LAPT01000052.1 coordinate 28,700, forward strand.
TGTCATTTCCAGCGATACGACAGTAAGTGTTTCAGCTGGCGACAGCCTTGGTACAGGCACTATCACACTTAGCAGTGGCGCTACCCTGGCCGTTACCAATGCGGCAACCTTTACCAATAACCTCACCCTGTCCGGCAGCGCTACGGTGCAAACGGACGCTGATACGACGATTTCTGGCACCGTCTCGGGCAGTACGAACACCCTGACCAAGACAGGCAGCGGCACTCTTACCCTATCTGGAACCAATACAGGCAGTGCGTGGAACGCCCTGATCAGCGCAGGCACTCTTTCGGTAGCCAGTGACAGCAACCTGGGTACGGGCGCCGTCACGCTTGCCGACAGCACGATTCTCGCCATCACTGGCGCTACAACCATCGATAACGCCATCAGCTTGACTGGCTCAGCGACTATAACTACGTCGGCTGACGCGACACTTAGTGGCAATCTGTCCGGCAGCACATTCACGCTAACCAAATCAGGAAGCAGTACGCTTACCCTTTCAGGCACCAATAACACCACTGGCACTGGCATCAGTGATATTACACTGGAGGCTGGCACACTCTCGGTAGCCAGCGACGCCAATCTTGGCAATGGCGATGTGGTGTTCAACGGTGGCACGCTGGCCGTCACAGGTACCACAACCATCGACAATGCCTTCGAGTTAGGCGTCAATCTCAATCCCGGAAGCGGTTATATTTCTGTAGCCAATAGCGTAACCGTTACTCTGTCCAACACATTGTTAGATGGTACTGGCACCCTGGAAAAGCTGGGAGCGGGTACGTTAACAGTGGGTGCAACGACTATTTCGCAGAATGTCGGACTGAAAATTACTGAAGGCACGCTTGCACTGACCGATCCTGCGGCCATGGGTGGAGCCTCTGCCGGTTTGATCACCCTGAATGGCGGTACTCTGTCCCTCTCCAGCGGCACACTGACATCCGGTGGTATTTTCGTTGAAGAAAACTCAACCATTGATATCAGCGGCTCCGCAACTATTGCAGGTGTCTTTAACGGATCAGCAAGCCTGACCAAAACCGGCAGCGGTGCCCTGACGCTATCGGGCGACAACAGCAGCTATGATGGTGCTATCAATCTCAGCAGCGGCATCATCATTGTCGGCCACAACAACGCTCTGGGTTCAAGTGCCGCAGGTACCACCATTGCCAGCGGCACAACAATGCGTATCGCTGATGGTTTAACCGTCGCCGAGAACCTGACCATCAGTGGCACGGGGGTCTTTTCCGCTTATGGTGCCCTGAAAATTAATGAAGGCTCGGGGACAGCCACCCTCAGTGGCACTATCACCCTGGCCGCAGACACCAGTATTGGCGCTTACAATGCAGGCGATACACTGAACCTGACCGGCGATATTACCGGCGGATATTCTCTGACTAAGGTGGGCTCGGGTACCGTCAATCTGTCAGGAAGCAACAGCTATACCGGCACAACGACAGTGAGCACCGGCACCCTCGCCATCGCGGGTGACGGTAGTCTGGGTGCAGGAGCCATCTCGCTGGACGGTGGTACCACCCTTGAGATCACAGGCGCCACCACGATAGACAATAACCTCGCCCTGATCGACAGCGCTGTGGTGCAAACTGATGCGGATGTGACCCTGTCCGGCACCGTCAGCGGCTCAGGCTCGTTGACGAAAACAGGCTCAAGTACCCTGACCCTGTCTAACAGCAACAGCTATACCGGCACCACTTCCGTGCTGGCTGGTACATTGTCAGTTGCAACGGATGACAATCTGGGTGCGGACGCTGTCACCCTGAACGGTGGTTCGCTCACCGTGACCGGCTCCAGTGTCAATATCGACAATTCGATTGCAGTTGGCAGCAATGGCGGCTCGATCACCAATGCCAATGACGTCACTCTTTCAGGCACCCTCTCAGGCAGTAACTCGCTAACAAAAGCAGGTGCAGGCACCCTGACACTGAGTGCAGCCAACTCCTTCAGCGGCACCACCACCATTTCAGCCGGTACGATTTTGGGAACCACTTCCTCATTGACCGGCGACTACATCAACAATGCCGCGCTGACCTTCAGCCAGAGCTCATCGGGCACCTACAGCGGCACCATCAGTGGCACCGGCACCGTCACCAAGTCGGGGGCTGGCAATGTGACGCTCAGTGGCAACAATAGCTATTCGGGCCTGACCACTGTCAGTGCCGGTACGCTGACCATTGCCAGCGACAGCGCGCTGGGCAGTGACAGCGCCGGTACCGTTGTCTCCAGCGGAGCGACACTCGCTGTTCAATCGGCAGTCACCCTCTCCGAGGCACTCACCCTCAGTGGCACAGGCGTATCTTCTGCAGGCGCCCTGGCGATCAGTACGACAGGCTCGCCCCTCTCTGTAAGCCTGACCGGTGACGTTGCCCTGTCGGCCGATGCCGTGATCAGCGTTGGCGCTAGCACTGCTCTGAATGCGAGCGGCGTCCTCAGCGGCACAGGCAACCTGACCAAATCGGGTGACGGACGCCTGACACTCAACGGCGATAACTCCAGCTATGACGGCAACATCACTGCTACTGCAGGCACGCTGGATGTGGGCAGCGACACCGCACTGGGCAGTGCCATCGGCACCACCACTATCGACAGCGGAGCGGCTCTTAGAGTCAACAGCCGGACTCTGGCAGAAAATATCACTATCAGTGGTGACGGTGATGGTATGGGGGCCATCTCTGTCACTGCCGGGAGCAGTACATCGGTATTGACCGGCACCATCACCATGGCGGCAGACGCCACCATTTATGTTGAGGACACCTCGTCCCTTACCGTCGGCGGTGTAGTTGCTGGTGCATTCGCGCTGGTGAAAGACGGTAATGGCACCCTCACTCTGGAAGAAACCAATACCTATACCGGTGCAACCACTGTATCTGCAGGGAATCTGGAGGTCACTGGCGCGCTGGATGGCACTTCCACACTGACCGTCGCCAGCGGCGCTACGCTGGCGGGTACCGGCAGCATCTTCTCATCTTCTGGCACCTCCAACACTGCCACCATCAATGGCACTCTGGCTCCCGGTGTGGAAGGCACTAACAATGATGTCGGCGCCCTTACCTTTTACGGTAATCTGGCCTTCGGCAACAACAGTACCTATTCGGTGGACATTGCCGGCACGGATATTGGTTCGACCTATGATGCCGTTGCGGTCAACGGTACGGTCACCATCGGTACGGGCGTAACGCTGTCGGTTAACCACAGCTACACACCGGACAACGGGGATGCGTATCGGCTTATCACTAACGATGGCTCCGACGCTATCTCCGGTACCTTCTCGGGTGTGACAGAAGGCGGCACTGTGACTGCGGGCGGTAACGCCACCGTCCTCACTGCTTATTACGCCGCGACTGATAACTTCAGCGGAGCTGCCCTTGGCAGCAACACTGACGCAAGCGGTGGTAACGAGTTTGCCCTGCAGGCTCCCATCGATCAGCCACCTACCCTTGACCTGAATGGTAGCAGCAGTGGCACAGGTAACAGTGTCGCTCTGGCAGATGCCATTAACGGCCTGGCGGACATAGCCAATGCCACCGTCACGGATGCTGCTGATGCCTGGACTAACGGTACCCTGACGGTCCAGAGAGTCACCTCCGGAGGTACTGCTGATGGCAATGCCAACGATGTATTCAATTTCCTCAGCGGTGCAGGGCTGAGCGTTACCGGTTCCATCACTCAGGGAAGCGATAGCAGCGGCACCTTCTCTGACGGTAGTACGCAATTTGCCACCTGGAGCTATACCTCTGCGACCGGCGCACTGGTCGTCACTTTCGATGCCAACGCCACCGCCGCTCGGGTACAGAATCTGGTACGCAGCATCGGCTACAGCAACGCCACGCCCTATGGCGATACCACCATCCGTTTTACCCTGACTGACCAGTATGCCTCCAATGCAGTCACAGGCGATGTCACCGTCACCAGCTCAACGATCTATGTCGATCAGACGGGGACCGATACTGACGGTGATGCCGCCGATGGCTTCTCATTACAGGAGGCCCTGGCACGCGGTGTAGCCCAGTCCGGAGCCGACACCATCAAGATCAAGCTGGCTGACAACTCCACTATTACCGTGGGAGCTAATACCTCGGTCGGCGCAGGCGATACACTGGATAGCACCGAGGCACTGGGACTGACGATTGGTCAGTCTGCAGGCAGTCAATACTCCTTGAAACTACAGGGCGACCTGACCGTCAATGTCGCGACCGGCGATACGCTGACACTGGCGGCAACGGTCAAGCTGGCCAACGATACCGCCGCTACGGGATCGCTGATTAAGACAGGCGCAGGGACATTAGTTCTGTCAGCCTCGAACAGCCAAAGTGGCGTGACATCTGTCACCGACGGCACACTGTCGATCTTCAGAGACAACAATCTAGGTAGCGGATCACTCACTCTGAACGGCGGCACCTTATCGGTGACGAGCGCGACGACTATCGACAACGCCATAAGCCTGGGCTCCAGCGGCGGCACCATCAGCAACTCTGCTGCAGTTACGATATCTAGCGTGATTTCTGGCAGTGGCGCACTCGTTAAGACAGGCAGCTCAACGTTGACACTGTCTGGCACTAACACCTACACCGGCAGTACAACATTGTCTGCAGGCACACTCACCCTCTCCGGTGGCAATGCCATTGAAGACAATAGCGCCGTTGATATTACAGGGGGCACGCTGGTGCTTGCTGCCAGTGAAACCATCGGCACTCTTACCAGTACCGGAGGCACGCTGACCCAGGCCGGGTTCACGCTGACTGCCTCAGGTATAACCCTTGATGCCAGCGGTATGGATCGCTCCAGTGGCGATACCGGCACATTAACGACCAGCAACAATAGCGGCGTGACCATCAAAGGTACCAGTGGTGACGACATCATCATCGGGGGATCAGGTTCAGATACGCTCGAAGGCGGGGATGGTAACGATACTCTCTATGGCGGCTCAGGAACCGAAGCCGACATACTAGATGGTGGTGCCGGAGACGACATCTTCCGCTTTACCAGCTCCAGCTCCCTGTTCAACAGCGGCACCAATCAATTCATTGATACTATCTCTGGTGGCGATGGCACAGACACGCTGCGTTTCGAGCCCACCAGTACGTTCACATTCGGGTCGGGCCTGGATTGGTCGACAGGTATCAGCGGCATTGAAAAACTCTCCAGCAATGCCAACTCCAGTACATTCAACATGACCTTCAAGGCCAATGCCTACAGCGAAGGATTGCGTGAAATTGACTTCTCCGATGACACAAACAGCAGCGGCACCAACAATATTATTCTGAGCAACATCACTGGCGGCGGCATGGTGGTGACGGGCACTGCAGGATCAGATTTGATCAAAGGTGGCTCAGGGGCCGATACGTTAAGTGGCGGCAGTGGCAATGACACTATAGAAGGCAACGCCGGTGATGACATCATCTCTGGCGGTGCAGGTACCGACAGCCTTAAAGGCGGGTCTGGCAATGATACTTTTGTTGGTACAGCATCAGAGCTAAACGGCGATACGATTACCGATCTTTCGGGTGGCGACAGCATTCAGCTCACAGGTGTCACCAATCTGACAGCAGCGAATGTGCGCATCAATGGTTCGACGCTTGAAATCGACACCGACTCAACCACCTTTGCCAGCCCGGAAGTCGTTATCACACTGACCTCCGTTCCAACAGCGAGTTTTATCGTGACCACCACCAATGGCGGTGCCGATACGCTGATTACCTTGAACTCCCCACCCAGCTTTACCAATCTGAATGGCGGTGCAACCTATACCGAAGACGGCACTGCCGTAGTTATCGACAGCAATGTCACCATTACCGACACTGAACTGGATGCACTGAATAGTGCGCAGGGAAATTATGACGGCGCCTCTGTCACCATCAGCCGAAGTGGCGGCGCCAATACCGATGACCAGTTTGGCAACAGTGGTCTGCTGGGTACGCTGACCGAAGGCCAATCATTTACCTACAATGGCACTACAGTGGGCACTGTGACAGCCAATTCAGCTGGCGTGCTGACGCTTACATTCAACGCCAATACCACATCGGCTATTGCGGATGCCGTATTGCAAGCCATTACCTACGCCAACGCGTCACAAGACCCATCCACCAGCGTGACGCTGAACTGGACATTCAACGACGGCAGTACAGACAGCACAGGGACAAATCAGGCTGTAGTATCCATTACCCCGGTTAACGATGCCCCTACCGACATCGCCCTCAGCGGTACTACTGCATCAGCCTATGATGGCGCGGGAGTGACTGTTGGCACACTGTCGGCCACTGACGTTGATAACTCTTCCTGGACATTCACTCTGGTGTCTGGAAGCGGTGATACTGACAACGCCTCTTTCAATATTTCCGGAACCACACTGACCGCTGTTGATCCAGTCAGCATGGCTGCAGGCAGCTACTCCATCAGAGTACAGGCTGATGATGGTGCTTCAGGCACCTACGAAGAAGTGTTCACCATTACCATTAATGATGAGTTACTGGTCACGACCAATCTGGACAGCACCGATGATGCCTCTGTCAGCAGCTTTGCCGCGGACAGTGCAGATGGCGGTGGCCTCAGCCTGCGTGAAGCGCTGTATTACGCCAGCAACCGCGTTACCAGCACTGGCAATACCGTCACTATCGATTTTGCTTCAGGGCTGAACGGTCAAACGATCACGCTTGGCAGCAGTGCAACGGTTGCCGACGGCATTATCTTTAATGCCGATGATGTGGGCACTCTGACCATTACGGGTAATGCGCTGCTTCTGGCGGGGGAACTGACCCTGAGCAATGCCAGTGCCGACTCCCTGACCATTAACTCTGCACTGAGCGACGACGGCTCGGTCAGCTCATCCCTGATCACGACCGGTGCAGGCACCGTCACGCTGGCCGGAGCCAATAACACCGCTGGCACCGGCCTGAATACCATCACGGTAGAGGGCGGTACGCTTTCGATTGCTGCGGATGCAAACCTGGGTACAGGGCTGGTGACACTGGATGGCGGCACCCTGACCGTCACCGGTTCTGCGGTCACCATCGACAATGCCATCGCTCTGAGCAGCAATGGCGGCACCCTCAGCAATGCCAACACCGTCACCCTGTCCGGGGTGCTCTCTGGCGACGGCGATCTGAGCAAGACCGATAGCGGCGTGCTGACGTTGTCCAACACCAATACCTATACCGGTGCGACGTCCGTGCTGGTGGGTAGCCTGAGTGTTGCAGGCGACGATAACCTGGGTACAGGAGCCTTAACGCTGAATGGCGGCACGCTGACGGTCACAGGCAGCAGTGTCACTATCGACAACAGCATTAACCTGAGCAGCAACAGTGGCTATATCAGCAATGCCAATGCGCTGACGCTTTCTGGTGTGATAGCAGGTGACGGCAATCTTGAGTTGCTGGGAGCAGGCACTCTGACGCTGTCGGGCAACAACTCCTACGCGGGATCTACCATCATCAACGATGGCACCTTGTCGGTCGCTCAGGATGGTAATCTTGGCACAGGGGCAGTGACCCTGAATGGCGGCACCCTGGTACTCACCGGGGGGGGCACCATCGACAATGATATTGAAATCGATGTTGATGGCGCTGTCGTGGATGTACTCAATACAGAAGCCACACTCTCAGGTACTCTCTCTGGCAATGGCACGCTGACCAAGACCAATAGCAGCACCACCAGAAACTTGACGCTGTCTGGCGATAACAGCAGCTTTGCCGGTGGCATCACCGTGACCAAAGGCAACCTTGTTGCCGCCAATGCCGCCGCACTGGGCAGTGGCACTATTTCTCTGACCGGCGGCAATTTACAGGCAACCGGTAGCTATGCGCTGACAAACTCCCTGTATCTGGCCAACACCTCAGGCTCCAAGACCAGCACCATCAACGTGGCCACAGGAGAAACCCTGACGCTCAGCGGTGCCATCAACGTTGCTGACTCAACACAGAATCTGGGTAAATCAGGTAACGGTGTGCTGGAACTATCCGGTACCACCGGCTTTAACGGCGCCCAACTGGTCGTCAATCAGGGCTCTCTGTCACTCGCAGCCAGTGGCTCATTGGGTGCCAATGCTCAGCTGTATGTCGCTGGCGGAACGGGAGAAGTAACCCTGACGGGCAGTGGTACGTTCAGCAACAGCATTCTGCTGGGCAAAGACCTGACCCTGACCAATGATCAGAATGTGACCCTCTCGGGAGTCATTTCTACCTCTTCCGGGACCACGAACGTCACCAAGAATGGTGCAGGAACCCTGACTCTTTCAGGGGCAAATACCTACACCGGAGCCACCACCCTCTCTGCCGGTACGCTGTCTCTGACCGGCGGATCGGCGATTGCCGATACCAGCGCCGTCACCGTGAGCAGTGGTGCCACGCTTTTCGTAGACTATTACGGTGAAACCATTGGTTCTCTGGCAGGCAGCGGTACCGTGACCCTCAATGGGGGCACGTTGACCATGGGCGGAGATAACACGTCGACCACCTTCTCCGGAACCATCGAGGACTATGTAGACGCGGGCGCCATCACCAAGACAGGCTCTGGCACCCTTACTTTGTCAGGAAGTAATAGCTACAGCGGCATGACTAACGTTTATGCAGGCACTCTGAGCATTACCGATGACAGCAATCTCGGCACCGGTATGGTGTACCTCAGCAGCAATCTGATTATCACCGGCACGGGCACTATCGATAACACGTTCTACGTCAGTGGTACCACTGCCACGCTTAACAATGCCAATGCTCTGACCCTGTCAGGTGCAATCTCCGGTAGTGGCAACCTGATCAAGAACGGCGCGGGTATCCTCACTCTCTCCGGCAGCAACCTGTATACCGGTACCACCAGCGTGGAAGCCGGTGCGCTCAGCATCACCGATGACAGCAATCTGGGTACAGGTGCAGTGCTGCTGGATGACACCACCCTGACCATCACCGGCTCCGGCGTCACCATCGACAATGCGGTGGAGATGACCAGCAATGGCGGTACGATCAGCAATACCAACACCGTCACCCTGTCCGGGGTGATCTCCGGCGATGGTGATCTGAGCAAGACCGATGGCGGTATCCTGACGCTGTCAAACACCAATACCTATACCGGCAGCACCTCTGTACTGGCGGGCACCCTTAGCATTACCGATGACAGTAATCTGGGCAGCGGTGCCGTTACGCTCAATGGCAGCACCCTGACCGTCACCGGCTCTGCGGTGACCATCGACAATGCCATCGCCCTGACCAGCAATGGCGGCACAATCAGCAACGCCAATGATGTTGCCCTGTCGGGGGTAATCTCTGGTGGCGGCGATCTGAGCAAAACCGATAGCGGTGTACTGACGCTCTCCAACACCAATACCTATACCGGCGCGACCTCCGTACTGGCAGGCACTCTCAGTGTGGCCGATGAAGGCAATCTGGGTGACGGCGCCCTGACCCTCAATGGCGGCACGCTGGCTGTCACTGGCTCTGATGTCACCCTCACCAAAGCCATTCTTCTTGGCAGCAACAGCGGGAGTGTCAGCAACGCCAACAGCGTCACCCTCTCCGGCACGATCTCCGGTGACGGCGATCTGAGCAAGAACGGTGTAGGCACCCTGACCCTGTCCGGCACTAATACCTTCACCGGCAGCACCACCGTCAGCGCGGGTACGCTGGTCGCCTCTGGCGGCTCCTCCCTGTCTGACAGCGGTGCATTATCCCTGTCCGGTGGCAACCTGGAACTGCTGAGCTCAGAAACGGTCGGTCAGCTGTCCGGCAGCGGTGCTATCGCGCTGGGCGCTAACAGTCTGACTGTCAATCAGTCGACATTTGGCAGCTACAGCGGCGTCATCAGCGGCACCGGCGGCCTGACCAAAACCGGTAGCGGCACCCTGTACCTGAACGGTACCAACCTCTATACCGGCACCACGGTGGTGTCGGCCGGTACGCTGGCACTGGCCGGTGGGTCGGCACTGGCGGATACCACTGCCGTTACCCTCGCCAGCGGCACTACTCTGGATTTGGACAGCGACAGCGAAACCATCGGCTCGCTGGCCGGGGCCGGTACCGTCACTATGAACGGTGGCTCCCTGACCACCGGCGGCGATGACAGCTCTACTACCTTCTCTGGCCAGATCGTGACTGATGTAGATGGCGGCGATCTGATCAAGACCGGCAGTGGTACTCTGACGCTGAGCGGCAGCAACAGCTACGATGCCACCACGGTTTCCGCGGGCACGCTGAGCATTGCCTCCGATACTAACCTCGGTAGCGGTGGTGTAACGCTACGCGATGGCACCACGCTACAGGTGACCTCCGCCGCCACCATCGACAACACCCTGACAGTGGGACTGACCTATCTCCAACAGGAGTCAGCGACCCTGTCTACCCTGGCTGACGTGACCTGGTCAGGCAACCTGTCGGGGCTGGCTCAGACGCTGACTAAGACTGGCAGCGGTACCCTGACCCTGACCGGTACCAACAATGTCAGCGGCAGCGGGATCTCAACACTGGTGGTGGGGGCAGGCACCCTGCAGGTGGCAGAAGCCAATGACCTAGGCATCGGCGCCGTCAAGCTGGACGGCGGTAATCTGACCCTGGCGGGCACCGCGACCTTCGCCAACGGTATTACACTGGTGCAGAACGGCACCATCACGGTCGGCAGCGGTATCACTGCCACTGTGTCCGGTGTCACCTCTGGCACCGGCTCCCTAACCAAGGCCGGTGAGGGCACCCTGGTCCTTGCAGGCAACGGTGTCCACAGCGGTACAACCATCGTCAGCGCCGGTACCCTAACCCTGTCAGGCGGCACCGCATTGTCCGATAGCGGTACCGTGACTGTCAGCAGCGGCGCAACCCTAGCACTCAGTAGCAGCGAGACCGTGGGCTCTGTCTCCGGCGCAGGCACCATCGCCCTGAACAGCAACACGCTGACACTGGGCGGTGACAACACCTCTACTACCTTGTCAGGCTCCATCACGGGTACGGACGGCAGTCTGGTCAAGACCGGCACCGGCACCCTGACCCTGTCCGGCAGCAACAGCTACAGCGGCACCACTACCGTATCCGCGGGCACCCTCAGCATTGCTGATGACAGCAATCTGGGTACAGGAACGGTGACGCTGGCATTAGGAACAACTCTGGCTGTTGCTGGCACCACTACCATCGACAATGCAGTGACATTGAGTGGTACGTCTTACATATCGGTCAGCAGCTCGCAGACCGTTACCATTTCTGGCTCTGTCTCCGGTACCGGCAGCCTGCGTAAGACTGATGCAGGTACGTTGCTGCTATCTGGCATCAATACCTATTCCGGCGCAACTTATGTGGATAGTGGTACGCTATCCATCAATGGCAGCACTAATATAAGTAGTCAGGGCATTGTCCTCAGCAGTGGTACAACGCTAGCGATAACTGGGACTGGCGCGCTGACAAACACCATTCTCCTCGCTGGCAGTGCGAATGTTTCGGTCTCTGCTTCGCAAACGGCTACTCTTTCCGGTGTCATATTCGGTAGCGCTGACCTGACCAAGATAGGGTCAGGCACGTTGGCTCTTTCCGGCACTAATACCTATACCGGTAATACCTCTGTGCTGGCGGGTGACCTCAGCATCACCGATGACAGCAACCTGGGCAGCGGTGCTGTCACCCTCAATGGCAGCACCCTGACCGTCACCGGCTCTGCGGTCACCATCGACAATGCCATTGCCCTGACCAGCAACGGCGGCACCCTCAGCAATGCCAACGCTGTAACGCTTTCAGGCCTAATTTCCGGTGACGGCGATCTGAGTAAAACCGATGGCGGCGTGCTGACGCTGTCCAACACCAATACCTACAGCGGTTCGACCTCCGTACTGGCAGGCACCCTCAGTGTGGCCGATGAAGGCAATCTCGGTGACGGAGCCCTGACCCTTAATGGCGGCTCCCTGGCGGTGACGGACGCGGACGTCACCATCACTAAGGCTATTCTTCTGGGCAGCAATAACGGGAGTGTCAGTAATGCCAATAGCCTGACGCTCTCCGGCACAATCTCCGGTGACGGCAGTCTGAGCAAAAACGGTGCAGGCACCCTGACCCTGAGTGGCAGCAACAGCTACAACGGCGGTACCACGGTGTCCGAAGGCACCCTGTCCATTACCGACGACAGCAATCTGGGTGCGGGCGCCCTGACCCTCAACAGCGACAGCACCACCAGTATCTCCGGTGTGCTGATCAACGAAGTGGATGCCGATACTCCCGGCACGGATACCGCTGAGTTTGTCGAGCTGTTTGGCGCCGCCAATATGTCGCTGGATGGCTATGTGCTGGTGTTCTTCAATGGCTCCAACGACAGCAGTTATCTGACCGTTGACCTGACCGGCAAGAGCCTTGATGCCAACGGCTTCTTCGTGGTGGGCAGTGCCGCCATCACCGCGGGCATGGACAGCAGCCATAGTCTGACTCTCGCCGATAACAGCTTGCAGAATGGCGCCGATGCCGTCGCCCTGTATCAGGCCGCAGCCAGCAGCTTCCCCGATGGCACCGCCGTCACCACCTCCGGGCTGGTGGATGCCGTGGTTTACGACACCAATGACGGTGACGATGCTGGTCTGTTGGTGCTGTTGAACAGCGGTCAGCCGCAGATCAATGAAGACGACAACGGCGATAAGGACAACGAGTCCATTCAGCGCAGCACCGATGGTGGTGGTAGCGCCCTGACTACCAGCGACTGGAAAGTGGCCACCCCCACTCCCGGAGCCAGCAATGGCAGCGCCACCAGCAGCGGTGGCAGCCTGGAGATTACCGGCACCGATGTCATCATCGACAATACGGTGACCCTGAGCAGCGACAGCAACACCATCAGTGTGCTCAACGGCGCTACTCTCTCGGGAGCCCTTGATGGCACAGGCAATCTGACCAAAACCGGCGCAGGCACGCTGACCCTGACCGGTGACAGCACCTATACCGGCACCACCACCGTCAGTGCCGGTACCCTGTCGGTCAACGGCAGTCTGGTCAGTGATGTCACAGTAAACAGCGGCAGTACCCTGCAAGGCTCCGGCAGTGTCGGTGATCTGACCGTACTGAGCGGTGCGACGCTGGCCCCAGGCAACAGCCCCGGCGCGCTGACGGTCAACGGCGATCTGGTGGTCAATGGCACCCTGCTGGTGGACATTGACGGCACCACCGCAGGCAGTGAGTACGATCAGCTGATCGTCACGGGCAGTGTTGATCTGTCCAATGCCACCCTGTCCGTGGATCTGGGCTATACCCCGACCCTGGCCGACACCTTTACCCTGATCGATAACGATGCCACCGACAGCGTGGTGGGCACTTTCAGCGGTATCGCGGAAGGTACGACACTGCTGATCAACGGCCGCGCCTTCCAGCTCACCTATAGCGGGGGCGATGGTAACGATGTGCAGCTGGTAGTACAGAACATTGCGCCCACGCTGAGCGATCTCTCTACCCTCAACGGCGGCAGCCTGAGCTACGTCGAAGACAGCGGCGCCCTGCTGCTGGACAGCGGCGAGGATGCGCTGGTCAGTGATGCCGATTCCAGTGATTTCGATGGCGGTAATGTCACCGTGTCGGTCACCAGCAACGGCGTCAGCACGGAGGATGTTCTGTCGGTCCGCAATCAGGGCACAGGCAGTGGTCAGATCAGTCTGTCGGGCACCAGTATCAGCTACGAAGGCACCCTGATCGGTACCCTGAGTGGCGGTACCGCTGGCAGCCCGCTGGTGATCAGTCTCAACAGCAATGCCACGGCAGCCGCCGTGCAGGCACTGGTCCGTAACCTGACCTATACCAACACCAACAGCGCCGATATGGACACCGGCAGCCGCACGCTGAGCGTGTCGGTCAGTGACGGTGATGGCGGCACCAGCAGTGCGTCGACCATTGCTATCGACTTCACCGCCGTCAACGATGCTCCCACACTGGCCGCCACCGCCGCCAATCCCACCTTTGTGGAAAATGGTAGTGCCGTCACCCTGTTCACCGGCGCCACGGCCTCCACCGTGGAAAGCGGCCAGACCTTCACTGATCTGACCCTGACGGTCACCAACGTGACCAACGGCAGCAGCGAGCTGCTGGGTATCGATGGCAGCAGCCTGAGCCTGACCGATGGCAACAGTGGCAGTACCACCAGCCATGGCCTCAACTATAACGTGACCGTTTCGGGCACCACTGCCACCCTGACCCTGAGTGGTGGCAGCCTGTCAGCCACGGAGCTGCAGACCCTGATCAACGGTCTGAGCTATCAGAACACCTCAGATGATCCCGCAGCGGCCAGCCGGGCGGTCACCCTGACCTCGGTTACTGATAACGGCGGCACCGCCAATAGCGGTAGCGATACTACCAGCCTGACACTGACCTCCACCGTGGCCATGACCCCGGTCAACGATGCGCCTACGTTGACCGCCACCGCCGCCAATCCCACCTTTGTGGAAAATGGCAGTGCGGTCACCCTGTTCACCGGCGCTACGGCCTCCACCGTGGAAAGCGGCCAGACCTTCACCGATCTGATCCTGACGGTCACCAACGTGACCAACGGCAGCAGCGAACTACTGGGTATCGATGGCAGCAGCCTGAGCCTGGCCGATGGCAATAGTGGCACCACCACCAGTCACGACCTCAACTACAGCGTGACCGTATCGGGCACCACTGCCACCCTGACCCTGAGCGGCGGCAGCCTGTCAGCGGCTGAGCTGCAGACCCTGATCAATGGCCTGAGCTATCAGAACACCTCGGACGATCCCGGCAGCGCGACCCGCACCGTCACCCTGACGTCGGTCACCGACAATGGTGGGACGGCAAATGGCGGCACGGCAACCACGGCCCTGTCCGTGGCCTCTGCGGTTGAGGTAACACCGGTCAATGATGCCCCAACGGCAGGTACCATCAGTGCCCAGAGCGCCCCCGAAGACAGCGCCTTTACCTTTACCGTCCCGGCAGGCACCTTCAGTGATGTGGATGCCGGTGACAGCCTGACCTACACCGCGACGCTGGCGGATGGTTCGGCGCTGCCGAGCTGGCTAAGCTTTAACGCCGCTACCCGTACCTTCTCCGGTACACCGACCAATGACGACGTGGGTGCGATCAGCATCAAAGTCACCGCCACCGACGGCAGCAATGCTTCGGTCAGCAGCAGCTTTACCCTGACCGTCACCAATGTGAACGATGCCCCGACGGCAGGTACCATCAGTGCCCAGAGCGCCACCGAAGACAGCGCCTTCACCTTTACCGTCCCGTCAGGCACTTTCAGTGATGTGGATGCCGGTGACAGCCTGACTTATACCGCGACCCTGGCCGACGGTTCCGTCCTGCCCAGCTGGCTGAGCTTCAATGCCGCTACCGGCACCTTCTCCGGCACGCCCACCAATGGCGACGTGGGTGCGATCAGCATCAAAGTCACCGCCACCGACGGCAGCAATGCCGCCGTCAGCAGTACCTTTAGCCTGATCGTCGCCAATGTGAACGATGCCCCAACGGCAGGTACCATCAGTGCCCAGAGCGCCACCGAA
>NZ_LAPT01000053.1 GCF_003194385.1 Pokkaliibacter plantistimulans
AATCACGAAATACGGATACCCAAAAGAAGATAGGCTTTAATGGAATGGAAACCGGAAAATATACCTATAAGGTAAGCGCTTTTGCTCCCGATCCTGACTCTGGAGAACGCTATTTCACCTTTAACGGAATAGTTAACCGCTCAGAGCTGATGGATTCAGAAAGACAGTACGATATCCTTCTGCAGGGATTGTCCGATCATGTTCACTCCGTGACAGGCGTTCGTTGCTCACCAAACAGCTTTGCGTTGCAATCAGTGCAGCAAGTAAGTGCTGAGTCCCCAATAGTCCTGATACCTCTTTAATGCCACAGTGACAGCCCTATCGACAAGGAGCTATCACCCAGTCTCACACCTCAACAGCGTTTTAACTAGGCTCTGATGGATCTGTACGGAGTCGATTAGATCTAAGGGAAGATATGAAAACTCGTATTGGCGTTACCGTGATTTTATCAAGTGTACTGGGCCTTGCTCATGCACAAGAAAGCAGTGCTAAAGGCGAAGATGATGCATTGAGCAAAGGGTTCGATCCGGCGATCATGTGCGTCTTTGAGGGGAAATTCTATTCATTAGGAGCTACGCTCCAACAGGTTGACAGAACCATTGTTGAGTGTACGGATAGAAATCCAAATGGTGATGAGTTTAAGAAAGTGCCAGGTCATTGGGCGCGAAAGAGAGGAGTTGTATCTTAATCAGAATGGTACTAATTTGCGTGTTGCCGGCACTGATCCGGATTCAAAAATAGTACCTTTTCTGAGACAACAAGCCCCTTACAGTAAGGGGTTTTTTGTCTGTAACTGCTCTACCTAGCACACACGACGACAGTGCAATTTTATAAATCAGGTGCTAAAAAATATAAAAAATAGCACCTTTTTTATTGTTATGTGGTTGTCAATATTCTATTATCAGCATCACATTGATGATGGAGTGCTGGCAATGGCTAAGGTAATAGCAGTAAGTAACCAGAAAGGCGGAGTCGGTAAGACAACTGTCACGATGAATCTGGCATACAATCTCGCTCGGCAAGGTTACAAAGTATTAGTAATTGATAATGACCCGCAAGGGGACATATCGAGAGCGCTAAAAGTTAAGATTGATCAATCGGTATCACAAACTGAAGATTTGTATTCCGAAGTGTTCAATCAAAAATTTTATAGCGTTGAGGAAAATCTGTCCGTGGTCCCCACGGGACTAGAATTGTCAAAAAGAACTACTGACGAGTTTACAATTATTTTTGACTTTCAAAACAACATAGAATCAATAAAGAGCCTGTTTGATTTTATTTTGATTGACTGCTTGCCCTCATTCGGACTACTACAAACTGCAGCACACTTGTCTTCAGACTATCTGGTAATCCCTGCATTACTAGATGACTTTAGCGTTGCCGCAGTATCTGCGCAGATAAGAAATGCACAGATCAACAAGAAGAAACTGAAAGGAAGCATTGAAGTGCTAGGCATCGTCATCAATGACATGTCCGCTTCCAGAACTAATGTTGAGAAGCACTTTCTAAACGAATTAAAAGAGCAGCATGGAGCGTTATTGTTTAACTCTATGATTACACGCTCAGCAAAAGTAAAAGAGTCTGTTGCGCTGAATCAATGTATTAAAGACTATGCTAAATACAGCGACCAAGCACGACAATATGAACAGCTGACAAAAGAACTACTAGAGCGAGTTGTTAAGCATGGCTAAAAATTTCTCGCAGCAAATTGGTAAGAAAAAACTTGATGAATTAATTGACAATAAGAAGAAAAATATTTATTTGCATCCTGACCAAATAATTCCCGACCCATCACAGCCTAGAAGAACTATCGATTTAGAAGCGCTGCTGAATTTACAAACTTCTATCGAGGAGAATGAACAACTACAGCCCTGTATTGTTCATCCACCCATGGATGGAAAGTACATGCTCAAATACGGTGAACGCCGCTGGAGAGCAATAAAGCAGTCAAGTATAGTAAGTGAAGTATGGTGTGTTATTGATGATTCAAATGACAACGAAATAGATATTAGAATAAAACAGATTTCAGAAAACAAAGACAGAGATTCTGTAAATGTATATGAAGAGTCGATTGCAATAAAGGAAATAGTGGAGTCACTGACTGCCAGTGCAAACAAGGCCGAGATAGCAAAGAGACTAGGGATTGCTCCAAGCTCCATCAGCAAATACATATTAATTGCTGAGTCTTGCTCTCTAGTAAAAGAGGTTTCCATAAACAATGAAAGCAATGATGTGGAAACACTATATATGCTGCAGAGGTTACATCTGGCAGGAAAAGCGGAACTTGCGAGAGAGCTGGTAAATAAGTGGAGAGCTGGAGAGCTGGACACGTCATTACGAAGAGCTGTCAAAGCTGCCTTACCACAAAAGGACGTGCAGGTATCTCAGACCACAGAAGCAGCCGGATCTGCACCACAGGTGAGTCAGAGCAATAATGAAACAGGTACCGCGCCACTGCCCGAACAGATACCAGCAGCAACCGGAGCAGCCCCACAGGTAGGTCAGACAACAATTACCAGCACGGCGCCGCAGGTATCTCAGGCCACAGAAGCAGCCGGATCTGCCCCACACTCACAGGTAAGTCAGAGCACTAATGAAACAGGTACCGCGCCACAGCCCGTACAGATAACAGAAGCAACCGGAGCCGCCCCACAGGAGATTCAGACTGCAAATGCCGGCACGGTACCGCAGGTGGCCCAGGTGAAAGAAGACGTTGGAGCGGCGCTGCAAACAGTGGCTATAGAGGTCACTATAGAAGAAATCGAAACGTTTCTATCTATCTATGGTGGCGTACCTGAGTTGTCTGGCCTTGTTGCCAAACTGCAAGCTGCTAGAGGTTGATATGGCCAAGAGAGTCACGACAAAAGAACTGGATCTGATACTGGAATACGCTTCGTCACCAAAGGCTGAAATGCACCGTCATGGCCATGAAGACAAATTTGTTATCTACATTACGGTAGAAGATAAACGCTATATTGTATTTAAAATTCGCTATGCTGGTGAAAAGTTGTTTCAGGCAAAAACAGCATTAGAGTTTTTATTTGAAAGGGGCTTTAAGGAAATCAAGGTTTTTGGCAATGACAATATACGAAGTGAGAGTTGATGGTAATGATGCTTTTATAAGGATTGCCCACCACCCTGTATTTCAAAAATATTTTATTGATGTTTTTGGTGGGGATCAGGAGCATATCAAAAAAGTGAAACTTGCATGCAAGTATCTAGGGAAAGGCTATTTCAAGTCACCAGATGATGTACTTGAAAGTTTAGGGAAAATATCATTTTCCAGAATAGTTGGTGTATTTGACTATATTCAGGAAGATTTAACAAAATCTAGTAGCCATGAGCTGGTGAAAATATTTTTAGATAGAGCAGGGAATATTACGAATATAGAAGAGGTATCCAGCCAGACTGGACCTCAGTTGCACTCAAAGCAGGAGCCTAAATAGTACCATTTTGTTCGCCCCGGGTTGCCGATCGTCAGCTGCAGAACAGATGAAATGGTACCATAACGATACATGAAGGGAGTGTTCAATGCCAAAAACGTTGGTTAAGTTGGATATTGATGACACCATGCTAGGTGAGTTGAAGGCGATGTTCTCTCAAAAGACGGCATCTAAAGCATGCTGTCTCGCATTAGAAGACTATCAGCGTATTCGTGCCAGAATACAGCAGCTGATAAAGGAAAATAGCGAGCTGAAGCAAGATCTTGCCCATCACCAGCGCCTACTCAGAAATATTAAAGATGCTGTAAAAGAAGCTACCAGCTTTACGAATAGATAATGCTTAACAGAATGAGTTCAGCGGAAAGCTTGACCAAAAAACCCAGCTAGAATAAAGTCTTACAAGTTTTTAGAAAGAAAAAAGCCGCCAAAAATGGCGGCCTATCAAGCAGATGGATGCAAGTGCTACCAACACTTGAATCCTAGAGTTGAGTCCACACGACACGTCGGGGTTAAGGACGGAGCGTAGCGGGAACCTCACTTCAGTAAATTCAGTTTAGGGGTTAATAATAACCTTTTCAATACCGCCGGAC
Organism: Pokkaliibacter plantistimulans; assembly: GCF_003194385.1. Classification (GTDB taxonomy): domain Bacteria; phylum Pseudomonadota; class Gammaproteobacteria; order Pseudomonadales; family Balneatricaceae; genus Pokkaliibacter; species Pokkaliibacter plantistimulans. The sequence goes on from NZ_LAPT01000053.1 coordinate 4,034, forward strand.
TGAAATTCTGTGCATGTGAGGCTCCTTCTCTAACATCAAAGACGCTAACAGCGCCTGTTTGTTACAAGGGGTTATATATGTGTAAACGTAATTTTCTGCTGTTCGTCATGGTTAACACTTTCAGTTACTGCTGATAGTTAGCTGTGAACTCTGCTGTTCAGTTCCGCCGTTTCCACGGGAAACGCGCATATCCTCATCCTGGCCACTTCTTAGGTTCTGGCAATCGCTGTGGACACGACAAGGCACGTCCTGCTTTTTTGAACCGACGAGCAGCATCACATACAGTCAATACTCTTCCAAAGCTACAGCAGAAATTTAGGAACATCTTCCACCCCGTTGGCGAAGAGGCTGATTACACCGGCCCTAATAGTCCCTACTACGACAATCCTAGGTATTTCCCGGAGCTGTCAAACACTACAAGCAAAGCTAACCTTGATGGCCAGCCCCAGCATAACCGAAGCGAAGCGAGGGATTCTCAATGTGCGATTCTGGCTACAATTCTAGAGATGACAGACTTTTCCCAATTGCATATTGGGACGCCTCGTGATGATGGAACGTTTAAGTACCGTTCTTGGTCAGAGATCGCGATAGCTGCATCATCACCAGATCGGCTTTACTTTGAAAAAGTAGATGACCCAATCAAACCCGATGAGCATAAATATAAACCCACACAAGCCTTCTTTGCTCGAATTACAGAGCTTCAGGCAATGGGTATTTTGTATGTACAAGAACGCTATATGAAGGATGCCGCTGGTGGTGCGTTTGCTATCGTCGCTGTAAAGCAGTTAAACAGAAATTGGCTATTAAGCTTGGGCGTATGTAGTAATCGGCAGCTATCAGCTTTTCAGGCACGATGTAAGTCGATGATCAATGAGCGGCGTGCGCTTTGGCGAGCTAATAGACCTGATAAAGTAGCGGCAGCCAATGAGCGTAAAGAAGCACAAGCAAAGCTACGTGCTCGCCGTCCATTAAACCCTAGCTCTCTACTGACACGGAAGGCAGCATTGGCTGCTACTGTACAGGATAGTGAGCCAGACGTACTTGAGCAGCTTAAACGTCAGTATGCTGCGTTTCAGGCAAGTCTGTTAGCTCAGATTGTTAAGGAGGCAGAACAGCATAGTCATCCCCCTAGTTGGGTTAGAGCAGAGTCTCTGCATCGATATAAGACATTTGAACAGTTTCAGAAGGACATCTAAGCTGTATTGTATAGATATATCTATTTTCTCTTAGAAATGCGCCGTCATGCGCTTTTAGTAGTCCCGAGCTGTAGCCCTCCATTTTTTTTCTAAGCACTCACCTATATTCCGCCTCTCTACATGACAAAACTAACCACCCAACCTAATAGACTCAAAAATTAAGTCATAAATAGATAATTTAGGTCCGAAGAAGAATTTTTAAGTCACCCCTGTTTTTATATGTATTGATATATGCTTTTTAATAACTGCTAAGAGCAAAAAGGAAACGACATATCAACGCACTACGTGCGTGATGTCGTAATGTGGGCCTGCCCACACCCGGCAGGGGCTACACCCCTGCACCCGTAAGACTGGTGTCTACCTGATGAAAAAACTACACGGTAAAGACCCCAGGTTATTCAAGGCGCGAGAGGGCGCAGACGTGGCTAGTTGTTCCATTCCCGCGACAATAGCTACGTGCAACTGATAGTGACAAACAGCCGAAGCTATTTGAGAGCTTGCATGAACCGGCGCATACAAACTTGGCATTTCTTTTCTAACACTGTGTGGCGCCTAACTGGGGGCAAGCCCCCAGCCCCCCTAGTTTGCCTGAAGATACCGGTGGCCGTGCTCCAGCCCGGCGCACTGGCCCGCCACTATTTCGCATGCGAAATTCTGCCCGTGCTCGATGCGGGTTTCGTCACCGTGACAAAACACTCACCTTGTTTGGCCAGTGCCAGAGCCTTGCCTGCGTGATCCTGGAGGACACTCGACTCCACACACGACTAACTCTTCGTGCGACAGATGCGGGCTGAGAG
>NZ_LAPT01000054.1 GCF_003194385.1 Pokkaliibacter plantistimulans
TTTGAGCCTGTTTTTGACGCAGTATTCGGCAACGCAGATAGATTTTCAACGACCTGTTAGGTAGTCACGGAGTGATCGCTACAGATTAATCAGGCTAGTCATGTTCAAGACGGCAGCAATACAGAGTGAATGCTGCGAGCTGGTCCTCACTCAGGCTTGAGCTGCCCATCCCCATTTCTGGCAGGTGCCAACAACGATCAGGAGGAGCTGTATGGACTACCGAACGTATATCTTCGTCTTGATGCAACTCTGCCTGCTGCTCACCATCATCATCGCCTCATTACGTCTGACGCTGCCGCGAACAGTCAAAGGCACCGGAACCTGGGCATTGGCCTGTCTGGCCTTTATCTTTACCGCCGTGACGTTACTGTCACTACCTGACGTCTCTCCCGTCCTGCTGTTGCTGTTCGCCAATACAGCCTATCTGGCCACCGTCATCCTGCAGGTGCATGCCATTCGGCGCCACCTGCTGCACCGTTTTCCATCCTGGCAGCAGTGTGTCAGCCAGATCATGACCAGCTTTATTCCTGTTGCCGCCCTGACGCTGGTGTTTCCTAATCAGCCCGCTCGCGTGGCCATGCTGATGATACTGACCATAGGTTATTACGCGCTGGCCGTACGCTGTCTGCTGGCGGATGGAAGGGCTCGCAAGGCACTCGGAGGGCGCATTATTCTGGCGGCATTCATCGGTGCGATCGGGATTGCTGCGGTCAGAATGTGGGCTGAACTCATCAGCTTGCTGACGCCTGCAGGTAATGTGGCAGATACCAGCTGGTTTCGTGAGCCATACATCATGGCTTTCAGCGGCTCTGTGGTGTGCAGCAGCCTCGGTTTTATGCTGTTATCGACAGATAAACTGCGGATCATGTATGAGCGTCTGGCAGTTCACGACCCCCTGACCGGCCTGCTCAGTCGTCGGGGGTTGGTAGAAATGTCTGAGTTTGAGCTATTGCGGCAGCAGCAACATGGGCAGGTCATCGCTGCAGTGATCTGCCGTATTGAGCATTTCGATGAGCTGGGTTTTCGCTACGGTAATGGTGCTGCCGAGGCGGCGCTGGTGACCCTGGCACAGACTATCCGACAACACACCCATGAGACGGACCTGGCCGGTCGATATGGGCATTGTGAACTCATCATGTTGTTCCCGGCAGGGCTGGACGATGCGCAGTACAAGATCCAGCAAATTCAGACAGACATTCAGAACATATGGATTGAAGCCAGGGCGCTGCGCTTTCAGTTCGCTATCAGCACCGCCATGGAAGCCTTGCAGCCCGGTGTGCAGGTGTTTGAGCATGTACATCAGCGATTATTAGCCCGCCTTCAGCCTGAGCCTGTGCACGAGAATGCAGTATTGGTGAGTATCAAGGCGAACGGTGAAGCGGACACGGTGAGAGTGGAGCAGGTGCTTCGAGACTAAGCCTGCAAAATGTCTTCACCCATGCTTTGCGCGGGCCAGTGTACATAGGTAAAAGCGCATGGATAAGAGTGAGAATAAATCTATGGAAGAAAGTTGGATCGACAGTATCGAGGCATTGCGGAGCCACTATGCAATGCCTTCTGAGATGGTAAAGAAAAAGCAGCTGGATAAGCTGGACTCCTATGCCAGTCAGTTTATTGTATTGTGTCCTTTTGCCCTGCTGGCGACGACGGATAGCAATGGTGGGGTAGACTGTTCACCCAGAGGTGATAGTCCCGGATTTATGCAGATTTTGAATGAGCGGCAGTTACTGTTGCCGGATCGCCCCGGTAACAACCGCCTCGATAGTCTGGAGAACGTCATCCGCTGCTCCGCTGTCGGCTTGCTGTTACTGATTCCGGGTTTTGCCGAGTGCTTACGGATTAACGGCCATGCCCGTATCTCGGTAGTGCCAGCGCTGCTGGAAAGATGTGCTCATGAGGGCAAGCCACCGCGCTCGGTGATAGTTATCGATGTAGCGGAGGTATATTTCCACTGCTCTAAAGCCATTACACGCTCGGCATTGTGGTCAGCTGAGTCGCAAGTGCCCAGAGAGGTCATGCCCTCACTGGGGCGAATCTTGATGGCGCAAACGGCACCCGGCACCGCCGAGTCTGAGATACAGCAGATCGAGTCACAGATTGCGGAGCGAGTGCGGACGCAGCTTTATTGAACGGGACGGACTGAGGAGTACGCCGCCCGTCCACCAAGCACTACAGTGCGGGTTGCCACACTTTCTGCGGCAGGAGGTAGACGCCGGCGGAGGCCCGGCTGCCTTCGCCCACGATATGCCCGATGCCTGTTGTCATGACAGCAAGGGTCACGTCGAAGGCATTGAGGCTATCTCCTTCACCTGCAGTCAGGTTGGCCATGGCGCCATTGGCAATCAGGTAGACCTTATGGCCAGAGGGCAGGGTATACCCCTCAACCAATGGCAATGCAGTCTCATGCGGGCAGGCATCGAGGGCTTCGTGCTCAATTTCATCCTGTCGGTGGCCTGAGTTGAGCAAGAAGCAGCCGTCTTTCAGTTGCTGTAAAACAGACCAGGGCAAAACGTGATGTGCACCTGTCGCCGTGCAGATGACATCGGCCAGAGGGGCGAGCTCTTCTACGCTACCCGTTAACCAGCCGTCATAGGCAGCCTGTACGCGCCGCGCCGGATCGGCTTCAGCCACCATGATCTGACCGCCATAAGCTCGGGCACTGTCAGCCAGGCCTTGGCCAACAGTGCCGTAACCGACAATCAGTACTTTCTTCTCGTGCAGGCTCAGTCGTGTGGTATTAAAGAATGCATGCCAGGTGGTCAGTCCGACCATGTGGCGGTTGTGCAAACCTTCTTTGACCGGCAGATCGTCCCAGTTAAAAATCGGATAAGTCGGCAGTATGCCTTGCAGACGGTTAACTCCTGATCCTGTTGCCTCAAGACTGGCAATGATATTCGGCACCTGTCGTTGCTGTTGCTGAATCTCATAAGTGAAGTCCGCCCCCATTTCACTCAGATGGGTCGGCTCCCAAGCCAGTGCTTGCTGAATGGCGGCCTGATAGGCGCTCATCGGCATATCTTTCCAGGCGTTCACTTCTGCGCCGCAGTCGCGCATTGCATCCACTACGTCATTACGAACCGTCGTCGGGTTGCAGGTGGTGATGTAGAGCTCTGCACCTTTTTCTCGCAACCCCTCTACCAATGGCAACATCTTGATATCCAGATGCATGCTCATGGCCATCCGTACACCATGAAGATCAGGAAGCTGTTGCAGAGCGCGTTGTGTGCGTGGCATCTGTAAACGCGACCAGGCTGCCAAGCGTAAAAATGAGTCTGACATGTTCAAATGTCCTGAAACAAATTGACTAAGCGGTCAGATTAGCGGTTGGCGGTGATATGAACAAGGCAAGGAGAGGGGAAGAGCAGTTAATTAACCCGCTCTCACCAGTGGCTCACGCACACGGTGAAGGGCGGACATCGCCTGCTGTTCTTCTGTGCATGGTGTTACAGATGGCCTCGGCCTCAATGAAGTCGTTCTTATTCGTTTTTGGGCAAACGGCCGGATGAACTGTGGAGAAGTGAGCTTGACCTGATGGCTTAATGCACTGATGTGACGGGCCATGCAGTGCGCTCAGGCACAGGGCTCCATGACCGCCGTCGACGCCGTACACGTGCAAAAAAGCGGTTAACTGGGAACGGGAAAACTTCTTACGCAATAAGGTATGCCCCTGCTTATCCTGAACATGAGCATGGAATGAAAGCTTAACGAGATCGATGCCAATGAGTGTAGCGCTTCGCATGATGATTCCCTGCAAAAAGCAAAATACCCTGTCTGCATAGCGCCCGATCTTGGCTAATCTCGCTATTCTGAATTCGTGCTATGTAATCTTGTGGCTTATACGTCGAAACTTACTTACGATTTGCTCTTGTATTAATAGTACATACTAAGTACTGGAGTTTTGTATGCGTGAGCCTTCGACCTATGAGCGGGTGTTGGAAATAGCGGACGAGCTGCTAGCAAAAGGGATCAAGCCAACTCAGCAGACAGTCAGAGAGCATCTTGGCAAAGGAAGTCTAACTACGATCAATAAGGCACTAAATGACTGGTGGCAATTATTAGGAAACAAAGTCGCTGAGCCAGCCATTCCTGATTTGCCTGAACCCTTGGTCAAAAGCGTTCGACAGCTTTGGCAAGACGCCTTGTTTTATTCGAGAGATCAGCTCAGTGCGCGAGCGAAGGAAATTGAGAAGGAGCACCAGCTGCGGCTGCGGCAGCTCGATATAGAGAAAGAGCAATGGCAAGCTCAGCTCAAGTCTATGGAGTCGCGTTTGCAAGGTGTGCTTGAACAGAACGAAACGCTCATTCGTGAAAAGTCACAAGCCCAGCAAAGCCTGAATGATTTAGAGCGTCAATTGATTGCTCAGCAGGGAAGGGTGAAAGACATGGAACGTAACCTAGCGCAGCAGGATATCGTCAGCCAGAGAATGCTCAATGCGGAAATTGATCGGGTCCGTGATTTGACCAGGCAGCTGGAGCGAGCTGAGCGTCAGGCAGATGCATACTATCATTTGTGGCAGTCATCACAGGGTGAAAAGAGTAAGTAACTATGTTAGTAAGGCTGCTTTGCTGAAAAGCACCCTTGTATGATTGAATGAGCGAATCTCACGACCCGCTCATTCATTCTGCAGAATTGTTAGAGGTTCTGCTCGGCATATTCTGCCAGGCGGCTACGTACGACACCTGTTAAGTGAATGTTGGCAGAGCCTTCAAAATTCTTGAAACGCTCAACGACATAGGTCAATCCAGACGTCAGTGCGGTCAGGTAGTTACTGTCGATCTGCGCTAAGTTGCCCAAAGCGATCATCTTACTTCCCTTGCCACAACGGGTCAGAATCGTCTTGAGTTGAGAAGGAGTCAGGTTCTGCGCCTCATCAATCAGTACAATGGCATCCTGAATGCTGCGTCCCCGAATAAAGTTCAGTGACTTAAACTGAATGTTTCCCTTTTCGATGGCGTAGCGAACACTGCTTTGCGGCTGGTCATCCCCCTCATGCATAGCCTCCAGGTTGTCGTGGATGGCACTCAACCATGGTGTCATTTTTTCCTCTTCTGTGCCGGGTAAGAATCCAATATCCTCAGCGACGGGTGGTGTACTGCGCGTTACTACAATTTTATTGAAGCGTTTTTGCTCGATGACCATTTCCAGGCTACAAGCCAGTGCCATCAATGTTTTACCCGATCCTGCGGCCCCGTTGATGATACAAAAATCCAGAGTGGGATCGAGAATGGAGTGCATGGCGAAGGCTTGTGGCAGGTTCAACGGACTGATGCCCCAGCAACTGTGGCTCATCAGTTTTTCGCGGTTGAGATCCAGCAGGGTGATGTAATCTGCCTCAATCTTGATGACCCGTGCCGCAAAATCCTCATCATCATAGAGGTATTCGTTTACGTGCACTTCAGGTAGCAAATCGGCAGATACTTTGTGATAAACATTCTGACCGTCGCGCTGAGTTTGTACCTTTTCGACATTTTTCCAGAAGTCGCCTTCCAGGCGGCGATGGCCTTCTGGCAGTAAGCTGACATCTGTCAGTAGTTGATCTTTCCGATAGTCTTCTACACGGTTGAGACCCGCCCCCAGCGCTTTTAGGCGCATATTAATATCTTTGGTGACGAGGACAACTTCCAGCATCGACAGCGTACTCTGTAAGTGCAGAGCGCAGTTGATAATGCTGTTGTCATGAATCTGACTACCGTTTGGCAGATAGCCTTTACGGTCTGCGAGTTCGTGATCGGGGAAAATCATCAGGCGGCCAAGTTTCTTTTTACCGCTCATCGAGGGTATAGGGATGCCTTTAGTAATCTGGCCTACTTTGGCGTCGCGGACGATATCGTCGATGGCATGTATCGCTATTCGTGCCTCCCTGGATACCAGTTTCTGTCTGTCCTTTATGTCATCTAGCTCCTCCAGCACCGTCATGGGGATGCAAATATCCTGTTCCTCAAAGTTGTACAGGCACTGGGGGTCATGTAGCAGCACGTTGGTGTCCAGTACATATAGACGGGATGCGGCCATAGTAGTATACCTCCTTAAAAATCAATCACTTACCTGGTTCTATATATCTTCTTGGGGAGTGATTGGGGCAAAATGACCTTTACTTTCCATCTGGGACCAATTCATCTCGGCCTCAGACTTACTCGCGGATTCAATCCATTTCCCATACACAGATTGGAGCATCTCTAAATCAGAGTGACCCATCTGCTTTGCAATGTAGGCTAGGTTTCCATGACTGGTTAGGTTCCAACTGGCAAACGTATGTCTGCATTGGTAGAAACGCCGATGTTTCACATTGGCTCGCTTGAGCAGTGTTGTCCAAAGGTGGCCAGTACCGGAGTTCAAATACATGCCCAAATCAGTCTTGCGCTTGGCAATGCATTCAGAGTTGAAAACAGGAAGCACAGATTGCTTCTTGAGGGATTCGCCATTGTGCATGGTGATCTCGATGGGGTTCATATGTGCGTTGAACCGCCTCTGATCGGTGAAGGCAGCGATGGCAGGAGGTTGCAAATCGACGGAGCGAGTTTGGCCCGGTTTCGGGAGTTTGAAGGGGTCTAGAGGGTGGCCTATATGGCGCTTAATGTGGATTGCACAGTTACTTAAGTCTACCGCGTTCCAGCATAGAGCGCGTAACTCTCCAGTTCTTAATCCTGTATAGAACGCCAACGTCGCTAGATTGCGGTGTTGGGATTCGTGGCAAGCGTTGATGATTGCTTGGTACTCCTCGTAGCTGTATGGATCAGCACTCTTCCCTTTGAGGATGCGAAAAGCCTTTAGTTCTTCTGCGAGATTCTCCTTCTGACAATAGTCATTTTTCTCACACCACCTGAGCATCGCCGAGAACGCTGCCATATAGTAGTTAGCTGATGATGGCGCAAATTGCTCTGAAAGTGCAATCCTTAGCGCTTGAATATCTTTCGAAAGCAGCGAGCTGACTAACTTGTCTTTCCCTATGATTTTTATACAGGTTTCCAAACAAAACGGGTAGCGCCTTCCTGTCGATGGGCTGACTTGAGTAGCCGAAGTCATCGTGTGCTTCCAGTAGCGATATGGGGTTGATTGAGCTGTGAGCTATCGGTATTCGCTGAACCAGGGAAATGCGTGTGGTCGAAGGGCTTGTAGCTATCTCATGGTTGTTGCTGACGGAGGAGGTGGATGACCTCCCGACAGCGTTATGTCTTGTAGCTGAAGGTCATTCTTAACTTTTTTCCCTGTATCTCTACACCTCGGCGGAGGCCTGACGGGGCCGGTGGGTACTTACGGCGAGCGTGGTAACGCCAGGATTCAGCGGCAGGCCAGACAGGTGCCCGCGCTGCGGTAAAGCCTCAAGGCCAGTGAGTTGACGGTTGTGCCTGACGTATAGGCGCGGTATCCATCTATTCGTCCCTGAGCACAAGAAAGGGCCACTAACGTGACGAAAAGCCGTTCGGTGGAAAAGTGCGTAATAGTCTAAGGAAGAATGGAACTGCGTATTGTTAGATCAGTTTGGCTACTGCGGTCGGCGGAGGTAAATGCTGGGCTATACGAAAGCTGGCTATCGAATCGATAACCAGCAATTAGACGAGATCAGTATCAGGCAAATGTTGCCCAGATTGGGCAGTGATCCGATGGTTTTTCCATTCCGCGAATATCGTAATCAATACCGGTTTCCTGCAGTCTTGCCATCAGTGCAGGTGTTGCCAGAATGTGATCAATGCGCAGGCCGCGCTTGGGTTCGTCTTCAAAGCCTTTGCTGCGATAGTCAAACCAGCTGTAAAGATCGTCCCTCTCGGGATTGTGCTGGCGCCAGGTGTCCTGTAATCCCCAGCTCATCAGCAATTGATACCATTCACGCTCCTCTGGTTGAAAGCTGGTTTTGCCGGTTTTCAACCAACGTTTGCGATTCACTTCGCCGATACCAATATCGGTATCCTGAGGAGAAATATTGAAGTCGCCCATGACCACTAACTGCTCTGCAGACTGGTGATGGCTGGTCAGGTAATGTTGCAGCTGTGCATAGAACGCGCGTTTGGCAGGGTATTTTACTGGGTGGTCGATGCTTTCTCCCTGAGGGAAATAGCCATTGAGTACGGTGACGTTCATGCCGGTTGCATCGGTAAAGGTGCCGATGATCATGCGCTTCTGACTATCCTCACTGTCATCGGGAAAGCCCTTGAGCAGCATTGTTGGTTCGTTGCGGCACATGAAGGCAACCCCGTAATGACCTTTCTGGCCGTGGTGATATACCCGATAGCCCAAGGCCTCCACCTCGGCCAGAGGGAACTGCTCATCCGCTACTTTTATTTCCTGCAGGCCAATGACGTCGGGTTGGTGTTTGTTGATCAGCTCTTCAAGTTGGTGCAGTCGAGCGCGGATACCGTTGATATTGAAGGAGATGATCTTCATGTTGTGAGTCTCTATCTGATCTACAAGTAGGGGCGAATTCTAGCCTATCAGTCTCGCTTGTTCAGTTACTTTGTTCCCGTGATCACGCCAGTTGTGCTGACTAGGCCGCTTAACGGCAATCGGATTGAAGGTTAGAATTGCGTTCTTTTTTCTGGTTATGCGGGTTGTATGAAATGAGTGGCTTGGTGATTCGCCACATGCTGCAGGACGATATGCAGCAGGTTATTCGGGTGCAGGCGGACTGTTATCAGAATGTAGAGCCAGAAGATCTGGTCGTGTTAGAGAATAAGCGCAGTCAGTCCCCCGGTACCTGCTGGGTTGCTGAAGTGGATGGCAGTGTCGTAGCTTATCTGATCTGCCACCCCTGGGATAAGCATGGGGTGCCAGCTTTGAATGCTGCATTAGATATTGCCAGCAAACCACAGGACGTTTTTTACCTGCATGATCTTGCTGTCAGTGTGCGTGGCCGTGGAAGGGGAATAGCGGATACGCTGGTCAACAAGGCGCTGCAGAAAGCTCGCTCCGATGCATTTCAGTATGCGAGGCTGGTTGCCGTGCAGGGGGCGAGATCTTTTTGGCAGCGCTATGGTTTTGCTACTGAGCCACAGAGTGCGCAGGTGTTGCAGGAAAAGCGTGATCAGTACGGGGATGACGCATTTGTCATGGGGCGGGTAGTAGAGACTCTCCCTGAGGTGTACTGAGAGTATTGTGCTGCCAGTACATCGGACGCTATACAGCGACAGGGTAAGTAAATCCGATAAAGTGCAGAGTATTGAGCAGCCAATGGGCCAATATTGCCATTTCAAGGCTGCCACTGCGTTGATATACCCACGCATATCCCACGCCAGCTACCGTAGCTACTGCTATATAAGACCCACCTCCTCCCGCATGGGCGAGTCCAAACAGGCAGCCGGTTGTTACTATGGCCATTACTTCACCATGTCGCAGGTGACGTAACCTTTCATGCAGCTGATTTTGTACCACTATTCGGAAGAAGCACTCTTCTGCTACACAGGTAAATATCAAATTGATGGCGAGAAACATCATGGCGTAGGGCGGAACAGCGGGTAGCCAGTGTATCAGGCCAACGGTTGCAGCGAGCAACATAGTCAGCGTCAATGTGGTTAACAACGGCAGCCAGGCTTTGACGAGTGCTGTACGCCATTGATTCAGATTTCGTAGCAGTGCGGGTTTAAATGCAAAAAGAATAATCCAGGCGATCCACGGTTTGTCGAAGTTTAGCCACAACGAAAAGAAGGCACTGTCTGGCTTGAGTTGTTGATGTTCGATCACGGCAAGATTGTTGAACCCTGGTAGGACGTGTAAAGAAAGTGCAACGGCTAAAAGACTGAATATCGAGATCAATAAAAGCTGTCTGTAGCGGCTGAACTTAACTGAAAGAATGGCAAGGCCCAGCAGCACCAATAAGGTTGCCACTCCCGTCGTTAATATCGTGTCGCATAGCGATGCTGTACACAAAGCCATCAGGGCCGTCAGGATCATCCAGCGGCGTGGGTGTTGTGGTAGCCAGGCGCAAAGCAAACTGACGGCGAGAAGTAAGTAGTTGACAAGAACCATGGTATGTATCTGGCCACTCTGGTGATTGAATGATGTTGAAAAAGCGCTTAAGTCCTAGCGTTGCACTGAACTCATGCACTGTTGCATCGATAGAAGTGAATTGTTACCGCTACTTGAATCCCCTCCGTAAACCACGCAAGATGTGCTCGATTTTCCTTTAATCAATATCCGAACGGACACGGTGTTTCAGGTTTTAAAGTATGCGTAAATCATCAGTACTGTTGTTATCAGTCCTACTTGCAGGATGCAATTTATTTGGGACAAAGGAAAAAAAGGAAGAGCCCGTCGCTGTCGTTAAGCCAGCGGAGCCTGTTCCGGCTGACGAGGTCAGACTGGTTCTTGCTGGTGACTACAAAACCGTTTACCGCAAGGTGCTGCCTTTCATGCGTGGCTGCGATACTGGCAAGATCAGTCATCTGGATGCGCTGCTGGTAAAAGATGCCAACGGCTTCGGTGAAATCAAGATGAATGACAGCCTGGGTCCTGTTGTGACTGCACGTTTTGAGCAGTACAGCCCCTCCGAAACCCAGTTGAAAGTGAAATTTGCCAGTTTGAGTTGGGAGCCTGTTGCCAAGACCGTTCTGAAATGGGCGGATGGTACCCAGCGTATCTGCCCGAAAAACTTCAAGTAAATTTGGTTCGTCCTTTACCTGCCTTCCACACTAATTTGGCTGATTGTCGATGCTTCACTTTCAGCCAGATGGCGTGGTCGGTTGGTGTAGCGTGATTGCCTTCGAGTGATTGGACGTTTATATAATGGACGTCTCGATGACAGGAGGCGTTTGTTATGCAATGTACCTGGGTACACGAAGCAATACGCAAGATCGAAGCTGACTTTCAGCGTTCTGCAGATACTCACCTTATAAAGCTCGACATCCCCTTCCTCGATAACACACCTCTCTATCTTAAAGACGAAAGTACTCACCCAACGGGTAGTCTCAAACATCGCCTTGCACGCTCGCTGTTTCTGTACGGCTTGTGTAATGGCTGGATTCGCGAAGGCACGACGATCATTGAATCATCAAGCGGTAGCACCGCTATTTCGGAGGCCTATTTTGCGCGCCTTTTAGGCCTGCCGTTCATTGCCGTTATCCCCCAGACAACTGCCAGTAAAAAGATCCGCCAAATTGAATTTTATGGTGGTCAGTGTCATCTGGTGCCCTCGCCATCCATATATGACGAATCGCAGCGTCTGGCCAAAGAGTTGAATGGCCACTACATGGATCAGTTTACTTATGCAGAGCGAGCGACGGACTGGCGAGGCAACAACAACATTGCTGAATCTATATTTCGACAGATGGAGCGTGAGCCTTTTCCTGTACCTGCCTGGGTGGTGATGAGTGCAGGAACAGGCGGTACCTCCGCCACCATTGGCAGGTATCTGCGTTATCAGTGTAAGTCTACGCAGTTGGGTGTCGTTGACCCTGATAACTCGGTTTTTCTGGATTACTACCGCAGTGGCGACCGAACTCTAACCTCTTGCCAGGGTTCACGTATAGAGGGAATTGGTCGTCCACGTGTGGAGCCTTCTTTTGTCGCATCTGTGGTGGATGAAATGTGGCGTATTCCTGATGCGGCCTCTATTGCCACTATTCACTGGCTGGAGCGTGTATTAGGGAGGAAATGTGGCGCAAGTACGGGAGCTAATGTGTACGGCGCATTGCAGTTAATCGCAAGAATGAAAGCTCATGGCGAACAGGGAGCTGTGGTGACTTTAATTTGTGATAGCGGTGATCGATATCTCGACACTTATTATGACGATGACTGGGTGCGTCGTAACGTGGGAGATCTGGAAGTCTATTGTCAGCAACTTGCGCATTTTGTGCGTACAGGGGAGTGGTGAGGTCCATATCTAACACATTGTTTTTATAAGACCCTCGGCTGGCGCAATATAAAACCCTTGCTATATTGAGTTCAGTTATTCCTCCGCGCAGGAGTTGTTCTGCATGCACGAGATTGAAGCTGATCTGATAGGCGCAATGATTCGCCACTCGCCTGGAATATTTTTTCTCAAGAACTGTAACCTCGAATTTGAGCGTGTCAGTCAGAGCTTTCTCGATCTGTTTGGGCTGACAGAGGCACAAGTGCTTGGACGGAAAGCGGAGGACGTGTTCGCGGGGGACCAGCGCCAATATGTGGAGATGGATCGGAAGGTGCTCGATACCGCATCTCCTTTATTCGTCGAAGAGCACTTTCTCCATCCAGTGCAGGGGAGAGATGTTTACCTGCAAACTGAAAAGTTTCCCGTCTATGATAAGCGCCACCGTCTGGTGGGAATATGCTCTGTCAGTCACGAGATTACCGAGCGCAAGATTTTAGAGCAGGCAACCCACGCCATCATTACAGGGGTTTCCCGACGCTACAATCAGGACTTTTTTGAGCAGTTCGTATTAAAAATGCGCGAAGCAATGGAGGCTTCGTATGTGTTTGTTGCTCGCTTGAAACCAGATGGCGAGCATGCAGAAATGATTGTCTTCTGTGGTGAACAGGGACTATTAACACCCATCACCTATCGTCTTGAAGGCACCGCCAGCAGTCATAGTCTGGATAAACAGCTGCAATTGTTAGCTGAAGGCGCATCCAGACTGTTTCCCATGGACAATGAGCTGAGCTCGTTCAAGATCGAAGGTTATATCGGTGCGCCTTTGATTGATCAGCACAATGTCACCATGGGGGTGCTTGGAGCCATGTTCCGCAAGCCCATCACCAATCCTGATTTTTGCTCTACATTGTTCCGTATATTTTCTGATCGCATTGCCTCCGAGATGGAGCGCATGGAAGCAGTGGATGCTCAGGCGATGTTGAATAAGGTATTGGAAGAGCGGGTTATTGCCCGAACACGCGAGCTTGAAGCTGTCAACCAAGAGCTGGAAGCCTTCTCCTATTCGGTGTCTCATGATCTTCGCGCACCGCTGCGCGCACTTGACGGTTACAGCCATGCCTTACTGGAAGACTACGAGCCGCAGCTGGACGACATGGGCAAGCTGTATCTCACACGTTTGAGGCTGGCAGCTCAACAAATGGGCTCTCTGATTGATTCCTTATTGGAGTTGTCCCGAGTTACTCGTACACATTTAAACTGTGCTCAAGTCGATCTGTCTGAAATGGTGCAGGGTATCGTGAATGACTTGAGACTGTCAGCGCCAAACCGGCAAGTTGAAGTCACCATTGAACCTGAACTCTATGTGGATGCTGATCCGAATTTATTGCATTCAGTGATGCAGAATCTTGTTGGCAATGCATGGAAGTACAGCGCCAGGTGTGAGCGAGCTTCTATTCATGTAGGGCAGGAAGCTATCAATGGACGCATGGCCTTCTATGTAAAGGATAATGGCATAGGATTTGACACAACGCAGGCAGCAAGGCTGTTTGTACCTTTTCAACGTCTGCATGACAAAAAGGACTTTGAGGGGACAGGGATTGGCTTGGCTACAGTGTCTCGCATTGTCAAACGCCATGGCGGGAAGATTTGGGTTGATTCGGCGCCGGGGCAGGGCAGTTGTTTTTTCTTTACACTGGCCGACTAATGCATTTAGTCTACACTGTAACTTTTTGTCTTGATTGAGGCTGACTGCAACAGCTGAATTCCAATCGGAGTACTCCATGGAGTGGCAAACCAATGCTGCGTGAAGGAACTATTCTTCTCGTTGAAGATAACCCTGATGACGAACTCCTGACACTCAGGGCGTTCAAGAAAAACGATATCTACAATAAAGTGATCACTGCGCGTGATGGTCAGGAAGCACTGGATTATCTGTTTCGTCAGGGACGTTTTGAGAATCGCCCTATCCATGAAAAACCAGTTTTGGTATTGCTGGATCTCAATTTGCCTGGGGTAAGTGGGCACGAAGTGCTGCGACAGATACGTACCCATGAGGATACGTCGACGTATCCTGTAGTGATGCTGACAACATCGAACGAGTCGCAGGATATTCATACCAGTTACGAACTGGGTGCGAATAGCTTTGTACGTAAACCCGTCGATTTTGAGGACTTCATTGAGTCTGTCGGTAATATTTTGCGTTACTGGTTAAAAATCAATCTTCCTCCAATGGCCATCTGAGATGACTAACAGCCTTAAGTTGTTGCTTGTTGAAGACTCTCTTGACGATGAGTTGTTGCTTACTCGCCATTTGAAAAAAAGTGGTTATGAGTTGATCCTGACCCGAGTCAGCAGTGCCAGCGAGCTTGAGGCTCAGTTGCAAGGTGGCGGCCGGTTTGACTTGGTGATCACTGACCATAGTCTGCCTGGATTTCAGTCCACGGATGTCATT
Organism: Pokkaliibacter plantistimulans; assembly: GCF_003194385.1. Classification (GTDB taxonomy): domain Bacteria; phylum Pseudomonadota; class Gammaproteobacteria; order Pseudomonadales; family Balneatricaceae; genus Pokkaliibacter; species Pokkaliibacter plantistimulans. Next base: position 14,233 of record NZ_LAPT01000054.1, read on the forward strand.
GCCATTACCCGTAGTCATTACCCGGATATGCCTTTGATCGTTGTCTCAGGCAGTATCGGTGAAGAGCTGGCTGTCGAAGCGCTGAAGGCCGGTGCCAATGATTATGTGCTGAAAGAGAATCTTACTCGCCTGGGAGCGTCCATTGAGCGTGAGCTGCGTGAAGTGGCTTCGCATCGTGCTCGTCGGGATGCTGAAGAGCGCCTGCATTACATGGCCTTCCATGATTCTCTTACGGGACTGTTTAATCGTTTTGCTTTTGAGCGTGCACTTGATCAGCTTAGTAAAAGAATTGGCCCAGATGATCGCCATACATTGATTTTTATCGACCTTGATGATTTCAAGGTGGTAAATGATTGCTGCGGGCATCTAGCTGGTGATCAGCTGTTAGTGCAAGTCGCTACTCTGTTCAGTCAGCGATTGCCCGGTAATTTTCAGCTTTGTCGTGTCGGTGGGGATGAATTCACCATACTGATGGAAAACACCACCCTCAATGAAGGGCTGGATTTTGCCAACGACTTACAGGATGAAATCCGGCAGTTCCGCTTCAACTGGCAGAGCAAGATGTTTTCCATTGGCGCTAGCATGGGAGCCGTCGAGATTACGGCAGCCCTTGCTGAAACCAATTCTATTCTGTCTGCGGCAGATATGGCCTGTTACTCAGCAAAAGATGCAGGCCGTGGGCGTGTACATGTGTATGAAGAGCAAGATAGCTCTATCTTGACCATGCGTGAGCAATTGGGATGGGTGCAAATCATTAATGAAGCGATGCAGCAAGATCGCTTTACCGCATACTGGCAGCCTATCGTAAACCTCGGTCAATCCCATGACCGTCCGGCATTTTATGAGTTTCTGATGCGGCTGGAGCATGAGGGAAAACTGATTCCGCCTGGCGTATTCATACCCGCAGCAGAGCGTTATCACCTGATGAATCAGCTCGACCGGCATATGGTGCGGCTATGCTTCCGTCATATAGAGGCTCATCAGCTTAACCGTAATCGATGTATGTATTTCATCAACCTGTCAGGGGCAACGTTGAGTGATGCGCTGTTTCCCGATTACGTTGCTGAGCAGATGATATTGCACAGTATCTCCCCAGAAAATTTGTGTTTTGAGATCACCGAGACGGCTGCCGTGTCTAATTTCCAACAGGCTTGTCAGTTCATTGGACGGTTAAGGGAACTAGGTTGCCACTTTGCTCTGGATGATTTCGGGGCTGGCATGAGTTCATATGGCTATCTCAAGAATCTGCCTGTGGATTTCATCAAGATCGATGGAAGCTTTGTCAGAGATATCTGTGAAGACCCGATGAGCTACGCCATCGTCGAGTCAGTGAACCGCATCTGTCATGTGGCTGGCCTGAAGACCATTGCTGAGTTCGTTGAGAATGAAACGATCTACAATCGTCTCGTCGAAATCGGTGTGGATTATTGTCAGGGTTATGCCATTGCCCACCCTGAGCCTGTGCCTCAGATTAATCTTTTGGCGCCTGCCTCTGAAGCACAACCTGCTCGCTTGATGAGTTAGCGGTGCTGGTCGCCGATTTCTATTGCTTTGATTCAATTAGGCGTCACTTCCCTGATTGCCATTCTGTTGCTTAACGCCTTGGTACTTTAATGCCGTCTATATCCTGTCCCTTGGTGAGTAAAGATAGTTCAGACCTTTGAGCTGCCGCTCTAACAGGTCGTTGAAAATCTATCTGCGTTGCCGAATACCGCGTCAAAAACAGGCTCACAGCCAAAGGCTGAACGTGCTTTAGCACGGCCCCGAAGGGGCGAGCAAAGCGAGTCAAATGCTCATTTAGCTCACTAAACTCCGCTTTTTCGCCTGTTTCTTGTGCCCTCGGGGTATTTCCTTGTCTCGGCGGCCTCGATAACGTTTATCAACAGCCTGCTAAGGCTAAGATCGATT
>NZ_LAPT01000055.1 GCF_003194385.1 Pokkaliibacter plantistimulans
TCAGGCCATCCTGCCAGAGGGTTTATTGTTGCTGGAGTAGTCCGGTAGCGATGCGTTTTAACAGGTCGTTGAAAATCTATCTGCGTTGCCGAATACCGCGTCAAAAACAGGCTCACAGCCAAAGGCTGAACGTGCTTTAGCACGGCCCCGAAGGGGCGAGCGGAGCGAGTCAAATGCTCATTTAGTTCACTAAACTCCGCTTTTCTGCCTGTGTATTCCTTGTCTCGACTGCCTCGCTCATGTTTTTCAACGGTCCGCAAAGGTCAGTTCAGCAGAAGCTTAGTTCTTCATGAACTGCTTGTAGTTCTCGGGGGTAACCAGCTGGAAGGGGATCCAGTTCCACTGCTCCACATTCTCACCCTTGGCCATTTTCAGAGCCACATCTACCGAGCCTGCACCCTGACCAGCAGCGTCCTGGAATACCGTTACATCCAGGTTGCCTTTTTCGATTTCGGTCAGTGCATCAGGGGTAGCGTCAACGCCACCGATGAAGTAGGGCTTGGGATCAACGCCCGCCTGCTGCAACGCCATGATGGCACCGATGGCCATTTCATCGTTGTTCGCGGCAATGACGTCGATCTTGGTGCCGTTGGTCAGCCAGTTGGTCATCAGGTCGATGGCTTCGTTACGTGACCAGTTGGCTACCTGCTTCTCAACGATTTTCATATCAGGGTGTTTGGCGACGACGTCTTCAACGTCCTTGGTACGCAACTGGGCCGCATTGGTGCCCAGTTCACCGACCATAATGGCCACGTTGCCTTTCTCACCGGCCAGCTTGGCCAGCTCCTGCATTTCCAGGGTGCCGGAATCCAGCTCGTTGGAGCCAACAAAGGCAACGCCTTCAGGCAGCTTGTCGGAATCGGGCTTGCGGTTGACGAATACCAGAGGAATCTTGGCCTCGGTAGCCAGCTTGATCATCTTGCCGGTGGCGGCGCTGTCTACAGGGTTGACGATGATGGCGTCAACACCGGAGGCAATGAAGTTCTGGATCTGACTGACCTGACGGCCGATGTCACCCTGAGCATCTTCAAAGTTGATCTCGGTACTTTGCTTTTTCGCCTCATCAGACATGTTGTTGCGAACGATGGTCAGGAAGTTGTCATCAAAATACGCCATGGAAACCCCAAGGGTGCTGGCCATGGCTGAGGTGCTGCTGATTGCGGAGATGGAAAGCGCCAGTAGCAGTTTTTTGGTATTCATTGTCGAGTCACTCCAGTTACGTTCTTTGTTGTATTTATGCTCACCAGGAGATCCCAGCAGTCACTTCGAGTGAGTGAAGTTGCTGGATGGCAACATCGCTGACGATAAGACGGTCAACCGTTGACAGGCATAAAGGTGCGCCTGAAATGGAAAATTGTCAATGTTTTTTTTGATTGATGGAATTTTTATTCCATTGCGCGAGTGACGTCTTTCCAGAATCAGCTTGCGCGGCTGAAACCTGCGTCATTACTGACTTTTGATCGGTGTGGTCAGGTCGGTGTCGAGGTCAAGACAAGCATAGACGCCGGCTGACTATAGGGAAAGTTTGACCTGAATTGATGGGTGTTGGCTGCGAATATCAGTGGAAATGGAATAGATATTTCATTTTGATTTTGCGCTGGATTAACGGGCATGAGTGCACACTGTAGCCACATTGTGTGGCTGAGGTGCCGCAGACCGAACGCATGCTGTCAAAGGATACATGCTGTCAAAGGATACATGCTGTCAAAGAACTGGTGTCGCCGGGCAAGCTGTGCCGGTCAACACTGATGGCAGTGATCTGCGCTGCTCCGCGCAGAGAAGGTAAAAACAACCGGCAGGAGCCGCCTGCCGGTTGTGAAAGTGATCAGGCAGGTGCCCGCGCCTGATCAATATGGGTAACAGGAGAAAACACAGAGCGTGATGGGTTACCGCCCCCCTCAGCCGTAGAACGCCGGGCGTGCAGGCATGGTAATGGCTTCGATCTGCTGGCTTTCCTGTGCTTTGACGCAGGCATCTGCCGCAACGGCGGCAGCGTAACCATCCCATGAGGAAGCGCCGCGCAACGTGCCACTCTGGACGCCGTCGAGGAAGTCCTGCAGTTCGACGTCATAGGCCGCGATAAAGCGCTGTTTCCAGTCGGTAAGAATGGTGGTGGCGAGCCTGGCGTCCTTGCGTACCAGCAGGCTCTGCGGTTCGGGCAGGTTGGCAATGCCTTCTTCACCGACTACCGAGCACTGAATGTCATAGCCGTAACGGCAGTTGACGAAGATCTCCACATCGATGCGGATACCTCTGGCGGTTTCCAGCAGTACGATCTGCGGATCTTTCAGCTTGCTGTGGGTATGGCGGGTGGCGCGTGGATACAGCACCTGAGCAGACACATAGTCATCATTCAGCAGCCAGCGGAACACATCCAGTTCGTGAATCAGGGTATCTACAATCGCCATTGGTGTAACGTAGGCTTCCGGTACGGTCGGGTTGCGATGAGCGGCATGGACCATCAGTGGCTGGCCGATACTGCCTTCATCAATGGCCTGTTTCAGCAGACGATAGCCACTGTCGTAGGGGCGCATGAAGCCGACCTGCACCATGCGTTTGCCAGCGGCGATCTCGGCTTCAACGATGCGCATGCAGCCTTCAGCGGTGGTGGCCAGTGGCTTTTCACAGAACACGTACTTGCCTGCGGCAATCGCTGCCAGAACGAACTCTTCATGGGTAGGACCCCAGGAGGTCACCAGAATGGCATCTATGTTGTCGGCCTTGATCAGCTCGTGGCCATTTTCATAGACAGTGGCATTCAGGTTCAGGCTGTCGACGACCTTGCGGGCCTGATCCAGGTTCACGTCGGTCACGGCCACGATCTGACCACCGGTCAGGGTCTGAGCGATACGACGAGCATGGTCAGCGCCGATGGCGCCGGTTCCGATAACACCCATTCTGATGGTCATGATGGATTCCTTGTTGACCGCGCTGTCACTGAGCGCGGCTTTAAATAGAAAAAAGAGGGAGCTGAATACACGATCTGCCGTGCGTCGCTTATTTCCAGTACTTGTCGATATAGCGCTGCATTTCCTGACGCATGAAGCGGCTGGACTGTTCGGCACGTTCTTCCCAGGCAAATACGCAACTGGACAGCACGCCGTCAAAACCGATTTCATGCAGGGTCCTGAAGAACACATCCCAGTCAATTTCACCTTCACCCATGTCCAGATGCTGGTGCACACGGGCAGTGGAGCCGGGCGGATTAACGATGTAGCGCAGCTGTGACGATCCCTTGTGGTTAAAGGTGTCAGCCACGCGGGCATGGGCCAGCACGCCCTGAGTGGCGCGAATGGTCTGGGCCAGATCATCCCCGTAGTAAAAGCTGTGCGGGGCGATGTAGGAGCACTTCACCGCGCTGGAATTGATGGTCTTGATGATGTTGACCGCCGGGTCGATCTGTTCCACCCAGTCTTCGGGATGAGGTTCGACACTGAGTGTCAGGCCTTCACGCTCAAGAATCGGGACCAGTACGTCCATGCTGCGCCAGAAGGCATTCTCGCAGGCTTCTGCGGTGTGGGTGCCGCTGCGGTCGGCGGCTGAGCGCTCCGGTGAACCGCCTCGGCCAAATTCGGAAATCAGCAGCGGGGCATCCATTTCGACAGCAATCTCGATAGTGCGCTTCCAGTTGTCCATCGCCATTTCCCACTCATCACGGTAGGGGCTGGACCAGCGGTACATGGGCTGCAGGGTCGCCAGACCGACATCATGATCTTTCAGGGCCTTTTTGAAGGCATGCAGACGCTCCGGATACACCCGTGGACGAGTCCACCACTGCAGAAAGTCAGCGCGGGGCGACAGCTCTATATAGTCGTAGCCCAGTTCCCTGGTCAGACGGCAGATTTCAGGCAGGGACAGATGACGGTGCATGTAGGGGTCGATGGCGATTTTCATTGTTGTAGTCCTCACTCGACGGTCTGTGGCCTGTTACTTGTTACCTGTGGCAACGGCCAGATTAGGGTATCCGCAACCGGCAGCCAGTAAATTCTGGCAAGCCAATCCCTATCCTGCTCATCGGTGATGAGCAGGAGGGAAGCGCAAATACGGTTACATCACATAACAGGTCGTTGAAAATCTATCTGCGTTGCCGAATACCGCGTCAAAAACAGGCTCACAGCCAAAGGCTGAACGTGCTTTAGCACGGCCCCGAAGGGGCGAGCGGAGCGAGTCAAATGCTCATTTAGTCCACTAAACTCCGCTTTTTCGCCTGTTTCTTGTGCCCTCGGGGTATTTCCTTGTCTCGGCTGCCTCGATAACGTTTTTCAACAGCCTGTTAAATAAGGGGTTATTCGGCCAGGCGGGCGCGAATGTAGTCCATGCTGTCCTTGACGGCGGCGATGGGGTCGGGCAGATCCCAGACTTCGGCAGAGAACGGCTCGAACGAGAAGTAGCCGGTGTAGCCGGTGGCCAGCAGCTGCTTGATCTGGCCGATGTTATCCAGACGGTCTTGCGGGCCAACCAGCACGCGGTGGGCATCCAGCATGTCGTTGAAGGAAATGGCCGGATCCTCAACACCGGAAATGTGTACCAGACCGGTCAGGGCGGGGAACATTTCCTGTTCTGCGGCACCCTTGTGGTGGAAGGTGTCGTGCACCAGACCAAAGCGGCCCTGTGCTTTCAGCCCTTCAATGGCGTCCACAGCAACACGCTTGGTGCGCATGGACGAGAAGGGGAAGCCCAGTGCTTCGACAAAACCCTGCAGGCCGTGTCTTTCCAGAATGGGCTGCAGGCCGGTAAGGGCCGTCTTGATGTCATCCACGCTGGCGAACGGGCCATTTTCGTTGAACGGGCACATGACCAGACCGATGGCACCGGCGGCGTTGGCCAGCTGCGCCTGTTTCTCCGCTTTGGCGGCCATCTCGTCATTCCAGACGTTGAAGGGATACAGCGCATTGATGCTCAGTACCCTGATGCCTCTGGCACGAGCGTATTCGCCGATCGCCGTGGCGCGCTGCAGTTCGGTGACACTGTTTTCCTGCACGTCGTTGCGCAGTTCAACCGCATCCACACCGAGACCTGCGGCGGCGTCAATCAGCTGTTCAGCTGTCAGGCCGGGGCAGATCATGTGGTTCAGCGAAAACCTGATGGCGATATCGGACATGTGCGGCTCCTTCAGATAGCTAAGCCTGATGTTGAAGTTTGTTGTTATTGCCCTGTCAGATACTGGCTGGCAGGTATCCCGTTTGCCTTCCGCTGGCGGTGCTATCTGTCCGAAGAGTCAGATATTCGCCGCGGTGTAGGTAAAAAACGGCAAGGTATGCTGCAGCGAACCCTGACCCTGATGACGGGTGGCTTCTTTCATCGCCTTGAGCAGGCGGCCAGCAGCCAGTTCCAGTGGGTGTGAAAGCACCACATCAATGGTGCCATCCGCCAGCGCGACGCGAGTCGCTGCCGTCAGCTCCATGCAGATCACAATCAGCTGTTGCGGGAGCTGATATTCACGCAGAGCCTCGCACACCCCTTCAATACCGCCTCCGGCGATATAGATCGCACCAAGGTCAGGATGCATCTCCAGCATTTCCACTGTTGACGCCTTGGCCAGCGGAATGTCTTCCAGACTGATCACGGTCTCCAGTACCTGTACCTCAGGAGCAAACTCGCGCAGGTAGGCGCGAAAGCTCATCTCGTTCTGTTCCTGATTCTGATAGCGGTGGCTGCCGATCATCAGCCCGATCTTGCTGCTATCCGGGCCGAGCTTGGTCAGGGTCCAGGCGGCCATCCTGCCCACCTTGCGGTAGTCCAGTCCGACGTAGCCTGCACAGTGTTCCGCCGTCAGGTCAGAAATCAGCGCTATCACCGGAATACCCTGCTGTGAAAGCTGGTCGATAGCCTGACTGATCAGCGGGTGGTCTGCTGCCACGATAGCCAGTACGTCGCATTCCTGCGCCAGCCGGTGCATCTGTTCAATGATCTGCCGCGGCACCAGCTCCTCCAGAAACACCACTCTGACATTGTCGTTGCGGTATTCGTGGGCGGTTGCCGTGGTCACAATGGCTTCCCCCAGATCGGCGTAAAACTGCGTTGAACGCTTCTGCAGAATAATGCCCATCCGGCATCCCTGAGCAGGTTCTTCCGCACGTCGCCGAATCAGATTGGTGCGTCTGAAGCCGATACGTTCCGCCGCTTCCAGTACCCGCTGCAGGGTGGCGGGCTTGACCGCTGCGCGTTTATTGATAACGCGGTCAACGGTAGCGACACCGACACCTGCCTCGCGGGCGACATCGGTCATGGTGGGTGTTATGGACATCGTTGCTGGCGTCCTTTGACGTTAGGGCGGTGAGTGCTGATGGCAATGCGGGCTCTCATGGAGCATGCGCACTGAGATCACACCTTGGTCGTCGCCATATTCAATGTCTATCGATTTTTGATAGCTGAATTGCCTTTGAGAGGGGGCAGCTATCAGAGTGCTGAGGTTCAGCTTCTTACTGTTTTTATTCACTGATGTTGTGGGGTGAGAGTCTAATCAGTGCACTCTGAGGTGCAATATGAGGGGATTGGTCGCTATCAAAACTATCAATTTGGTGCGGATTTTTTTGATAGATCTATCAAAAGTAGGGGTGATGCAAGCGATGATTTCCTTCAGGGAGTAATGCGGTAAATACAGCGACTGCCGTTACTCAGCAAATGCTGGCTGCGCTCTACCCGGGCGGGAGCCAGCAGGCGTCTGAACAGCTCCAGTTCGGAGCGGCAGAACTGCTGGCAGCGGCTGGCCGCGGCGCAGATCGGGCAGTGATGCTCAGTCAGAAGATAGCTGCCGTCCGGCTCGACCTGCCATTGCGCCATATAGCCTTCTTCGCTGCGCCGCTGTGCCAGAGCCTGCAAACGTGCTTCCAGATCGGTGCACTCTGCCAGCGCCTTAACGTAGTCGGCTTCACTGTCCTTCTCACGCTGGCTGATCAGCTGATCCAGACCGGCTTCGCCGAACAGCTGACTGATACTGTCCAGCAAGGTGACGGTCAGCTGGGCATGCCGGTCAGGAAAGCGCTGCCAGGCGGCATCGGTCAGAAACCAGCAGCGGCGCGGGCGACCGCGGCCTTCCGCCCGGTCTGTATAGGTCACCAGCCCCTGTTGTTCCAGTGCCTGCAGATGCTGTCGTGCGCCCATGGACGTCATCGACAGCCGTTCGGCCAGCTCAGCTGCACTCATTTCCCCCTGCGTTTTCAGCAGATAGATGATTTTTTCGTCGCTGGCCTGAGGGGGCAGGGCATGGTCTGTACTCATGGGGTTCGCTTTCCAGTGTGATGGGTGGGTTGCATCAGGACGGTGTAGTGGCATCAGCGATCGCTTTGCGCACACGTTTCAGGCGTACCGTCAGTTCTTTCTCCAGCTGCTTGTCACCGCGCTGGGCGGCGGCCTCCAGCCCGGTGCTGAAGGCCTGTTCAGCGGCCGGATGGTCCTGCTGTTCCATGGCCAGCAGGCCAAGCAGTCGCCAGGCGGCAGCGTACTGCGGATCGGCGTCGAGTGCGGCCTGCAGATGCTGACGGGCAAGGTTCAGGTCACCTTGCTGTTGCAGTGCCAGCGCAATGCTCATGCGTAACAGCGGCGAGTCACGGCCACTGTCGAGCATCTTCAGTAAGGGTTCCAGCTTGAGGGTAGCGGACATGATGGGCTCCCGTGCGGTGGTGGATGAAGGCATTATGGTGATCAGGAAGTATTAAAGCAATAAAACGCTTTACTTAATGGCGGGTGCTGGCTCTAATAAATAAACAATTTACTTTATTTAATTGGAGGGTTTCCGCTGTCGGGCCAGAATGGCCCAGACGATGAGCGGGTAACCATGATCTGTCAGTACTGGATGAAGGAGTCCATCCATGTCAGCACCACAATCAGCGTCATCGCCTGCCAATGAGCCTGTACGCGGGTATCGGCGCCTGTTGATCTCGCCCACCATGGCCGTGCTGTTTGTCACGGTATTTCTGTCCGTAGCGGGTTTCAGCCTGCCTTCCCCGGTCTTTGCACCGCTGTTACTGGAGCCGCAATCCGGCTTCTTTCCGCTGTCGGTGACGGATGTGGAGAGGAAAATCTGGCTGGGCGTGCTGATCGCTGTCTATCCGCTGTTGCAGCTGTTTGGTGCCCCCTGGCTGGGGCGAATGTCCGACCGCTATGGACGCAAATCCATGCTGCTGCTGTCTTTGCTGGGCGTCGCGGCGGGCTATCTGGTCATGGCGCTGGGGATGGCTCAGGACTCGCTGCTGGTGATGCTGCTGGGCCGCATGATCGAAGGCTGGTTCTGTGGCAATGTGGCCATTGCTCAGGCCATGGCTGCGGATATCAGCAGTCATGAGGAAAGGCCGCGTCATTTTGCCCTGCTCAGTATTGCGATGAATCTGGGCTGGGTGGTCGGCCCCATTATTGGCGGCTATGTGGCGAGCTGGACCGGTGAGTTCAGCATGGTGGGCTGGCTTGCCGCCGGGCTGGTGTTACTGAATGCGCTCTTTGCGCAGCTGGCGTTGCAGGAAGGTCAGCGTACTGTCGTCAGCAGCGACCCGGACATTACGCCGTCAGTGCCCCAGCAAGGTAACTGGCAGCTGCTGGTGGCCGCCCACCTGCGCCCGCTGTTTATCCTCACGGTGCTGAGCTATGCCACGGTGCAGCTGTATTTCACGTACTTCAACATGTGGCTGGTTGATCGCTTCACCTATTCACCGGTAGAGCTGGCTCACTGCGCCGTGCTGGTCAGCATGCCGATGATGCTCGGCTCCTGGCTTGGCAGCCGCATGGCCAGTCGCTTTGACAACACCACGCTGGGTATTGTCGGGCACAGTGTGATGGCGCTCGGTGTGTTGCTGTTTATCTTCCCTGAACAGCTGTGGGGGCTGGCACTTACGTTTCTGCCTGCCGGTATCGGCATGACGATTGGCGAGCTGGCGACGGCGGTGGCGGTTTCCAAAGCCGCTTCGGCCCGGCAGCAGGGGCAGGCGATGGGGCTGTATCGTGGCTTGACCGTCGCCTGTGAAATTCTCGCCGTCGCTCTGGGAAGTCTGCTGGTGATCTTCAATGTTGCCCTGACTTTTGTGCTGGCGGCACTTTTCAGTGCCCTGTGTGCGCTGGGCTTTCTGCGGCTGCGGCGACAACAGGCTCAGCAGCAGGTCAGTGAGCTCCTGCTGCGTCGGCATATCCCCAGAGTGTTGTGGAAGGACGTAGGGCTGGAGCAGAAGGGAGAGTAATTCTATAAAACGCGAAGACAGGGCAGAGATGAAGTCAGGCAGAGAAGAATACCGATGTGTACCTCTCTGCCTTTTGTCATCATCGCCAGTCAGATGAGACGACTGCCCGCGACTTTTTTGAGTTGTTTGGCAAAGGCTTTGTTGTCACCTTCGACATTGATCAGGATGGCCTCGCCGGGAAAGTCCATGACTTGCAGATGCTGTAGTACCGACAGTGCCAGCTTCTTATCGAAGAGGCCAAACTTGGTAGCAACCTTGTATCCCAGTACGAAGCAAGGGCGCTCAGGGAAGAAGTACACCTTTTTACGGACCAGAAAGGCGTTGGTCAGACCTTCAATTTTACGTAGTCGTTGCTGAAGGTCGGCAATGCTGGCCTCCCCCAGTTCATGGGGCAGGAAGGTGCTGCTGACATGCAGCTGGTTTCGCTCCTTGTGGGCGAAATACTCATCATGTTCACGCTGTCTAACCTTGTCATACAGATCGGCAGCAACCTCATGCTGACCCAATTGCCAGAAGTACTGCGCCAACTGTCGGTAGCCACCGATCATGAACTCCGGATCCTTGTTGATGACCTCATGCATCAGTTCAACACCCTGTTCCTCGGTGTTGCGCAACAATAATTGAGCAAGGGCGAAAGCGACTTGCAGGTCATCAGGCAGTTGCTCATTCAGGGCACGCAGTTGTGCAGTCGCACTTGCCAGATCGTTTTCATAATGAGCAGTCAGCTGGGCGCGATCATAAAGTTCCTGAGGGCTCAGAGTTTCGCCATCACTCACACGCTGATTTAGTGTGGCCAGCTGTTGTCTGGCCTCCTGAACTGTCTCAAAGCGTTCTTTCCAATGCTCTGCTACATCGGCGCTCCATTGCTGGTCAAAGTGATCCAGTAACGGCTGTTTCATTGCCCCAAGCAGTTCGAGGGCACTGTTTCCGGATGCCGGCGGGATCCACTGGGCTGTCGCCTGAAAAGCCTGAAGTCGGTCCTGCAGACTAGGATGGGTATCGTCGAACGTAGTTTGCTGGCGCAAATTGTCCGCAATCCAACCTTCATAGTCTGAAGTCAGCTGCTGCCTGATGCTCAAGCCAAACTCGCTGAAAGGCTGTGCCGCAGGACAGGCGGTATGCTCAGCCTGGCGGTGGATGTCTGGCCAGAATCGTTCACGCATATAACTATTGGCGACTTGTACACCTGTCAGCGCCTGAGCCAGGGCGGCAGGTGAGGTCAGTCGGGCGGCAACTGCATCAGCTTCGTACTCATTGGCCCGAGCCAGCGGAAAGGAATAGGCGTTGAAGCGGGGAATAAACCAGGACAGGAAAGGCTTGAACAAGTAGGTTACCCAGCCTTCCACACCTTCCAGCTGGCTTAGCAGCTGACTCCAGCGCAACCTTAGCCGATAAAGCCAATTACCCAGACGGCCGTGGCCACCTGATAAATGGCCATATTCGTGGGCCAGAACTGCCTTGAATTGTTCCGGCGTGAGCGTATGCATCAGTGGCAACCCAAGAATCAGGTAATTGCGATACCAGCCAAAAATGCCCAGACGGGGAGATTGCACAACGGCTGCATTCAGATCATCAGTGACCAGCACGTGGTCAAAGCGAGGGGCACGCAGTGCGGTGCGAATGCTATCAATCATTGCGAACAGCTCTGGTGCATCTGCCGCACTGATTTCCATTCCCTGAGGGCGAGGTACCTTGATATACATGGCCTTCAGCGTCAGCCATAACAGTGGCACGACAATAATCAGCAGTTTCACTCCGATCAGATGCAGTTTGGCAACTGACAGGGCCACAGCCAGAGTCATTACCAGCAGGAGCGCTAAAATGGCCAGCAAGTAGGCATTGCCTGCCAGTGCCAGCAAAAATACACGCAGTTTGTAGCTTGTCGGGTTGGCTTGAGCTTGCTTTTCCAGCGCGGTAACGCGTCGCTCAAATTCATCTTGAGTCATTGCAGCATCCATGTGTCAGAAGAGAGCCGGTTCTCAGCTCGGTGTCGCGAGTATAAAGAGTGTCAATTTGTAAGTCTTTTGTAATTGGCGGAAATATTTTGAATTTTATTGGCCGATATGAGTTGCCCCGAGCATCGCATCTGAAGGCGCGGTGTCGTGATCACTGACAACCTCCCGTCACAACCGTTTGCCAGATTACCTCTGCACTTTTTATGTCAAAGGCGGGTGTTAGGATGAGTACCGAGCTAAGGAGGCATCTCAATGAGACGTGAATCACGCAGTGCTAAACGGATACCTGTTGTCTCAAGGCTGGTCAGTGGCGTTTCACTCAGCCTGCTGCTGGTGGCCTCCTGTGCGCAGGCGGCCAGTATTACCTCTATCACGCCGTTGGGGCAGGCCCATGTGCCTTATCTGACGCAATTTCAGGGCACCACCATTGGAGGGCTGTCCGGCCTGAGCTGGTCTGCCGAGCAGCAGCATTTTGTTGCTATCAGTGATGACCGCAGTGAGCGCCAGCCAGCGCGCTTCTATACTTTCACGGTGCAGCTGTTCAATGGCAGGCTGACGGATGCCAGTGTGCAGTGGCAGCGCTTTACCACCTTGCTTGATCGTGACGGTAAGCCTTATGCAGAAAATGCGCTGGACCCGGAGGGCATCGCGCTGACCGGTAGTGATCGCGTTTATGTGTCCTCAGAGGGGGATGGCATCCGCCAGATTGCTCCCTTTATTAACGGTTACGACCTGCAGGGGCGCTGGCAGCAGTCACTGCCGATGCCCACGACGTTCTGGCCGGCGTCGGTGTTTGACCGCCTTAATCAGGGGATTCGTAATAATGACGCCTTTGAAAGCCTGACGGTAACACCAGACCGCGCCACCCTGTATTCCGCAACCGAAACAGCGCTCAAACAGGACGGCGAGGAGTCTACCCAGACGCATGGCAGCCCGGCGCGCATTCTGCAATACGCTCTGGCCGATGGCCGTTTGCTGCATCAATACCGTTACGACATCGATCCGGTGATTCCGCCCACGGGGACTTCGGTATCCGGTGGCTCTATCGGTCTTGCCGACATGCTGGCACTGGACAATCAGGGTACCTTACTGGCATTGGAACGCACTTACGTCAAAGGCGCGGGCAACCGGATTCGTCTGTACGAGGTGTCTCTGGCGGGGGCGACCGACATCAATACGCTGAAAAGCATCAGGGGCAACCAGCAAATTGTGCCAGCCAGTAAGAGACTAGTGGCTGATCTGGCAGACGATCTCAACGTGCCGCTGGACAACTTTGAAGGGCTGGCACTGGGCCCGAGGCTGGATGAGGGTCAGTACCTGTTGCTGCTGATCTCCGATGATAACTTCTCTGATAAGCAGCGGACTCTGATCGCAGGATTTGCCGTGACCATTTTGCCGTGACTATAAAGCATAGCTGTCGGGTTGCGTGTTGTGTTTGCACCCTGGCCGTATTAGGGATAGTTTTACGCGAAACTAAAAATAAGTTTTAAGTGAAACTAATTATAGGGAGATCGGTTACATGCAGACCGTGGCTGCTGACCTAGAGCTGTTCAGCTATTTCCGCTCATCGACGGCATATCGCCTGCGCATCGCGCTGAATCTGAAAGGCATTGACTACCGCATCACCCCGATCAACCTGCTCAAGGGCGAGCAGCGCAGCGAGGCCTATCTGCAGGTCAATCCACAGGGGCTGGTACCGGCCCTGCGGCTAGGGGATGGCCGCGTCCTGACCCAGTCCATGGCGATTCTGGAATGGCTGGAGGTGACCTATCCGCAGGCACCGTTATATCCCGACGATAGCTGGCAGCAGGCGCAGGTGCGCAGCCTGTGTATGGAGATCAGCTGTGATATCCATCCGCTGAACAACCTGCGTATTCTCAAGTATCTGGTCGGGCCGCTGGGGCGCAGCGATGAAGAAAAAACGGCCTGGTATCACCACTGGTTACATCAGGGATTCAGGGTGCTGGAAGCCCAGTTACCTGACTCGACCTACGCCGGCGGTGAACAGCCCAATATGGTGGACGTCTGCCTGATCCCGCAACTATACAACGCTTACCGGTTCGGACTGGACATGACGTCTTACCCGCGTATGCAGAACATCTATCACCACTGCAATCAGCTGGATGCCTTTATTCAGGCGGCACCGGAGCAGCAGCCTGACGCCGTGTAGTCTGCCCTCTGCTAAAACTGGCAGACACTGCCTGCCAGTCGCACGCGCCCAAATCCGGCATTGGCAGCCTGCGGTGTGATGGCGGCAAGCCGATCCAGACGAATATCCTGATCACCCGTGGCGCCGCGCAGGCGCAAGAATTCTTCCTTGTCGGCATTGACGAGGGTGGTAATGGCTTTGGCCTCAAAACGGCTGCCATCGGTCAGCTCGACCAGCAGCACGTAGCCGCGCATGCAGGCGATTTCCAGATAGTCGTGCAGATCACAGGAGATAGGCTGGTAGTGTGCTGATGAGTCAGACATGGCGTAGTGCTCGATTAACAGAGGTGGTTTTTCTTTGCCTGCTGCGGTGATGGCAAGCAAGAGCTGCCGATGAGGAAATGACAGGAATGAGCAAGCTGCAGTGCTGTTTGAGGTCGTCACTATGGGCGACAGCAAGGTGCTTGCCGCCCAATCGATCCCAGGGGGAGCTGACTACTTCAGTTTGACGATATCGCCCTTTAACGCGACCCCTGCCATGATTCCACCAGCATGGCACTCGAATTCTGAAGGACTGTTGACTTCATTCTTCTTGTAATAGCTATGAATGTTGACAATCGCGTTACCGCCCTCTTTTTTGGCGCGATCCTGCAATGATATCAAGGCTGACAACAACGCCCATTGGCAGGCCGCCTCATCGGTTTTACCTACGGCATTGGTCTTTTTATTGGTAACCACTCCCTCCAGTAGCTGCTTGGTCACCTGGCCGTGTTTCTGGTTGCCAAAGTAGAGCTGAATACTGGGATCCAACTTGGTTTTGAAGTCGGCGCTTTGCATGGCGCTGGCCAGAGGCAGCATATGCTTGGTATCGCGGGCCATGGCAATTGGAGAGGAGACAATGAGAGCCGACATGGCCAGTGGGGTAATAAAGTGGGCAAGTTTCACCGCAGCATCCTTTCTCGTATTAGCTTGGAGGCCCCGGATTATAAGGAACTCACAGAGTTCGAACAATCTGAAACTCTTTTATGTAATTTTGTTTCAATAGATTGTAAAAGTGGTTACAATCGCGCTCCGCAAAAATACTCCGCCTGGATTCTTTACTAAAGCTAGGCTTGCTTTTCTATTTCTTACTCTTTTGATCGCAGTTGCTGATTGCTGGGCGAGGGCCTAAGACAACAGGGACGTACAGGTTGGGGCCGTAAGTCTTGCTTGAATTCAATCTACATAGCTGGGCTGTGAATGTATCCGGCATCTGTGAGCTCAATAAGCCAGACTCCTGTACTCAAGAAGCGGGCTCCGGGCTTTTTCCTGCCATGCTGCGTCGTAGGTTGTCAGCCTTTGGAAGATTAGCCGCGACCACGTCGACTGAGCTGATCTCCCCTGACGAGTCAATACCGGTTGTGTTTGCCTCACGTCACGGTGATGCACACCGAACTCTTGAGTTGCTGCAAGCTCTGGCCTCCGGTGGAGATGTGTCTCCTGCTTCGTTCAGTATGTCGGTACATAACGCAGTAGCAGGAATACTGTCGATTGCTCGGGGCGACACAAGTGCTGTGACCGCTGTTGCAGCGGCAGACAATCTATTGCTGGCAGCGTTGTTAGAGGCATCTGCTCAACTGCAAGATGCACCACGCGTGTTGTGTGTACTGTGTGATTTGCCGTTACCCGCTCTGTATCCAGCGATTGAGGATGCTCCCACGGACCCATGGGCCCTGGCGTTACTGTTGGAGCGACCTGAGATCTCTGGCACTTCAGGTGATCGATATCTGCTGCAGCAAGCTATGCAAGTTGCGCTTCCAGCATACTCATCAGGTCCTGCTTTACTGCCGCTATTGCAAGGTGTGGTCACTAGGCTGTCTCTGCAAGCTGGATCTCCCGGCTGGGTGCTGACGCGCCGAGAGGAGGGGTTGCCATGACCA
This sequence comes from Pokkaliibacter plantistimulans, assembly GCF_003194385.1. Taxonomy (GTDB): domain Bacteria; phylum Pseudomonadota; class Gammaproteobacteria; order Pseudomonadales; family Balneatricaceae; genus Pokkaliibacter; species Pokkaliibacter plantistimulans. The sequence goes on from NZ_LAPT01000055.1 coordinate 15,190, forward strand.
TGTTGGGACGCATCTGGCGCTGGTGTGGGACGGCATTCAGCTTTCTGTTGTTTGGTGTTGGGGGGCTGCTGCTGAGTCTGGTGGTATTTCCTTTGCTCAGGTTGCTACCGGGTACTTCACAGCAACGCCAACGACGGGCTAAGTGTGTGATACACCGTACCTTTCGCTGTTACATCCTGATTATGCGTCTTTTAGGTGTTCTGACCTTTTCAGTAAAGGATCAGGAGCGTTTGCAAGGGGCCTCGTTGGTTCTGGCCAATCATCCATCGCTACTGGATGTCGTGTTTCTTATCGCCTTGATTCCCAATGCCAATTGTGTGGTTAAGGGGCGTCTGACTCGCCATCTTTGGACGCGTGGCCCAATTCAACAAGCCGGTTACATCCTCAATGAAGATGGCGAAGATGTCATCGAGACGGCCGCTCAGGCGATGGCAAGAGGCGACACACTGATTGTCTTCCCTGAAGGTACTCGTACTACGCCGGGAGCCTCACTGAGCCTGAAACGGGGTGCTGCACAGATTGCACTGCGTTGCCGAGCCGACATTACCCCGGTAATCATCCACTGCAGTCCGACCACCCTGACTAAGGAAGACCGGTGGTACGAGGTACCGGATGAGCGCGTGCATTTTACCTTGCAGATTAAACCCACTATTGCTGTCGCTCCCTATCTGGATGATGAAGTGACGTCGCGTTCTGCGCGTACTCTGGCAAGAGATTTAACCCACTATTTCAATCAAGAGGTTTCTGTCCATGAGCAGTCTGCACTTGGAACTGAAGAATATGATCATCGATGTGCTTGACCTGGAGGACATCGCTCCGGCTGACATTATTGATGCTGAAGCTCTGTTCGGGGATGGCTTGGGATTGGATTCCATCGATGCACTGGAGTTGGGGCTGGCACTGCAAAAACGTTACGGCATAAAACTTAATGCCGATTCAGAAGATACCCGTAAGCATTTCGCTAGCGTCAATGCGCTGGTTGATCTGGTCTCCAGCCAACGCATCTAAGGGCCAAGTGTGATGAATAGTCGTGAGGAAATTTTTGCGCGAATCAGTGCCATTCTGCAGGAGCTGTTTGAGGTCGATGCAGCAGATATTCACCTGCAGGCCAATCTCTACAGTGATCTGGATATTGACAGCATTGACGCCGTTGATCTGGTGGTTGAGCTGCAGAAAATTACCGGCAAGCGCATCAAGCCAGAAGACTTCAAATCTGTGCGTACTGTGCAGGATGTCGTGGTGGAGGTGGATAAGCTGGTGAACGGGACCACCGCCTAAAATGCTCAAAACGCTGCTGATCATAGTGTCGCTGTGCTATCCGCTGCTGGTGTACTTCCTGCTGAGGCAGGTCACCGCTGCGTGGTTGCTGCCACTGATGTTCGCGTTGCTACTGTGGCGGGCATGCAGTAGTCGTGATGTCGTCGAGCGGCGAGTATTGCTGCTGGCCCTGGTTATCGCCGTAGCACTGGTGCTGTGGTTGTCCCCAACCCAGACGTTGAAGCTTTATCCGGTCCTGATGAATGTTTCGATGCTGATGCTGTTTGCGCTGAGCCTGCGCCAGAAGCACAGCATGATTGAGCGTATTGCCCGCCTCAAGGAGCCGAATCTATCTGCAGAGGGGGTGCGTTATACCCGATGTGTGACCTGGGTCTGGACTGGCTTCTTTGCGTGTAACGGGGTCGTCGCCCTGGCAACAGTATTCATGAGTGACCAAATCTGGGGTGTGTATAACGGTGTGCTGGCCTATGCACTGATCGGCATTCTACTTGCCGGAGAGTGGCTGGTACGCAGAAGAATAAAGACCTCTGCGGTCAGCGAATAGCTATAGATAGAGTGATGACTGATAACTTTGCCACGACTTTAAAAATCGCCGATGACTGGCTGGCTGGTGTAATTCATGGTGAGCAGGACCGGATTGTTGCCGTGGATCGCGGACAGGTATTGCGACGGGAGCAGTTGCTGACACGAGTCCGTTACTGGTGCGCTTGTATCCAGCAGCACGACAGTGGTTCATTGTGGGGCCTGTACAACCCGGATGCCTTTGAGTTTTCTGCACAGCTTCTGGCGCTATGGTTGAGTGGTAAAACCGCTTGTCTGCCGGGGGATAATTTGCCAGAAACCCGTGCTGCGCTGCTGGAGCGGGTCTCCGCTGTGCTAGGAGACTGGGAGGGGGCGGTAACTGATAGTGCGAATGGGCAAGGCGTGCCGAGTCTGAGCTTGCCCGCGGCCGACGCGCTGGTAGTTGAAGTTTATACGTCTGGCTCGACTGGAGCGCCCAAGGCGATAGGCAAGAAGCTGCGGCAGCTAACGGCTGAGCTTCAGGCTCATGCTCAGCACTGGCCTTATCAGCCTGACGAAGTCGTGTTATCCACCGTCAGCCATCAGCACATCTACGGCTTGTTGTTTCGTATTCTCAGGCCTCTTGCCGAAGGGGTTCCCTTCGAACGCCGCCTCTGCCATTACCTGGAAGACCTGTACATCACGAGTCAATGCTATGGCCAGTCAACGCTGATCAGTAGCCCATCACACCTTGAACGGTTACCGCAAACGCCAGAATGGCAGATGCTGGGGAGGCGCTGGCAGCGAGTATTTTCCTCGGCAGCACCGCTATCACGGCAAACCAGTCTGCGTAACCAGACCTTCTTCGGCATGCCTATTGTTGAAATCTATGGCAGTTCGGAAACCGGCGGTATCGCATGGCGTATACAGCGTCCTGAACAGGAAGCCTGCTGGACACCGTTGGCCGGCGTAACGTTGCGCAGTGATCAGAATCAGTTGCTGGAGTTGCGTTCGCCGCATTTGCCAGATACAGGCTGGTACACCCAGCCAGATCGTATTGAATGGCAAGGAGAGGGCAGTGGCTTCCTGTTGTTGGGCCGTACAGATCGCATCGCCAAGATAGAAGGTAAACGCTTGTCACTTACCGCAATGGAACAGGCGTTGAACTCCCTTGGCGAGGTTGAGAAAGCGCATGCACTGGTGCTTTCTGGACGCCGCGACGAGGTCGCCGTAGTGCTGCAGTTGAGCCGCTGGGGTCAGCAGCAACGTCAGGCACTGGGACAACATGAACTGTTACGGGGTCTGAAAGCGGCCTTGGCGAGGCAGTTTGAGGCGGTGGTCTTACCACGTCGTTGGCGCATCGTGGAAGTGCTGCCGTGGAACAGCCAGGGCAAGCTGACTCAGCAGGCACTGCAGGCACTTTTTGCCCATACCGCCACTGCTCGACCTGCGTTGCCGCTGACAATCCAGTGTGATGTTACGGGCAATGAGGCGTGTTTGCAGTTGCAGATCCCCGATGAACTGCTCTATTTCGACGGGCACTTTGACCAGGCACCGATTCTGCCGGGGGTGGTGCAGGTGCACTGGGCTCAGTATTTTGCCAAAGAGTGCTTTGCTGAACAGTTCGGTACGCTGGGAGCCTTTGTCGGTCTTGAGCGCGTCAAATTCCAGCAACTGCTGCGGCCGTCCATGGCCCTGGAGTTGTTGCTGCAGCTGGAGCCTGACAAGGGCTATTTAACCTTCCAATATCGTACGGCAACTGTACCGTTTTCTTCGGGTAGGTTTCGCTATGTCGTTGAGTAGTATGCGTACTGCCATTCTTATTCCTGTCTACAACCACGAAGAGGCTATCGGTCTGACACTGCAGGCGGTGATGGCCTTTGGTTATCCGATCTTGCTGGTGGATGACGGTAGTCATCAGGGTTGCCAGCGAGTGCTGGAGTCCTTGCAACACGCTCATGCCGAGCAGGTGATGTTGCTGCGGCGTACTCACAACGGAGGTAAAGGTGCCGCGGTCAAGAGTGGTCTGCTTGAGTTGGAGCGACTTGGTTTCACTCATGCCGTGCAGGTCGATGCTGACGGTCAACATGACATTGAGCGACTACCGCAGTTACTGGCTGCTGCTGTTGATCATCCCGGCGCGCTGGTCAGTGGCTATCCGGAGTATGACGACAGTGTGCCTAAAGGTCGCTATCTGGCGCGCTATCTGACCCACGTGTGGGTGTGGATCAATACCTTGTCTCTGCAGATCAGAGATTCCATGTGTGGGTTTCGCGTTTATCCGGTACCTCAGGTCAATCAAATGCTGGCCAATGTCAAAACAGGGGATCGTATGGAGTTTGATCCTGAGCTGCTGGTGCACTGGTGCTGGCAGGGAGGCAGGCTGATCAATATACCGGTCCGGGTACACTACCCACTCGATGGGGTGTCTCATTTTCGTGTCCTGCATGACAACCTGCTGATTTCCCGGATGCATGCCAGCTTATTCTTCGGCATGTTGTGGCGTCTGCCACGTCTGTTACAGCGGCGGCTGCGCTCGGGCAAAGGAGCGCCCGGTGGCTAAGTCAGAAAGTGCCAAAGCCGCTCACTGGGCACAGCTGAGCGAGTCCGGCACCGTATTGGGCATGCGTCTTCTGTTGCTCGTCTACCGCTTGTTTGGACGTAGTGCGTTCTATCTGATTCTTTATCCTGTGATGGTGTACTACTACTGGCGTACGCCTGTGGCACGGGCGGCATCGCAACAGTTTCTGGCCAGAATACGGGTCCTGGAGCCGCAGGCAGTTCCTCGGTACTGGGCTGGTCTACGCCATTTTATGGCCTTTGGCGATGCTATCCTGGACAAGTTCCTGGCGTGGATGGGACGGATTCGCCGTGACGATGTGCAGTTCGACGAGCAGGCATCCATCGCACAGCTCGACCAGTCAGGCCGGGGGGGCGTCATTGTGGTGTCCCACCTGGGCAATATTGAAGTGTGCAGAGCCCTGGCGTATCGCCTGCCCGGCATTCGGCTGACCATTCTGGTACATACCCGGCATGCGGCGAAGTTTAATGCGTTGCTGTCCAGGCTGGCACCTGAATCACCGATCAATTTATTGCAGGTGACAGAGATGACGCCAGCGACTGCGATGTTGCTGGCTGAGAGGGTGGACGCGGGCGAATACGTGGTCATCGCCGGAGACAGGATTCCGGTATCGGGTGAGCTGCGCGTTTCTGGCGTCTCGTTCCTCGGTGCCAGGGCATTATTCCCTCAGGGGCCCTTTATTCTGGCTGCCCTGCTGCGCTGTCCAGTGATGCTGATGTTCTGCATAAAGCAGGGCAGCGGCTATCGTATCTATCTGGAACATTTTCTCGATGGTATCCACTTACCGCGCAAAAGCCGGCAACAAGCCCTGGATGCGGTGTTGCAGCAGTATGCGCAGCGCCTTGAGCACTATTGCCGCATAGCGCCCATGCAGTGGTTCAATTTCTTCCCTTTCTGGTGTGGCAATGACCAGGTCGAACAGTCTGACACAGTGGTAGATCGTAACAATGGATGAAGTCGTAGTATTTGATGGAACCCCCCTGAGTATCGAGCAGATCGTGGCGGTGGCCGAGTTACGTGGTAAGGCTGTGCTCAGCAGAACGACTGCGTATCAGCTCCGGATAGAAAAAGGGCCGGCGTTCTTGCAGCGACTGTTGGCTGAAGATGGCGAAATTTATGGCGTTACCACCGGCTACGGCGACTCCTGCACTACCAGTATTCCGGCTGAGTTGGTGGCTGAACTGCCTACTCATCTATATACCTTTCATGGCTGTGGAAGCGGCCGCATGCTCAACGACGAGGAAAGTCGAGCGGTAGTGGCCGCCCGTCTTGCCTCCCTGGCACAAGGTCATTCCGGCGTGACCTGGGCATTATTGGAGCAGCTGGAGCGATTGCTGGAGCATGACATTCTGCCGCAGATTCCGGCTGAAGGGTCGGTGGGGGCCAGTGGTGATCTGACGCCGTTATCCTATCTGGCTGCGGTGCTGTGTGGCGAGCGGGAAGTCCGTTACCGTGGCACCGTGCGTCCTACCGCCGAGGTGTTTGCCGAGCTGGACATTACGCCGTTACGACTAAAACCCAAGGAAGGCCTGGCACTGATGAATGGCACAGCAGTGATGACAGGTCTGGCCTGCCTGGCCTGGCATCGGGCCGACTATCTGGCGCGACTGGCGACCCGTATTACCGCTCTTAATACTCTGGTGCTGAAAGGCAATGCCCATCATTTCGATGAGCGTCTGTTTGCTGTCAAACCTCACCCAGGTCAGCAACAGATAGCACGCTGGCTGCGTGAGGACCTGCACTGCACGACGCCACCACGCAATTCGCAACGCTTGCAGGATCGCTACTCGTTACGCTGTGCACCGCATGTCATCGGTGTGCTGCAGGATGCGTTGTATTCGTTGCGAGGCTTTATCGAGAATGAACTCAACAGCGCCAATGACAATCCGATCATTGATGCTGAGGGTGAGCATGTGCTGCATGGCGGGCATTTCTACGGTGGCCATGTGGCCTTTGCTATGGATTCACTGAAGAACGCCATTGCCAATATCGCTGATCTGCTAGACCGGCAAATGGCGCAATTGATGGACATCCGCTACAACAATGGCCTGCCGTCCAATCTGTCTGGTGCCAGTGGCCCGCGCGCCGCCATTAATCACGGCCTCAAGGCCGTGCAGATCGCCGTCTCGGCCTGGACAGCCGAAGCCCTGAAACTGACTATGCCCGCCAGTGTCTTCTCGCGCTCAACTGAGTGCCACAATCAGGACAAAGTCAGCATGGGTACCATTGCCGCACGCGACTGTATCAGGGTTCTGCAACTGACTGAGCAGGTAGCAGCGGCGGTTTTGCTGGCGGCAACCCAGGGTTTGGAGCTGCGGCGTCGGCAGGGCGATCTGAGTGCCGAGGCATTACCTCAGGCGCTGGCTGCCAGCCACGAAGATGTGCGCCAATACGCCGCCTTTATTAATGAAGATCGTCGTCTTGATGGCGAGTTGAGTGCTCTGGTGGGGGCGATTCAGCGTCGCGAATGGTCCTTGTATGTCTCCTCAGCGCCAGCCGTGCTGGCGGGGGAGAACAACCATGCATAAGGCCGAAGTCGAGCTGGAAATTCCTTTTCATGATGTCGATATGATGGAAGTGGCCTGGCATGGGCATTATGTGCGCTATCTGGAACTGGCGCGCTGCAAACTGCTCGACAGCATCGATTACAACTACCCGCAAATGAAGGCCTCGGGATATGCATGGCCGGTCATTGAGCTAAACCTGCGCTATGCCCGCCCTCTGCGTTTTCAGCAGCGCATTCGGGTAGAGGCACAGGTAGTGGAGTGGGAGAACCGTCTCAAGGTGGCCTATACCATTCGCGACGCGGTGACCAATGAGCGGTTGACCCGTGCCCATACGGTGCAGGTTGCGGTGGAGATAGCCAGTGGTGAAATGCTATTTGCCTCGCCAGCCGTATTGCTGCAGCAACTGGGGGTCACGCTATGACCGGCCTGCGTTATTTTTGGTTGCTGCTGTTGTCACTTTCACCCCTCCTGGCCCAGGCATTGACCTTTACTGATCTGAGCCGATTGACACAGACTCCGGCGACGTTGTCCGGCCAGTTTCAGCAGCACAAGTACTTACAGGCGCTGGACACCACCATCGACTCCAATGGGCAGTTCAGCTATCGCCGCGATAAAGAAATTCGCTGGCAAACGCTGGCTCCGGTCGCTGATTTGCTGGTGATGACACCGCAGGGGTTGAGTGGCAGCAATACGGCCGCTGCTATGGCGGGGAATACGGATAGTAATCCCACTCTGGCCCTGGTGGGCACCCTGTTCTTTGCGGTGATGAGTGCCGACTGGCAGGTGCTGCAGCAGCATTTCAGTTTGACGGGCTCAGAGCAGGGGAAGGAGTGGAAGGCGACGTTGATTCCCCTTGATGATGACATCCGACTGGCAGTACAGCGTATAGAGCTGCAGGGGGATGCGTATCTGCATCATCTGGAGCTGTATGAAGTCAGTGGTGATCAGGTTCGGATCGAGTTTACAGATCTGACACCATGACTTCAGCGCAGTCCATAAACAACAAGCCTGTATTGGGGGCACTGCTCTGGGCGGTGGTGCTGGTGGTTGTTGTCATCCTGGCCTGGCTGCGTGAGCCGCAGCTGGACTCGAGCATCCTGGCCTTGTTGCCGAAGGAGAGCAGACAGCCTCTGCAACAGCAGGCCATTGATCAACTGGGGCAGGAATTTTCCAGGCGTCTGCTACTGCTTGTCCAGGCCGACAGTGCAGAGCAGGGCCGACACTTGGCCACCCAATTAGCGCAGCAACTTCAGCATGATCCCGGTATTGCTGAGCTGCAATGGCAGATTACCGCACAGCGGCTGCAGCAGCTCAGCCAGTTTTATCAACCATGGCGTTATCAGGTACTGGCACCGGCTCTTCAGCAGCCATTGCAGCAGGGGCAGTTTCATGACGTTGAGCAGCAGGCGCTGCGTCGGCTGCTAAGCCCCATCAGTGGCACGGCTGTCGATCTGATCAAGGACCCCTTTGCTTTGTTGCCTGCGTTACTCGACAGCTATCGGAATGAGCAGATTGCCGCTGATCATGGCCTGTTGCGGTTGGTTATGGCGGACAAACCGACCTATCTGCTGCTGGCTACTCTGTCTGGCGATGGTTTTGCCATGCCATTGCAGCAAACCTTGGTGCCTAAGTTGCTGCAGCTGCAGCAGCATGTACGTGAGCAAGGTGGACAGCTGTATCTCTCCGGCATGTTAATGCATGCCGCAGCCGGTGCGGCGCAGGCGCGAGGGGAAATATCAACCATCGGGCTGGTCTCGACGCTGGGTATCATTCTGTTGGTGCTGATCGCCTTTCGTCGCTGGTATATGCCGCTAATTGTATTGTTGCCGGTGGTGGTGGGATGTATTTTTGCTGTTGCCGTGACCGCTTTGTTCTTTGGTCGCCTGCATCTGATAACGCTGGCGTTTGGGGCGGGGCTGGTTGGGGTGTCGGTGGACTATGCCTTGCACTATCTGGCGGCTCATGGCCAGCCTGACGAGCGAAGCGTATTGCGGCGGATCCTGCCAGGGCTGCTGCTAGGGGGGGGCTCGAGCGTGCTGGCTTACGCAGCACAGGCGCTGGCGCCATTTCCCGGGCTGCGGCAGATGGCTTGTTTTGCCGTGGCAGGCCTGACGGGGGCCTGGTTGTCAGTTGTGCTGTGGTACCCCTGTTTGCTGGCGACTTTGCCGGTATCAGCCAGCCCAGTCGCTGCGACAGTAAAGCGAATGGTGCAGCGTATTCCCGCATTGCCAGCTGGTAAAGCGTCCACCCTGCTTGGTCTGCTGGCTGTTGTTGCCGTTGCACTGCTGGCATCAGGTCAGGCCAAAGACGACCTGCGGTTATTGCAGACTTCGCCGCAGCGTTTGCTGGATCAGGACATCAAGGTGGGAAAATTACTGGGGCAGAGCAGCAGCACACGTTTTCTGCTGGTGATGGCTCCAGACAATGAAACCTTGCTGCAGCGTGAAGAGCAACTGCTTGTCGGACTGCAAACGTTGCAGCAGCGTTATCCACGCCTGACGTTTGCCAGCCTTAGTCACTGGGTGCCCTCACAACGTGCTCAGGCTGCGAATCTGCAGCTGGTACGGCGACTCTATGCAGAGCAGGCCATGCTCTTCTTTCAGCAGTTATCTCGTCCCGAGCTGGCTAACCAGGCCAATGCTGCCCTTCTGGGTGATGGCGAGGCCTATTTGACGGTCGATGCCTGGCTGCGTTCGCCCTTGCAAGCCTGGGCTCCCGGCTTGTGGCTGCAAGGCGAGAGCGGGCAGGTCGCTGGTGTCATTCGTCTGGCGGCAGCCGAAGAGGTGGATGCTGATGCATTGAGCTCACTGGCCTCGACCGTGCCAGATACACAGTATGTGGATCATGTCAGGGACATCTCCGCGGTGCTGAACCACTATCGTCAGCAGATCAGTTTCTGGGTGGCGGGGGCCTATCTGCTGGTGTTGCTGTTACTGGTCTGGCGCTATGGCCGTCAGAGCTGGTTGGTGGTGGGGCCTCCTTTGGTCGCGGCACTGCTGGTGGCGGGGGTGTTGAGTCATATGGCTAATGGGCTGAACCTTTTCCACCTTTTGGCTTTGCTGCTGGTGCTGGGTCTGGGTCTGGATATGGGCATCTTTTTGCAGGAGGGCGAGAGCGAGGCTCATGTCTGGCTGGCAGTGAGTCTGTCGATGCTGACCTCGTTGCTGGCTTTTGGTTTGCTCGTGTTAAGTACTACTCCCTTGTTGCATGACTTTGGTTTGACGGTTCTGCTCGGACTGGGGGGGATATGGATGATGTCCATCGTTACGCGCAGTACGGCGCGCGATATATCGGTTGAAAACAGGAGTTTGTCACTGAATGAAAACTACGAACGGAATCGTTGATGCGTTGGTGATTGGCGCAGGACCGGCCGGGGTGCTGGTGTCGACGCTACTGCATCGCCTTGGCCATCGGGTGCAGGTGGTGGAGCAGAATCACTTTCCGCGCTTCTCCATTGGTGAAAGTCTGCTGCCTCAGTGCATGGCATTTCTTGCACAGGCAGACATGCTGGCCGCTGTCAGTCGTCAGGGCTATCAGTTTAAGAACGGCGCCGCCTTCGCTAAGACGGGGGAATATGAAGCGTTTGATTTCACCGACAAGTTCAGTGATGGGCCTGGTACCACTTTTCAAGTACCGCGGGCACCTTTCGATCAGGTGCTGGCTCAAGAGGCACAGCGTCAGGGGGTGCTGATCCGCTTTGGTCAGCGGGTTGAGTCTATTAGCCGTGACCAGGGCATCTCTCAGGTACAGGTCACCGATAAAGATGGCAATGTCGATACGATTGCTGCGCGTTTTGTGCTGGATGCCAGTGGCTTTGGGCGGGTGTTGCCACGATTGCTGGGATTGGAGGTGCCTTCGGATTTTCCGGCACGCAAGTCGGTAATGACCCATATCGAAGATGGTATTGATGATCCGGCCTATGACCGTCACAAGATTCTGATTACTGTGCATCCGCAGCACGCGGACGTGTGGTTCTGGCTGATACCATTCAGCAATGGCCGATGCTCCGTGGGGGTGGTGGGAGAGGTTGAGTTCTTCAAGGGTTACCACTGCGATGATGAGCAGCTGCTCAGGCAATTGATTGGTGAGGCTGGTTCACTGGCCACCTTGCTGCGTCATGCCCGTTTCGATACACCCTGCCGCTCCCATACTGGCTATGCCGCTAATGTCAGCCGCTTATTTGGTGAGGGCTTTGCCTTGTTGGGTAATGCCGGTGAATTCCTCGATCCGGTATTCTCCTCGGGCGTCACCATTGCCATGAAATCTGCCACCCTGGCGGCTGAGGCGTTGGATCGTCAGCTACGCGGTGAAGACGTGGACTGGCAAGCGGTCTACGCCGACCCGCTAAAGCAGGGGGTCGACACCTTCCGTGAGTTTGTGACTGCCTGGTATGACGGGCGTTTGCAGCATGTCATTTTTTCACGCAATAAAAATCCTGAAATTCGTCGGATGATCAGCGCTGTGCTGGCCGGTTATGCCTGGGATGAGAGCAACCCTTACGTGAAGGAGCCGGGGCGCTTGAGTACGCTGGCAGAATTGTGTCGGGAGCATCCATGAGCAAATGGTGGGTGCTGACAGTCATGCTGTGGCTTGGAGGGTGCGCCGTGCGTCCTTCGGCGCCACCGCCGTTACAGCTGTTGTCCATGGCGGGTGCCCCTCATGAAACAGGGGTGCTCAAACAAAAGGTGACACTGCAAAAGACCCGGGCTGTTCACTTCATCAGTGTTCTTCGTTTTGATCGGCAGGGGCTGCAAGGGGTTATTCTGCTGCCAACCGGGCAGACCGTGCTGAACTATCGCTATGCTGAACAACTGCAAACCACGCCAGCACATCCCCAACTTCCTGTGCAGGACATGCTGGCGCTGCTGCAGTTTGCGCTATGGCCAGCCACCGCTTTGCAAGCGTACCCGGAAGCCAATGCAGGCTGGCGTCTGCAACTGAGCGAAACCCAGCGTCAACTGTTCTGGTATGAGCAGCCGGTCTTGAGGGTGCGCTATGAGCATGAGCAGATTGATATCGATAACTATCAGAAAGGTTATTCACTGCACGTTGAGAATCTAGGGTCGTAGTGTGAGCGAAGTACATTGTTATATACAGGCCGTAGGCATGGTATCGGCTGCAGGCGACTCGTCGGCAACAGCGCTACAGAATGCGTGTGCGGGAAAGGAGTGTCTGACCTGGGAAGACCTGCCTGGTCGGAAAGGGCTGTTACCTGTGGGGCGGGTCAAAGGTGAGTTGCCTTGCGTTGAGGCTGAACAGGCACACTGGCATAGCCGCAACAACCAGCTGGCTTTGGCTGCCCTGCAGCAGATGTCGTCTCAGGTAGCTACGGCAATCGCGCGCTTTGGTCAGACACGTATTGGTGTTGTGATAGGTACCAGCACATCGGGTGTGGCAGACAACGAGGTGGCATTACAGGATTGGCGGGACGATTCTGCGTTGCCTGCTCACTTTGACTATCGACGTCAGGAGCTGGGGGCACCGGCTGCTTTTATTGCTCAGCACCTGCAGCTGGAGGGGCCGGCCTACGTGATTTCCACTGCCTGTTCATCGGGTGCCAAAGCCCTGGCATCGGCCAGAAGGTTACTGCGTGCCGGAGTCTGTGATGCGGTGATAGCTGGAGGTGTGGACAGCTTGTCGCAGCTGACCATCGCTGGCTTTAGTGCACTGGAGTCAGTAAGTGAACAGCGCTGCAACCCATTCAGCCAGCGGCGTGCAGGCATCAATATCGGTGAAGGTGCGGGGCTGTTTCTGCTCAGTCGTGAGCCTGCCAGAGTGGCGTTGCTGGGGGTAGGTGAGGGATCGGATGCCCATCATATTTCTGCCCCGGATCCCAGTGGCGCTGGCGCTGAACGGGTGATGCGGGCTGCTTTGGCTGATGCCGGGCTGCAGGCAGCGCAGATCGGCTACATCAATCTGCATGGTACGGCGACGCCGCTGAATGACAGCATGGAGGCCAAAGCCGTAAATCGAGTATTTGGCGCACACGTGCCTTGCAGTTCGACCAAACCCTTAACCGGCCATGCGTTAGGGGCAGCGGGTGCCATTGAGGCCGCCTTGTGCTGGCAGTTGCTCCAGCAAGGCAGGGCTGGGCAAACAGTAGCGCTGCCGGTGCATTTGTGGGATGGCGTAAGCGATCCGGAGATGGCAGCGATCAGGCTGGTCGAGCAGGGGGATCGTGGTGTAGTGGACTTTGTGTTGAGCTCATCTTTCGCCTTTGGTGGTAACAACATCGCTTTGATTCTGGGGAGAGTCAATGAAGCCGACCTTTAGTGTCACAGAAGTCGTCCCCCAGTCAGCAACCATGAGCCTGTTATCGGAGCTGGCTGACTATGGCGATGGCTGGTTGGAAACGCGGGTACATATCAATCCTTCCACCTTATTTTTGCAGGCAGAAGGTGTGCCTGGGTGGATTGGTATCGAATACATGGCACAGACGATCGGCGCACACGCCGGACTGTTGGAGCGTCAGCAAGGAAGAGCGCCTGAGATAGGCTTTCTGGTGGGTACCCGTCGCTATCTTTGCTCCAAGCCCTGGTTTTTGCTGGGAGAGACTCTGACCATTAGGGCTGAACAGAGCTATCGGGCAGATAATGGTCTGATGGTATTTGAATGTGAGATCAGAATTGATGATGCCCAGGTGGCATCAGCAGCACTTAATGTATACCAACCCGATGACGTGGCAGGCTACGTAGCGGGAGAGGTGTCTGGAGAAGTAAACGAATGAGTAACACGATACTGGTGACCGGTGCTAGCCGCGGTATCGGCGCTGCTATTGCAGAGCAATTGGCAAACGATGGTTTTGATCTTGTACTGCATTGCCGTTCCAGTATGGCAGAGCTCGCAGAGATGGCGGAAAAGATACGGGCGCAGGGCCGACGGGTACGTACTCTGCAGTTTGACGTGGCAGACCGCGCGGCCTGCCGCACGCAGCTGGAACAGGATATTGAGCTGCATGGTGCTTACTACGGAGTGGTATGTAATGCCGGGCTGACCCGTGACAATGCCTTTCCGGCCCTGACCGATGATGACTGGGATCAGGTACTGCGTACCAATCTGGATGGTCTTTACAATGTGCTGCATCCGGTCATCATGCCGATGATTCGTCGTCGCCAACCAGGGCGTATCGTGGCGTTATCCTCGGTATCCGGCATCATCGGCAATCGTGGTCAGGTCAATTACAGCGCCTCAAAGGCAGGTATCATCGGTGCCTGCAAGGCTCTGGCGGTGGAGTTGGGTAAGCGCAAGATCACGGTTAATTGTGTCGCTCCGGGCCTGGTCGATACCGGTATGACTGCCGAACTGCCCGTGGAGGAAATCCTCAAGGCAGTGCCTATGCAGCGAATGGGAAGGCCTGAAGAAGTCGCCGCCGCGGTCTCCTTTCTTTGCTCTGCTCAGGCGGGATATATCACCCGGCAAGTATTAGCTGTTAATGGGGGGCTGTGCTGATGAAGCGTGTTGTTATCACGGGCATGGCCGGTCTTTCTCCTATTGGCCATGACTGGAGCAGCATCCGCCAGCGGCTGAATGATCTGCAAACGGGCATTGAGCACATGTCCGACTGGGCGGCCTATGAGGGGTTGAATACGCGCCTTGCTGCACCGATCAGAGACTTCGTGATGCCAGCGCACTACAACCGTAAAGCCTTGCGCAGCATGGGACGTATTGCGCAGATGGCGACATTGGCAACAGAGCGCGCCCTGCAAGATGCCCATCTGCTTAATGATCCTGTTTTGCAGTCAGGGCAGGTGGGAGTGGCCTATGGTTCATCGGCAGGCTCCTGCAAGGCGATTGCCGAGTTCGGTAACATGCTGCTCAACTATTCTACCGGCGGCCTGAATGCCAACTCTTATATCAAGATGATGGCGCATACCGCACCGGTGAATATTGGCGTGCATTTTGGTCTGCGTGGTCGGGTCATCACCACTTCCAGTGCCTGTACCTCTGGTAGCCAGGGGATTGGGTATGCCTATGAGACGATTAAATATGGCCTGCAGAAGGTGATGGTGGCAGGGGGGGCTGAGGAACTGTCGCCTACGGAAGCAGCGGTTTTTGACACCCTCTATGCCACCAGCGTGCGCAATGATGAGCCAAGCATGACGCCACGCCCGTTTGATGCCGGACGTGATGGATTGGTCATCGGTGAAGGGGCAGGAACTCTGATATTGGAGGAGCTGGAACATGCCCAGGCGCGTGGCGCCCGGATCTACGCCGAAGTGGTGGGATTTGGCACCAACTCTGACGGTATGCATGTTACGCAGCCATCCAGTGACACCATGGAGGCGGCAATACGCCTGGCATTGGCCGATGCCGGTGTCGAGGCTGGCCAGATTGGCTACGTTAGTGCACATGGTACGGCCACAGACCGTGGTGACGTCGCAGAAAGCCATGCCACCCATGCTGTCTTTGGTCAGCAGGCTGCAATCAGCGCGTTTAAAAGTTTTACCGGCCATACACTCGGTGCCTGTGGTGCACTGGAAGCATGGGTTGCCATTGAAATGATGAATAGTGGCTGGTTCCATGCCACGGCCAATCTGCTCTCGGTTGATCCGCAGTGTGCCGATCTTGATTACATTGTTGCAGCCGGGCGCCGGTTAGAGACTGAGTACGTGATGAGCAACAACTTCGCCTTCGGTGGCATCAATACCTCGCTGATTTTCAAGCGTTGGCACGGTTAGATAGCTATAGGGCACAGTCATTGACCGCTGTGCCCCGGCTCCTCGTCTGGATTACTTCGCCGGGGAGTCCTAACAGGTCGTTGAAAATCTATCTGCGTTGCCGAATACCGCGTCAAAAACAGGCTCAAAATGCTCATTTAGTTCACTAAACTCCGCTTTTTCGCCTGTTCTTTCCTTGTCTCGGCTGCCTCGATAACGTTTTTCAACAGCCTGCTAAGGCTCGGTGATAAATGGCAGATGAGCGTGCTGGTAGCGTGGCAGTTTTATCTGCTGACGCAGGTGGATGAAGGTTTCGAGCACTACCTGCAAGCCATGCTGGCGTACCAACCAGCCGGGGATCATGCCATCGGGGTCGATGCTACCCTGATAACGGATCTGTACTTTCCCATTTGCCAGTGGGGTCAAGGTCCAACGTGCTTGTAGATAGCGTATCTGTATCCCTGTTTCACTGGCCTGTGGATCGTAACGGTTATGTATACTCAGCGTCAGCACCTGATGGCTGTCCTGGCTGAGTATGGAGCGGGTGACGGCCCAGCGCTCATGCACCAGCAGCGTTCCTTTAAAGCGGGTTTTGACTACATCTTCCTGATCTGAGTCGTGTTGCAGCAGGGTGACGGACTTTACCTGACTGATCCAGTCGCTGGCATGCTCGGTATCTTGCAGCATTGCTACGAAAGCGGCCAGGCTGGTGGTGAGCTCGGTTTCAGCGCGAACGTTAAAACGATGCTGGTTGTCCTGACGATACTGCACCGTCACGTTGTTTGTTGTACGCCACAATGTCCATGGTTCGGCACGTGCTGTTGATATTCCACAAAGTAGAATCAGTGCGAGCCACGATGAAACCTGCCGTAGTTGCTGCAGGTGTGCTGGAGTTTTTAGCTTTCCATTTGGCTGGCATACCTGCCTATCCATGTTCTTCTTCCCTGCTAGTGATCCACACATTCCTAAAATGTTGGCTGTTACCATCTGTTATTGCTGATGGCAGTATAGCCTACGCTTAAAAATCAACGATCTACATTGCCTTCTGGTGCGTGCCTGAGCGCTATGAACAGGTTCCTGGCTAAACCTGTGGGTTTGCGCTGCTGACTGTTCAGTTCCCTCGGCACCAGCACATCCTTAGCAAGCAGGATGGAACAAGCTGGCCACAACCCATTCCTGCAGGGAATCAGTCTTGTGCCTTCTTTTCGTTTTTGTCCGCCCGGACAAGTTGTTAAGCTTGCCGCCGTTCTGAACCTGGACGGCAATAATGGAACTGGAAATTACCACCCTGATCGTACTCGCGCTGGTTGCCCTGGTGGCTGGCTTTATTGACTCCATGGCTGGTGGCGGCGGGCTGATCACCATTCCGGCATTGCTGGCGGCAGGGGTGCCACCGACCATGGCGCTGGCGACCAACAAACTGCAAAGCAGTTTTGGCTCGTTTGCGGCCACGCTGTACTTCCTCAAACGCGGCATGATTGATCTGGCGTCGATGAAGTGGGCCGTCATCTGCACCTTCGTTGGCAGCGCACTGGGCACATTGCTGGTGCAGCAGATTGATTCCAGCCAGCTGAGCCGGATTCTGCCTTATCTGCTGGTGGGCTTTGCCTGCTATTTCCTGTTTTCCCCCCGTATCAGTGACAGCGACAGCCATCGCCGCCTGAGCTACAACGCCTTTGCGCTGCTGGTGGGAACAGGGGTGGGTTTCTACGATGGTTTCTTTGGCCCCGGAACCGGTTCCTTCTTCGCCATGGCCTTTGTGGCACTGGCCGGGCTGGGGATGGCGAAAGCGACGGCGCATACCAAGTTACTGAATTTCACCTCCAACATGGCCTCGCTGCTGTTCTTTATCATCGGTGGCAAAGTGTTGTGGACGGTAGGTCTGACCATGGCCATTGGGCAGATTCTGGGCGCGCGTCTGGGGTCGCGGATGGTGGTGGCCAAAGGGGTGAAGCTGATTCGTCCGCTACTGGTGACTGTCTCGCTGGTGATGTGTGGCCGCCTGTTGTGGCAGGGGCATCCTGAATGGTTTGCCTGGATCGGTGCCGGTCTGAAAGCAGTACTGCCGGTGTAGAAAACGGGGCTGGCTGCAGCGGGGAGTGCTTGCTGCAGCCATACGCACTTCAGTTATACGCTCAGCGGTCAATTCTGGTTGTTATATCCCTTCTTTTAACTGAGACGGTTGGCTGCGGGCAAAGTGGGCCTGCAGACAATCGATCAGACGTTGTACCCGCGGGCGCTCATAGACACTGGGTCGAAACAGCAGATTGATGGGGCGCTCAATCACAATAGGCAACGCAAAACGCTGGCTGGCCGGGATTTGCATGATGTCGGCCACTCCCAGTGGAATCACCGCAGGCATCAGGCCCAGCCGGCCTATATGGGCCACAGCAAAGAACGAGTTCATCTGCATCACCGGGTCCAGCCCTGCCTCTAGTAACAGCGGTTCCAGATGGCGATTGCTGGGAATACTCAGATCAATGCTCAGGCAGGCCAGTCGCTGACGATAATCCGGTGGCTGGTGATGCACCAGAATCAGCGGCTCCTGCATCAGGGTGCGATGGCTCAGACCCGGTGGAATCTTGATCTGTCCTGCACCGATACCGACCACGGCATCGCCGCTGCGCACTCGCTCAACGATGATGGGGGTGTGGTGGCTGGCAAAACTGAGGTGGGCATCCTGGCGCACGTAATCCTGCAGGAAGGGGCCGATATAGGCCGTCAGGATCGTCTCCGATGCGGCAATCTGCAGTGCGGTGGTATCGACGGTGCTGAGCTGGTCAAACAGCAGTCCTTTCAGTTCTCCCAGTGTCGGTGCCACAGTGAGCAGCAAGGCACGGGCATCCGCAGTCAGGCGTACCTGCCGGCCATCCGGCTCAATCAGCTTCTTGCCGAGACGATGCTCAAGATTGGCAATACGCTTGCTCACCGCCGACTGGGTTATGAACAACCGGCTGGCAGCACGGCTCATGGTGCCCTCACGCGCCAGCACTTCCAGTGTTTCCAGGCCTTCCAGCAGCATGGGGATTACCTATTCCTGAGGGGAATCAGAAGGGTAGTGAGGTGGCCGGTCCACGGTCAAGATGGAAAGGCTATGGATTGATAAGGCTTATCAGGATTTCTCAACCATTTTCTCTTCTGGCTGTTTATACTGCCCCTGCCTCTTTGGTTATAACCTTATGTCTATATAGATCTGGTAGTGATTGCCAGAGGCTTCCGGTAATAGCCCGTTCCCCGTCAGTCGTGCCACTGCATAGGTTAAAAGCATGTCGTTAGCGCGTTACTTTCCCTTTTTGCGCTGGGCCAGACCCACGCCCAGGGCGATGTTTGCCGATGCCAGAGCGGGTTTCAGTGTCGGGCTGGTGTTGGTGCCGCAGGCGGTTGCCTACGCCACGCTGGCGGGAATGCCACCGGAAACTGGGCTCTATGCGGCCATGATCCCCTCCATCATCGGTGTGCTGTGGGGCTCGTCGTCGTTACTGGCGGCGGGGCCGGTCGCCCTGACCGGGCTGCTGACCTTTGGCTCATTGCAGAATATGGGCACGCCGGGCTCGGCAGAGTGGGTGACGGCAGCCATGTGGCTGGCCATCTATTCCGGTCTGATTCAGTTTGCCCTGGGGGCCTTCAAGCTAGGGGCCATTGCCAACTTTGTCTCATTCCCGGCGCTGAAGGGGTTTATCAACGCTGCTGCGCTGATCATCATCTCGTCCCAGTTACCGGCATTGTTGGGTATCGAAGGGGGATGGAGCCTGCCTCATGTGCAGCAATGGGCATCCAGCCTGCTGATGCTGGACCTGACGACCATAACGACGCTCGCCATCGGCGCAGGGTCATTTGTCTTTCTGCTGGGTTTCAAGAAATGGATGCCGCAGCAACCGGCGGTGCTCTATGTCTGTCTGCTGGGCATTCTGATCAGTTATCTGACCGGCTTTGTTGGCGAGGGTGGCGCCGTTGTCGGTGCCTTGCCCAGCGGCTTGCCATCGCTGGTCATGCCGCAGGTGCTGACCTTTGATCAGCATCGCATGCTGCTGCCTGCAGCCCTGATTGTAGCGCTGGTGAGCTTTACCGAAGCCATGTCCAGTGCCCGCACCCTGTCGCGCAAGCGGGGCGAGCGATGGGATGAGAATCAGGAGCTGATCGGCCAGGGGCTGGCCAAGGTGGCCAGTGGCTTTTTCGGCGCTTTTCCTATCAGTGGCTCGTTTTCCCGTTCTGCGCTGAATCTGTACGTGGGGGCGACCAGCGGCTGGTCGTCGATCTATGCCGCGCTCTGTGTAGCCATCAGCCTGATGTTTTTCACCGGGCAACTGGCCCTGCTCCCCAAAGCAGTGCTGGCCGCGGTCATCATTGTGCCGGTACTGAACCTGCTGGATTTTGGTGTTTTCCTGAAGCTGGGCAAGAGCAGCCCTGAGGATGCACTGACGGCAGGCGTCACCTTTGTCACCACCCTGATCTCTGTGCCTCATTTACACTGGGGCGTGCTGTCTGGCTTTCTGCTGGCCATGCTTATCTCGGTTTACCGTCGCAGCCGTCCACGCATCATGGAAGTGGGCCTGCATGCGGAAGACCGGGTTTTCAGAGACAGGCAGCGCTGCGATCTGCCCCGGCTGCAGCGGCAGGTGCTGATGGTGCGTATCGACTCGGCGCTGATCTACACCACGGCACCGGCGCTGGAAAGTTTTGTACTGGATCATCTTGATGCCGAAACCCGGGAGGTGGTGATCCTCTGTGGCGGGATCAACGACATTGATGCCACCGGCATCGAGATGCTGACGGAGCTGTACCATTATCTCGACAAGCGACAGATTCGGCTGCGGCTGGCATCGGTAAAGCTGCAGGTCTGGCAGCGACTGGAGCGGGCGGGGTTCACCACGCTGATTGGCAGCAAGCAATGCTTCCTGACTGATGCGGATGTGATCCGCAGTTATGCCCCCGCACTCGCTCAAGTGTCCTAGGAGCCTGTCGGACTTAACACTAGTCTTACTGCGACAAAGCCGATTTTGGGCATTTTGCCCCCTCTCTTTCGTTAAATAGAATCACTATTCGCCTCAAGAGAGTGGACAAACTGCCTCAAATCGGACTTTGCCTCATGACAGCCGGTCAAGTCCGACAGGCTCCTAGCGGCAGCGTATTTCTCCCGGCGTTAAAACAACAACAGCCTCATTGCGAGGCTGTTGTTGTTTGTGCGGTGAGTGTTACATCACCAGCAGCAGGAGGGCGCCGAACAGGATGCGGTAGATACCAAAGGCCACGAACGTGAAGTGCGCCAGAAAGCGGATAAACAGCTTCATCACGATATAGGCGCTGATAAAGGCCACGATAAAACCGACAAGCAGCGGCATAAAGGACTCACCGGCAAACTCATGGTAGTGCTTGAGCAGATCGTAACCGCTGGCCGCCAGCATCACCGGCAAGGCCAGCAGGAAAGAAAACTCGGCACTGGCCTTGCGACTGAGGCCCACCAGCATGGCTCCGATAATGGTTGAGCCGGCACGGCTGGTGCCGGGGATCAGCGCAAACACCTGCGCAATGCCTATCCACAGGGCCTGTTTGTAGCTGAGGTTTTCCACATCGGTCACCGTGGCACGTTCCTCCTTGTAGAAGCGTTCAACGATAAGAAAAACGATACCACCGACGATAAACATGATGGCAACGATTTCGGGTGAGAACAGGGCCTTGATCTGCTTGCTGAACAGGAAGCCCACGGCACCTACCGGAATGAACGCCAGTATGACCTTCTTCCATAGCTCAACGTGTCTGAAGGTGAACTTGTCCGCGTAGTTGGCGGTCACGGCCAGAATGGCCGCCAGCTGGATAATCACCTCAAAGGCTTTGTTTTCGGCATTCTGATCCATGCCCAGCCATTGGCTGGCAATAATCAGGTGGCCGGTGGAAGAAATAGGCAGAAATTCAGTGATGCCTTCAACAAGGCCAAGCACCAGGGCTTGCAATATATCCATATCGACGATCCGTAGCAGAGTCGCGGAGGGAATTGAGAAGGCGGCTATCTTGGCATAACAAAATGTTTCCGCAAACCAGAGGGTGGGAAGGGATCAAGGAATATCGACTACCCTTAGAACTTGCCCCATTCTGACGTGCGCTGCATATAACAGCGTCAAGTGCGCCTTTACGGTTCTGCAGTCAGTGGCTGTGTGACGTCGTTCGCCACTGTTGAACAGCCAGTTATTGTTGGCCTCCGGGCCACAGGAGCGTCTTCACAATCTGCTGCGCGTCGGCTACCGGGCGTTGAAGAGACCGTCGGAATGCACCTTTACCCACCGTAAACGCCGCTTCCTCAGCTCTTTCTGCCTTGACTGGCTTTGGCTCGCGAGATCGTGAACACGGTCCGGGAGCGGCAGGAACCTGATATGAAACTACTGATTGGTGAAAACCACAGCTGCTTTGACATGTACACCCTGCAGGGGCTGATGGCCGCGGGGATGTGTATCGTCCGCGCCAGCTCAGGGGTGGAGCTGATGCAGAAACTGCAGCGTGATCGCTTTGATGTGGTGGTACTGGAGTCGGGGGACCTGGGGGGGATGACCAGCCGCGATATCTTTCTCGGCGTCCGCAGTGCTGGTCTGCAGGTGCCGGTGCTGTTCCTCTACAACGAAGCCCAGCGACCGCCCCTGCCTGCGCCTGTACCGGGTACTGACCAGCTCTGTTGTCCCATTTCCCTGAGTGTATTGCTGAGCCACCTGCAGACGCTTGAAAAGGGTCTGCCGACACCGGCGACTGATCAGCATTTCCGTCTGGCTGATCTGGATGTGGATCTGGATCGTCACTGTGCCAGCCGTGCAGGCTGCCCGCTCAGTCTGACCGAGCAGGAGTTTCGTCTGCTGGCGTTGCTGATCAGGCATCAGGGCCGCCCGGTGTCGCTGGCGGCCATCGGGCTGGCATTGCAGGACACCAGCCCGGATAGTGCACCTGAACGGCTGGAGCTGGCCATCCGTCAGTTGCGGGAAAAGGTGGATGAAGCGCACAAGGTGCACCTCATCCATAGCACGCCGGACAGGGGATATGTTCTCGAAGTCTCATAGAGCGGACAGGGCCCGGCATGCGATGCCGGGCAGCGTCGTTATGGCTGTACAGGAGGCTGCTGCGCAGCAGGCTGCCCGGGAATACGGGTGATTTCGCCTGCCTTCAGCGTTTGCCGATGGGTCAGTAACGGGAACAGTTTCATCCACAGTGCGACAACGGCCAGGGTGCCGAGCCCGCCTACCACAATGGCGGGCACCACGCCGAGCCAGGCGGCAGTCACACCGGATTCAAATTCCCCCAGCTGGTTGGAGGTGCCGATAAAAATGGAGTTGGCGGCACTGACGCGGCCGCGCATTTCGTCTGGCGTTTCCAGCTGTACCAGCGTAGAGCGGATGACCACGCTGATCATGTCCGACGCCCCCAGCACCCAGAGTGCCAGCAGTGACAGCAACAGGTGGGTAGACAGACCAAAAGCAATGGTGGCCAGCCCGAACATCGCCACCGCGGCGAACATGATCTTGCCTACATTGCGTCGCAGCGGGCGGCGGGCCAGATACACGGACATCATCACTGCTCCCAGCGCGGGTGCACAGCGTAGCAGACCGAGCCCCCACGGGCCGGTGTGCAGAATATCTTTGGCAACGATGGGCAGCAGGGCCGTGGCACCGCCAAGCAGGACGGCAAACATATCCAGAGAGATGGAGCCGAGGATCATCGGATTACGGCGAATAAAGACCATCCCGCCCAGCAGTGATTCCATGCTGACCGGCGCTTTGGCGGGCGCCTTGTACTCATACTGCAGGTTGAGCAGAAAGATCGCTGAAATCAGGAAGCACACCACACTGCTGCCATACAGGGCGGTCGGGCCAATCAGGTAGATCAGGCCGCCCAGGGCCGGGCCTGCAATTACAGTGGCTTCGCGGGCAGAAGCCATAAGAGCCACCGCACGTGACAGCAGATCAGGCGTTATCAGGTTGGGCAGCAGTGCCTGCGTGGCGGGCATCTCAAAGGCACGGGTCGCTCCCAGTGCGGCGGCACAGGCATAGATCATGGTGGCGCTGATGGAGTGGGTGAGATTGCCCAGCACCAGCACCGATACCGTGATGGCCATCACCAGCCGACAGATCAGCACGATGATGCGGCGGTTGTACTGATCAACCATATGGCCAGCCACCAGTGTCAGCGCCAGTTGTGGCAGAAACTGGGCCAGACCGACCAGACCCAGATTGAGGGCGCTGTTGGTGAGGTCGTACATCTGCCAGCCGATGCCCACGGCGAGCATCTGGAAGGCAAAGGAGGATGCGATCTGGCCAATCCAGAAGCGCATGAAAGCTTGGTGTTTCAGCAGGGACGTTTCCACTGTGTTGATCCGGGTGCGGTAGTGCGGAAGGGAAAGGTCCAGTAGTGTACCCGACTTGATTTTTATTTAAACAAACGATTAAACAACGTTGGTCGGCCAGGCCGGAACAATCCGCTGACGGAGTGCCCGGCTCAGCCAGCGATCATTGCTGACCGCTGTATCCGGAGGAAGGGTTACAGGAACATACCGCCTGATGCTTCAATTCTCTGCGCATTGATCCAGCGGTTGTCGTCGGAGAGCAGTGAGGCAATCACGCCGCCAATATCATCGGGCAGGCCAACCCGGCCGAGGGCCGTCTGTGAGGCGACAAAGTTGTTCACCTGCTCGTTGTCGCGTACCACACCACCGCCAAAGTCGGTCTCGATGGCACCGGGTGCCACCACGTTGACGGCAATCCCCCGTGCTCCCAGTTCCTTGGCCATGTAGCGGGTCAGCACTTCGATGCCGCCTTTCATCGCTGCATAGGCGGCGTATCCGGGCAGGGCAAAGCGGGCCAGACCGGTCGACAGGTTGACGATACGACCGCCATCCGCCATCAGTGGCAGCAGGGCCTGAGTCAGGAAGAAGGTGCCCTTGAGATGGATATTCATCAGGGTATCGAACTGTTCTTCAGTGGTTTCCATAAAGCTGGCGTGAATGCCGATACCGGCATTGTTGACCAGAAAATCGAAATGCTCGCGCTGCCAGTGCTGTGCCAGTGTCTGTTTTACCGTTGCGGCAAACGCGGGGAAGCTGCTGGCAACGGCCACATCCAGCTGCAGGGCCATGGCTCTGGCACCGGCTGCCGCGACCGCCGCGACGACTTCTTCCGCCTCAGCCTGCTGGCTGCGATAGGTGAAAATCACATCCACCCCTTTGCGGGCCAGATGCATGACGGTATTCCTGCCCAGACCACGGCTGCCGCCGGTTACGATTGCGATTTTGTTGCTCATGCTGTGCTCCATCTTTTGCTGGTGAAGGGCTGCTGGTGAAGAGCTGCCGGTGAAAGGCTGCGGGTGCGCTGACGCAGTGGAATGCAGCTCAATGCAGATCAGAACGGGCTCTTTGTCTGTGCCTGAATGCAGGCTGGTGTGACGGGAGCCTGATCTGTTGAAAGGCAGTCTATATTTCGTATCTGACCGGATAAATCAGCTATCCGTGTTTATACTGTTCGCCATGTCCGAACAGTAGGTGAGCTGATGAAAGAGCTGGATGCCATGCAAATCTTTATAAGGGTAGCTGAGCTGGCCAGTTTTACTGCTGCCGCTGACAGCCTGCGGCTACCCAAGTCCAGCGTTTCCACGGCGATCCAGCAGCTGGAAGAAATGCTCGATACCCGCCTGCTGCACCGGACTACCCGCCGTGTCAGCATGACGCCGGACGGTCAGGTGTTCTATGAACGCAGCAAGGACCTGCTGGCGGATATGGATGACCTGCGCACGCTGTTTCGGCATGAACAATCACAGCTGCAGGGGCGGCTGCGGGTGGATATGCCACTGGCGGTGGCACGTGACGTGGTGTTACCCAGACTGTCTGAGTTTCTGCAGCAGCATCCGGCTCTGAATATCGAAGTATGCAGCACCGACCGGCGTGTCGATCTGGTACGCGAGGGCTTTGACTGCGTTTTGCGCGCCGGGCATCTGGGCGACAGCAATCTGATCGCCGTGCCGGTCGGCCAGTATTACAACGTCAATTGCATCAGTGCCGGTTACGCCGCACGTTTCGGCATTCCTCAGACTCTGGATGATCTGGCCGGGCACCGGCTGGTGCATTACGTGGTCGAGCTGGGTGGCCGCCCCGATGACTTTGAATACCATGACCCTGCTCTGCCGCAGCAAACGGGCTATGTCCCGATGGCCGGTGCGGTAACCGTCAATAACTCCGAAGCCTATCTCAGCGCCTGTCTGGCCGGGCTTGGTATTATCCAGACCCCGCTGACCGGGGTGAAATCCTACCTTGCCTCCGGCGCATTGATTGAGGTGCTGCCTGAGTTTCGTCTGGCGCCGATGCCACTCTCTTTCGTTTATGCCAATCGTCGCCATTTGCCACGGCGGGTGAGGGTATTTATGGACTGGGTCAGGGAGATCATGGGCGAGAAGCTGCTTTAATTGCCTTTAAAACTACCTTTTACAGCCAGGCTGGAAGGGCTTGTTCCCCGCACATGTCATACGGGCTGATGGCAGAGTCGATGATTGTTTTTATTTCGTGAAGACATCTTTTGGAATTTTTGCGCTCTTTTTTCGTTGTCTGCCTCCTCATCGCCAGATAAAAACAAGGTCCTGACACCACACTCTCGCAGCGCCCGGCGCTGCCGATGGATGCGTGGACTAACAAGAAAAGGAGGTGGGAATGAGTAGCTTCAATGTCGGCGTTATCGGCATCGGTGATATCAGCGATGTCTATTTCGATAACCTGAAACTGTTCGATATTGTCAGGGTGCTGGGCTGTGCCGGACGTGATCTGGGCAAGGCCGAGGCCAAGGCGGCACAGCATGGCATTCCGCGAGCCTACCGCGATGCGATGGCGCTGATTGCAGACCCCGACATCGACATCATCCTTAACCTCACTCATCCCGCGGTACATGCCGAACTGAATCTGGCCGCACTGGCCGCAGGCAAGCATGTGTACAGTGAGAAGCCACTGGCCGCCAGCTTTGCCGATGGTCAGCGGATCATGGCTCTGGCGAAAGACAAAGGCCTGCGCGTGGGGTGTGCGCCGGATACCTTTCTCGGTGGCCGCTTGCAGGCCTGTCGCAAACTGATTGATGACGGCGTTATTGGTCAGGTTACCGCTGCCAGTGCCTTTGCTGTCAGCCATGGCATGGAGTGGTTTCATCCCAATCCTGCCTTTGTTTATCAGCAGGACTGCGGCCCGCTGCTGGATATCGGGCCCTATTATGTGACGGCACTCTTGTCTCTGCTCGGAACGGTCGAAAGTGGCTGTGCCCTGTCCAACCGCGCTTTTGCACAACGCACCATGCACTACGGCCCGCAGCAGGGGGAAACCTTCGAGGTCGGGGTAGATACCCATATCTCGGGCAATCTGGCGTTCAGCAACGGTGCAGTTGCTACTATCGTGACCAGTTTTGATGTCTGGGATTCGGAGCTGCCACGGTTGGAAATCTACGGCACCAAAGGCACGCTGTGCTTGCGGGATGTGGACCCTTGCGACGGTCCGAACCTGTTTGGTGGCACCTTGCTGCTCAGGACCGAGAGTAACTATCGCTGGAAAAACATGCCGCGCCAGACGCCCGGCAGTGACTGGATTGAGGTGGAAAGCCGCCATCCGTTTAACTCCGTCAGCCATGCCCGGAACAGCCGTGGTATCGGGCTGGTCGACATGGCCTACGCCATTCGCGATCAGCGCCCGGAGCGCGCCAGTGGGGCGATGGCACTGCATGCGCTGGAGGTGATGGATAAGCTGATCAACTCCGCCAGAAGCCGGACATTCTTTACCACCGAGACCCGCTTTGAGCGCCCGGCTGCGTTACCGATCGACTTTCCGGCCAGCGAGGGCTGAGCAGCGCTGATGAGGCAGCGGCTGCGTTACTGTTCCTGCAGGCGCAGCAGCTGCTCGAAGTCTTCCGCGCCCGGCCCCAGCGGCTGACCGAAACTGAACTCTACATAGTTACCGTTAGGGTCACGCAGGCCACAGTAATACCCCACCGGGAATGCCTCCTGACGGGGTGCCCAGACCAGACAACCGGCCGCCTCTGCGCGCGCGGCCAGTTTGTCCACCTCGGCTCTGGAGCCGAGGGCAAAGCCAAAATGACGGTAATCATTACCGGCCAGCTGCAAGTCTTGCCCACCGTTCATCAGTACAAAGATAAAATCGCTTTCCCGCCCGGGTTCGGCCATCCAGACAATCTGTTTGGCACCATGGCGCCGCTCGTGAATGGTGTACATGCCACAGTAGTCGGCGTAGAACGACACGCAGGCATCAAGATCGACCACATGCAGCGCAATATGGGTTATCCGCGGGCTGGGCATAGGCACCTCACTGATGGCGCTGGCTGACAGAACAATGAGCTGTTTATGGCCCCCGCAGGGGGGATTTCAACGCATTCACGTGCAGGAACCGGTTCTTACTCTTCACCACTACAAAACCGTTGTCGCTTTTAGCTACTACCAAATCGTTGTCACTCTTCACCAATACAAAACCGTTATCACTCTGAACAGGCCAAATAACCGTGACCCTGCTACCCTTGCCGACAGCGATCGCGATGGTCTGTAACAGGCCATCACACATCAGGGAAAAGGAAACTCCATGGCACAGGTAGTCGCAGTCAGCTGTTCAGAGCAGCACACATTTTCCAAACAGCCCGCCCGTCAGATTGAGCTGATCAAGGGCGAAGGGGTGGTGGGCGATGCCCATCGCGGCGTCACCGTACAGCATCGCTCCCGCGTCGCCAAAGATCCCAATCAGCCTAATTTGCGCCAGGTTCATCTGATCCAGCAGGAGCTGATCGAAGAGCTGCAGGGCAGAGGGTTTGCGGTCG
Organism: Pokkaliibacter plantistimulans; assembly: GCF_003194385.1. Taxonomy (GTDB): domain Bacteria; phylum Pseudomonadota; class Gammaproteobacteria; order Pseudomonadales; family Balneatricaceae; genus Pokkaliibacter; species Pokkaliibacter plantistimulans. The sequence goes on from NZ_LAPT01000055.1 coordinate 43,529, forward strand.
AAGCGGGGACCATGGGCGAAAATATCACGACCTGTGGTCTTGATCTGCTGGCGCTGCCCACTGGCAGTGTGCTGACAATCGGGGAAACGGTGCGCATCGAGGTGACGGGATTACGCAACCCCTGTGCTCAGCTTGACCGCTATCAGCAGGGGCTGACCGCTGCAGTACTGGATCGGGATGAGCATGGTCAGCTGATCCGGCGCGCCGGTGTCATGGGTGTTGTGCTGCATGGCGGACCGGTGCAGGCGGGGGATAGTATTGCGATTAGCCTGCCTGCGTTACCCCATGCCCCTCTGGCGCCAGTATAAGAGTGCGGCGGAGCGAGCATACCCGATGGTGGGGCAAGCAAGATCGCTTGCCCGAACAGGAGTTACACGGATGAAACTGACCAGAAAGTCACTGGATCAGGCCGTTGAACAGCAGATTATCAGTGCTGATCAGGCCGAGCGGTTATGGGGGTTCTGGCGTAGCCAGCATGCCAATACGCCGCAATTCGACTTTACCCATGTGCTGTATTATCTCGGCGGCATGATCGCCATCGGCGCCATGACGCTGTTTATGAACCTCGGCTGGGAGGAGTTCGGTGGCTGGGGGGTGTTCTTTATTTCGTTGCTGTATGCCGGAGTGGGCCTGTGGTTTTCCCGCCATTTTGCCGACAGGGGGCTGATGATACCGGCGGGCATTTGCGCCACCTTCGCTGTTGCCCTGACGCCGCTGGCCATCTATGGCCTGCAGCAGGCACTGGGGGTCTGGCCTGATGACTCACCTTACCGCGATTACCATCGCTATATTCGCTGGCACTGGCTGTATATGGAGCTGGGAACGCTGGCGGTGGGGTGCATGGTGCTGTGGCGCTACCGTTATCCTTTTCTGGTGATGCCGATTGCCGTCACCCTCTGGTACATGTCCATGGACCTGACCACCATGCTTAACGGTGGGGACTATTCGTGGGAGCTGCGCAAGCTGGTGTCGCTTTATTGCGGTGCGCTGATGATCGGGCTGGCGCTGTGGGTGGATATCCGTTCACGCTTCAGTGCCGACTATGCGTTCTGGATCTACCTGTTTGGCGTGATGGCATTTTGGGGCGGCATGACGCTGCAGCATTCCGACAGTGAACTGAACAAGTTTATTTACTGCTGTATCAACCTGCTGATGATCGTTGTCGGAGTGGTGCTGATGCGCCGGGTGTTTGTGGTCTTTGGGGCTATTGGTGCCTGTCTGTACCTGGGGCATCTGGCGCAGGATGTGTTTGAAGACAGCTGGCTGTTTCCCGTCGCCCTGACCGCCATCGGCCTGCTGGTGATCTACCTCGGTGTACTCTGGCAAACGCAGGAACAGGCGCTGACTCAGCGTGCCCGCCAGCTGTTACCGACTGCCTTGCGGGAACTGCTGGAGCACCGTCAGTGATGGATATCTCAACCGCGCTGCGCCGGGGTGTTCATCGTTTTGTCGGCCTGGTGGTGATGGTGCCGAGCACGCTGATCGCCCTGTATCTGTCGATGACAGGGATTGGCTTTGAGCTGGGAGCCTATCAGCACCAGTCATCGCTGTATGCGGCGATGGCGGTACTGGTGGTCTTTGTAACGGGCTGGAGTGGCCTTTGTGCACTCTGGCTTTTGTACTTTTCCGTCAACCAGCAACGCCAGCTGCTCAAGCCGAAAACCGCAAGAATCGGAATGGGCTTACTGCTGTTCAGTTGCATTGCACTGATGCTGCTGTCTGGCGGTAACGTGCGTGTGCGGATTCTGCTCCATGGCTGGCCACTCTGGGCCGTGGCCTACTTCTATCTTGCCCATCGTGAGCTGCTGGCCAGCAAACCATAGCGAGCTGCCATAGCAGGGAAAATTGTAGGAAAACTGGTATCAAAGTGTCACAGCGCAGTCATCCGCCCTTCGTACGCTCAGGTCTCCACATGACTTGGCACAGAGGATGGATAGTCAGATGGCACATATGGAAAACACATCGGGTGCTATGCCATCAGGAGGGGTGGGCGGGATCTCTCGTATCAGCTGGTTCTTCGCCGCGCTGTTTCTGATCACCACCCTGTATTTTCTCAACTGGGGCCTGGGTTATACCCAGCACAACGCTCCCCTGATCTTCGTTCTTGCCTGCCTGTTCGGGCTGTTCATGGCGTTCAATATTGGCGGCAACGATGTCGCCAACTCCTTTGGTACCAGCGTCGGTGCCGGCACGCTCAGCATCAAACAGGCGCTGGTGATTGCGGCCATTTTCGAGGTCAGCGGCGCGATGATTGCCGGTGGTGAAGTCACCAAGACCATTCGTGACGGTATCGTCGATCTGTCACGGATGACCATCGCCCCCATGCAGTTTGTCTACATCATGATGTCGGCCTTGCTGGCCGCGGCACTGTGGCTGCTGTTTGCCACCAAAAAGGGCTACCCGGTTTCCACGACCCATTCCATCGTCGGCGGTATCGTCGGCAGCTCCATTACGCTGGGGATTCTGCTGAGCGGCACTGACTCGGCGCTGGCCTTGGTGCAGTGGGGCAAGATCGGCACGATTGCCCTGTCCTGGGTGATCTCACCGGTGCTGGGCGGCGCAGTGGCCTACGCGCTGTTCTACCTGATCAAGAAGCACATTCTCAACTACAACGACGATGCTGACCGGCAGCTGAAAAATATCAAACTGCAGAAGAAAGAGCTGAAGAAGGAGCACAAGAAAGCCTTCGAGCGCATGAGCGAGATTCAGCAGATTGCCTACACCTCGGCCATGGCGCGTGATGCCCATGCACGGGAAGACGATGACTTCGACCCGGCCGAGTTTGAGACGGACTACTACCGCAAGCAGCATGAGCTGGAAAGCCAGAAAGGCGATGTGCGTGCCAATCAGGCGCTGGAAATGTACGTCCCTGCGGTGGCCGCGCTGGGGGTGATGATCATCTCTGCCATGCTGATCTTCAAAGGCCTGAAGAACATGCATCTGGGCCTGTCGACCATCGACAACGTGCTGATCATGCTGATGGTCGCGGCAGCAGTGTGGATGGTGGTGTATATCTTTACCCGCACCCTGAAGGGCAAGTCGCTGGATACTTCTACCTTCCTGCTGTTCAGCTGGATGCAGGTGTTTACCGCCTCGGGCTTTGCGTTCAGCCACGGTGCCAATGATATCGCCAACGCTATCGGCCCCTTTGCTGCCATCATGGATGTGCTGCGTACCGGCGAAGTCGGCTCACAGGCAGCGGTCCCTCCTGCGGCGATGCTGACGTTCGGTGTCGCACTGATTGTCGGGCTCTGGTTTATCGGTAAGGAAGTGATCGCCACCGTTGGTCATAACCTGACCAAGATGCATCCCGCATCAGGCTTCTCGGCGGAGCTGGGGGCGGCCATTGTGGTGCTGCTGGCGTCCACCTTCGGCATTCCGGTATCCAGCACTCATATCCTGATCGGTGCCGTACTGGGTATTGGTCTGGTCAATCACCAGACCAACTGGGGCATGATGAAACCTATCGCTCTGGCCTGGATCATCACCCTGCCTGCAGCAGCGATACTCAGCGCCGTTATTTTTCTGGGGCTGCAGGCCGCGTTTTAACCGGTACACAACAACGTTTTAACGGTTACACATAAACTGTTAATGGGTGAAAAACTGTTAATGGGTACATAAAAACCAAGGGCCGGATAATTCGGCCCTTAGTTTATTCAGCAAGGCTGATCAGGGATCACGCCTTGGCCAGCTCAGCCTCGACCGCCTCAGAGATGGCGGCGGAATCCGGGGTGATACCGGGTGCCAGACGGGCCGCGATCTGGCCATCACGGCCAATTACGAACTTCTCGAAATTCCACACCACTTCAGGGGCCGCAGTCGGCTCGATCTGATAACCGCGCAGCATGGTTTCCATGGCTTCACGCTGGACAGTGGTGGGTTCAGCGCTGGTCAGATGGGCATACAGCGGATGCTTGTCTGCCCCCGTCACTACGATCTTGCTGAACATGGGAAAGGTTACATCGTAGGTGGAAGTGCAGAACTGCTGGATTTCCTCGTCAGTGCCCGGCTCCTGTCCCTTGAAGTCATTGGCGGGGAAGCCCAGCACCTCAAAACCGCGTTCCTGATAGGTCTTGTAGAGCTTCTCCAGCCCTTCGTACTGTTTGGTCAGGCCACACTTGGAGGCCACATTCACCACCAGCAGCACTTTGCCTTTGTAGCTTTCCAGCGTTGTTGCTTCACCTTTGATGGTGTTGACCGGGATAGTGTAGAAATCGGACATGAGGTTTCCTTAGGGTTCGTTTGGTCTTGAGAAAGCCGTTACTCGGGGTCAGCAACCAGAGCGCTGATCAGCTCTCCATATTGCTGCTGCAGGGGGAGATCAAGCCTTATCCAAGGTTGTTTGTCATGTCATAAGAGTGTTTCAGCACTACGAATATTTGTACTCTGTGACTTTCGCCTGGCACTTGAGTGAACTGCACTTTGCAGTAGGCCACCATAAAAACAACAGGAACCCTCATGCTCGATGACGCTATCACCCTGAAAAAGCTGGAAGTCTTTCTAACCTTTATGCAGACCGGCACGTTGGCGGAGGCAGCATCGGCGCTGGGGATGAGCACCGTTAGTATCCATCGTGCCATTCACTCGCTGGAGGAAGGGCTGAAGTGTCCGCTGTTCCGGCAGGAAGGGCGCCTGCTGACACCGCTGCCCAGTGCCCGGGTGCTGGAGGAGCAGGGGCGACAGGTGCTGGCTGCGCTGGAAGAAGCCGTCAAGGCGACCCGCGAGACAGCAGGTATCCACTCCAATCAGTTCAAACTGGGAGCGCTGTATTCCCTGACGCTGGCGACGGTGCCCAAGCTGATTGCCGGCCTCAAGTTACGCAAGGGCGATCTCAATATCGAGCTGACCCTCGATTCCAATCAGGTGCTGTTCCGTAAACTGCGTTCACTGGAGCTGGATGCCATTCTGGTGTCGCTGGACCGTGATTTCAGCGAGCCGGACTGTCTGGCGCTGCCGCTATTCAGTGATGACATCTTTCTCGCTGCGCCGCTGGGATCACCCTATGCCGACAGTCAGGAGGTGGGGCTGCCCGAGCTGAAAGATGCCACCTTCGTCACCCTGACGCAGGGGTTTGCCACCTACACCGACAGCTTTCGTGCCTTTGAGCGGGCCGGGTTTACTCCCAATGTGGTCATGCAGGTCAGTGATATTTTCTCGCTGATCAGCATGGTCAGCGCCGGGATGGGTTATGCCCTGTTACCGGGGCGCGTAGAGGCGGTGTTTGAAAACAAGATTCAGCTGATTCCCCTCAAGGACCCGTGCCGGATGCAGCAGCATATTGCCATGGTGTGTCTGGCCAGCCGTGAGCGCGATCCGCGTATCCTGCACTGTATCGCCGAGTGTCGGGCTTATGCCCGGCAGTATCTGCAGGAGAAGCAGGGTGTGTAGGCCATCCTTTTCGGCTATTGATAGAAGCGCGGTGGCCAACAGTGGCTGCCTGACTTTCCCACTGGTAATGGAATCCCATCATGCATGTTGCGCTCGAATCCCCTAATCAACCCGATGTTATCGCCCTGATCAGCGAGCTGGATGCCTATCAGGACACGCTCTACCCGCCCGAAGCACGCTACGCCCTTGATCTCTCCTCCCTGCAGCAGCCCAACGTGATATTCGCCGTGGCACGCAATGATGAAGGTGCGGCGCTTGGTTGTGGTGCGGTGGTGTTGCAACAGGGCTTCGGCGAAATCAAACGGATGTATGTCCGTTCCGCCGTAAGGGGGCAGGGCACGGCGCGGCAGATTATCGAAACGCTGGAAGCAGCCGCGCTGGATCGTGACTGCACCTTGCTGATGCTGGAGACCGGTCCGTATCAGACCGAAGCGTTGGCGTTTTACAGCAGGCAGGGGTATGCACGCTGTGCGCCCTTTGGGGATTATCCTGATCATCCGTTGAGTGTTTTTATGCAGCGTTTGTTGGTAAAGCAGTGATCCACACTCACTTCCACTCTTACCAAAAAGCCCCGTCCTCAGGACGGGGCAAACGCTATGACGCGGGTAAATCAGGCGGCAATGCCGCGGACGATAAAGAACAGGAGTGACGGGCCAAGCAGGCAGCCAAGGGCGGTGTAGAACGCCGCGGTGAGGCAGCCGTAAGGCACCAGTTTGGGATCGGTGGCGGCAAGGCCTGCGGCGACACCGCTGGACGTGCCCATCAGGCCGCCGAAGATAACAGCGGTACGCGGGTTGTTAAGGCCGATATAGGGCGCAACAAAGGGCGTGGCGATCATCACCAGAATGGCTTTGACCAGACCGGCTGCGATGGAGAGCGCCATCACCTCGGAGCTGGCACCAATGGCCGCCCCCGTGACCGGGCCGACGATGTAGGTCACGGCACCTGCGCCGATGGTGGTCAGGCTGACCGCATCGGTATAGCCAAAGGCCAGCGCCACCACCACACCGGCGACGAACGAGGAGCCAATCCCGAACAGCAGGGAAATCACGCCGGGCACACCTGCGCGTTTCAGCTCATCGATGTTCACCCCGAAGGCCGTGGCGACAATGGCGAAATCGCGCAGCATCGCACCCCCCATCAGACCAATGCCGGACAGCACGGAAATATCCACCAGCCCCTTCTTACCGCCGGTAAACAGGCCACCGAAGTAGGCCAGCAGCAAGCCAAGAAAAATAGCGATGGCGGAGCCGTGCAGGCGGCCTTGGGTAAAGCGTTGGGAAATCCAGTAGGACAGCCACATGGTGGCACCGATCACGGCAAAGCCACTGACCAGACCGTAACTGCTGATGACTTTTTGCAGAGCTTCGTACATGGCGGCACCTTAGGCTTGAGAAGTGGCAGATTCGGCTTTGACGCTGTTAGCGGTGGCGACGGGCTTTCCCATTTTGTCGAGCAGTGGTACCAGCGCGAACCCCGCAATCACGGCCACCACCCCGGCGGTAATGGCCATCGGGCCGCCGCTCAGTGCGCCGTACACATTTTGCTGGGCGGCCATGGCGACCACCACGGGGATATACACCGCGCTCCAGAACTCGATGCCCTGTTCCGTCTTGGGGTTCATCAAACCGCGCTTTTGCAGATAGGTGCCGGCAAAGATCAGCAGGATCATGGCGATCCCGACGCCGCCGACGTTGGCCGGTACGCCGATGGCAATACCGAGTAGTTGACCGATATAGATACCCGCCAGGGTACAGATGGACAGTAGTGCGACTCCGTAAATGATCATGGTGTGTCTCCAGCTTGGCTATTGTTTTTATTGCCTGTTAGAACGCGTTTACGGTCTTGCTTTACCTTTTCAGATTAAAAAGGCGGTACTGCAGTTTTCGTTGCTTTGTGGTCCTCATCGTCAGGGGGAGGCTATCCCGCTCATACCCGTACATCTCAGTGCTCTTTGGTTCTTTTCAGTGCTCTTCAGTTCTCTTCTGCTCGTCTTCAGTTCTCCGCCCGAAAGCCGTGCTGGCTGCTGACAGCAAGGCACTGACCCTGTGGCAGCAGACGCCTGAACAGGCTGGTCAGCGTGGCGCCCGGCGGCATTTCCAGCACCCGTTCGATGCCACGTTCCACCAGCATCTGGCTGGCAGCATGCCACCTTACCTGCCGGGCCATATTCCAGGCCAGATCATCAGCGATGTCCTCCGCCTTGCGGATAACTCTGGCCCGTGCCGCGCTGATATAGGCGCAGCGCGGCGGGCTGAATTCGACGCTGGCCACGGCATGTTGCAACGCTGCTGCAGGCTCCTGCAGCAGCGGGCAGTGAGATGGCACACTGACTTCCAGCAGGCGGGCGGCGCAGCTTTCCTGCTGCTGTACCAGTGTTGCCGCGGCCTGCAGGGCGTCAGAGCGACCGGCCAGTACCCACTGGTTCCCTGCATTCAGATTGGCCAGCCAGACGGGCTGCTGCTGTGCCTGCAGTTGCGCCACACTGCGTTCGACACAATCCAGACTGGCACCGACCAGTGCCAGCATGCCGTACCCCTGTGGAAAGGCCTGCTGCATCAGCTCGCCGCGCAGGCGGACCAGCCTGATCGCATCGGCAAAACTCAGGCTGTCAGCGATGACGGCTGCAGCATAGGCGCCAATGGACAAGCCCATCACGTAATCGGCCGTGATGTCCTGATGACGCAGCCAGCGCGCCCAGGCCACCCCGCTGATCAGCAGTGCCAGTTGCACATTACGGCTGTGCAGCAGTGCTTCAGCGCTGTCCAGATCGCTGAGAGGCTGCGCCAGCAGGCTTTCTGCCTCCTCCTGCACCTGATGAAACACCCCATGATCCGGCCAGCCCTGCAGCATGCCCGGTTGCTGTGCACCCTGACCGGGGAAGGTGAACGCCGTCAGCATGGGCTTGTCTCTGCGGGCGTTGCCGATTCGGCCGGGCAGGCGTGTGGCCTTGCCTGCCAGGGATCGGTCACCAGCTGCGGGCCAGCATTGCTCTTGAGCAAAATGCCTTGGCGCAATACCGGGCCCGGCCGGTTGTCGCTTTGCGCTGCCCACTCCGCCAGAGCGACGGCGCCCAGTGGCGTTTCCAGCTGAATATCCACCCGGCACAGTGGCGACAGGCCGAGCAGCTGCGACTGCCATTCTTGCGCCAGTGCCGGGCTGATGTGCGAAGGCGTGCGGATCAGCAGATCCAGATCACTGTCGTCATGCAGCAGTGGCTGTCCGCTGGCCAGTTCATAACCGAGACTGCCGGTAATGCCCCAGCGCAGGCCAAGCTCAGCCGCCCGCCCGGCAAGCTGATCGAGCATGCGCAATACCGGATGCGTCAGGCGCAGCGGGTGTCGGCACCAGCGCTGTTCGCTCACCAGCTGCTCCGGTGTCAGGCGCTCCAGCACTGCCGCACGCGGCAGGTAAGCGGCATAACGTTCAGCTTTGCTGGCACCTCGTACTCCGACGGGCAGCAGGTTGGCCGACGGAGGCTGGTCCCGGCGGATCACCACCGGACCCTGCACCTGTGCCAGCCACGCAGGAAGAGGGGTGATGCTTTCTGCTCCCGGCTGGGGGGCGGGCAGTAGTGCCGAGCGCGCCGCCCACAGCAGGTCATGCGCGGTCCAGTCACTCTCCTGCGCTGTGCCGGGCTGCCCAGCGGAGACGGCACGCTGCATCAGTGTGACTCCGGCTGCCAGCTCTGGCGCAAGCACTGTCTGACTTGCCGCGAGGCACCGCGATGTTCGCCCTGCAGGCGGCACTGCAGATGGCGATCATCAGCAGGCAGTTGCTGCAAAGCCTGCGTCAGCGCCTGCCGAACCCGCTCAATGTCCGCTTTATCGGGGTCGTCGGCATGCTGCACCGGAATCAGGCCTTCAATCAGCCCAAGGCTGGCGAAACTGTGTACGTCGTAGGCCATCGGCGGAATGCTGGCGGCCAGCTCATCCAGCTCGGCTTCACTGCGCAGGGTGACCCGTGCCGCTGAAGCCTTACCCATGGCGTGGATCAGTACCTTGCTGTCATCCAGCGCGAAGATGCGGTTGGCCTGATAACCGTGGGCGAGGAAGGCGCCCGACATGGCCTTGCCGACCAGCAGCGACAGCAGCGGATGGCCAGCCAGCCGTGCTCCGGCATAGGCAGCAGCGGCAGCGGCCAGCGCCTGATGGATACCCAGTGCTTCTTCGCGGCGGCCATAGGCCTGACTGGGCACATCGACGATGGCGATCAGTGCGCGTTTGACGGGCAGTTCAGCGTCAGCCCGTTGCGTCTCTTCAATCAGACTGGCCAGCGCCCAGCCTTCCAGCAGGCCGACTTCACCCTGACGGGCGCGGGGGAAGTGATTGCTGGCGTCAGGCCGGATAAGGATAAAACGACAGGCACGTCCGCCCAGCTCGCCATCGGCATAGCACACCGAGGGCACGGCGGCGCAGCGCCAGTCCGTTGCTGCGATCAGTGCCTGGCTCCATTGCTCACCCCGGCTGCTGCCCCAGTGCAGGTGGCCTGCCTCTGGCTGCGGTGCCGAAGCAGCAGGCTGTTGCAGGGCGAAGGCCAGCAATGTGCGGGCCTGCAAAGCGCTGATCTGGGTGTCGGTGTCGAGCTGCTGCAGGGCGGCCAGCATGGAGTCGGCACGGTCAGTGCGGTGGCTGGCGGGCAGGCCCTGTTGCAGCAGGCGGAGGGTCGCAGCACGCACAGCATCAGCATCATCACTGACAAAGGCATCCACCAGCGTACTGGCTACGCGCTGCTCGCCACCGGTCAGGCTCCAGATAAACGGGCGGTCGCGGGAGTCGTATTCGGCCACGCCGGCTTCCTGCTCGATGACCTGCGGGCCATTCAGGCCCAGACGGCCTTCCCGCGTCATCAGCAGATAGCTGCACAAGCCTGCTGCGATACCCATGCCGCCAAAGCAGCCGACCGGGCCGGTAATGATGCCAATAACGGGCTGATACTGGCGCAGCTCCACCACTGCCGCATGGATTTCAGCAATAGCCGCCAAACCCAGATTGGCCTCCTGCAGGCGCACTCCGCCGGTTTCCAGCACCAGTACCGCGCAGGTGGGAATACCCTGACGGTTGTCTTCAATCGCCAGCTCCAGTGCACCCGCTATCTTGGCCCCGGCCACTTCACCGAGGCTACCGCCCTGAAAGGCACCTTCGATGGCGGCCACCACGGCAGGCTGGCCATTCAGCCGCCCCTTGCCGATCACCACGCCGTCATCAAACTGGGTGACGATGCCTTGTTTCGGCAACCAAGGTGACGTCAGTCGGGCGAAGGGGTCCAGCAGTTCGGTAAAACTGCCGGGGTCGAGCAGGGCGGCGACCCGTTCACGGGCGCTGAGTTCAATAAAGTTGGCAGGTTGCCATCCTGTTGCGACGGGCTCAGCCATGGCTCACCTCCTGATCCTGCAGGGCCAGCTCCAGCGCCTGCTCAATGCGCAGACGAATGACACCGGGAGTAGCGGCGAAGTCGTGAATATCCATGCGCATGGCAGGGAAGGGCTGCACCGCTTCGATGCGCTCCAGCACCTGACGCCAGCGCGTTTCGCTGCTGGGGCTGGAGGTGAGGATATGAATATCGGCCTGTGCGGTGGTGCAGGGCTCGATCATCACTTCAAGATCACCGGAGCCGACGTAACCGACGAGGGCCCGGCGTTTGACGCCTGTATGGGCAGGGCGTTGAAAATGCAGGTTTTCCATCACTGCTCCTTATCGTTGTTGTTATCTGCACAGAGACTGTCGACGAACAGGGTGGCGGCCAGCAGATCAGCGGCACCTCCGGCGGAAGCGTTCAGTGCCAGCAGCTGCTGTTCCAGTTGCAGCAGTGCCCGGCGGCCAGCCAGTGCGCCACAGCCTCCCAGCGCCAGCACCTGCTGCGCGCCGGTTTGCAGAGTACGCAACCCGGCCATGCCTGCACGCGAGAGCACGCAGGTATCACTGAGGTGAGTCATGATCGCCAGCAGCGCATTGAGGCGGGCAATGGTTTCGCTGTCGCCGCGCTGACGGCTGCTGCGTAACTGCGGCAATGCCTGTTGCTGAATCTGCGGGAAGCCTTGCTGCGCCTGCTCCCGCGCACCGCTGACAGCATAGCGCTGGCAGGCCGTGCTGCCCTTGCTGGCAGAGCGCTGATGCAGCAGCGCCGGGTCAGGTAAGCGGGCCAGACGGGCGGCACCGTGCAGCAGCTGATCACTGTGAGTGCGGGTAATCAGGCCATCGGCGCTGTGTTGCGCGGCGGCGGCAGTCAGCAGACCCAGTGCCCAGATCGCGCCCCGATGTGTGTTTACACCGCCGGTGGTGGCCAGCATCGCCGCTTCCGCTTCACGCCCCAGCAGACCCAGCCGGGCCCGCAGATACAGTGGGTTATCGCTGTGCTGAGCGGCGGCGGCCATCTGCGCAAAATAGGGCTCCAGACAGCGTGCCGAATCCAGCATCAGCTGCAGATGCATATCGCTGTGCACGCCCTGACCACGCTGATCCACCAGTGCCGGTTTGGGGCTGAGCAGGGCTTCCTGTTCCAGCGCCCAGCGCGCGCTGGCGGCCAGTTGTCGGGCGCTGTCATGGGGAGTGAGCCTGCTGACAGGCTGCAATGAGGGGAGTGACATCGCTCAGCCTCCTTACCAGCTGCGGAATTTGGCGGGCGGCTGATACAGGCCACCGGACCAGTTTTGCAGCTCACCGATGCTTTTGGCTGCCAGCAGATTGCGGCTGGCATCGGCACGGCGAATACCAAGATCTTCGGGGTAGGCCACCAGCCCTTCCTCACGCAGGCGGGCGGTTTCCTTCGCATCCTGTTGCAAGCCAATGGGGGTTATCCCGGCCACGGCGGCAATCATGGCGCGGCGCTCATCCGAGCTGCTGGCCTTGTAGAGGTAGGCGATGCCGTCTTCGGTCAGCACGTGGGTGACGTCCTGCGCATAGATCATCACTGGTGCCAGTGGCATCTGATAATCACGGGCCATGGCCAGCGCATCCAGCTCTTGCACAAAGGTGGGCTTGTTGCTGTCCTGAAAGGTTTCCACCATCTGCACCACCAGCTTGCGGCCTTTGCTCAGCAGCGAGTTGTCGGTGACCATATCCAGCCAGGCTTTGGAGGCATGACGGCGGCCACCGGGGTCATGGCCCATGTTCGGCGCGCCGCCAAATCCGGCCAGACGGCCACGGGTGACGGTAGAGGAATGGCCTTCGCCATCCACCTGCAGGGTCGAGCCGATAAACATATCGACGGCGTACTGACCGGCCAGCTGACAGAAGGCGCGATTGGAGCGCATGGAGCCGTCGCGGCCGGTGAAAAACACATCCGGGCGGGCGGCGATATAGTCTTCCATCCCCAGTTCCGTGCCGAAGCAGTGCACGCTCTCGACCCAGCCTGACTCAATGGCCGGGATCAGGGTGGGATGGGGGTTCAGTGTCCAGTGGCGGCAGATCTTGCCTTTCAGCCCCAGTTGCTCGCCGTAGGTGGGTAACAGCAGCTCGATGGCGGCGGTATTGAAGCCGATGCCGTGGTTGAGCGACTGCACCTGATGGCGGGCATAGATACCGCGAATGGCCATCATCCCCATCAGCACATGCAGCGGAGTGATCAGGCGTGGGTCACGGGTAAACAGCGGCTCGATAAAGAAGGGCTTGTCGGCCTGTACGATAAAGTCGACCCAGGAGGCGGGCACATCGACGCGCGGCAGATCGCTGACATCATCGACAATCTCGTTGACCTGAAAGATCACGATGCCATCACGGAAGGCGGTCGCTTCCACCAGTGCCGGAGTGTCTTCGGTGCTGGGGCCAGTGTAGATATTGCCCTGACGATCCGCCTTGAAGCCTGCCAGCAGCGCCACCTGCGGGTTGAGATCGACAAACAGGCGGGCATACAGCTCGATATAGGTGTGGATGGCGCCGATCTCCAGCAGATCATCTTCCAGCAGCTGGCCGATGCGCAGGCTTTGCGGGCCGGAGAAGGAGAAGTCGAGCTTGCGGGCGATGCCTTTCTCGAACAGATCGAGATGCTCAGGGCGGCCGACGCTGGGCATGATCAGATGCAGATGGTTAACCACTGCCGGGCTGACCTCTGCCAGCGAGCGGGAGAGAAAGTCCGCCTGCTTCTGGTTGTTGCCTTCCAGCACCACCTTGTCACCGGGGCAGATCAGACGTTCCAGCGCCGTGACAATATCGGCCGTGGGGATAATCGGGCCACTGGCCAGATCGCTGAGGCGTTGCAGGCGTCGGTTCTTCTCCTGACGCCGGGTTTGCCAGTTGACTGGCGAAGCCATGGAGGCGTGCATGGTGTGTCCTCAAGTAGGGTTATTGTTTTTTCCAACACCCTAGGCCTGCGGAGCAGGGGCATCAATCAAGCTTGAGGATAGATCGTTACTCTGAGGGTAATGGTTGGGGGAGAGGAAGCGGTAATAGTGTTGTAATGTGGGCTAAAATGTTTTTCGAACACGGAGGAGGGATACATGAGTCAAGTTTGGAGAGAAGTCGCTGACCCAAGAAAGCATAGAGATTACATGTCTACCCGGAATGAGGGCGGAATCTCAATAGAGGTTCCTAAAGATAATTTGCTTAAACAGTGGGTATATTTCGCTCATGTGTGTAATTTCACTTTTCAGTTTTCCAGTATTGAACAAGTGAAAATGTGCAGGGAATATTTTTTAAAAAAGACCCATCCCTCGACAAGAGAAATAGGGCATGATCTTGAACACTATTGGCACTTTTGGTTTTCTAAATTACCCAAAGGAATAAAAAGAAAAAAACAAAGAGAGATGATTGTCAGAGCACTGGATGTAATTCTTGCTAATTGGAGTTAGCAAATATTTTTATTTTAGATTTTGAATCATGGTTTTAATTAATGGACTGCTTTTTTCTGATGATTAATACTTCGCTCAAACCTCGCTTTTGACACCGCTAAGCAGGTAAAAGTGTTGGGTTGAGCGATTTGGAGGAGGCTGCATTGTTTTGCTGCTGTAGTAAATTTTAAGCAACTTGTTATATGTTTTCTTACCTTTTTCGCGTTTTAAAAGCCGATACTATGCAGTTCCATAGTCTTGGGTTGTTAGATTCTGTCTTTTCTTTAAGCTCTGCCTTCAATTTTCCGATTGCTTTGTTTTTTCTATCAATGTCTTTTCTTTGCTCCCGTAGCTTGCCCACTCTTTTTTTCTTGTCAAGTATTAAATTTCGGTATCTATTCTGAAGCTCCCTGATTAAAGTTCGTAGTTCGTCGTTTGTTAAAGTATCGTCAGGATTTTTAAGTAGAGGATCTTTATCTATGCTCATCTGAAAGCTCTATATTATGGCAACGCTAATGAAAGACAAAAGAGCAGCTTGCGAGCTCTCACTTGCAGCAGAATTGCTGAGTCTCATTTCTAAGGTACCTGTGGAACGCCAGCTGCTTTGGCAATGCTCTGTATAGCCTGCTCAAGGGAGCTTTTTTGTTTTCGTAAATCTCCGTTATCTTGTCTCCCGTAAGCCATCACACAAGCAGCAACCGCATCAACGAAAAACGTGGAAGCAATGCGGGTCATCATCGTTGAGTAGGCCCATGCTTCTGAAGCCATTTTGTGCTTTTGGGAAGGAGATGCATCCAAAGCCAAAAGCCAAAGTAAGGTGTCTTCACCAGTAAGGTGACTAGCGCCACTTAGACGGTGGTAACTCTCGTAGTAGTCCGTCTTTCGGCCCATTGCCTCGAAACGGTAAAAGAGTGCTTTTGGCCATTCTGTATTTTTTTCGATTGGTTCGATGGAACATTGACTTTCGATGTGATCTACGTATAGGTGTAGCGTGCGAATTAATTCACTCCTCTCGTTAATCATTACAGAAATATTCTCTGCATAAGATTTGCTTTGAATTGCGCCCTTCCATTCCTTTAACTTTCGCTCATGTTCGTTTAACCAAGAGCGAAAAAAATGAAGGAGCGTACTCGACGTACCGAATGTTGCGAGGTACATAACATTTATTGAGCCCTCAACAACGGTCCTTGCAAGTACTTCAGCGCTTGCAGGAGATCCTGTGGCCATGGCAACAAGCATACCCTCTGAATGTTCAAAGACTCGTCCCAGAAGGTTGAGAAGGCTATGAATTCGAAATCCCGACTTTTTATCAGCGGGATCCAGTTCCCCAAGGTAGCCAATGGCAATGCGCTCTGCATCGTAGATAGCATCGGCGGCCACGAATACGTCACGAAGATCTGCCTTAGGAGCGATTTTAAATTTTTTTCTGAAATATGCCAAGTTGTTCATGTAGTTGTAATTCCCCCTGTGCTTACATTTTATTCTTGACTGAATGCGACTTATTATATTTCACCTCTATAGAAGGCATGGCTCTAGTAATGGAAGTTATATTGTATTTTTCCAAATTTGATTTTTTCAGATTTTGTATTCTTGATTTTTATTTTTGGTAAATATTCTAATAAAAGATTTTTCTATAATGAAGAAACACAACTAGAAAATGATAAATATGGCCAGCGTTAGTGTATTCGCATACTTTTTCCATTTCGGCCCCTAACTCCCCTCATCCTCCTTCCCCGGCATATGGGTAATCAGATAATCCAGAAAGGCTTTAACAGCGTGGGGCAGGGTGCGGCCGCTTAAGGTTTGCACTTCGATATTGCGCACATCCATACCACGGTCGCGAATACGCACGGCGCTGACCTGACCGCTGGCAATCATATGGCGCATGGAGATTTCGCCCGCCAGTGACACGCCGCCGTCAAAGGCGGAGAAGCGGTTCAGGGCCGCCATGTAGTTACTGACCAGGGCGGGCTCAAACAGCAGGCGCTGGCGGCTGCAGCAGATGTCAAACAGCTGGCGCACGGTGGTGTCCTGCTCGGGGACGGCGATGGGGTAGGGCTGCAGTTGCGCCAGTGACACCGTCTTACGTCTGGCCAGCGGATGCTGCGGGTGCAGCACCGCGTAGATCGGCGAGGGCTGGCGGTAGGCGACGTGAATATCCTTGGCCGGGGTGAGGCTGAAGGTAATGCCGATATCGGCGTCACCATGGCGAACGCGGCGCGATACTTCCGCCGGTGCGCTGACGTTGATATGAAAATGGATCCCTTCGTGCTCACGGCGGAAGTCGGCAATGCTGAAGGGCAGGAACTCCATGGCGAAGCCCTCCGAGCACGACACTCTGACATGGCCGCGATGCAGCCCCTCCAGCGCCTTGATTTCCGCCACTACCCGGTCTGATTCCAGCGCGGTCTTGCGGGCATGGGCGGCGAGCAGTTCACCGGCGGCGCTCAGCATCATGCCGCGCGGGCGGCGCTCAAACAGCACGGTGCCGAGTAAATCTTCAAGGCTGGCAATCTGTCGGCTGATGGCGCTGGGCGCCACATTGAGACGGGTTGAGGCCTCGCTGATGGAGCCGGTGCGCGCCACTTCGAGGAAGTAGCGCATGGCGGTATCTTGCAGCTGGGAGGCTTTGTTCATGGCATCTGCACACCTTTTTCAGGCTGTTGTAATCACATTTTCACAATCTGCGCGGGTTGCTCTCACCGCGTTAAACAGTCCTTCGGACGGCTGCTTCAGGCAATCAAGACGCCGCTTTCTCCGCTCTTTTCGCCTTGTCTGGCCTCGGTTTGCGCGATTGTGTACAGGTTTGAGGGCGGGCACGACGGCCCATTTATACCCTGCTTTATCACGCCATAGCTTTGCTTTTTCGGCAACGACAGTTTGCGAATATTATTATTGTGGCAATGATTTTCTTGGCATAGGTTGAAAAGCAGTTGCAGTACTTCGCTTGCTTTTGGATCCGGTAAAAAAGGAAATGCCTTATGCCTACGCCATGCTTTGCCTTGTCCCGTCCGCGCCTCGCTTTACTCAACACCCTGCTGGCCTGTTCCCTGACGGCACTGTCAGGCGCTGCGCTGGCCAACAAGGCTGACGATACCCTGGTCTACGCCTCTGACAGCGAGCCTGAAAACGTCAGCCCCTATCACAACAACCTGCGCGAAGGGGTCATTCTGGCCCATCTGGCATGGGATACCCTGCTGTACCGCGATCCTGCTTCCGGCGACTACAAGCCCATGCTGGCCACCGACTGGCAATGGGAAGACCCGACTCATCTGCTGCTGCATCTGCGCAAGGGCGTGACCTTCCATAACGGCGATCCGTTCACTGCCGACGATGTGGTGTTTACCTTCAACTACGTCACCTCGCCCGATTCCAAGGTGGTAACCCGCCAGAACACTGACTGGATCGACCATGCCGAAAAGGTGGATGACTTTACCGTGCGACTGGTGCTGAAGAAGCCATTCCCGGCGGCGTTTGAATATCTGTCTGGCCCGACGCCGATCTACCCGGCCAAGTACTTCCAGAAAGTGGGTCTTGAAGGGTTCAGTAAGGCGCCCATCGGCACCGGCCCTTACAAGATCACAGCCGTGCTCAGCGGTCAGGGCGTCAATCTGGAGCGCAATGACAACTACTTTGCCGACAGCCCCATCGGCAAGCCTGCCATTGGCAAGCTGAAGTTTGAGGTGATTCCCGATGCGGATACCCGCATTGCCCAGCTGATGACCGGCGCGGTGGACTGGATCTGGCGTGTGCCGTCGGATCAGGCTGACTCGATGAAGAGCATGCCCAATCTTGAGGTGCTGAGTGGCGAGACCATGCGTGTCGGCTATCTGGCGCTGGATGACCGTGGCACCTCGTCGCCTGATTCACCGTTCAAGAACGTGAAAGTGCGTGAGGCGATCAACTACGCCATCAACCGTGATGCGCTGGCGAATGAGCTGATTCGCGGTGGCAGCCAGCCGCTCTATACCCCCTGTTTCCCGCAGCAGTTTGGCTGTGATACCGAGGCGGCGGTGAAGTACCCCTATGATCCGGCCAAAGCCAAGGAGCTGCTGAAGGAAGCGGGCTACCCCAAAGGCTTTGAGACTGACATCTATGCCTATCGCGAGCGTGATCTGGCCGAGGCGATGATCGGTGATCTGCGCAAGGTGGGCATCACCGCCAAGCTGCATTACCTGACCTATGCGGCGCTGCGTACCGAGCAGCGTGCAGGCAAGACGCCCATCGTATTCCAGACCTGGGGCTCGTTCTCGGTGAATGATGTGTCGGCCTTTACCTCGGTCTACTTCAACGGTGGCGCCGATGATCAGGCGCAGGACCCGCAAGTGCAGCAGTGGCTGGCAGCGGCGGATACCTCCATCGACCCGGCGGTGCGCAAGGAAAACTACAGCAAGGCCATTGCACGCATCACCAAGGAGGCCTACTGGGCACCGATGTTCTCCTACTCCAGTAACTACGCCTTCAATAACGAGCTGAACTTCAAGGCCTATGCCGACGAGTTGCCACGCTTCTATGAGGCCAGCTGGAAGTAACAACCTGCTTCGCGAGTGATTAGCGGAGCGATGGCACAAGACCTGCTGAGAGGTTGATGCAGCGTGGTCTTGTGCGGTGACTGGCACCCAGCCCCACTCTGACAAGAGGAAACTGAGCCGGATACGAGGCGGTAGTGATACGGCCTCAGTACCCGCAGGTAAAGGAGTGAATCTATGTTGGCGTTTGTTGTGCGTCGATTGTTGGTGGCGCTGAGTGTCGCCTTCACGGTATCCGTGGTCAGCTTTATGCTGCTGCACCTTTCTGGTGATCTGGCGACGTCCATTGCCGGTCCCGAGGCCACCGCTGAGCAGGTGGAAGACATCCGCAAACAGTTCGGGCTCGATCAGCCTATCGTCATGCAGTATCTGCACTGGCTGTGGGATGCACTGCACTTTGATTTTGGCCGTTCCTACTACTTTCAGGACACGGTGATGGGGCTGATCGGCGAGCGCCTGCCCATTACCCTCACTCTGGGCGGCATTGCGCTGGCCGTCGCCACTCTGATTGCCATCCCGCTTGGTGTGCTGGCAGCCATCAAACAGGACACCTGGATCGACCGGCTGGCACTGCTGATCGCGGTGATTGGTCAGGCCATGCCCAGCTTCTGGTTTGGTCTGGCGCTGATCGTCATCTTCGCTGTCAATCTGCACTGGCTGCCCGCGGGCGGCAACGCTACCTGGCAGCACTTTATCCTCCCCGCCATTGCACTGGGGTATTACGCCACCCCGGCGATGATGCGTCTGACCCGTACCGGCATGCTGGAAGTGCTGGGCTCTGACTATATCCGTACCGCCCGGGCCAAGGGCCTGAATGAGCGCACGGTGATCTTCAAGCATGCGCTGCGCAATGCGGTGATCCCTGTGGTGGCACTGATGGCTGTGGAGCTGGGCTTTATGCTCGGTGGCTCGGTGGTAATCGAGTCGGTGTTTTCCCTCAAGGGGCTGGGCCAGCTGGCCTGGGATGCCATCGCCCGCAATGACTATCCGGTGGTGCAGGCCGTGGTGCTGATTATCGCCGTGTTCTATATCGCCCTGACTTTCCTCGCCGACGTGATCAACGCCATGCTTGATCCACGCCTGCGTGTTCGCTAGGAGGACTGACCATGTCACAGCCTGCTGTATCTCTGTCGCCTGCGACCTCCCTGTTACCCGTCGTTCCCGAGTGGCGGCGCATGCTGAACCGGGTGCTGGGCCATCATGGCCTGACTCTGGGCGCTGCCGTACTGGGCCTGATTGTGCTGGCGGCGCTGTTCGCCCCCTGGCTGGCACCTCATGACCCTTATGCGCAGGACGTCAGCCAGCGCATGATTCCGCCGATCTGGCACGACAAGGGCACCTGGGATCATGTTCTCGGTACCGATAAGCTCGGTCGCGATTACCTCAGTCGCCTGCTTTATGGTGCACGGATTTCCCTCACCATCGGCTTGGTGGCGGCCCTGATCTCCGGTCTGATCGGCACCACGCTGGGCGTGCTGGCCGGTTACTTCGGTGGCCGGGTTGATGCGGTCATCAGCTACATCATTACAACCCGACTGGCCCTGCCGGTGATTCTGGTGGCACTGGCCATGGCTTCGCTGGTGGGTGGCTCGCTGCAGGTGGTGATCATCCTGCTGGGGCTGCTGCTGTGGGACCGCTTTGCCGTGGTGGCACGCTCAACCACCCAGCAGCTGCGCGATGCCGAATTTATCGCCTCGGCCAAGGTGCTCGGTGCGTCTACGCCCTACATTCTGGTGCGTGAGCTGCTGCCCAACATCCTCAGCTCGCTGATTGTGGTGGTTACGCTGGAAATGGCCCACGCCATTCTGCTGGAGGCGACCCTGTCGTTCCTAGGCCTGGGTGTACAGCCACCGCTGCCTTCCTGGGGGCTGATGGTGGCAGAAGGGAAGGCCTACATGTTCTTCCAGCCCTGGGTCATCGCCGTTCCCGGTATTGCCCTGATGATTCTGGTGCTGGCCATCAATCTGGTGGGTGATGGCCTGCGGGATATGAATGCACCGGAAGGTCGCAACTGACCTGATAAGGAGAACGTCATGAGTGTATTGCTCGATGTGAAAAACCTGCAGGTCGATCTGCCGACCGCCAATGGCATGCTGCACGCGGTGCGCGGGATCGACTTTCAGGTCAATCGTGGCGAGATGCTGTGCATCGTCGGCGAGTCAGGCTGTGGCAAGTCGATGACGTCGATGGCGCTGATGGGCTTGCTGCCCAAGCGCGCGCAGTGTACTGCCGAGCGTATGGCCTTTGATGGCACCGATCTGCTGACGCTGTCGAAAAAGGAGCGCAATCAGATTCGTGGCATGCGCATGTCGATGATCTTTCAGGAGCCGATGACCTCACTGAATCCGTCTTACACCCTCGGCAACCAGCTCTGTGAAGGCATTCTCAAGCACAAGAAGATCAGCCGCAGCGAAGCCCGTGAGCGGGCGATCTATCTGCTTGAACGGGCCGGCGTCCCGTACGCGGCAGAACGGCTGGAGCAGTATCCGCATCAGCTGTCTGGCGGTTTGCGCCAGCGGGTGATGATCGCCATGGCGCTGATGTGTGAGCCTGACCTGATCATCGCCGATGAGCCGACCACGGCGCTGGATGTGACCATTCAGGCGCAGATACTGCGGTTGATCCGCGAGTTACAGCAGGAATTTGGTACGGCGGTGATTTTCATCACCCACGATCTCGGTGTGGTGGCGCGGATCGCCGACTGGGTGGCGGTGATGTACGCCGGTCAGGTGGTGGAAACCGCGTCTGCCCGGCAGCTGTTTTCGTCACCGGTGCATCCTTATACCCAGGGGCTGCTGAACTGTATTCCGGTGCCGGGGCGCACTGCTCCCGGTAGCCATCTGCAGGCGATTCCCGGCGTGGTGCCCAGTCTGGTGGGCGAGCTGCAGGGCTGTGCTTTCCGTAATCGCTGTGATCGT
Source organism: Pokkaliibacter plantistimulans (assembly GCF_003194385.1). Classification (GTDB taxonomy): domain Bacteria; phylum Pseudomonadota; class Gammaproteobacteria; order Pseudomonadales; family Balneatricaceae; genus Pokkaliibacter; species Pokkaliibacter plantistimulans. The sequence goes on from NZ_LAPT01000055.1 coordinate 65,128, forward strand.
GCCAGTACCGAGTGCACCCGCAGCCAGCCGCAGTTGATCAGTGTTGACGGCGGGCAGCATCAGGTGCGCTGCCCGGTCATGACGCAGCAATGGCAGGAGGCAGTGTGATGCCTGATTTCGCTCTCGAACTGTGTGGTTTGTCACGGTACTTCCAGCTGAAGAAAGGGCTGTTCAAACCGGCCACCGTACTGAAGGCGGTGAACAATGTTTCGCTGCGCATTCCTCCCGGTCAGACACTGGGGCTGGTTGGCGAGTCCGGGTGCGGTAAGAGCACGCTGGCCAAGATGATTCTGGGGCTGCTGCCGCCCAGTGAAGGGGATGTACTGATCAATGACAAAGCTATTGATCTCAGTGATCGCCTGGCGCTGGCCAGACAGATCCAGCCGATCTTTCAGGACCCCTATTCCTCCCTCAACCCGCGCAAGACCATCGAGCAGATCATCCGCCTGCCGTTGCAGCTGCACGGGGTCGGGGATGCCGCCAGTCAGCGCAGGGCGGTGAAGGACATCAGTGATCTGGTGGGGCTGCCCGAGCGTTTGCTGCGTCAGTATCCCGGCCAGCTGTCCGGTGGTCAGCGTCAGCGGGTGGCTATCGCCCGGGCACTGATTCTCAAGCCGGCCATTCTGGTCTGTGATGAGCCGACCTCGGCGCTGGACGTGTCGGTGCAGGCTCAGATTCTCAATTTGCTGCTCGATCTCAAGCAGGAGCTGGGGCTGACCTATCTGTTTATCAGCCACAACCTCGGCGTGGTCGAGCATCTGGTCGACAAAGTGGCGGTGATGTATCGCGGCCAGATTGTCGAGCAGGGGGACCGTGACGCCATCTTCCACCATGCGCAGCATCCTTATACTCAGGCGTTGCTGTCATCGGTGCTGACGCCTGAGCCGGGGTTGGGGCTGCCGGAGTTGCCTGACAGCAGTCAGTGGGCTCAGGCCTCCTGAGCCGGTGGGCGATCGGCCACACGGCGTTGAAAAGATCTTCGGAGTGCACATTCAGGCTGACTGAACTGTGCTTCTTCCGTTCTTTTCGCTCTGTCTGGCCTCGGCTCGCGAGGTCGTGCTAGATGCGACAGAACACGCTCTGAACATTTCCTGACGTTGAATACGCCCTCCCTCTGGCAGGCCGCTGTCTGCCGGGGTTGGGGGAGCTTTGCCCTCATTGCGTTGTGACGCAGTACATTTTGAAGTAACAAAAACTGCCCGTTGCGGGTAGCTAAGGAGTTTGCCATGAGTCGCCAGCAGGCCATCCAGGCCGTGGAAGCCTACTTTGATGATGGTCGTTTCTTTACCGATCTGAACGAGCGGGTGCGTATCAAGAGCGAAAGCCAGAACCCGGAAAGAATTGCTGAACTGCATCGTTACCTGCACGAGATCATCGTGCCGCAACTGGAGGCACTGGGCTTTCGCTGGCAGCTGGTGGACAACCCGGCCGCCACGGAGCATGAGAAAGCCTGGCCGTTCCTGCTGGCTGAACGCATTGAAGACCCGGCCGCGCTGACGGTGCTGACCTACGGCCACGGCGATGTGGTCCGCGGCTATGACAGCCAGTGGAAAGCGGGCCTGTCACCCTGGGAAGTGGTGGTGCAGGGCGACCGCTGGTATGGCCGTGGGACGGCAGACAACAAGGGCCAGCATACGATCAATCTGGCGGCGCTGACGCAGGTGCTGGAGCAGCGGCAGGGCAAGCTCGGCTTTAACGTCAGGATCATTCTGGAGATGGGCGAGGAGTCCGGTTCGCCGGGGCTGGGTGCGGTGTGTGCCACTTACAAGGAGCAGTTGCAGGCCGATGTGTTTATTGCTTCCGATGGCCCCCGACTGGGTGCGGATCATCCCACGGTGTTTCTCGGCTCGCGGGGCTCTTTCAACTTCGATCTGACCGTCAGGCTGCGTGACAGCGGACATCACTCCGGCAACTGGGGCGGGCTGCTGAGCAATGCCGGCACCCGGCTGGCCCACGCCTGGGCATCCATGGTTGACAGCAAGGGGCGCATTCTGGTGCCGGGATTATTGCCGGACAGCCTGCCGCAGTCAGTACGCGATGCGCTGAAGGACATCAGCGTTGGTGGTGGCCCCAATGACCCGGAAGTGGATCCGCAGTGGGGAGAGCCGGGGCTGACCCCCACCGAGCGTGTATTTGGCTGGAATACGCTGGAGATGCTGGCCTGCAAGACCGGTAACCCGGAGGCGCCGGTCAATGCTATTCCCGGGCTGGCGTCGGCCCATTGCCAGATCCGCTATGTGGTGGGCAGCGACAGTCAGCACTTTATCGAGCACATCCGCGCGCATCTGGATCAGCATGGTTTCACCGATGTTGAGGCAGCCGCCCACGGTATGACGCAGATGGAGGCAACCCGGCTTGATCCGCAGGATCCGTGGGTGCAGTGGGCCTTGTCGTCGCTGGCACAGACCACCGGTAAGACGCCGGTACTGTTGCCGAATCTCGGTGGCTCGCTCCCTAACGATGTGTTTGCTCATATCCTCGGCCTGCCCACGCTGTGGGTGCCGCACTCCTATCCGGCCTGCAGCCAGCATGCCCCCAACGAGCATGTGCTGGCACCGGTCTGCCGGGAGGCGCTGCAGATCATGGCGGGCCTGTTCTGGGATCTGGCCGAGCAGGGCGAGGGTATCCGCCAGCAGCGGCAGCAGTAAACGCGACGGTGCTCCGGTTCCCCATCAGGCAGGTGCTGGTGGGGAACCGGGTAATGTCATGGGGCAGTTTTATTGACTCGACAGGGTAGCTGACTTGGCGTCAGATACAGTCTTTCTAATCCTCTCCTCATTTTTCATCTGTTCTGACAAGGAGCACTGCGATGACTTCCCTCTTGGCCGCCGAACCCCAGCAGCAGGGTGAGCTGTCCCGGCTGATGGCCGCCTGTGCCGATCAGGTTTGCGACTGGCTGGCGGGTCAGCAGCAGGCCATGATCGACTGCCTGCAGGCGTTGGTGGATACCGATTCCAACAGCTATGACCGCGATGGCGTCAATGCCGCCGGTGCGCTGATTCAAAGCTGGCTGGAAGCGGATGGTATCGAGTGTGTCTGGCACGCCAACGAGACGTACGGCGATGCGCTGGAGGCCCGCATTGGCGGGGGCCAGCAAGCGCCGGTGCTGCTGATGGGCCACCGCGATACGGTGTTCCCTAAAGGGACGGTTGAACAGCGGCCCTTTACCCGCGAGGGCATGAAGGCCTTTGGCCCGGGCGTGGCGGATATGAAGTCGGGGCTGGTGCTGAACTGCTTTGTGTTACGCGCCCTGCATCAGCTGCAGCAGCAGGGGAAGATGGCAATGCTGCCATTTCCGGTCGTGGCCCTGTTTACGGGCGATGAAGAAATTGGCTCGCCCGAGGGCCGGCATACTATTCGGCGGGTTGTCGAAGGCGCTCGCGCCGTCTTCAATGCGGAGCCGGGGCGCATCAGCGGCAATGTGGTGTCGGCCCGCAAAGGCGGCGCCAGCTTTGAAATCCAGGTACAGGGCAAGGCCGCGCATTCCGGCGTCAATCATGCCGATGGGGCCAGCGCTATCGGTGCGCTGGCTCATATCATTACTGCCCTGCACGGTCTGACGGACTACGAGGCAGGTGTCACTACCAACGTCGGTCTGATCTGCGGTGGGATGTCATCCAATACCGTGGCCGCCAGTGCTACCGCCAAGCTGGATCTGCGCTTTGTGACGCTGGAGCAGCGCGACCAGGCCTTTGCCCGGATTGAGGCGATTGTGGCGGCGGAGCATGTGCCGGGCACTTGTGCCAGCCTGATCCTGAAGTCGGAGTTTTCACCCTTTGAGGCGCGCATGAGTGAGCAGTTGCTGGCGTTGTACAAACAGCAGGCCGCAATCGTCGGATTTGCCGTTGATGGTGAGTTTACCGGGGGCTGCTCTGATGCAGGCTTCACCTCATCCATGGGGGTACCGACACTGTGTGGCACCGGGCCAGTGGGCGCGAAAATGCATACCGATGCGGAATTCTGTCTGCTCGATACCTTCGTCCCGCGGGCGCAGGCAGTGGCTCGCTCGGTATTGATGCTGGCGGCTGACTGACGGCAGGTTCACTTTTTTCAGGCAAAAAAAGGGCCCGGCGGGGGCGCCGGGCCAAGATGCGAGTAAGTCGCTCTTACTCTCAACCAACTTTACAAACACCAACGCAGTTGTGAGGGAATCCCAACTGCACGTACCAACAACGAAAGATCCTTAAGACAAAGAAGTAACGCAATAGTGATTAATGAACGTTGAAAACACCCACCTCACAATAAGCGCTCGCTCCTGCTGAGACAGTCAGGTTGTGCTGTTACCCCGCACCAATGACTTAAACCGAATCCATCAGACCAACCGGTCAATCCGTCCCATATCAAGAGTGAGGCCTGTTCTCGCTTCCCGATAAACATTGGATAGGTAACGTGAGCCGCCAAGAAGCGGAGTTGCATCAGCGTACAAGTTGCCTTGCGCTGAAGGTGTGCCCACCGCGCTGACTGATGCCTGGTTTCCTGCCGCATACGTCAGTCAGCACTGCGTGGTGGGTATGGAGACTATCGTCCGTGACGTTCCAGTCCTTGAAAGGCTTACAACATGAGCGTGGTGATCAGGCCTTGAACTGGGTCATCCAGCTCTTCATGGCGCTGCTGTAGGCATCGCTCAGCTCATCGAACACTTTGCTGCTGGCATCGCGTGCTTCCAGCATCAGGCCCATCTGCTTCTGGGCATTGCTGACGAACTTGCTGTCCAGGTTCTTGGCATAGACCGCCTGAGCATCGAAGGCAGCCACGATGTCTTTGGCAGAGGCCAGCTGCTTGGCCTGGTTGATGCTGCTGGAGACCAGCTCACGGCTGTATTCGGAATATTCTTTCAGCATGGTTTCGGCAGTCTTCTTACCGATTTCGCCCAGTTCGATCATGGGCTGATACACTTTCTTGATGTCTTCGAAGGCTGTCTTATACATAATGCGCTCCTCGTATGTTGCGCTGCACAAAGTTGATATGGATGATTTTTAAACAGCACTGGCATTATGTCAACAGCTATTTTGTGCGGTGCAATATAGAAAATTGTTTCAGCCTGAGCGGGTCTTTCCGGAGTGAAAGTAACGCTCTGATTTTATTGAATTTGGGCTTCAGGTAAGTGTGCCATAAGGTATGTTTCAGACTGTTGTCAGGCTTGGAGGAGTGAGACTCAGGGCAAACTGCACAGTTCTTTTGACATGGCAGATGGCGGTGAAGAGGGCATTTTTATCCAGTATAAAAACAGCAAAGCGCCATGTGAGGCGCTTTGCTGTTGTCTGGGGCAGTAACGTCGGGCAATTAGCCCGACTGGGTGGCCTGAATGGCTGTCAGGGCGATGGTAAAGACGATGTCTTCCACCAGTGCGCCGCGTGACAAGTCGTTCACCGGCTTGCGCATGCCTTGCAGCATGGGGCCGATACTGATGACGTTGGCACTGCGCTGGACCGCCTTGTAGGTGGTATTGCCGGTGTTCAGATCCGGGAAGATGAAGACCGTCGCCTTGCCCGCTACGGTGCTGCCCGGCGCCTTGCTGTGCGCGACGTTTTCCATGACGGCCGCATCGTATTGCAGCGGGCCGTCAATCAGCAGGTCAGGGCGGCGTTCACGGGCGATTCGGGTGGCGGTGATGACCTTGTCTACATCGGCACCGGTGCCGGAGCCGAGAGTGCTGTAGCTGATCATCGCCACGCGCGGCTCAACACCGAAGGCCCGGGCGGAGTCGGCACTCTGGATGGCAATCATCGCCAGCTCTTCAGCATTGGGGTCGGGGTTGATGGCGCAGTCGCCATACACCAGCACCTGATCGGGCAGACACATAAAGAAGATCGACGAGACCAGACTGTAACCCGGTGCCGTCTTGATCAGCTGCAGCGCAGGGCGGATGGTATTGGCTGTGGTGTGTACCGCACCGGAGACCAGTCCGTCGACCGTACCCTGATGCAGCATCATGGTGCCCAGTACCACATGGTCCTGCAGCTGTTCTTCGGCAATCAGATCAGTCATGCCTTTGCTCTTGCGCAGCTCGACCATCGGCGCCACGTAATCACGCCGCACGCTGTTGGGGTCGACGACCTCCACACCTTCACCGAGCACCACGCCACTCTGCTGGGCGATAAGACGGATTTCCTCCGGGTTACCGAGCAGTACGCAGCGGGCGATCTTGCGTTCGGCACAGATGGCCGCGGCCTTGATGGTGCGCGGCTCGTTGCCTTCGGGCAGAACGATGGTCTTGCTGGCGCGACGGGCGCGCTCGATCAGCTGGTAGCGGAAGGCCGGTGGCGACAGACGGCGCACATAGTCGCTGCTGCGGAAACTTTGCAGCCACTGATGATCGATATGCAGAGCACCTTCTTCCTTGACCTTGTTGATACGCTCGGCGTCATCCAGTGGCACTTCCTGATTGAAGCGCTGCATGGTGATGGCTGTCTGCCATGAGCCGGTAGAAATGGCCATCATCGGCAGGCCGCTGCGCATGGCCTGTTCACACAGGCTCATCACTGAGGGAGCGGGAGTGAAGCCGCCGGTAAATACCAGTGCCGCAATTTCCACCCCGTTGAGTGCGGCAAGACAGGTGGCCAGCACCACGTCATCACGATCACCGGGGGCGAACACCAGCGTACCGGGGCGCAGTTCATCAATGACGTTGGCCACACTGCGGGCCATCATGGCGATGCGCGTGACACGGCGTACCACCATGGCTCCCTCATTGATGATGGTGGCGTCGAAATAGCGGGCAATATCCAGTGCGCGGGGGGCGCTCAGGCCAGGCGTCCAGGGCAGGGTGCCCAGCAGGCGGAAGTCGTTGCTGAACAGAGTGCTTTGCTCACGCACCTGCTCGGCGCTGATGCTCTGGGTGAAGGTACGGTCCATGCTGGCATCTGGGCGGGTACGCCCTTCACGGTCGATGGGCGCTCCCAGTTTGTTGACGATGCAGCCCAGTACCCGTTTGTGTTCGATACCGCCATAGGCACGGGCGGTGATCTCGATGTGATCTTCCAGTTCGGCGGGGGTATCAATCCCCGGTGCGGCCACCAGCACAATCTCGGCATCCAGCGCACTGGCAATGGCCTTGTTGAGACGGGTCGAATAGTAGTGGCTCTGGGTCGGTACCAGCCCTTCGATGATAACCACATCGCAGTCATCAGGGCGGTAGTCTTCAAAACGACCGACGATTTCCTCCAGCAGTTCATCACCGCGATCTTCACTGAGCAGCCCTTCGATATAGCGAATTTCCAGCGGCGGCGCGATGGGATGCTTGCAGGAGGAAGCGAGCATCTGGGTAGAGCGCTCGGGGCCGCTGTCGCCGGGATGCAGCTGGGCAATGGGCTTGAAGAAATGCACCTTGATACCTTGCTGATCCATGGCATGGAACAGACCCAGTGCCGCTGTGGTGAGGCCGACACCCAGACCGGTCGGCACCAGCATCAGTGTTCTGATCATGCTTGCTCTCCTTGCGCGGCCGCTGCCAGCGCGACGCTGTCACGGGCAATCATCAGTTCTTCATTGGTGGGAATAACCCATGCCGCGGCGTGGCCGTTCTGACTGATCTTGCCTGCCTTGCCACGAATACACTGCTCGTTGGCTTCGCTGTCCAGCTGCAGACCCAAAAAGCCCAGCCAGTCGAGGGTGCGGGCTCGGATAAGCGAGGAGTTCTCGCCGATGCCACCGGTAAATACCAGCGCATCCAGACGGCCAAGGGGAATCATCAGCTCGCCGACGGCCTTGGCCAGACGATAGGCATAGATTTCCAGCGTCAGCTGTGCCTGCTCGTGGCCATTTGCTGCGGCTTCCTCGATGGTGCGGCAGTCATTGCTGAGGCCGGAAAGGCCCAGCAGCCCGCTCTTTTTCCACAGGATGGCATCGATTTCGTCAGTGCTTTTGTTCAGGCGATGAGCCAGATAGGCAATGATGCCCGGGTCAATGGAGCCGCAACGGGTGCCGTGCACAACGCCTTCAAGCGGGGTCAGGCCCATGGTGGTATCAACCGAGTGGCCATGCTTCACGGCGGTCAGGCTGGCACCATTACCCAGGTGAGCGATGATCAGCTTCAGCTCGGCCGCGGGCTTGTTCAGCAGGCGGGCGGCTTCAGCGGTGACATAGCGGCAACTGGTACCGTGGAAGCCGTAGCGGCGTACGCCAAGATCCCGGTAGTACTCGTAAGGCAGCGGGTAGAGGTAAGCGTAATCCGGCATTTGCTGATGGAAGGCCGTATCAAACACGGCCACCTGTGGCAGCTGCGGGAAGGCTTCCTGAGCGGCTTCGATCCCCAGCAGGTTGGCCGGGTTATGCAGCGGTGCCAGATTACTGCAGTCGGCAATACGCTGCTGACTCAGGCTGTCGATCAGAATGGCTTCACGGAAATGTTCGCCACCGTGGACCACACGATGGCCAATCGCCGTCAGCGACTGCACCAGCGCCGGATATCCCAGCAGGTACGTGACCAGTGCTTGCAGTGCAGACTTGTGAGTATGGGGTGTCAGTGCCTGTGTCTGCTTCGCACCGTTCTGCTTGAAGACGATTTCAGCATCGTCACTGCCCAGACGCTCGGCCATGCCTGACAAGGGCTGTTCGCCAGTGCTGGCATCGATGACCGCGAATTTGAGGGAGGAACTCCCGCAGTTGAGGACCAGTACATAGCTGGTCGCGCCGCTGGCGGGGGTACTGTTGATTGAGGCATCGTTCGTAGATGTCATGCGCACACTTCACTGAATAGTTGAATTCCTACCCCATAACGACCACGAGCCTGCGCTACCGCTGTCTTGAGAGCGGGGAAGGGCAGAGCTCAGGATTATTGTTGTTATGAAGCGTGAGGGGCACGTCGTTGAGTAACCATAGCCCATCCACGGTAATGGGCCACTTTTCCTGTCAGAACCTGTTTTCGATCTGCTGTGCGTCGGCCACCCGGCGTTGCAAAAACCTGCAGAATGCGCATTTACCGCCAGTAAACGCCGCTTCTTCAGCTCTTTTCGCCTTGTTTGGGCCTGACTCGCGAGATCGTGAACAGGTTCCTGGCAGTGGATTCTGCCTTGTTGTTATGGGTTGCCTGCAACCGGGCTGAGGTTGCAGAGCGGGTCAGTCACAAGGCTACCTGAGCGCGTGTGACAGAATAAGGGCAAACGTTACACCGCGGGGATGTCGCTGCTAAAGCGCATGGACAGGTCCACCGCCTTGCAATCTTTGGTCAGACCGCCGATGGAAATATAGTCAACGCCGGTTTCGGCGATGGGGACCAGCGTCAGGTCGGTCACGTTACCCGAGGCTTCCAGTTTGGCCCGGCCTGCGGTGAAGGCAACCGCATCACGCATCTGCTGCAGGGTAAAGTTATCCAGCATGATGATATCGGCACCGGCCTCCAGAGCCTGTTGCAGTTCGTTATGGTTTTCCACCTCGACTTCCACTGGCTTGCCGGGCGCCAGTTCGCGCGCCTTGCTGACGGCCTGGGCAATGCCACCGCAGGCCATGATGTGGTTTTCCTTGATCAGGAAAGCATCAAACAGGCCAATGCGATGATTGAAACAGCCCCCCAGGGTGACTGCATATTTCTGCGCCATACGCAAACCGGGCAGAGTTTTACGGGTGTCGAGAATACGCACCTGGGTATGGTCTACCAGATCAGCGTAATGGCGGCAGCGGCTGGAAGTGGCGGACAAGGTTTGCAGAAAGTTCAGGGCAGTACGCTCGGCGGTCAGCAAGGAGCGGGCAGGCCCAATCAGGCTGAACAGGCGGGTATTGGGGCAGACCTGATCGCCTTCGTTGATATGCCATTGCACCTTGATCTGCGGGTCTACCTGACGGAAAACTTCATCCACCCAGGGGCGGCCACTGATGACGGCTTCATCACGGGAAATCACCGTAGCGGCAGCCATACGCTCTGCGGGAATCAGCGCCGCCGTGATATCACCGGCACCTATATCTTCTGCCAGTGCATTGCGTACGGTGTCTTCAATTCCCAGATGCTGCATTATTTTTCTACCTTGTAGTCGCTGGTATGAGTAGGTTTTGCTAATTCGCGATGCTGCCCGGCACGTAAATACGTTTTGTGCGCTGCAGACGCTGACTGCTCCATGCTCGCCATTTACCGGGCAAATCATTAACCGAGTAATTGAGCAGTGTGAAATCGAGAGTGCGGGATTTTACTGAACTTTAGTGGTAAAACCCAAGCGCAGTTGCCCCTGATGTGTAACCTTCAGGCTGAATTCACAGAACTTTTTGCCGAAGATCATGACTTTATCCATTCCTCTGAGCATTACCGATGGCTGGCTTGATTTGGCCCGCAAAGTACCGTCGCCCAACCATAATGAGCGACCTGCGGATGAGGTCAGTTTGCTGGTGATTCACAATATCAGCCTGCCGCCCTGTCAGTTTGGCGGCCCCTATATCGAGCAGCTATTTACCAACTGCCTTGATCCGGATGCACACCCGTTTTTTGCCGAGATTGCTTCGCTGCGTGTGGCGGCACATCTGCTGATTCGTCGCGATGGTGAACTGGCGCAGTTCGTCAGCTTTGACCAGCGCGCGTGGCACGCTGGCGTATCGAGTTTTGCCGGGCGGGAGGGCTGCAATGATTTCTCCATCGGCATCGAGATGGAAGGCTCTGACTTCGAGCCCTTCACTGCGGTGCAGTATCAGCAGCTGGCTGCGGTCACGGAGGCGATTCAGCGAGCCTATCCGCAGATCAGTGCTGAACGTATTACCGGCCATAGTGATATTGCCCCCGGGCGCAAGACGGACCCGGGCCCGTATTTCGACTGGGAGCACTACCGGGCCTTGCTTCCTGCTTCAGCAAAATCGTGACGCTTTTGCTAACGAGAATGGTTGGCTTTTATACTTGGCTGCGACCAGATCAGAGTGAGAGCGCCAACCGTGATGGATAAAGTGCTGGAAGTGAAGGGCCTGCAGTGCAGCTATGATGGGCAGCCGGTAGTCAGCGAGGTCAGCTTTCATCTGCATGAGGGTGAAATCGCCTGCCTGCTTGGCCCCAGCGGTTGCGGCAAGACCACCGTGTTGCGGGCGCTGGCGGGGTTCAATGCCGTCGATGGCGGAGAAATTGAACTCTATGGGCGGGTGCTGTCTGCTGCAGGTGTGCACCTGCCACCTGAGCAGCGTCGCATCGGCATGGTATTTCAGGACTATGCGCTGTTTCCGCATCTGACCGTCGCGCAGAACATTGCCTTCGGCCTGAAGGGCGTAAGCCGTAAGGACGCCGATACCCGGGTCAGCGAACTGTTAAGTCTGGTGCAGCTGGAAGGAAAGGGGCAGCGCTATCCCCACGAACTTTCCGGCGGCCAGCAGCAGCGAGTAGCACTGGCCCGTGCACTGGCACCCCGGCCCGATCTGTTGCTGATGGATGAACCGTTCTCCAATCTGGATACCGATCTGCGTCGTCATCTGGCTCGTGAAGTACGGGAGATTCTCAAACAGCAGGGCATCCCCGCGGTGCTCGTGACCCACGATCAGGAAGAAGCCTTCGCCTTCTCCGACAAGGTCGGTGTGCTGGCGGAGGGTCGTCTGCATCAGTGGGATTCTCCCTATAACCTCTATTATTCTCCCAGCAGCCCGCGGGTAGCGGCCTTTGTCGGCAAGGGTGAATTTATTCCCGGCACCGTGCGTGATGGTTTGCTTTGTACCGACGTGGGTAATGTGATGCTGACCTGCAATCAATGGCAGGACGGTGATGAGGTGCAGCTGTTTGTGCGTCCTCATGAAATTGTCCCCGCTGATGCTGAAGGGGCTCAGGCACAGATTCTGGCCAAGGAGTTCCTCGGCACGACCACCCTTTATACGCTGCAGCTGTCGAGCGGGCGGCTGGTGTCATCGGCTGTCGACAGCCATATTGATCTGCAGGTGGGCGACGCTGTCACTGTCAGTCTGCAGCCGCCCCGGCCGGTAACCTTTGCCGCTGCCTGACTGACCTGTGCCTGTTCACAGTCGGCACAGGCCGTCAGCAACATATCAGCAGCATAAAAGACGCAGAGCGCGTCTTTTATGCTTTCCGGGGGCTGTATGTTTTTCAGCCGCGTCAGGTAGTGCAGAGACGTTATTGGATGCGATAGCGGCGGGTTGCCGTGATCGTGCGGCTCAGCAGAATGACCGGAATAATCCCCACCAGTACGATCAGCAGCGCTGCCAGCGAGGCCTCTGGCAGGCGTTCATCCGAGGCATACTGATAGACGTGAATGGCCAGTGTGTCGAAATTGAAAGGGCGCAGCACCAGTGTGGTCGGCAGCTCCTTCATGCAGTCGACAAACACTACCAGTACGGCGGTCAGCAAGCCGCCGCGTATCAGCGGCAGATGCACTTTCACCAGCGTCTGGCTGGCGTTATAGCCCATCGAGCGGCAGGCCATGTCCATGGACGGCGTCACCTTGCCCAGACTGGATTCCACAGAGCCTGCAGATATAGCCAGAAAGCGCACGCTATAGGCAAACAGCAGAGTAAAGAGGGTGCCACTGAGCAGCAGGCCGGTGGAGATGCCGAGACTGCTGCGCAGCCAGCCATCCAGGGTGTTATCGAACGCGGCAAAGGGAATGATGATACCGATGGCCAGTACCGCACTGGGCATGGCGTAACCCAGCGTGGCTGCCTGCGTCATGCTGCTCAGCAGGCGACTTCTATGCAGGCGTTTGGCGTAGGCCAGTAACAGGCCCAGCACGGTGCAGAACACGGCAGCGGCCAGTGCCAGTGCCAGACTGTTCCAGGCCAGCCGGAGGAAGTCCGGGCTCCAGCTTTGTTCAGCGTGCCGCCAGGCGTAACGGGTCAGATCCAGCAGAGGCACGATGAAGCCTGCGAACACGGGCAGCACACAGGCGGTCCAGGCCAGCACTGCTCTGAATCCGCGTAACCGGTGTAGCTGGATGGCCTTGAAGCGATCCCCCTGCTGAAACTGGCGCTGCCGTGAACGTCCCTGCTTTTCCATGACAATCAGCACGACCACGAAGATCAGCATCAGGGCGGCAAGCTGTGCTGCACCGCCCAGATTGCCCATGTTCAGCCAGGTATCGTAGATGCCTGCCGTAAGTGTTTTAACGGCAAAAAAATCGACGGTACCAAAGTCGTTGAGGGTCTCCATCATCACCAGTGACAGACCGACCGCAATGGCCGGGCGGGCCATGGGTAACGACACGCGCAGAAATGCCTGTAATGGCGTGCAACCCAGCGTCCGTGCAGCATCTTTCACGGTGGCTGCCTGTTCAAGAAAGCTGGCTCTGGCCAGCAGATAAACATAGGGATAGAGCACCAGTCCCAGCATCCAGATGGCACCACCCAGACTGCGAATAGGAGGAAACCAGTAATCGCGCTGTGTCTTCCAGCTGAATAGCTCCCGCAGCCATGCCTGCAGTGGCCCTGAATATTCCAGCAGGTCGGTATAGACATAGGCGATCACATAGGCCGGTACCGCCATGGGTAAGAGCAGCGCCCACTCGAAAACGCGGCGTCCGGGAAAGTGGTAGGTGCTGATCAGCCAGGCACTGACAATGCCGATGGACCCCGCCAGTACGCCTACTCCCAGCATCAGTGTGAGGGTGGTTATAACATAGTTGGGCAGGACAGTGGACAGCAGGTGGGGCCAGATATTGTCAGCGGGAAACAGTGCCAGCCAGAAAATCGACAGCAGCGGCAAGGCAACCATGATGGCGGCCACAGCAGCACTCAATAGCCAGCCCTGGCCGTTGATACTGCGCTGTCTGGAGTAGGAGAGGAATGCCATGTTAGGGATTCTCTGCATTGCCACGTCAGGGCTCAAGATCGTTGGCAAGGTCTTGCTCAGGATCTGCTGCGGCAGAAAATAAAAACCGAAAGCAGCATGCCGCTTTCGGTGACTATGAATATCAGCCCATCGGGCCAGTCACTGGCTGAGAACAAGAGATGCAGGCCAAGGGGGAGACCTCATCTGCCAGTGTGTTATCCACTTCCGCTGTGGGGTGATTGATCCTGCTTAGTTATCGAAGCCAACCTTGTCGACCAGCTTGCTGGCCGCTTCACGGGTCTCGGCAATCTTCACCAGCGGCAGTTCATCCTGTTTGAAGTCGCCCAGGTAACTTTGCAGCAGTTCGGAGCGCTGCACGCCTGCCTTGACCGGAAACTCCTGATTCAGGTCGGCATACATATGCTGGGCTTCGTCCTGACTGAGGAACTCCATCAGTTTGATGGCGTTGTCCTTGTGCGGGGCATACTTGGCCAGGGAGATGCCGGAGATATTCATATGGGTACCGCGATCCTGCTGATTGGGCGCAATGGGAGTTACCTGTTTGGCCCACTCGATCTCTTCAGGGTTTTCCTGATTGTTCAGCATCTTGAAGAAGTAGTAGGAGTTGCCAATGGCCAGATCGCACTGACCTTCTGCAATAGCGCGAATTTGTGCCCGGTCGTTCCCTTCAGGGCGGCGCGCCAGATTGGCTTTGACACCCGTTAGCCATTGCTCGGCTTCAGCCTCGCCGTGATGGCTGATCATCGAGCCGATCAGGCCCAGGTTGTAATTGTGTTTACCGCTGCGGGTACAGATGCGGCCCTGCCATTTAGGATCGGCCAGCTGCTCGTAGGAAGTGATTTCACCCTGCTGAACGCGGTCTTTGGATGCATAAATCAGGCGGGCCCGCGACGTCAGTGCAAACCAGTGGTTGTCCGGGTCCTGAAAGTGCTGGGGAATATTCTGCTCCAGCAGTTCACTGGTCACCGGCTGGCTCAGACCACGGGTTTTGACATCGTGTACTACACCAATATCTACCGTCATGATCAGATCGGCCGGGCTGTTCTGACCCTCATTCTGCAGGCGTTCCAGCAGGCCTTTGTCAGCGTAGACCACATTGACCTTGACCCCGGTTTTCTGGGTGAACTGATCAAACATCGGTTGAATCAGAAAGGGGGCGCGATAGGAATAAACATTCACTTCTTCTGCCGCGTTGACTGAAGTGGTGATGGCGGCAACCGTTAACAACAAGACTGACGGTTTAAACATGACTCTCTCCGGACTGCATCTGCCCAACAACAGGTCATTGCGAGGAGATGCTAGGGTGAACTCAGGATAAAACGCGAATCAGTCTCATTGAACGTAAAAAATGAGTCAATATTTTTTGCACTTTTTGTGCAATTTTTAAAGCTCTGCCTGAGTGGACAAGTGTCTGTGTTTGGATGCGTTCGCTGAAAAGCATTACAGGAGCCTGAGCTCCTGTAATGTGGGGACGAGGGTGTGTGAGGGCAGGTTACTGGCTCAGCTGCACCCAGATTTCACCCACCGGGTTACCACGGCTGTCGGTGGCGACCACCGCGTAGCGCTTGCCTTCACCATGCTCCGAGTACTGACGGAGCAGCCGTGACTTGTCGGGCTCAATCAGATAGCCACGATCATCATTGGGCATTTTGCTGGGGGTTTCGGGTACCCAGCCGCGGAAGTTGAGCGTGACCGTCTCATCATTGCTGCCATCGCCGAAGCTACTGATCAGCTCCAGCCGGTCAGCCGGTGCCAGTTTGAGCGTATCGCCACTGAGCAGAACGTGATGTTTGTCATTGACTGCGACCACGAAGACACGGGTGACGTTCTGGCGATGATCATGCTGTTCCTGCTTTTGCTTGTCGGCATAGCGCGCATACTGCTCGTCACTCAGGGCTTTGATATCAATGCTGCCAAACTTCTGGCCTTCCTTGCGGAATACCATCTGGGTGTCCTTGCCAACCCTGAAGCTTTGCTTGAAGTCATTGAGGTTGCCATAGCCCAGCAGATCCATGGTCACGCCGCGCTTGTAGTCGGTGCCGATATCCACCACCTGAACCTCATCATTACGGCGGATAGTCAGGGTGTCCTTGTCTTTCAGCATGTGCGGCACGCCATTGACCATCACTTCGGTGTAGTGCAGCCCTGAAGTGGGAATCAGGATACGTGGGGCTTCAGCGACAATACCCAGGCGTTCCATAAAGGCATTGATCACCAGATTGTGATAGAGAATCTTGTCTTCCAGTGAGGGCAGATTTTTCGATGCTTCAACGCCAAAAGCTGGCAGGCACTCCTTGCGCAGTGCGTAATAGGTTGCTGTTTTACGCATCTCTGAATAAGGGGTATCCGGATCGGCGGTACGGGTATTGAAGAAGTGCAGGTGATGCTGCTCGTTGCTGATCCTGCTGTTCACTTCGCCCAGCACGCTGTCCGCCATTTCCTGCAATGGCAGCACGGAACCGTCATCGCAGGTGAAGTTGGCGCTGTCAGCAATCAGTGACTGCCCGTAGCGATTGGGGTTACGCAGGCTGTCTACATAGACCGGTGAGTGATAACCCCAGCCGTCATGCAGGTGCAGAAACAGGTCGGCCTGTGACATCAGTTCCTTGAGCTTGCCAACCACCTGATACATCGGGCCGGTCTTAGCCTCATCGTGGAATTGGCGATTCATATCTCCATCGGGGCCGCGATCACCCAGGATGATGGACTTCAGGTTGGCACGAGGAACGACGATCAGGTTGCCTTTCTCCAGCACCAGATCAGGGTAAAGGTCAGCAGACAGATAGCCGCCCGGCTCATCACCCTGTATCCCGCCGATCAGCAGCAGGGTTTTTCCATCCTGGCGACCCTTGACGTAATAGACATTCAGCTCGTAATCAGAGCCTGCAAAAAACACTTCGTGGCTGCTGCTTGGGCGGGTGTCGGCACGCACCGTACAGGTGCAGCTGAGCATTGCCGCCAGACTCAGGGCAAGACTAGTTATTTTTTTCATTTCAATGCAGTCCAGGACTCGGAAACAATACTGAAGTCGCCAGGACAGCCGCTCAGCATCAGTGTTTTGATACCCACGTCAGAGTAATTGTCACTCTGGTAGTTCTGCTTAAAAGTGACGCGGTAGAGATCGCCCTTGACCGGGGCAATCTGCAGATTGGAATAGCTGATCTTCTGCTCGGGACGCTGGGCAAAAATGCCACTTTTGTAGACCTGCCAGTCGGCCAGCTTCTTGCCGCCATCATAGGTGAACTGGGGGTTATAGAGCGCCAGATATTCGAAAATCTCGTTTTTGCTCCAGGTGTCGATCCACTTGTCAACGAAGCGGGTTGCCTCTGCCGTCAGAATAGGCTGGATGGGCAGGGCGATGCTGTCCTCGGCCACCAGACTCAGCTTGTCACCATCAGGCTTGAAGAACAGGCGCTTGTGGTCGTAGGAGAACAGATTGGCTGCGCAGTAGGTCTGATTGAAGTCGAACACGACCTGCTTGCCGTCTTCTTTAAAAGCATAGATATTGCTGATCTTGATATCGCGCTCGGGGTAGGCTGCTGCCAGTGCCTTCTTCTTCGCTACCCAGGCATCACGGTTGAGGCCGTTGGCATCATGGAAGGTGGGGTGAAGAATTTTGGCCAGTGAGGTGATGTCGGCGTTGTTCCAGTCCTTGAAGAAGGCATCCAGCTGTTTAAACAGACTGGCCTTTCGCGCCTCGTAGGCGGCAGGTGTCATGAACTCAGTCTTGGGGCTGATGATGATATTGGTGCCCGGTTTGAGCACGGGTTCCAGTTCACGGATTTCCTTGTTCTGGAACGCTACACAGCCACGCGTGGCGACTTTACTAGGATCGTTGTCATCTCGACCGTGCAGCCAGATGCCGCTGCCATTACGACCTTCAATGCGGTCCAGCGGGTTGGGGTAATCCAGCGGGAAGGCGCCGCTGCCATAGACGGGAGCCAGCTGTGAGTCGGGAATGAACTTCTCGATACGGTAAACCCCTTCCGGCGTTTTCAGGTCGCCTTCGCTCTGTTTGTCGCCGTCCTGCTGACCGAATTGCAGGTGAGTAATTTCTCGCACTACATGGGGGATATCATTCTCCATGTGCACCAGATAGGCATTCTTGCGCTGCTTATCGATCAGAATGGAGGTGGTAGGCTCGGCATCCCGGCTAAATAGATGAGCAGGCAGCTGCGAAGCTAGTTTCTTCTCTTCTGCTGTAGGCTCATCGGCATGGCTGACTGAGCTGAGTGTCAGCGCGGTCGTCAGCACTGCAAGCAGCAATCTGCCTTGCTTTTTCAAGGGTACCGACAAACGCTCGCGGCGATATCTGATCTTGGCTGCTTGGTCCATGGACAGTATTGCTTCCACATGTCAGGAATAATGAAGGCACTAACTGAAGCAACAGCACGACGGCAGCTGAGTTAAAGGGACTGGTAACCTGCTTCATCTGGTGAGCTTGCGGCCCCTGCGGAAAAGCTGAATTCAGGGTGCGAGGACAATAGTTTTACAGCACTCAGCGTTAAGACACTGACAGCCAGATGAAGACAAAGTGTGCAGAGATACCCTGAGAAAGCACTCGTCGGTTGGTGCTCCATCCACCACCTGATCCAGAGTAGCAACGGTTGATCTGATCGCCTGGGGTGGTTAAGCGTACCCTGAGGCAACGCTTTATTTAGAACCAATTCGTATTGTTTCAAAAATTCAATCTGCGGCATTCTACCTGTGGCCGTATATTGCTGCAAACGCTGCCGAGCATCTCCACATTTTTATGCGAACAGGTGTGCGGGAGCAGGTG
This sequence comes from Pokkaliibacter plantistimulans, assembly GCF_003194385.1. Taxonomy (GTDB): domain Bacteria; phylum Pseudomonadota; class Gammaproteobacteria; order Pseudomonadales; family Balneatricaceae; genus Pokkaliibacter; species Pokkaliibacter plantistimulans. The sequence continues at coordinate 83,601 of NZ_LAPT01000055.1, forward strand.
CTGCTATTATTATCCCTGCTCATCGATGTGGACTTTGCCTGGCAGCAGACCGACAGTTAGCGGACGTGAAAAGGGTGAGTTTGGCGGGTGACCGCGTAGGGCATATACTCTAGCGACGTTGTCCGAGGGGGGGGCGCTCTTTGTGCGTTAACCGTTGGTCCTCTGGTGGCTGCGAACCAAGGTGAGTTTGCTGCAACGTTTAGGTGTACTCTGTTTTATTGACACGGATATCAAGGAATTCATCCATGCCCTATATTGAACGAAATGCCGATGGGCAGATCATCGCAGTGTACGCTGTGGAGCAGCCGCAAGCTCACGAGTTTCTTGAGCCAGATGATCAGGAGCTGCAACAGTTTCTGTTTCAGGATAACGGTCGCACCTTTGCCTACATGCGCCAGTCTGACCTTGAGCTGCAGCGCGTCCTTGAGGATGTGATCGATCTGCTGATCGATAAGGGCATACTGATGTTTACCGACCTTCCGGTTGAGGCCCAGAAAAAGCTGGTTGGGCGTAAGCGAGTACGTCAGGTTCTGAAAAATCGCAACACTATTCTGGGTACTGACGACGAGGATGATCCTCTGCCGTTATAGCCTTCCAGCACGCGCCCGGGCTGAATTGCAATTGCTTTGGGGCGTCGCTACAATCGCCTCACCTCTGGCCCCGTCACCACTGGCGTAGTGGTCTTTCATGCAGATTTTGAAAGGGAAATGCGCTGTTGGTTTCCCTTTTTCGAGCCAAAAATACCTCCGATGAAAGCGCACAAGATTACAACCGCGCCTGTCCCAATGCGTTGGGTGGGGCCTATCAGAATCAGTGGCAATATCATGGATGCAGAGGTCTCAGTGCCCCTGGCAACCTATGAATCCCCCCTTTGGCCCTCTGTTGGTCGTGGTGCCCGCGTTTCCATGCTGTGCGAAGGCGGTATCAAGGCCACGCTTGTCGATGAGCGTATGTCTCGCTCCATCCTGCTGGAAGCCGCCGATGCCGGCGCCGCACTTAGCGCCATTACCAGCCTCAATTGTCGTCGTGACGAAATGCAGGCAGTGGTATCCACCAGCAGCCGCTTTGCCCGCCTGATCGATGTGCGTCATCAGATCCTGGGGAACCTGTTATTCGTCCGCCTGGAATTCACCACAGGCGACGCCTCCGGCCACAATATGGTGACCAACGCCGCTGATCATCTGATGCGCTGGATCCTGCAGAGCTATCCGCAGCTCAGTTACAGTTCCATTTCCGGCAATTTCTGCTCAGACAAAAAGCCTACCGCCGTGAATGGCATTCTTGGTCGTGGTAAGAACGTCATCACCGAGATTCTGATCCCCCGTGACATCTGTGAGCGTCGGTTGAAAACCACGCCGGAGAAAGTGGTTGATCTCAATATCAAAAAGAACCTGATCGGCACTATGCTGGCGGGGGGACTGCGCAGTGCCAATGCGCACTACGCCAATATGCTGTTGGCTTTCTATCTGGCTACTGGGCAGGATGCGGCCAATATCGTTGAGGGTTCGCAGGGGATGACCCACGCCGAAGTGCGTAATGGCGATCTGTATTTTTCCTGTACCCTGCCTAATCTGATCGTAGGTTCCGTGGGTAATGGCAAGGGGCTGGATTTTGTTGAAGACAATCTGACCCGACTGGGCTGCCGTGAGCCCCGTGAGACCGGTGCCAATGCCCGCCGTCTGGCCGTCATTTGTGCGGCAACTGTACTTTGCGGTGAGTTGTCACTGCTGGCGGCCCAAACCAATCCTGGCGAGTTGATGGAAGCGCATATTCAGCTGGAGCGCGGATGAGTAACTCGACCAATGATCGCAAGATTGAGCATATCCGCGTAATTGAAGAAGACCCTGACACTGATCGTCAGGGTGACCATTTTGCCTCCTGGCACCTGATGCATCGCGCCCTGCCGGAAATTGACTACGCTGAGGTTGATCCTGGCGTGAGCTTTCTTGGCAAACGTCTGTCCTTTCCCCTGCTGATCTCTTCCATGACGGGGGGCGATCACGAGCTGGTGCTGCGGGTCAACCGCAATCTGGCGCAGGCTGCCGAAGCAACCGGTGTCGCCATGGGCGTTGGCTCCCAGCGGGTGATGTTCACCCATCCCGAATCCTGCAACAGCTTTGCCTTGCGCCAGTGGGCACCAACCACGGTGCTGCTGGGGAATCTCGGTGCCGTTCAGCTCAACTATGGTTTCGGGCTGGAGGAAGCACAAAGTGCTATCAACATCATGCAGGCGGATGGTCTATTCTTGCACCTGAACCCGCTGCAGGAAGCTGTGCAGCCGGAAGGTGACCGCAACTTTAAAGGGCTCGCTGCCAAGATCGCTGCTTTGCAGGCTGAGCTGACCACGCCGCTGATTCTGAAGGAGGTCGGCTGTGGTATGACGCCAGCTGATATCGAACTGGGGTTGGCGGCTGGTATTCGTTATTTTGATCTCGCCGGTAGCGGTGGTACGTCGTGGAGCCGTATTGAGCATCATCGGCGTGGCCGTGGCGATCTTGGCCTGCGGATGCAGGACTGGGGTATCCCGACGCCGGTTGCGCTGGACTGGGCCCGTCCGTATCAGGAAAGAGCGACATTTATCGCCAGTGGTGGGCTGCGTAACGGTTTGGACATGATCAAGTCTGTTATACTCGGCGGCTCTCTGTGTGGCCTGGCTGCGCCCTTGCTGAAGCCTGCCATGGAGTCTGCCGAGGCCGTGATTGCCGTGATAGAAGGGGTTAAGCAGGAGTTCACCACCGCGATGTTTTTGCTGGGGGTAACCCGTGTTGAACAGCTCCACCTAAATGATGCCTTGCTTTGGCGCAGGTAACAGGAACTGAGTCTCTATATGAAGGTTGGCATTGAAGATATTTGTTTCTACACCGCCAGTTATTACCTGGACTTACAGGTATTGGCTGAGGTGCACCAGATAGATGTAGAGAAGTTCTATGCTGGTATCGGGCAAGAGCAGATGAGCATGGCTGCGCCAGACGAAGACATCGTCACTATGGCAGCGGCTGCGGCTCTCCCGGTAGTGGAAGGTCAGGACAAAAGCGCCATCCGTACCCTGCTGTTTGCCAGTGAAAGTGGTATCGATCAGTCCAAATCCGCTGGCGTCTATGTGCATCGCCTGCTGGAGCTGGACCCCGCCTGCCGTGTTGTAGAGCTGAAGCAGGCGTGTTACAGCGCCACTTCCGCCATCCAGATGGCCTGTGCTCTGGTTGCCCGTCAGCCACAGCAGAAGGTGCTGGTGATAGCCTCCGACATTGCTCGTTATGATCTGGATTCGTCCGGCGAGCCGACGCAGGGCTGTGGAGCCGTGGCGATGCTGATCAGTGCCGATCCTAAAATCATGGAAGTGGAGCCGGTATCCGGGCTCTACACCGAAGATGTGATGGACTTCTGGCGTCCCAACTATCGTGGAACGGCGCTAGTAGATGGCAAGTACTCCACCAAGGTCTATCTGAAGTCTCTCAAACACGCCTGGCTGGATTATCAGCAGCAGGGCGGGCATGCGTTCTCTGAGTTCAACTATTTTTGCTATCACCAGCCTTTTACCCGTATGGCGCAAAAGGCCCACAGCCATTTGCTGAAACAGGTTGGTGCCAGTTTGTCTGCGGCAGAAGCCGAAGCTCAGATTGCCGATACCCTAAGCTACAACCGCAGTATCGGCAACAGCTACACCGCCTCAATCTATATCGGCCTGACGTCCCTGCTGGAAAATGCAGAGCATGACCTGGCTGGTCAGCGCGTCGGCTTCTTCAGCTATGGCTCGGGTTGCGTGGCAGAGCTGTTCTCTGGTGTGGTACAGCCGGGCTATCAGGCTCATCTGCACAAAGACTATCACCAGACTTTGCTTGCCCGTCGCCAGTCGGTGGATTACGCCACGTATCGTCGCCTGTATGACTACCCCAATCCGGTTGATGGCGGCGAGCATGCTATTGCCGCTGAAACTACCGGTCCTTTCCGTCTGGCTGCTATCAGCCAGCACAAGCGCATCTACGAAAAAACAGCATCATGATTCAGGCCAGTGCCCCCGCGAAAGTCATCGTCAGTGGTGATCACTCAGCAGTCTACGGGGCACCTGCTCTGGTAGCTGCCGTCTCTCCCCGTGCCCGAGTACGACTGGCTAAGGTCGACTCACCGGTCGTGCGCCTGCATGCCGATGGCGAAACCACTGAGCTGACCGTGGCAGAGACGCTGGAGCTGCAGGAAGAGCTGGACGAGCTGCACGATGCCTTTATGGAAGGTGAGATTCGCGTCGACGAGATTATGGAGTCAGGCCGCGAGCTGTTCTTCTATACCATGGCGCAGTGGCTGCAGCCTGATGCTCGCAGCGGCGTTGAGCTGTGGCTGGAGTCAGATATCCCGGTCAGCAGTGGTTTGGGCTCGTCTGCTGCAACTATCGCGGCGGCATGTAAGGCTGCAGGGGAGTTCTTCGGCGAACCCTTTGAAGACAATGATGCGCTGATCGCACTGGTCAAATTTATCGAGCGTCTGCAACACGGCCGTGGCAGTGCCATGGACGCATCTGCTGTGGTGACAGGCGGCGTGATTCGCCTGATTGATGGCAAGGTCATGCCCAGTGCACCGCTGGATGCTGACTGGTGGGTGGTGTTTACCGGTAAGGCCGCCTGCTCCACCGGTGAGTGCGTGGCCAGAGTGCGTGAGCGTTTTGCCACATCGCCGGTCTGGCAGGATTTTGCTGAGGTCACCCGCAGTATGACGGCGGCGCTGGCAGAGCAGAACGAAGCGTACCTGCAGGCCGCTATTCGCGAAAATCACCGGCTGCTGGTTAAGATTGGTGTGGTGCCGAAGCTGATCGATGGCTTTATCGCCGAGATTGAAGCACTGGGCGGTGCGGCCAAGGTCTGTGGCGCAGGCAGTATCCGTGGTGACAATGCGGGCGTCGTGCTGGTGCGCGGTGTGAACCCCACCGAGCTGGCGGCCAGACATGGTTTCAAATGTACAACCATCACAGGTGAGCACGACGGTGTACGCCTGGAATAAGATTCGTACCTCTGCCCCCGGTAACCTGATGGTGATGGGGGAACATGCCGTATTGCATGGCCAGTGGGCCCTGGGGGCGGCGGTGGATAAGCGTATCCACCTTGAGCTGCAACCTCGGGCAGACCGGCAGGTCATTATCCATTCCGCTCTGGCGGAATATCACAGTGATCTGGATCAGCTGGAAGACCACCCCAATCTGAGCTTTGTGCTCAAGGTCATCACGCTGATGCAGCCGCAGTCTGGCTTCGAGCTGACCATTGTTTCCGAGTTCAGTCATACCGTTGGCCTTGGCTCCTCCGCCGCCGTAACCGTCGCGCTGGTGGCGGCACTGATGGCCTGGCACGCCGGTCATGCCAGTCTCGACCGCCGAATTCTGCTGGCTACCGCCCATGAAACCGTACTGGCCGTGCAGGGCCGTGGCTCGGGTACGGATCTGGCAACCAGTGTGCACGGCGGACTGATTGCCTATCGCATGGCACAGCGCGAAGTAATCCCTCTCCCCGGTTTATGGCCCATTGCGCTGGTCTACGCGGGCTACAAGACACCGACTCCGGTGGTCATACGCCATATTGCGGCCGCTGCGGAAGCCAACACCGCGCTGTATGACAGCCTCTACCAGCTGATGGGTGACTGCGCCGAACAGGCCATGGCCGCACTGGAAGTGTCGGATCTCCCCGGGTTTGCCCGTTGTCTGAACATGCAGCATGGCTTGCTGGATGCGCTGGGAGTCTGCGATGCGAGTCTGGCGGATATCGTTTATCGCCTGCGTGGCATGGACGGAGTACTGGCTGCGAAGATTTCAGGCTCTGGTCTGGGCGACTGCATTCTGGCGCTGGGCAGAGTGGAGCCAGACCTGTTGCCCTACGAAGTGATTGATGTAGCCATGAGTGACCGAGGAGTGGAAATTGAGTTTGTCGCCTGCTGAAGCCCTGCGCCTGTACCTGCCGGAGTGCACTCCTGTACTGCAAACGCAGGCAGAAGCCTTTGCACCGAGCAATATCGCCCTGTGCAAGTACTGGGGCAAGCGTCAGGCCGCCCTGAATCTGCCGGTCAACAGCTCGCTGTCCATCAGTCTGGGAGAGCTTGGCACTCGTACCCGGCTGCAGGTGATCGATGCTCCAAGTGATGAAGTCTGGCTTAACGGTCAGCAGCTGGATGCCGACAGTCGCTTTGTTCGCAAGGTGTCGCAATTCATTGATCTGTTCCGCTCCCTGACACCTGCCCGTTTTCGGGTGACCACCCACAACAATATTCCTACTGCTGCCGGGCTGGCATCATCAGCCTCCGGATTTGCGGCTCTGACGCTGGCACTGGCGGGCATCTATGCGATTCCTCGCGATGGCCGCAGCCTGTCTCGTATCGCGCGGATGGGCAGCGGCAGTGCATCACGTTCGCTGTTCTGCGGTTTTGCCCAATGGCATAAAGGTGAGCTGGACGACGGCAGTGACAGCTTTGCCGAGGTACTGTCTGAAGCGTGGCCCGACCTGCGTATCGGGGTGGTGGAAATTACCACTGCCGAGAAAAGCGTCGATTCCCGTGCGGGGATGACCCGTACCACCGACAGCTGTCTGCTTTATGAAAAATGGCCACAGCAGGCTGCCCGTGATTTGCAGACCTTACGCCAGGCTATTGCTGCACAGGATTTCACCTTGCTGGGCGAGACCGCCGAGCACAACGCCCTGTCCATGCACGCCACCATGATCGCCTCCTGGCCGCCGCTGTTGTATTGGCAGCCCGCCAGTATTGAGGCCATGCAGCAGGTCTGGCAGTGCCGGGCGCAGGGCATTGAGGTGTATTTCACTATGGATGCCGGCCCCAACATCAAACTGCTGTTCCAGCAGCACAGTATTGAGGCTGTACGTGCCTGTTTCCCCACCATGACGGTTGTTGATCCCTGGCATGGTCCTGACCCCCTGCAAGGCTGAAGTGCCCTGGGCACAGATTAAAGGCATCATCTTCGACAAGGACGGTACCCTGGTGGATTTCTACCCCACCTGGATACCGCTCTATCATCTGGCCCTGCGTGAGCTGGCGCGTCGGGCGCCACTGGCTGCAGGGCAGGATGCAACCTTTGCGCAGTTGCTTAGCGTCAGTGGCTTTACTGACGGACAACGGCTGAACCCTGACTCGCCACTGGTACACAGTGACCCCGAGACGATCCTGCGTCTGTGGGGCAGTGTACTGGGTGTTCATCAGGTGGATGTGCTGGAAGGGTGGGTCGCGCCGGTGTTTGCCGAGCATTACTTGCAACACCTGCGTACACCCTGTGATTTGCCCGCACTCTGCCGCTGGCTGAGCGAGCGCAAGCTGGTTCTGGCTCTGGTCACGTCAGACTCACAGCACTATGGTGACGCCGCGGTGAAGGCGCTGGGGATAGCACCGTGGATCACGCCCGTCATCGGTTCAGATCAGGGGCTGGCTGCCAAGCCTGATCCGGCCATGGTGCATGCCTGTCTGCAACGTTGGCAGCTGGACGCTTCCCGGATCGCGGTGATTGGCGATCATCCGAAAGACCTGCAAATGGGTCGTGCGGCAGGGGCCGGGCGTGTCATCGGCGTGCTCAGCGGTGCCAGCAGCGCTGCCGAGCTGGCGCCCTGGTGCGATGAAATCTGGCCCCATATTGGCTATTTACGGTCAGTGCTAACTCAGGTCTGACCCTGTCAACATCATCTCCCGGGTTACGCTTGCTGCAACCCTTGTGCGCTGAGTTTGTCACTGTCGCAACGCTTGTGATGGCTTGGCTTGGCTTGGCTTGGACGGATCAACGCTTTTGCTCGCTCTTGTTGCTGTTGCTGTTGCTGTTGCTGTTGCTGTTGCTGTTGCTGTTGCTGTTGCTGTTGCTGTTGCTGTTGCTGTTGCTGTTGCT